>MEED01000020.1 GCA_001724855.1 Lautropia sp. SCN 69-89
ACCGCCCTCCAACGTTTCCGCGAGAACTTCAACGCGATGCCGGTCGGCATCTTTTCGATGAAGCTCGACGGCACCATCATCGAGCACAACCCGACCTTCGCGGAGATGTTCAAGGACAGCGGACGCCACCATTCGAAGATCGGGGCGGCCTGGGGTGAACTCACCAACCCCGAAGCCCTGAAGGTGGTCGAGGAGTTGACGGCCAGCAACCGGATGATGGACACCGAACTCGCGATCGTGCGGCTCGACGGCAAGCGGCGCTGGGTCCACGTCCGGGCGGTGCGCAAGACCGACCGGTACGAAGGGTGGATCGAGGACATTACCGCACGCAAGGATGCGGAAGGCCGGCTCAAGTTCCTGGTCGACCATGATTCGTTGACCGGGCTGCTGAACCGGCGCGGCTTCGAACTGCATCTGCTGAAGGCCATCGGCTCCTCAGGAAACCGTCCCGTGTGCCTGGCCTACGTGGACCTCGACCGCTTCAAGCTGGTGAACGACCTGTTCGGACACGCTGCCGGCGACCAGATCCTGCGCCAGATGGCGACCCGGGTACGTGAAGTGATCAGGCCGCCGCACGTCGCTGCACGGGTTGGCGGCGACGAGCTGGTGGTGATCATCGACGGGCTTTCGCTCGAGGCCGCCCGCGCCCTGTGCGAAAAGCTGCGCAGCGATCTGAGCGACCGCGCGTACCAGTACCAGGACAAGGCCTTCAACGTCACCGCGAGCATCGGCGTGATCCGGATCCTCGACGACATGCGCCCTGCCGATGCGCTCACCGCGAGCGACCGGGCGTGCCGGGAGGCGAAGGCATCCGGAGGCGCAACCGTCGTCACTTACGACGCAACCAGCGCCGCGCTGGTCGACTATCTCGACGAGATCAAGCTCGTCGCAGGCATGAAGGAGCGCCTGCCGGTCGAGAATTTCTTCATGCAGTTGCAGCCGATCGTCTCGCTGCGCAATCCGGAGTCGACCCTCTGCTACGAGACCTTGATCCGGATGCGCGACGCCACCGGCAAGGTTCTTCCGCCGGCGCGCTTCATTCCGGCTGCGGAGCGCAACGGCCTGATGACCCAGATCGACCGCTGGGTGCTGCGCAGCACGCTCGAGTGGTTCGACTCGCAACCCGGCCACCGCGACAACGTCGACTTCTGCACGCTGAACCTGAGCGGCGCATCGTTGAACGACGAGAAGTTCCTGCAGGACACGATTGCCTTGATCCGGGCGCACCCCGAATCGGCCCGGAAGATCTGCTTCGAGATCACCGAAAGCGTCGCCCTGTACGACCTGAAGACCACGCGTCGCTTCGTCGACCGGATCAAGTCGTTCGGGGCGATGGTCGCTCTGGACGACTTCGGCGCCGGCTACACCTCGTTCAGCTACCTGAAGGAACTCCCCGGCGACCTCGTGAAGATCGACGGGAACTTCATCCGCGACGTGAACCAGAACCGCGAAAACTACGCGATCACGCGCGCGGTGGTCGATCTTGCGCACGAACTCGGCATGGGCTGCGTGGCCGAATGGGCCGAGAACGCGGCAATCGTCAAGTCGTTGATCGACCTGCAGGTGGACTATGCGCAGGGTTACGGCATCTGCCGCCCCCTGGATCAGGAACGACTGCTCGCGGTCTCCAACTCGGTCACGCTGGTGCAGGACCGCGAGACCGCCGAGATCATCACGGGCAGCGCTGCCGCTCCGCGAAGCGCGTCGCGCCGGATCACGATCCCGATCTGATCGCAGGCCGGGCGCGCCGACGGCCACGCCTGCGTCCTCCACGCCGCCTTGCCGCCTCGTTGGCCGGCCGACGGGCGAGCGCCTCCGACGGTTTATGATTGGGCGCTTCCGATCATTCCCGCCCCGCCCGGAGACCGCATGTCCAGCATCCGCTACGAGAAGGACGCCCATGGCGTCGTGACGCTGCTTCTCGATGCCCCCGACCAGCCGGTCAACACGATGAATGCGGCCTTCCAGGCCGACCTGCGGGAGGTCGTCGATCGGCTCGAGGCCGAGCGTGAGCAGATCCGGGGCGTGATCTTCGCATCGGCCAAGCGCACGTTCTTCGCGGGCGGCGACCTGAAGGCACTGATGGCGGTGCGCGCCGAAGACGCCGCGGCGTTCTTCCACGAACTCGAGGCGATGAAGGCCTGCCTGCGCCGCGTCGAGAAGCTGGGGCGGCCGGTGGTCGCCGCGATCAACGGCAGCGCGCTCGGCGGAGGCCTCGAGATCGCCCTGTCGTGCCATGCACGGCTGTGCATCGACGACCCTTCGATCGAGATCGGTTTTCCCGAGGTCACACTCGGATTGCTGCCGGGAGCCGGCGGCGTGGTGAAGACCGTGCGCCTGCTCGGTCTTCAAGGCGCACTTCCGTTCCTGAGCGAGGGGCGCCGTGTCGCGCCCGCCAAGGCGCGCTCGATGGGTCTCGTCGACGGGCTGGCCCGCGATCGCGAAGAACTGCTCTCGAGTGCGCGCGCCTGGATCGACGCGCACCCCGACGCACGCCAGCCATGGGACGATCCCAGGCACAAGATTCCGGGCGGCACGCCGTCGAGCCCTGCGGTCGCAGGCATGCTTCCCATTGCTCCGGCCATCCTCCGCCAGCAGACGCGCGGCAATTTCCCGGCGCCCGAGGCGATCCTTGCCACCGCAGTCGAGAGCGCACAGGTGGACTTCGACACCGCGATGCGCATCGAATCCCGCTACATGACCCGGCTCGTCACCGGCCAGGTCGCGAAGAACATGATCGGAACGCTGTTCTTCCAGCTGAACGAGGTGAAGGCCGGCAAGAGCCGCCCGGCCGGCCCGCCGCGCTGGCGCGCCGGGCGCGTCGGCATCCTCGGAGCCGGAATGATGGGCGCAGGCATCGCATGGGCATGCGCCAGCCGAAGCGTGCCGTGCGTGCTGAAGGATGTGGACCTCGCGAAGGCCGAAAAGGGCAAGGCGTATTCCGCGCAGCTTCTTGCCAGGCGCGTCGAGAAGGGCCGCAGCTCGGCGGCCGACGCCGAAAAGGTGCTCGCGGCGATCACGCCGAGCGCCGCAGTCGCCGATCTTTCGGACTGCGACCTGGTGATCGAGGCGGTGTTCGAGAACCGCGAGTTGAAGGCGCAGGTGACGCGCGAGGCCGAGGCGGTGCTCGATCCCGGCGCGGTGGTCGCATCGAACACCTCTACCCTGCCGATCACCGGGCTGGCCGAGGCGTCGAAACGGCCCGAGCAGTTCATCGGCCTGCACTTCTTCTCGCCGGTCGACCGCATGCAGCTGGTGGAGATCATCAAGGGCAGGCGCACGTCGGCCGAGACTCTGGCGAAGGCGTTCGATTTCGTATTGCAGATCGGCAAGACGCCGATCGTCGTCAACGACGCACGCGGCTTCTACACCAGCCGGGTGTTCGGCACTTTCGTCAACGAAGGCATGGCGCTGCTCGGCGAAGGCGTGCCTGCCGCGGTGGTGGAAAATGCCGGATGGCAGATCGGGATGCCGGTCGGGCCGCTGGCGGTGCTCGACGAGGTGTCGCTGAAGCTGGCCGACGACGTGCTTCACCAGGAACTCGCCGACCTGGAGCGCGAGCGGCACGAGCATGCGCACGAGCACGGGCATGGCCATGCGCACGAGCACCACACGCACGACCACGACCACGACCACGACCACGACCACGAACATGGACATGGGCACGGTCACGGTCACGGTCACGAACATGGCCACGAACATGGCCACGACCACGCCGGCGGCCACGCGAAGGCGGCCGGGGCGTCCGCCGGCCATCGGCACGCTCACAAGGTGAGAAGCCGTCGCGTTCCCGAGTCCGCCGTCTACGTGCTCGAGAAGATGGCGCATGGCTTCAAGCGGATGGGCCGCGCGCACGGTGGCGGCTTCTACGACTATCCGGAGCACGGCGAGAAGACGCTGTGGCCGGGCCTGAAGGTCTTCGAGCGCGGCGGCCGGTCGATCCCCTTCGAGGACATCAAGGAACGCATGCTCTACGTGCAGGCGATCGAGACGATCCGTTGCCTGCAGGAGGGTGTGCTCGAATCCACGCGCGACGCCAACATCGGCTCGATCTTCGGCTGGGGCTTCCCTGCCTGGACCGGCGGTACGATCCAGTTCGTCAATCACGTCGGCACACGGGCTTTCGCCGCGCGCGCGCAGGAGCTTGCACAGCGCTACGGCGAGCGCTTCGCACCTCCGGAGCTGCTGTCGAAGCACGCCGAGCAGGACACGCCGCTGTAGGAGACAGATCCGCAATGCCTGACACGCCACCCGTCGCCGCGGGGCAACGGCACGACGCGGTCACGGTCGAGCACGACGGGCCGGTCACGATCGTCACACTGTCGCGCCCGCAAGCACGCAACGCGGTCGACCGCCCCACCGCCGAGGCCCTCGCGTCGGCGTTCTCGCAATTCGATGCCGACCCGATGAGCAGCGTCGCGGTCTTTCATGGTGCGCATGGTCACTTCTGCGCCGGCGCCGACCTGAAGGCGCTGGCCGACGGCGCGCGCCGCAACCGGCTCGAGGCCGACGGCGACGGACCGATGGGGCCGAGCCGGATGCTGCTGTCGAAACCGGTCATCGCGGCGATCTCGGGCTTCGCGGTGGCCGGCGGCCTGGAGCTGGCACTGTGGTGCGACCTGAGGGTGGTCGAAGAGTCGGCCACGCTCGGGGTGTTCTGCCGTCGCTTCGGCGTGCCGCTGATCGATGGCGGAACGGTACGCCTGCCGCGGCTGATCGGGCTGTCGCGCGCGCTCGACCTGATCCTCACCGGTCGGCCGGTAGCTGCCGAAGAGGCGCTGCGGATGGGCCTGGCCAATCGCGTCGTGCCGCACGGCGCCTCGCGCGCCGCTGCGGTTGCGCTGGCGCACGAACTCGCGGCGCTCCCCCAGACCTGCCTGCGCAGCGACCGGCGTTCGGCCTACGAACAGTCCGGGTTGACGATCGACGAGGCGCTCGCCAATGAATTCGCGCTCGGCATGCGCACGCTGACCGGCGGCGAGGCGCTGGCCGGTGCAGCACGCTTTGCCGCGGGAGCCGGCCGCCATGGCGCATCGAGCTGAACGCCGCGGAAGGCTTCGAACGTGACCACGCCCGTTCGCCCCGAGAAGCGGCTGCACGCCTGGCGCGAGCCGGTCGCCCCGCGCCCCGCTGCGACGATTCTGCTGTTGCGCGACACCACCGAGGGCCCGCAGGTGCTGATGACGCGGCGCTCGGCCAAGGCCAGCTTCGCGCCCGGCGCCTACGTGTTTCCGGGCGGCACGGTGGATGCGTGCGACGCGTCGCCACAGGCCCGAGAGCGCGCCGCCCGCCGCGCCGACCAGGACGAGACGATTCTGTCTTACGCTACGGCCGCGGTGCGCGAGGCCTTCGAGGAACTCGGCATCCTGCTGGCGCGCGGCGACGCCGACGCGGTCGCGGTGGCCGCGCTCGCGCAGCGGCTGAACCGCAGCCACGACGCCGACCTGTTCGCGCAGATCGCGCAGCACGGGCTGCGCCTGGCACTCGACGAGGTGCACTGGCTCAGCCACTGGGTCACCGACCGCGACCTGCCGAAGCGATTCGACGCGCGCTTCTTCGTCGCGCGCATGCCCGAACACCAGCGGCCCGTCGCCGACGAGGGCGAGCAGTTCGAGCCGACCTGGGTGACGCCGGCCGAGGGCCTCGCACGCCACGAGGAAGGCAGGTTCAACATCATCTTCCCGACGATCCGCACGCTTCGGCGGCTCACCCGCTTCGGCAGCGTCGACGAGGTGATCGAGCATGCCCGCGGCCAGGAACGGATCAGCATCTCGTGCCCGCGCGGCGGCTGGCTGCGCGGCCGCATCGAGCGCTTCGGCGAGGAGGAACTGCCGTTCGGCGAACTGGAACTCGTCAGCCCCGACGGCAGCATCCGGCACTCGCTCGACTGGCAGTCCGAGCACGTGGTGCCGCTGCTGCGGCACGTGCATCGGCTCACCGCGCCGAATCCGGGACGGATGACCGGGCCGGGCACCAATACCTACCTCGTCGGGCGCCCCGGAGACTGGCTGGTGATCGACCCCGGGCCCGACGACGCAGCGCACATCGATCGCATCGCTGCCTTCGTCGGCGACGGACTGAAGACGATCGTCTGCACGCATGCGCACCCCGATCACGCGCCCGGCGCCGCGCCGCTGCAGCAACGCACGGGCGCACGGATCGTGGGCCGCCCGAGCGGGCCGCATTTCAATCCCGCCTGGGCCTTCAGGCCCGACGAGACACTCGAAGACGGCGCGCGCCTGCGCGTGGGCGACTCCACGCTGCGCGTGCTGCACACGCCAGGGCACGCCGAGCATCACGTGTGCCTGCTGCTCGAGGAGGACGGCCTGCTGTTCTCCGGCGACCACATCCTGAACGGGTCGACGACCGTGGTCGATCCGCCCGACGGCGACATGCGCGCGTACGTGGCTTCTCTGGAGCGGCTGGCCGCCGAGCCGTTCGAGTACATCCTGCCGGCGCACGGCCACGTGATCGCGCGCGCGAAGACCGAGATCGCGCGGCTGATCGCGCACCGCATGGCGCGCGAAGCCAAGGTCGTCGAGGCGCTCGATCGGCTCGGCGGGGGCACGCTCGCCGAGCTGGTGAAGCTCGCCTACGACGACGTGGACCCGATCCTGCACCCGGTGGCGACGCGCTCGCTCACCGCGCACCTGCTCAAGCTGCGCGACGAGAAGCGCGCGACGCTGGACGAGCGATCGTCGCGCTGGGCGCCGGCGTAGAGAGCCCGTGGCCACCCGCCCTCCGGCGGGCGACCACGATGTGCGATCAGCTCGCCGACTGCGCGGCGGCTTCCTCGGCGGTGACCGCCTTCATCGACAGACGCAGGCGGCCCTTGTCGTCGGCCTCGATCACCTTCACGCGCACGACCTGGCCTTCCTTCACGTAGTCGGAAACCTGGTTGACCCGCTCGTTGGCGATCTGCGAGACGTGCAGCAGCCCGTCGCGGCCCGGCATCACCTGGACGATCGCACCGAAGTCGAGGATCTTCAGGACCGTGCCCTCGTAGATGCGCCCGATCTCGACCTCGGCGGTGAGATCTTCGATGATCTTCTGCGCACGCTTGGCCGCGGTGCTGTCGACCGCGGCGATCGTGATCGTGCCGTCGTCCTGGATGTCGATCTGCGTGCCGGTGGTCTCGGTGATCTGGCGGATCGTCGCGCCGCCCTTGCCGATCACGTCGCGGATCCGCTCGGGGTTGATCTTCATCGTGTACATGCGCGGGGCGTAGTCGGACAGTTCGGCACGCGCGCCGCCCATCGCCTCTTGCATCAGCCCCAGGATGTGCATGCGGCCTTCACGCGCCTGCGCGAGCGCCACCTGCATGATCTCCTTGGTGATCCCCTGGATCTTGATGTCCATCTGCAGCGCGGTGATGCCCGAAGTGGTGCCGGCCACCTTGAAGTCCATGTCGCCGAGGTGGTCCTCGTCGCCCAGGATGTCGGTGAGAACCGCGAAGCGGCCGCCTTCCTTGATCAGGCCCATCGCCACGCCGGCGACGTGCGCCTTCACCGGCACGCCGGCGTCCATCAGCGCCAGGCAGCCGCCGCACACCGAAGCCATCGACGACGAGCCGTTGGACTCGGTGATCTCGGAGACGACACGCAGCGAATAGGCGAATTCCTCGGCGGGCGGCAGAAGCGGCCGGATTGCGCGCTTGGCGAGGTTGCCGTGGCCGATCTCGCGGCGCTTCGGCGAACCGAAGCGACCGGTCTCGCCGGTGGCGAACGGCGGCATGTTGTAGTTGAACATGAAGCGCTCGCGGTACTCGCCGGTGATCGCGTCGATGATCTGCTCGTCGCGCGAGGTGCCCAGCGTGGCGACCACGATCGCCTGCGTCTCGCCGCGCGTGAACAGCGCCGACCCGTGCGCGCGCGGCATCACGCTGGTGCGGATGGCGATCGGGCGCACGGTGCGCGTGTCGCGCCCGTCGATCCGCGGCTCGCCGGCCAGGATCTGGCTGCGCACGATGCGGTACTGCAGGTCGAACAGCATGTTGCCGAGCTCGTTGGCGTCGGGCGCCGGGTGGCCGTGCGTGGCCGCATCCTCGACGATCCTGGCGACCGTCGCGCGCTCGATCTCCGCGATGCGGCCCATGCGCTGCTGCTTGTTGCGCAGCGCGTAGGCGGCACGCATGTCGGACTCGGCCAGTTCGTTCACGCGGGCGATCAGGCCCTCGTTCTTCGGCGTCGGGGTCCAGTCCCAGGCGGGCTTGCCGGCCATCTCGACCAGCTCGTCGATCGCCTTGATCGCGACCTGCATCTGCTCGTGGCCGTAGACCACCGCGCCGAGCATCACGTCTTCGGGCAGTTCGTGGGCCTCGGACTCGACCATCAGCACGGCCGCGTCGGTGCCGGCCACGACGAGGTCGAGCCTGGAATCCTCCATCTGCGTGGCACTCGGGTTCAGCACGTACTGGCCGTCGATGTAGCCGACGCGCGCAGCCCCGATCGGGCCGTCGAACGGGATGCCCGACAGCGCGAGCGCCGCCGAGGCGCCGATCATGGCCGGGATGTCGCTGTCGACTTCCGGGTTGCTCGACATCACCTGGACGATGACCTGGACCTCGTTGTAGAAGCCCTCGGGGAACAGCGGACGGATCGGCCGGTCGATCAGCCGGCAGATCAGGATCTCGCGCTCGGTGGGACGGCCTTCACGCTTGAAAAAGCCCCCGGGAATGCGCCCGGCGGCGTAGAACTTCTCGACGTAGTCGACGGTGAGCGGGAAGAAGTCCTGGCCGGGCTTGGCGCTGCGCGCCGCCACGACGCTGGCCAGCACCACCGTGTCATCCATGTTCACCACGACCGAGCCCGACGCCTGGCGGGCGATCTCGCCGGTTTCGATGGTGACGGTGTTGCCCCCCCATTGGAAGGTTTTCTTTGCGATTTCGAACACTTCGATTCCTTTCAACATTGCCCGCGCGATCACTCCGGCGGCGCGGTTCGCCTGTCGACAATCCAAAACAAGAAACCCGCAAGGTTCGCTTGCGGGTTTCGGTTCTGTTCTGTCAGCCGCGCAGACCGAGTCGCTCGATCAGCGCCTTGTAACTCGAAGGGTTCGTGCCCTTCAGGTAGTCGAGCAGCTTGCGCCGGCGGCTGACCATCTTCAGCAGGCCGCGGCGCGAATGGTGGTCTTTCGCGTGGACCTTGAAGTGCTCGGTCAGCTCGACGATGCGAGCGGTAAGCAGCGCAACCTGGACCTCGGGCGAGCCGGTGTCCTTCGTGCCACGCTGGTAGTCGGCGACGATCTTCGCCTTGTCGATGTTGGCGACAGCCATGAGTTTCCCCTGTGAAGAGACTTCCACTTGCGGCATCGCCGGGTTGCGATGCCGTGCCTGTCCGCCTGCCAGCTCCAGAAGAAGCACCTGGAGGCGGAAACGCGGAATTATAGCCCGAATCGGGATCAGCCAGCCGGACGCCGCATCGTGCAGGAATGCGGCCGGGCCGAGGACTGCAGGTCGACGAAGCGCTCGGTGCGAAAACCGAAGCCGCTGCCTTCGAGATCGTACTTCGGCGCGCCTTCGCCGGCCTGCGGCCCGGCCCGCTCCATCACAGACACGTACAGCGGCGTCAGCAACTGGTGATCTGCGGCCCGCATCGTCGCCGCGTACGGCGGCCCGCGGTGGGTCCGTCCCTCGAGCTGGCGCGCCACGAGCGCGGCCTCGGTGCTGCCGGCCGCCTCGATCGCCGCCGCCAGCATGTCGATCATCACCACGTGGCGCATGTTGAAGTAGTCGTCGCGCGGATCGCGCAGCCGCTGGCGAAACTCGAGATAGATCCGCTCGGCGGCGGGAACGCCGGCGTTCGGGTGCCACTCCGCGACCGCGCGCACGCGGCCCACGCCCGCCTCGCCGATCGCCGCCGGGGCGCCCAGTCCGTTGCCGTAGAAGGTATAGAAATCGGCCGCCAGCCCTACCTCGCGCGCCGCGCGCACCAGGAAAGTGAGGTCGTTGCCCCAGTTGCCGGTGACCACCGTGTCGGCGCCGGCCGCCTTGATCTTGGCGGCATAGGGCACGAAGTCCTTGATCCGGCCGAGCGGATGCAGCTCGTCGCCCACGATCTCGATGTCGGGGCGCCTGGCGGCGATCATCTGCCGCGCCAGCGTCGCCACCTGCTTGCCGAAGCTGTAGTCCTGGTTCAGCAGGTAGACGCGGCGCACGCGCCGGTTCTGCGCCAGCGCGTCGGCCAGGGCGCTCATGCGCATTCCCGCATGGGCGTCGAAGCGGAAGTGCCAGAAGCTGCAACGCTCGTCGGTGAGCGACGGATCGACCGCCGAATAGTTCAGGAACAGCAGCCGCTTGGCCGGCTCGCGCTCGTTGTGCGCCGACACGGCGTCGATCAGCGCCGCCGCGACCGCCGAGCTGTTGCCCTGCAGGACGAACGGAATGTGCTGGTCGGTGGCCTTGCGCAGCATCGCGATCGCCTCTTCGACCTGGCCCAGGCTGTCGAGCCGCACCAGCTGCAGCGGGCGCGGCTGGCCGCCGACGCGCACGCCGCCGCGCGCGTTCACCCGGTCGACTGCGAACGCGAGATTGCGCCAGACCGAGTCGCCGGCGTTCGCGAAGGCGCCGGAGAAACCCTCGATGACCGCCAGCCGGATCGGCTCGCCCGAAGCCTGTGCGCCTGCCGCCCCGGCCTGCGCACCCGGCGCCCTGGTCTGCGCAGCGGCCGCCCCGGCGGGCACGGCCGCCAGCAGGGCCGAAGCGCCCATCGCGGCGGACAGGCGGCGGCGCAACGCGCGCCGCATCAGACGCCTGCCTGCGGGTTGAGCCGATCGGCCCTCGAATGCAGCTTGTTCAGCGCGTTCAGGTAAGCCTTGGCCGATGCAACCACGATGTCCGGATCTGCGCCCACGCCGTTGACGACCCGGCCGGATTTCGCCAGCCGCACCGTGACCTCGCCCTGCGACTCGGTGCCGGTGGTGATCGCGTTCACCGAGTACAGCATCAGCTCGGCGCCGCTGCCGACCTTCGCCTCGATTGCCTTGAAGGTGGCGTCGACCGGCCCGTTGCCTTCGCTCTCGCTGGTCTGCTCGCTGCCGTCGACGGTGATCGTCACCCGCGAATGCGGACGTTCGCCGGTTTCGGAAGCCTGCGCCATCGACACGAGCTGGTAGTGCTCGTCGGCCTCGTGGTGCACCGCCTGGTCGGATACCAGCGCGTGGATGTCCTCGTCGAAGATCTCCGCCTTGCGGTCGGCAAGATCCTTGAAGCGCTGGAACGCCGCGTTGACCTCCTGTTCGGAATCGAGCTCGATGCCCAGTTCCTGCAGACGCTGCTTGAACGCGTTGCGGCCCGAGAGCTTGCCCAGGACGATCTTGTTGGCGGTCCAGCCCACGTCTTCGGCGCGCATGATCTCGTAGGTGTCACGCTGCTTGAGCACGCCGTCCTGGTGGATGCCCGACGCATGGGCGAACGCGTTGGCGCCCACCACCGCCTTGTTCGGCTGCACCGGGAAGCCGGTGATGCTGGAGACGAGCTTGGAGGCCGGCACGATCTGCGTGGTATCGACGCCCACCTCGAGGTCGAAGTAGTCGCGGCGGGTCTTCACCGCCATCACGATCTCCTCGAGCGAAGTGTTGCCCGCGCGCTCGCCCAGGCCGTTGACCGTGCACTCGACCTGCCGCGCCCCGCCGATCTTCACCGCGGCCAGCGAATTGGCCACCGCCATGCCCAGGTCGTTGTGGCAGTGCACCGACCAGATTGCCTTGCCCGAGTTCGGGATCCGCTCACGAAGCCTGCGGATCTGGTTGCCGAACATCTCGGGCACCGCGTAACCGACCGTGTCGGGGATGTTGATCGTGGTGGCGCCTTCGGCGATCGCGGCTTCGAGCACGCGGCACAGGAAGTCGGCGTCGGAGCGGCTGGCGTCCTCGGGCGAGAACTCGACGTTGTCGGTGAACTTGCGCGCGAAGCGTACGGCCAGGCGCACCTGCTCGTACACCTGCTCGGGCGTCATGCGCAGCTTCTTTTCCATGTGCAGCGCCGAAGTCGCCATGAAGGTGTGGATGCGCATCGACTTCGCGCCCTTCAGGGCTTCGGCGGCCCGGGAGATGTCGCGGTCGTTGGCGCGGGCGAGCGAACAGACGGTGGAGTCCTTGATCGCGTCGGCGATGGCGCGCACCGCCTCGAAGTCGCCATTGGAGGACGCCGCGAAACCAGCCTCGATCACGTCGACCCGCAGCTTCTCGAGCTGCTTGGCGATGCGCAGTTTCTCCTCGCGGGTCATCGAGGCACCCGGGCTCTGCTCGCCGTCACGCAAGGTGGTGTCGAAGATGATCAGCTTGTCGGCCATGTGAATACTCCGGTGGTGCCGGTCCCGCTCGTGGCGGGAGGCAAGAAGGACTGCGACGGTAGTGGGGGGTAGGGGGTGTCAGCGCGCGGGGCGCAGTAGCGGACCGAGCACCGCGAGCAGGTGCAGGCCGCCGCGCGACCGGGAGAGGGTCGCGGCAAGAGGCGTGAATCGAGGACCGAAGCGCAATGCCATCGGAAAAATATAGCGGCTTTGTGCAGCGCACGCAACCGCGGCCCGGCTCAGGTGCGCGGCAGCGTGACTCCGGTCTGCCCCTGGTACTTGCCGCCGCGATCGCGGTACGAGGTTTCGCAGACCTCGTCGGACTCGAGGAAGATCACCTGGGCACAGCCCTCGCCGGCGTAGATCTTCGCCGGCAGCGGCGTGGTGTTGGAGAACTCGAGCGTGACGTGCCCTTCCCACTCGGGCTCGAGCGGCGTCACGTTGACGATGATGCCGCAGCGCGCGTAGGTCGACTTGCCCAGGCAGACGGTGAGCACGCTGCGGGGAATGCGGAAATACTCGACCGTGCGGGCCAGCGCGAACGAATTCGGCGGGATGATGCAGACCGGCCCCTTGAAGTCGACGAACGACTTCTCGTCGAAATTCTTGGGGTCGACGATCGTCGAGTTGATGTTGGTGAAGATCTTGAACTCGTCGGCGCAGCGCAGGTCGTAGCCGTAGCTCGAGGTGCCGTACGAGACGATGCGCTTGCCGTCGATCTCGCGCACCTGGCCCGCCTCGAAGGGCTCGATCATGCCTTGCGCCGCCATGCGGCGGATCCAGCGGTCGGATTTGATGCTCATCGTGTACCCGGAAGCGGCGCATCCCGCGCCGTGAAACGCGGCATTCTAGCCCGAGCCAAGCGGCCGCCGGTTCTGCTGCGACGCAACAACCAGGCCTGGGCACCCGCTGCCGTGCCGCAGGCGTTGGCGCAGCCCTTCGGGCGACGCATGCAAGCCGTCGGCGCCGCCCGGAAGGTGGCATCATCACGGGCGGAAGCATCGCGCCGCCGCAGGCGGCAACAAGAACGTCGAACCAGGAGGCGATTCATGGACCGGACCGTGACGATGACGGTGAACGGCAAGCAGGTGACGGCGACGATCGACGCCCGAACCCTGCTGGTGCAGTTCATTCGCGAGAACCTGCAACTCACTGGCACCCACGTGGGCTGCGACACCGCGCAATGCGGGGCCTGCACGATCCACATGAACGGGCGCGCGGTCAAGGCGTGTTCGATGCTGGCAGTGCAGGCCGACGGCGCCACGATCGCCACGATCGAGGGCCTGTCGGCGAACGGCGAGTTGCACCCGATGCAGAAGGCCTTCAACGAGTGCCACGCGCTGCAGTGCGGCTTCTGCACGCCCGGCATGGTGATGTCGGCCATCCAGCTGCTGCAGGACAACCCCAGGCCCACCGAGGCGCAGATCCGCGAGGGGCTCGACGGCAACATCTGCCGCTGCACCGGCTACCACAACATCGTGCGCGCGATCGAGCAGGTCGCGGCGCAGGGCTGACACCGGGGAGACACGAGCCATGACCGACATGTCGAATACGCCGATCGGCAAGTCCTTGCCGCGGCGCGAAGACCACCGCTTCCTCACCGGCGCCGGGCAGTACACCGACGACGTGGTGATGCCCGGCCAGACCTACGGGGTGTTCCTGCGTTCGCCGCATGCGCATGCGCGGATTCGCAAGATCGATGCGTCGCAGGCGCTGAAGGCGCCCGGCGTGGTCGCGATCTTCACCGGTGCCGACCTGGCCGAGGCCAAGGTGGGCGGCCTGCCCTGCGGCTGGCTGATCCACAGCAAGGACGGCAGCCCGATGAAGGAGCCGCCGCACCCGGTGCTGGCGCAGGGCAAGGTGCGCCACGTCGGCGACCAGGTCGCGCTGATCGTCGCCGAGAGCCTGACCCAGGCTAAGGACGCCGCCGAACTGGTCGACGTCGACTACGAGCCGCTGCCGGCGGTGATCGACCCGGCCACCGCCGACAAGGCGCCGGCGGCGGTGCACGACGAGGCGCCCGACAACGTCTGCTACGACTGGGGCCACGGCGACAAGGCGGCGGTGGACGCGGCCTTCGCGAAGGCGGCGCACGTCTCGCGGCTCGACCTGGTCAACAACCGGCTGATCCCCAACGCGATGGAGCCGCGAGCGGCCAACGCGGTGTACTCGCGGCATGACGACAGCTACACGCTGTACGTCGCCAACCAGAACCCGCACGTCGAGCGGCTGCTGATGAGCGCGTTCGTGCTGGGGCTGCCCGAGTCGAAGGTCCGCGTGATCGCCCCCGACGTCGGCGGCGGCTTCGGCTCGAAGATCTTCCTGTACGCCGAGGAGACCGCGCTGGTGTGGGCCTCGAAGCGGGTCGGCCGGCCGATCAAGTGGACCGCCGAGCGCAGCGAATCGTTTCTCACCGACGCGCACGGGCGCGACCACGTGACCACCGCCGAGATGGCGATGGACGCGCAGGGCGGCTTCCTGGCGATGCGCGTGAAGACCACCGCCAACCTCGGCGCCTACCTGTCGACCTTCGCGTCTTCGGTGCCGACGATCCTCTACGGGACGCTGCTGGCCGGGCAGTACCGCACGCCGGCGATCTACTGCGAGGTCAAGTCGGTGTTCACCAACACCGCGCCGGTCGATGCGTATCGCGGCGCGGGCCGCCCGGAGGCCACCTACGTGGTCGAGCGGCTGGTCGAGCAGTGCGCGCGCGACATGAAGATCGAACCGACGGAGATCCGCCGGCGCAACTTCGTCACGCAGTTCCCGCACGCGACGCCGGTGGGCCTCACCTACGACACCGGCGATTACGCCGCGACGCTCGACAAGGCGCTGAAGATGGCCGACGTGGCCGGCTACCCGGCGCGCAAGGCCGAAGCGGCCAAGCGCGGCAAGCTGCGTGGCCTGGGCTACTCCTGCTACATCGAGGCCTGCGGGCTGGCACCGTCGAACATCGCCGGCGCACTGGGCGCGCGCGCGGGCCTGTTCGAGGCAGGCGAAGTGCGCGTGCACCCGACCGGCTCGGTGACCGTGTTCACCGGCTCGCACAGCCACGGACAGGGCCACGAGACCACGTTCGCCCAGGTGGTTGCCGGCAAGCTCGGCATCCCGGTCGAGAGCGTCGAGATCGTGCACGGCGACACCGGACGCATCCCGTTCGGCATGGGCACCTACGGCAGCCGCTCGCTCGCGGTGGGCGGCAGCGCGATCGTGAAGGCCGTCGACAAGGTGATCGCCAAGGGCAAGAAGATCGCCGCGCACCTGCTCGAGGCGGCCGACACCGACATCGAGTTCGAGAACGGCGAGTTCAAGGTGGCGGGCACCGACAAGAAGGTGCCGTTCGCGCAGATCGCGCTGTCGGCCTACGTGCCCCACAACTACCCGCTCGACAAGCTCGAACCGGGCCTGAACGAGAACGCGTTCTACGACCCGACCAACTTCACCTATCCAGCCGGCTCCTACGTCTGCGAGGTCGAGGTCGATCCCGACACCGGCAAGACGAAAGTCGTCCAGTTCGTCGCCGTCGACGACTTCGGCAACGTGGTCAACCCGATGATCGTCGAGGGCCAGGTGCACGGTGGGCTGGCGCAGGGCCTCGGCCAGGCGATGCTCGAAGGCTGCGCCTATGACCGCGAATCGGGGCAGCTGCTCACCGGCTCGTACATGGACTACACGATGCCCAGGGCCGACGACCTTCCGAAGTTCACCATCGGCACCAACGTCACGCCATGCACGCACAACCCGCTCGGGGTGAAGGGCTGCGGCGAGGCCGGCGCCATCGGATCTCCGGCCGCCTTCATCAACGCGCTCACCGATGCGCTCGGGGTGCGCGACGTGCCGATGCCTGCCACGCCGGAACGCGTCTGGCGCATCGCCAACAAGATCGCCTGATCGAGGAGACCACAACATGTACGCATTCGAATACCAGCGTCCCGACAGCGTCGCGAAGGCGGTCGGCGCGGCCGGCGGCGAGGCGCGCTACCTCGCCGGCGGGCAGAGCCTCGTGCAGTCGATGAAGCTGCGGCTGTCGTCGGCGAGTACGCTCGTCGACCTTGCCGGTATCGACGGGCTGCGCGGCATCAGCCGCGACGGCGCATCGGTGAGAATCGGCGCGATGACGCGGCACTCGGAAGTCGCGCGCTCGGCCGACGTGCGCGCCGCGATCCCGGCGCTTGCCGACCTCGCAGGCGGCATCGGCGACCAGATGGTGCGCAACATGGGCACGATCGGCGGCTCGATCGCCAACTCCGATCCGGCCGCCGACTATCCGGCCGGCGTGCTCGGGCTGGGCGCGACCATCAAGACCGATCGCCGATCGATCGCTGCCGACGACTTCTTCAAGGACCTGTTCACCACTGCGCTGGAGCCGGGCGAACTGATCGTGTCGGTCGCCTTCCCGGTGCCGCAGCGGGCGGCCTACGTGAAGTTCAAGCAGCCCGCGTCGCGGTTCGCGCTCGTGGGCGTCTTCGTGAGCCAGGGCGCCTCCGGCGTGCGCGTCGCAGTCACGGGCGCGCGCTCGCACGTGTTCCGGGTGCCGCAGATGGAGCAGGCGCTCGCCCGCGACTTCCGGCCCCAGGCGCTCGACGGCATCCGCATCGATGCGGCCGGCTGCAACAGCGACCTGCACGGATCGGCCGAATACCGTGCCGCGATGGTCACGGTGATGGCGCGGCGCGCCGTCGAGAAGGCGCTCGCCGGCTGATCGAGACGTCGGCCCTCGGGGGCCGCGTGCAATCCGGCGCGCGGCCCCCGCACCCTCCCGCGGTCGTTCCGCGCGCCCACCGAGTTCCCTTCATGCCCCGCCCAGCCAACGTCGACGAGACCCTCGAAATCCTCGCGCGCGAGAACTACCTGGCGAGCCGCTCGCTGGCGACCGCAGTGTTCCTCGCGCTGAACCTCGGGCGGCCGCTGCTGCTCGAAGGCGAGGCCGGCGTGGGCAAGACCGAACTGGCGAAGGTGCTCGCGCGCGCCCTCGACGTGCCGCTGATCCGCCTGCAGTGCTACGAGGGGCTCGACATCGCGTCGGCAGCCTACGAGTGGAACGTCGCGCGACAGATGCTCGAGATCCGCATCGCCGAGGCCGGGCACGACGCCAGCCGCGAGAAGCTGCTCGCGGGCCTGTATTCGCGCGAAATGCTGATCGAGCGGCCGCTGCTGCAGGCGCTCACGCAGCCGAAGTCGCCGGTGCTGCTGATCGACGAGCTCGATCGCGCCGACGAGCCGTTCGAGGCCTTCCTGCTCGAAGTGCTGGCCGAGTCGCAGCTGTCGGTGCCCGAACTGGGCACGATCCGCGCCGAACATCCGCCGATCGTGATCCTCACGTCGAACCGCACGCGCGAGATCCACGACGCGCTCAAGCGCCGTTGCCTGTACGCGTGGGTCGACTACCCGGACGCGGCACGCGAACTCGACATCATCCGGCGCAAGGCGCCCGGCGCCGGCGAGCGGCTGGCCACGCAGGTGGTCGGATTCGTGCAGCGGGCGCGCCGGCTCGACCTGTTCAAGGCGCCCGGCGTGGCCGAAACCATCGACTGGGCCAACGCGCTGCTGGCGCTCGACGCCATGTCGCTCGACCCGCAGTCGGTCTCCGACACGCTCGGCGTGCTGCTCAAGTACCAGGACGACATCGCGCAGATGGAGGGCGGCGCCGCGAAGTCGATCCTCGACGAGCTGCACGCCGAAGGAATCCTGGAACCGCATTCGTGAGCGGACGCGTCGCCGACAACATCGTGCATTTCGCGCGGGTGCTGCGCGCTGCCGGCCTGCCGATCGGCTCCGACCGCATCCTCGCTGCGATCAACGCGGCGGAGCTGGTGGGCCTCGACCGTCGCGAAGACGTGCACGCGGCACTGGCCGCGGTCATGCTGAGCCGGCACGAGGAGCAGCCGGTGTTCGACGCCGCGTTCGCCGCTTTCTGGCGCGACCCGAAGCTGCTCGAGCGGCTGATGTACCTGCTGCTTCCGAAGGTGGCCGGACGGCCGGGCGCGGTCAAGCCGCCGCAGCGTCCGCGCCGCGTCGAGGAGGCGCTGTCGCCGCCCGCCACCACGCCGCCGCCGCAGGCGCCGGCGCACGAGGAGGACAAGCGCACGATCGACGCGGTGATGAGCTTTTCCGAGCGCGAGCGACTGCAGCGCGCCGACTTCGAGAGCATGTCGACGCGCGAGTTCGCGATTGCGCGCCGCCTGGCCGAGACGGTGCCGCTGCCGGTGCGCCCGCTGCGCACGCGCCGGCGCACGGCCTCGCCGCGCGGGCGCATCGACGTGCGCCGCGCACTGCGCCGTCTCGCCCGTTCGCCCGACACGATCGACCTGCCGCGCTCGGCGCCGCGGCTGCAGGCGCCGCCGCTGGTGATCATGATCGACATCTCGGGCTCGATGGATCGCTATGCGCGCGCGTTCCTGCACTACGCGTACGGACTCACGCAGCACCATCATCGCGTGCACACGCTGGTGTTCGGCACGCGCCTGACCGACATCACCCGCTGCCTGCGCCATCGCGACCCCGACGTGGCGATCGAGCGCGCCGACGCGCTGGTGCAGGACTGGCGCGGCGGAACGCGCATCGCCTCGAACCTCGCGGAGTTCAACCGGCGTTGGGCACGGCGCATGCTCACCGGCAACGCCGCGCTGCTGCTCGTCACCGACGGGCTCGACCGCGACGAGCACGGTTCGCTGTCGGCCGAGGCTGCGCGCCTGGCGCGCTTCTCGCACGAACTCGTCTGGCTCAATCCGCTGCTGCGCTACGAGGGCTTCGCTCCGCGCGCGGCCGGCGTGCGCGCGCTGCTGCCGCATGTCGACCGGATGCTGCCGATGCACAACCTCGCCAGCCTCGCCGATCTTGCGCACGAGTTGCGCAAGCCGGCGCAACGCCCCGACCGGCGCCCCCAACCGATGGAGCACCCGCGATGAACCTGCAGGGCGAACGCCTGATTGCCGCGACCCCCGATGCCACCTGGGCGGCGCTGAACGACCCCGAGACGCTGAAGGCCTGTATCGCCGGCTGCGAGACGCTCGAGCGCGTCTCCGACGACGAGTTCCTCGCGACGATGGCGATGCGGATCGGCCCGGTCAATGCGCGTTTCAAGGGGCGGCTGAAACTCGAGAACGTCGTGCCGCCGGTCTCGTACACGATCGCCTTCGACGGCCAGGGGGGCGTCGCCGGCTTCGGCAAGGGCTCGGCCGACGTCAGGCTCGCTCCGGAAGCCACTGGTACCCGCCTGACCTATGCGGCCAAGGCGCAGATCGGCGGTAAACTGGCACAGGTGGGCTCACGGCTCGTCGAGGGTGCGGCAGCCAAGATCACCGACGATTTCTTCGCCGCGTTCGAAGCGCGGCTGGCGCCTGCGCCCGCCGTCGGCGAAGCGGCGGCCGCGGCACCCGAGGGGCTGCCGGCCGAACGCGCCGCCGGCGCGCCTCTCGCGGCAGGCAGACGGCGCTGGCTGGTCTGGATCGTCGTCGCGCTGCTTGCGGCCGCGCTCGTCTCTTACCTCTTGCGTTGAGGAGGGCCAGATGGACAGTCTCGATCGTGAAGTGCTCGAGCATGCGCGCGACTGGTTCGCCGAAGGGCGCCGTGTGTGGCTGGTCACCGTGGTCGAGACCTGGGGCTCGGCACCACGCCCCGCAGGGGCGCTGCTCGCGTTGCGCGACGACGGCCTGGTGGTCGGCTCGGTCTCCGGCGGATGCGTCGAAGACGACCTGATCAAGCGCGTGCAGACCGGCGAGCGGGTCGGCAAGCCCTCGCTGATCGTCTACGGCGTGGCGAAGGAAGAGGCCGCGCGCTTCGGCCTGCCGTGCGGAGGCACGCTGCGGCTGCTACAGGAGCCGGTGACCGACGCGAAGTGGATCGACGAAGTGCTCGAACGCACCTCGCGCCAGGAGCTCGTCACGCGCACGCTCGACCTCGAAACCGGCCGGGCCACGCTGGCGCCCGCACAGCGCGGCGAAGCGTTCTCGTTCGACGGCAAGACCGCGCGCGCGGTGTTCGGCCCGCGCTACCGGCTGCTGATGATCGGCGCCGGGCAGCTGTCGCGCGTGCTCGCCGAGATGGCCAAGGCGCTCGACTTCCAGGTCTTCGTCTGCGACCCGCGCGAGGAGTACTACACGACGCTGGAACTGCCGCAGGTCACCTGGCTGCCCGGCATGCCCGACGACGCGATCGCGGCGTTCAGGCCCGACGCCCACACCGCAGTGGTCGCGCTCACGCACGACCCGAAGCTCGACGACCTGGCGCTCATCGAAGCCCTGAAGTCGCCGGCCTTCTACGTCGGGGCGCTCGGCTCGCGCAGGAACACCGAGAAGCGACGTGAACGCCTGGCGCTGTTCGAGTTGTCGCCCGGTGAGATCGCGCGCCTGCACGGGCCGATCGGGCTGCACATCGGCAGCCGCACGCCGGCCGAGATCGCGGTGGCGATCCTGGCAGAGATCGTGTCGGTGAAGAACGGCGTCGAGCCGGTGCAGAAGAAGGCACCCCAGGACGAGGAAGCCTGCCTCGCCGGCTGAAGACGCGCAAGGGAATCGTCGCCGCGATTCAACCCTCGCCGCGGTGCGGCGCGGGCGCGGCGGCGAGCGCGAAGACCGGCCGCCCGCCCTCAGTGCGGGCCGCTTCGACCTGCACCCCGTAGACGCACGTCAGCACCCCGGGTTCGATCAGGTCATCGACCGGGCCGAACGCGGTCTTGCCGCCGGGCAGGTAGACCAGCGCATTGGTGCCGGCACGCAGCGCGTGATTCGGGTCGTGCGTCGCATAGGCGATACCGAGCCCGTCTGCCGCCAGGCTGCGCAGCGTGTCGAGCACCCTGCCCTGGTTGCCGAAGTCCAGGCTCGCGGTCGGCTCGTCGAGCAACAGCGTCGAAGCCTGCTGCGCGAGCGCGCGCGCGATCGCGGCCAGTTGGCGCTCGCCGCCCGACATCTTCGAGAGGAGTCGCGCGCGGAAGCGCTCGAGCCCGAGTCGCTCGATCGCGCGCGCGACGGCTTCGCGATCGGCGCGACCCGGCGCGGCGCCGGGCGCGAGCCGACCGAGGCGGCCCAGCATCACGTACTGTTCGACGCTGAACTCGAACGCGGCGCCCGGCTGCTGCGGTACCCACGCCACCCGCGCGGCCAGTTCGTGCGGGGCGAGTTCCACCAGCGCGCGCCCGCCCCAGTGCACCGAGCCGGAAAGCGGGGCCACGGTGCCCAGCAACGTGCGAAACAGCGTGCTCTTGCCCGACCCGTTGGGGCCGAGCACGGCGACGATCTCCCCCGCGTGCAGGTCGAGGTCGATCGGTGCGGTCAGTGCCCGCCGGTCGTAGCCGAAGGCGAGCGCGCGCGCACGCAGCAGCTCAGCCATCGGCGCGCCTGATCATCAGCGCGAACAGGACCGGTGCGCCCACCAGCGCGGTGAGCACGCCCGGAGGCACCTCCGACTGCCCGATGCTGCGGCCGAAGGTATCGATCACCAGCATCAGCAGCGCGCCGAGCAGCATCGCCACCGGCAGCACGCGCGGGAACGAAGCGCCGACCATCAGCCGCGCCGCATGCGGCACCACCAGGCCGATCCACCCGATGATCCCTGCGGCGGCAACCGTGCCGCTGGTGGCAAGCGTCGCGCCGCAGACCAGCGCCAAGCGCAGGACCGGCAAGCGCAGCCCCAGCGCGTGCACCTCGTCGTCGGAGAGCGCCAGCGCGTCGGCGCGCCATCGCATCAGCACGAGCGGGACGAGGCCGAGCACCGTCAGCGTCGCGAGCAGCGCGAGATCGACCGTGGTGATCGACGAGAAGCTGCCCAGCAGCCAGAACGTGATCGCCGGCAGCTGCGTGTACGGATCGGCCAGCGTCTTCACCAGCGCGATCAGGGCGCCGAGCATGCTGCCGATCGCTATCCCCGCCAGCACCAGGCTCAGCGTGCGATCGCGAAGCGGCAGCACGGTGCCGACCGCGTAGACCAACGCCACCGCGGCGAGGCCGCCCGCGAACGCCGAGGCCTGGATCGCGAACACGCTCCAGCCGAGGAAGATGCCCAGCACCGCGCCGAGCGCGGCGCCCGCCGACACGCCGAGCAGGTCCGGCGCCGCGAGCGGATTGCGGAACACCGATTGCAGCGCGACACCCGAGGCCGCAAGCGCGGCGCCGACGACGATCGACGCGAGCACGCGGGGGCCGCGGATCTGCCACAGCACGGTCTCGGCGGTCGACGGCGCATCCTGCGAGCCGGCGAGCAATCGCAGCACCTCGCCCAGCGGAAGGTGGAAGCGGCCGCTACCGAGCGCGTACAGGGCCGCGGCCAGGAGCGCGAGGCCCAGCAGGCCGGCTACCCACGGCCAGGCGAGGCGGTTCGCCTCCCGGGATGGCAGGTTCGCGCCGCTCACCGGGTCGTCGCGGGCAAGGCGCGCGTGCCCGGTCGAAGCCCGGAGTCGGCCGCCCCGGCAGCGTCGACGTTGCGAACCGAATCCGTGCCCAGTGAGTATCGCCTGCCCATCGCCTGAGAGCATAAACCATGCGAAGGGTCGCGCCGGTTCCGGCATCGGGTCGATCCGGCCGCGCGATCTGGGAAAATGCAGGGCAAGGCTCCGAACCGATGCGAAGCGTCATGCACAAATCATCCGGCATCATCGCCATCGAACTGCAGTACGCGCTGTCGGCATCCGGCGGGGGGCATCTGCGCAACCCGTTCTTCGACGTGCTCGGCGCGATCAGGCACGAAGGCTCGATCGCGGCAGCCGCCCGCAAGCTCGACTGGTCGTATCGCCACCTGTGGGGTTACCTGAAGGACCAGGAGAAGCGGCTCGACCGCGCACTGGTGCACTGGGACAAGGGGCGCGCGGCGCGCCTGACCGAGTTCGCCGAGAAGCTGCTGTGGGCCGAGACGCGGATCCGGGCGCGGCTTGCGCCGCAGGTCGAGAACCTCGCCACCGAGATCGGCCGCGAGCTGTCGATCGCCTTCAACGACGCGGTGCAGATCGCCAGCTGCGTGGCGAGCCACGACCTGTCGCTGCCACTGCTCAAGCGCCTGTGCCAGACCGAGCGCGAGTTGCTGCTCGACCTGCGCTACGAGGGGAGCATCGAGGCGCTCCGGCAGATGCGCCAGGGCCACTGCGCATTCGCGGGCATCCACCTGCCGCTGTCGCGACCCGAGCTCGCGCAGCGCGGCTCCAAAGTGCATCGCGCGTTCGGGCCGCTGCTGCGGCTCGGGCGCGAGAAACTGATCCGCGTCGCGCACCGCACGCAGGGCCTGTTCGTGGCCCAGGGCAACCCGCTGGCGGTACGCGGCATCGAAGACCTGGCGCGACTGCGATTCGTCAACCGTGCGCCGAGCACCGGCACGCGCGCCCTCCTCGAGGAGCTGCTCGAGCGCCACCGCGTCGACCCGTCGACGATCCGCGGCTTCAACCACGAGGAAGCCAACCATCTGGCCGTTGCGGCCGCGGTCGCCTCCGGCGCCGCCGACGCAGGCTTCGGCATCCAGGCGGCGGCAACCGGAAAGAGCATCGACTTCGTCCCGCTCGTGGTCGAAGACTATTTCCTGGTCTGCGAGCGCGAGACGCTCGACACGCCGGCCGCGCAGGCGCTGGTGTCGCTGCTCGCTTCGGAGGGCTGGCGCGAGCAGGTCGCCCGACTGGCGGGTTACTCGGCGCAGGGTGCCGGCGAGATCGTCTCGCTCAGACGGACGCTACCCTGGTATCGCTAGCAGTGGCAGGCCGTACCGTCATATAAATCAATATATTTCGCATTCGAGCGCTCCTGAGCGCCCTGCGCAACGCCAGTCGTGGCTGATGGCCGCCGATTCACGGTGACCGTGATATATGCTTTAATATCGCCATAGCTCGTTCCGCCCAACTCTCCGGAGGTCGACTCGCCGTGGCAGCCAGGTTCCATCGGGCGCTCGCGCTCCTTCTCGCATCGGCGTTGCCGGTGGCCGCGATGGCTGCCGACCTGACGGTGTCCGCCGCCGCGAGCCTGACCAATGCATTCCGGGAACTGGCGCCGCTGTTCGAAACGGCGAACCCCGGCACCAGGGTGCAGTTGAACTTCGGTGCCTCGGGCGCGCTGCTGCAGCAGATCGCCAAGGGCGCGCCGGCCGACGTCTTCGCCAGCGCCGACCAGGAAACGATGGATCAGGCGCAGAAGCAGGGCCTGTTGCAGGCCGCGCAACGGCGCGACTTCGTCTCCAACGCGCTGGCGGTGATCGTTCCGGCCGCCGCGGCGAAAGTGCCCAGGAGCGTGGCCGACCTGGCCGACCCTGCGTATGCGCGCATCGCGATCGGCCTGCCGGCGAGCGTGCCGGTCGGCCGCTACACGAAGAGCGTGCTCGAGGCAGCCAACCTGTGGGCCGCGATCGAGCCGAAGATGATCGGTGCGAACAACGTTCGCCAGGCGCTCGATTACGTCGCGCGCGCGGAGGTCGACGCCGGCTTCGTTTATGCGACCGACGCCGCGCTGATGCCCGACAAGGTCCGGGTCGCGCTGACGGTGCCTACCACGCGGCCGATTCTCTATCCGGTCGCACCGCTCACGGCGGCGCCGAACGCCGCCATGGCGCAGCGCTTCGTCGAGTTCCTCGCGAGCCCCGCGGCGCAGGCAGTGCTGGCCCGATACGGGTTCGGCAGACCCTGATCGCCCTGGCCGACACGATGGACGGCGCCTGGATCGCCCTGCTGCTCACACTGAAGGTGGCGGGCTGGGCCACGGCGATCAACCTGGTCCTGGGCATCGGCGTCGGCTACGCGATGGCCCATGGCCGCTTTCCGGGGCGCGACCTGCTCGATGCCGCGCTCACGCTGCCGATGGTGATGCCTCCGACGGTGCTGGGCTACTACCTGCTGGTGCTCATCGGCAGCCACGGCCCGATCGGAGCATGGCTGCTCGAGCACTTCGGCATCCGGCTCATCTTCACCTGGCAGGCAGCGGTGATCGCAGCGGCGGTGGTGTCGTTTCCGCTGGTGTTCAAGGCCGCCCGCGCGGCATTCGAGCAGGTCGATCCGCAACTGGAGGACGCGGCGCGCACGCTCGGCACCGGCGAGGCCGCGGTGTTCTTCCGCGTCTCGCTGCCGCTGGCCTGGCGCGGCATCCTGGCCGGCCTGCTGCTGGCGTTCGCGCGTTCGCTCGGCGAGTTCGGCGCCACGCTGATGGTGGCCGGCAGCATCGCAGGCAAGACCCAGACGCTGTCGATCGCCGTCTACGAAGCGGTCCAGGCCGGCCAGGACGACGTCGCGAACTTCCTCGTCGCCGTCACCTCGATCACCTGCATCGCCGTGCTGCTGGGCGCGGGTCGACTGGTGCCGGGGCGCGTGCCGGCGCGAGCATGAGGCGCGCATCGTGATCTGGGACATCGCGCTGCGCAAGCTGCTCCGGCACGCCGGCACGAGCTTCGAACTCGACGTGCGCTTCGCCAGCGACGCGCCGCGGCTGGCGCTCTTCGGCCCGTCGGGCGCCGGCAAGACGCTGACGCTGAAGACGATCGCCGGAATCGTGCGCCCCGATGCTGCGCGCATCTGCGTGGCCGGCCGGGTGCTGCACGATACCGCCCACGGGCTGCGGCTGTCGCCGCAACAGCGGCGCCTCGGATACCTGTTCCAGGACTACGCACTGTTCCCCCACCTCACCGTGCGGCAGAACATCGCATTCGGCCGCCGGGCCGGCTGGCGCAACCCGGGACACGCGAGCACCGACGAAGCGGTCGAGCGCTGGATCGCCGCGTTTCGCCTCGAAAACGTGGCCGGCCATCATCCGCACCAGCTTTCGGGCGGGCAGCGCCAGCGCACCGCGCTGGCGCGGGCGCTGGTCAACGAGCCATCCGCGCTGCTGCTCGACGAACCGTTCGCCGCGCTGGACATGGGACTGCGCAAACGGCTGCGCAGCGAGCTCGTCGAGTTGCAGGCCCAGCTCGGCCTGCCCCTGCTGCTGATCACGCACGACCTCGACGACGTGCGCGCGCTGGACGCCGAAGTCGTCCACCTGCAGCGCGGCCGCGTGGTCGAGGATTCGCCAATGCCGGAAGCACGCCATGCCCAGGCGTAGCAGGACACCGCGGCTCGAAGCCAGGGGTTCGTTGTGGATCACCGCGAACGGTGAAAGCCTGGGCGGTCACGGCCGCATGGCGCTGCTTCGCGCGGTGGCCGAGCAGGGCTCGATCACGCAGGCGGCCAGGGCCTTCGGAATCAGCTACAAGGCGGCATGGGATGCGATCGACGCGATGAACCGCGTTGCCGGCGAAGACCTGGTCGAGCGCAGCAGTGGCGGCCGCGGCGGCGGCTCGACGCGGCTCACCGAGCACGGCCGGCGCCTGCTGGAGCGCTATGCACAGGTCGACGCCGTGCACCAGCGCTTCGTGAAGCTGCTCGCCGACGAGGCCTTCGACCTGTCGCACCCGTTCTCGGTGCTCGATGTCCTGAACCTGAAGACCACCGCCCGCAACCAGTTCACCGGGACGGTCACCGCGATGCGCTCGGGCGCCGTCAACGATGAAGTCGAACTCACGCTGCCCGGCGGCACGCGCCTGGTGGCGATCGTCACTCGCGAGAGCGTCGACGCGCTGGGGCTGCGGATCCAGCAACCCGCCGTCGCGCTGATCCAGGCCGCCAACGTGGTGCTGGCCACCCATATCGGGCAGGCGAGGCTGTCGACGCGCAACCAGTTGCACGGCACCGTGCGTTCGGTGAGGCCGGGAGCGGTGAACGCCGAGGTGACGCTCGACATCGACGGCGGCGGGCAGATCGTGGCGATGGTCACCGGAGCGAGCGTCGGGGAACTAGGCTTGGCCGCCGGCGTGCGCGCCGCCGCGCTGGTCAAGGCGCCGGACGTGATCCTCGCCGTGGCCAGCTGAGCGGCAGCCCGCCCTCGCAGGGGCGGTGACCCTCCCCCGGCCACTGCAGGATCGGCGTCACCCGACGCGCGCAGGCTGAAAAAAAACCGAGCGTCGGGATTCGGGCTTCCTTCGCTCGGCGAGGCGGAGACAACTGAGACACCCCCGGCCAGCCACGACGCGCCGCACGGGCGGCGGCCGACTGAGGGTTTACACCTATGATGCTACGCCGGCCGGCGCGAAAAGCAAGTCGTCCGAACGGCCGAGGGTCGTCGGCCGCCGGAGCGCGATCAGGTGTTCTGCACCACGATCGACGGGATCTTCAGGCTCATGTCGCGCGCCTTCTCGGCGATCTTGACCGCGACGCGGCGTGCAATCTGCCGGTAGATCGCCGCGACCTCGCTGTCGGGGTCGGCGACGACCGTGGGCTTGCCCGAATCGGCCTGCTCGCGGATGCGGATGTCGAGCGGCAGTCCGCCGAGGTATTCGATGTCGTATTCCTTCGCCATCCGCTCGCCGCCGCCCTGGCCGAAGATGTGCTCCGCATGGCCGCAGTTCGAGCAGACGTGGATCGCCATGTTCTCGACGATGCCGAGGATCGGCACGCCGACCTTCTCGAACATCTTCAGGCCCTTGCGCGCGTCGATCAGCGCGATGTCCTGCGGCGTGGTGACGATGACCGCGCCGGTCACCGGGATCTTCTGGGCGAGGGTCAGGTGGATGTCGCCGGTGCCCGGGGGCATGTCGATCACGAGGTAGTCGAGGTCGCGCCAGTTGGTGTCGCGCAGCAACTGCTCGAGCGCCTGCGTGACCATCGGACCGCGCCAGACCATCGGGGTGTCGAGGTCGATCATGAAGCCGATGGAACTGGCCTGGATGCCGTGTCCCTCCATCGGCTCGAGCGTCTTGCCGTCGCGCGACTCGGGGCGTCCGGTGATGCCGAGCATCGTCGGCTGCGACGGGCCGTAGATGTCGGCGTCGAGCATGCCCACGCTCGCGCCCTCGGCAGCCAGCGCCAGCGCGAGGTTCACCGCGGTGGTGCTCTTGCCCACGCCGCCCTTGCCCGAAGCGACCGCGATGATGTTCTTGACGCCGGGCAGCGTCTTGACGCCGCGCTGCACCGAGTGCGCGACGATCTTCTGGTAGACGTTGGCCGACACGTTGGTCACGCCCGGCAGCGCGCGCAGCGCCGCCACCACCTGCCGGCGGATCGGCTCGATCTGGCTGCGGGCCGGATAGCCGAGCTCGACGTCGACCGCCACCTCGCCGCCTTCGACCCGCACGTTGCGGACCTCCCGGCTCGCCACCAGGTCTTTCTGGGTATTGGGATCGACGATGGCCTTCAGGGCCTCGTTCACCTGCTCGACAGTCACGCTCATGTCTGCACTCTGGATGTTGGGGAGGGCACGCAAAACGGGAAGTCTAATCGAAGCCGTCGCGGGCTCCTCGACATACCCCGGACGGCGTCAGGCCCCCTGCTAGACTGACAGGTTTTCGCGGACCCGCCCCTGCGCCAAGCCATGACCGCTCCTGCCCGCACGCTCTTCGTGACGACCGCGCTGCCGTACGCGAACGGCCCGTTCCACATCGGCCACATCATGGAGTACATCCAGGCCGACATCTGGGTGCGCTTCCAGCGCATGCGCGGGCACACCGTGCACTTCGTCGGCGCCGACGACGCGCACGGCGCCCCGATCATGATCGCCGCCGAGAAGGAGGGGCTCAGTCCGCAGGACTTCGTCGCGCGCATCGCCGCCGGCCGCAAGGCCTACCTCGACGGCTTCCACATCAGCTTCGATCACTGGCACAGCACCGACTCGCCCGAGAACACCGAGCTGTCGCAGTCGATCTACCGCGGCCTGAAGGCGAACGGCCTGATCGACGTGCGTCGCATCGAGCAGTTCTTCGACCCGGTCAAGGGCATGTTCCTGCCCGACCGCTACATCAAGGGCGAGTGCCCGGCCTGTGGCGCGAAAGACCAGTATGGCGACTCGTGCGAGGCCTGTGGATCGGTCTACTCGCCCACGGAGCTGAAGAACCCCTATTCGGCGCTGTCGGGCGCGCAACCCGAACTGCGTTCCTCCGATCACTACTTCTTCAGGCTGTCGGACCCGCGCTGCCAGGCGTTCCTTCGCGAGTGGACTGCCGGCACCGACCGGCACGGCGAGCCGCGGCTGCAGCCCGAGGTGCTCGCCAAGGCGCAGGAATGGCTGGGCGACGCAGCCGAGGGCGGATCGCTGGCCGACTGGGACATCTCGCGCGACGCGCCCTATTTCGGCATCGAGATCCCCGATGCGCCGGGCAAGTACTTCTACGTCTGGCTCGACGCGCCGATCGGCTACCTGGCGTCGCTGAAAGCGCACTGCGCGAAGCACGGCATCGACTTCCAGGCGCTGCTCGCCGACCCGGCCACCGAGCAGGTGCACTTCATCGGCAAGGACATCATCTACTTCCACGTGCTGTTCTGGCCGGCCACGCTGAAGTTCGGCGGCCACAAGACACCCGATCGCGTCAACGTGCACGGCTTCATCACGGTGAGCGGCGAGAAGATGAGCAAGAGCCGCGGCACCGGCATCTCGCCGCTGCGCTACCTCGAGATCGGCATGAACCCCGAGTGGCTGCGCTACTACATCGCGGCCAAGCTCAATGCGCGCGTCGAAGACGTCGACTTCAATCCCGACGACTTCGTCGCGCGGGTCAACAGCGACCTGGTCGGCAAGTACGTGAACATCGCGAGCCGCGCCGCGAACTTCGTGAACCGGCACTTCGAGGGCAAGCTGGCCGCGCTCGCCGCCGACGCAGCCGACCCGCACACGGCCCGTGTGGCCGAGCTCGAAGCCGCGGTGGCCGCCGCCTACGAGGGCCGCGAATTCGGTCGCGCGATCCGGCTGGTGATGGGCTACGCGGACGAAGTCAACCAGTACTTCGACGCGAACAAGCCGTGGGAGCTCGCGAAGGATCCGGCGCGGCGCGACGCGCTGCACGAGGTGTGCTCGCGCTGCCTGCTCGCGTTCCACCGGATGACGATCCTGCTCAAGCCGATCCTGCCGGCCACTGCCGCGCGGGTCGAGGCGTTCTTCGGCACGCCCGACCTGCGCTGGGACGACCTCGGCGTGCGCGCCGGCACCGCCTCGCCGGCGCGCCAGATCGGCCGCTACGAGCACCTGATGACCCGCGTCGACCCGAAGTCGTTCGACGCGCTGTTCGAACTGCCCGCGCCGGCCCCGGCGCCAGCACCTGCCGCCGGCGCCGCCACGGCTTCGGGCGAAGGCGCTGGCGCCGCGCCCCCGGGCCCGCAGCCCGCCGCGGCCGCGCCGGTCTCGATCGACGCGTTCGCGAAGCTCGACCTGCGCGTGGCGCGCATCGTCGCCGCCGAGGCGGTCGAGGGCTCGGACAAGCTGCTGCGGCTCACGCTCGATCTCGGCGAAGGGCGTACGCGCACCGTCTTCTCCGGAATCAAGGCCGCCTACGCGCCTGACGGCCTGGTCGGCCGGATGACGGTGGTCATCGCGAATCTCGCGCCGCGCAAGATGAAGTTCGGCGTCTCCGAGGGCATGGTGCTGTCGGCGTCGGCCGACGATCCGGCGCAGCCCGCAGCGCTGTTCCTGCTCGACGTCGACGAAGGCGCGCAGCCGGGCATGAAGGTGCGGTGAGACTCGGCGAGTTCCGGTTCCGGCCGCGGCTCGTCGACAGCCTGCGCGGCTACACGAAGGGCGACCTGCGCGCCGACTTCGCCGCCGGCGTCACGGTCGGGGTGGTGGCGCTGCCGCTGGCGATGGCCTTCGGCATCGCCAGCGGCGTCGAGCCCGGCCAGGGCATCGTCACCGCGATCATCGCCGGCTTCCTGATCGCCGCGCTCGGCGGCTCGAAGGTGCAGATCGGCGGGCCCGCCGGCGCCTTCGTCGTGCTGCTCTACGCGATCGTCGAGCGCTACGGGGTGGCGAGCCTGCTCATCTCCACCTTCATGGCCGGCGTGCTGATGTTCGCGATGGGCGCGCTTCGGCTGGGCAACCTGATCCGCTTCATCCCGGTGTCGATCGTGATCGGCTTCACCAACGGCATCGCGGTGGTGATCGCGCTGCAGCAGGTGAAGGACTTCCTCGGCCTGTCGATCGCCAGGATGCCCGCCAATTTCTTCTCGCAGATCGACGCGCTGTGGCAGGCGCGAGCCACACTGAACCCGACCGCGTTCGCGCTGGGCGCGGCATCGCTGGCGATCGTCGTCTTCTGGCCGAAGTCGTACGACGCGAATTCGGCGAACTGGCGCCGCTGGCTGGCGCGAGTGCCCGGCACCATCGTGGTGCTTCTGCTGGGCACGCTCGCGGTGTCGGTGGCAGGGCTGCAGGTCGAGACGATCGGCAGCCGTTTCGGGGGCATTCCCCAGGGGCTGCCCGCGTTCAGCCTGCCGCAATTCGACTGGGCGACCGCGCAGAACCTGGTGATGCCGACACTCTCGATCGCGCTGCTCGGCGCGATCGAGTCGTTGCTGTGCGCGCGCGTGGCCGACGGGCTGATCCACGACCGCCACGATCCGAACCAGGAACTGATGGCGCAGGGCGTCGCCAATTTCGTGGCGCCGTTCTTCGGCGGGATCGCGGCCACCGGCACCGTCGCGCGTACCGTGACCAACGTGCGCTCGGGCGCGCGCACGCCGATCGCGGGAATCGTGCACTCGGCCACGCTGCTGGCGATCGTGCTGGCGCTGGCGCCGCTGGCGCACGACATTCCGCTCGCGTCGCTGGCAGCGATCCTGCTGTTCGTCGCCTGGAACATGGGCGACTGGCGCGAGTTCGCGCGGCTGCGCTACTTCTCGCTGAGCTACCGGACGATCCTGCTGGCGACGTTCCTGCTCACCGTGGTGTTCGACCTGACGGTCGCGGTGCAGATCGGGCTGGTGCTCGCGAGCCTGTTCTTCATCCGGCGGATTTCCACGCTCACGCGCGTCGAGCCGATCTCGCTGCCGGCCGACTACGCGGTCACCGCCTCGGGCAAGCGGGTCGCGGCCTGGCGGATCTTCGGCTCGCTGTTCTTCGGCTCGGTCACCCGGCTCGAGCAACTGCTCGACCCGGCGCAGCCGCTCGCCGACGTGGTGGTGCTCGAATTGCACCAGGTGATCAACCTCGACACGACCGGACTGGAAGCGCTGCGCAGCCTGTACCGGATGCTGCAGCGGCGCGGCGGCCGCCTGGTGATCGCCGAGCCGAACGAGCAGCCGCTGTCGCTGATGCGACGATCGGGCTTCGTGGACGAAATCGGCGAGGGATCGGTGTTCGACGAACTGGACGCCGCGCTCACCGCGGTCGCGACGGAACGCGGCGCGCCATGACCGGATCGCTTAGAATCGCCCGCTGGAGAACCGCGCCATGTACGAATCCGAAATCACCCGCTTCATCGCCGAGCTGAGGCAAAAGAACCCCCGGCTCGAGAGCTCGCAGCGCGAAGGCCGCGCGCTGCTCTGGGACCGGCCGCAGGACGCCGACGCCGCGCGCCGCTACCGGCAATCGCGGGTCCCGCAGCAGGCCTACGTCTACTACCCGAAAGACTTCACTTGAGCGCAGCCACCGCCGACACCGACATCGATGCGGCGCTGTCGGCACCGGTCGACGAGCCGGCGCAGCAGGCCGAACCCGAGCAGCTCGAGCTGAAGGTGGTCGCGCGGCTGTACGGCGAGCCGATGGTCCGGCTGCCGGCAGACCTGTACATCCCTCCCGATGCGCTCGAGGTGTTCCTCGAGACGTTCGAGGGGCCGCTCGACGTGCTGCTGTACCTGATCCGGCGCCAGAACTTCAACATCCTCGACATCCCGATGGCCGAGGTGACGCGGCAATATCTCGCCTACATCGACGAGATCCGCAGCCGCAACCTCGAGCTCGCGGCCGAGTACCTGCTGATGGCGGCGCTGCTGATCTCGATCAAGTCGCGGATGCTGCTGCCGATGAAGAAGGCCGACAGCAGCGAGGAGGTCGAGGATCCGCGCGCCGAACTCGCGCGCCGGCTGATCGAGTACGAGCGCATCAAGTTCGGCGCGCAGCAGCTCGACACCCTGCCCCAGCTCGGGCGCGACTTCCTGCGCGCGCAGGCCTGGATCGACCAGGCGATCACCACGCGCCTGCCCGAGGTCCATCCGGTCGACCTGCAGAGCGCATGGGCAGACATCCTGCGCCGCGCGAAGCTCACGCAGCACCACCGTATCAGCCGCGAAGAGCTGTCGGTGCGCGAGTACATGACCTTCGTGCTGCGCAAGCTGCAGGACCGGCGCTTCGCCGAGTTCGAGGAGCTGTTCGACGTCGAGCACGGGATCCCGGTGGTGGTGGTCACCTTCATCGCGCTGCTCGAGCTGGCGCGCGAGTCGCTGATCGAGATCACCCAGGCCGAAGCCTTCGCGCCGATCTACGTGCGGCTCGCCTACCAGCCCAGCTGAGCGTCGCCGCCCGATGGCGCCGATCGTCCGCCGCTCGGTCTCGCTGAAGGCACTGAACAGCTTCGGCGTCGAAGCGCGCGCCGAGCGCCTCGTCGAACTGCGCGACGCGGCCGACCTCCCGGCATCGCTCGCGCTGCTGCGCGAGCACCCGCCCGCACTGGTGCTCGGCGGCGGCAGCAACCTGCTGTTCAGCCGCGACCCGCCCGGCACGGTGCTGCGGGTCATGCTCGCCGGCCGCCGCCTGCTCGACGAACGCGCGGGCGAGGTACTGGTCGAGGCCGCCGCGGGCGAGAACTGGCACGCGTTCGTCGGCTGGACGCTCGAGCTGGGCCTGAACGGCCTGGAGAACCTGTCGCTGATTCCGGGCAGTGTCGGCGCCGCCCCGGTGCAGAACGTGGGCGCCTACGGTGTGGAAGTCTGCGAATGCTTCGATTCGCTCGATGCGGTGTCGCTGAGCGACGGCGCGGTGCGCCGCTTCGACGCCGCCGACTGCGGTTTCGGCTACCGCGACAGCGTGTTCAAGCGTGAAACAGGCGCGCAATGGCTGATCACCGCCGTGCGCTTCAGGCTGTCGCGCGCGCCGCGGCTGCGGCTCGACTACGGCGAACTGCGCGACGAACTGCGCGCGCGCGGAGTGACCTCGCCCGGCGCGCGCGAGGTGGCCGACGCGGTCTGCGCGATTCGCCGCCGCAAGCTGCCCGACCCGGCCGAAATCGGCAACGCCGGCAGCTTCTTCAAGAACCCGGTCGTCGATCGCGCGCGCGCCGAGCGGCTCGCCGAGGCGCACCCGGGCCTGCCGCTCTACCCGGGTGGCTCGCCCGCCACCGCCAAGCTCTCGGCGGCCTGGATGATCGACCGTTGCGGCTGGAAGGGCCATCGCGACGGCGATGCCGGCGTGCACGACCGGCACGCGCTGGTGCTGGTGAACCATGGTCATGCGAGCGGCGCGCAGATCCTCGCGCTGGCCACGCGCATCCGCGAATCGGTCAGGCAGCGGTTCGGCATCGAACTCGAGCCGGAGCCCAGCGTCGTCTAGGGCGTGTCGCAGTCCCGGCGCGGTCGCGCTGGCACGGCCCGCTATAATTGCGAGTTTGCTTCGAGGACCGTCATGGACGACGAACAGCAGAACGAGCACCAGGCGCTGCTTGCCTGGATTCTCGGTATCGCAGTCACGATCGCGGTGGTCGCCTCGGTCGTCATCGGCATCCTGGCGGCCATGGGAAGCGGGTCGGCCGGCCCGGCGCAAGCCGCGCTGGTCGCGGCACCGCAGGCAGGTGCCGCGGCAACCGGCGACAGCGCCGCCGTTACCGAAGTCGACGTCGCCCCGGCGCCGGCGGCCGGCCCGGGCTATCCGGCGCAGGTGCGCTTCCAGTTCGAGACCGCGAAGTTCGAGCTTCCGCCCGATGCGGCCACGCAGCTTGCGCCGATCGCCGAATGGGCGCGCGGCGACGCGACCGCCAGGATCGGCATCTCGGGCTTCCACGATCGGCACGGCGACGCAGCCGCGAACGCGGTGCTTGCGCGCAATCGCGCGATGGCGACACGCGAAGCGCTGCTTGCCGCGGGCGTGCCCGCCGAACGCATCGTGATGGTCAAGCCGCAGGAAACCACCGGCAGCGGCGACGACCGCGAGGCGCGGCGCGTCGACGTCTATCCGGCGCAGTAGGCACGGCGCCGGCCGTTCCGGAGCCGGCGAAATGACGGCGGTCGCTGCCCGTCGGGAACAATGGCCGCGGTCGTTGCGGGCACGGCACGCGACGGTCGTCGCGACCTCATGAAGGCGGTGCTCGACACGAACGTCTGGCTCGACTGGCTGGTGTTCGCCGAGCCCACGGTCGCGCCGATCGCGCGCGGCGTCGAAAGCGGCGCGCTCACCGTGTTGGGCAGCGACGAAACCCGGGCCGAATGGCTCGACGTGATCGCACGCCCGACCTTCGGACTGGACGAGCACTCGCGCGCCGCGGCCGCTGCGTCGTGGGACCGCTGGGTGCATCGATGCGCGCGGGCGCCCGCCTGCGTGCTGGCGTGCCGGGACCGCGACGACCAGAAGTTCGTCGACCTCGCCGTGGCCGAGCACGCGGCCTGGCTGGTCACCCGCGACAAGGCCCTTCTCGCCCTGGCGCGGCACGCCACCCGTGCACACGCGCTGTCGATCGTGCGGCCCGACGCCGCGCCGCTGCTGGCCGCGCTGTCGGCCGCCGAGGCGAACCTATAATCGTGAACCGGAGGAACGAGCCCGCCATGGACGCCGCGAAGCGCTTTGCACCGCCCCCGATCGAGTCCCGGCTGCCGAAGGTGGGCACCACGATCTTCACCGTCATGTCGCAGCTGGCCGTCGAGAAGAACGCGGTCAACCTGGGCCAGGGCTTTCCCGACTTCGACTGCGATCCGCGCCTGACCGATGCGGTGGCCGACGCGATGCGCGCGGGGCTGAACCAGTACGCGCCGATGGCCGGCGCGGCCGAGTTGCGCCGCGCGATCGCCGACAAGATCGTCTCGACCTGCGACGCGCGCTACGACTGGAACCACGAGATCACGGTCACGGCGGGCGCCACGCAGGCGATCTTCACCGCCGTGCTGGCGATCGTGCGACCCGGCGACGAGGTGATCGTGATCGAGCCGGCCTACGACAGCTACCTGCCGGCCATCGAGCTTGCCGGCGGCAAGGCGGTCACGGTGCCGATGGGCGCCGACTTCCGCGTGCCGTGGGCATCGGTGCGGGCGGCGCTCGGCGCGCGCACCCGCGCGATCCTGGTCAACTCGCCGCACAATCCGAGCGGAACGATCCTGCGCGACCCCGATCTTCGCGAGCTCGAGTCGATCGTGGTCGAGCACGGCCTGTTCGTCGTCTCCGACGAGGTCTACGAGCACATGGTGTACGACGGCGAGCCGCACCAGTCGGTGAGCCGCTACCCGCGGCTGGCCGCGCGCGGCTTCGTCGTCTCGTCGTTCGGCAAGACCTTCCATGTCACCGGCTGGAAGGTGGGCTACTGCGCGGCGCCGGCGCCGTTGATGGCGGAGTTCCGCAAGGTCCACCAGTTCAACGTGTTCTCGGTGAACACGCCGATGCAGCACGGACTGGTCGCGTACCTGCGCGACCCGGCGCCGTGGCAGGGCCTCTCGGCGTTCTACCAGCGCAAGCGAGACCTGTTCCGCGCCGGACTCGCCACGACGCGTTTCCGGCTGCTGCCCTGCGAGGGCACCTACTTCCAGGTGGTCGACTACAGCGCGATCTCCGACCTGAGCGAGGCCGAATTCGCGAAATGGCTGACCGCCGAGATCGGCGTAGCGGCGATTCCGCTGTCGGCGTTCTACGAAAACCCGACCGAGAACCGCACGGTGCGCTTCTGCTTCGCCAAGACCGACGAGACGTTGCGGCAGGCACTCGGGCGGCTCGCCAGGCTGTAGCCGCCCGCTCCGCGCCGCCGCACGCCAGGACTCAGTCGGCCTTCGGCTGCTCGTCGCTGGCCTCTTCCGCCCCGGCCTCGTGCGCGCCGGCGTCGGGCTCCCCCGGCGCCTCGTCCGGCGCCGCCTGGTCGGTCTGCTCGGCCTTGCGCTTGAGCTTCTCTTCCTTCTTCTGCTTCTTGGCCAGCTCGCGCTGTCTCTTGGCGAATGCGTAATTCGGTTTTGCCAATCTGCAATCCCCCTGCGGGTTGTCGTGATGCGTACGCTACCTGCATTGTCGCGGCTCTTGGGCCGCGACGCCACTCGGCCGGCCGGATTCGGCAAAACCGTCGACGCGCACCGCGCCAGGGCCCGGTCCCAGGGCGTGTTCAAACGCCCTATTCCGCGATCCGGCGCCGCAGTGCCTTGACCTGGCCGTGCCTGACCTTCTCGTCGACACGCCGGGCGCGGGCGGCCGCGCTCGGGCGGGTCTGCACCCGCGCAGGAGGCTGGTGCGCCGCCAGGTCGACCAGCGCCTGGAGCCGCGCGATCGCGTCCTCGCGGTTGCGCTCGAGGCTGCGGAAGCGCTGGGCCTTGATGACCACCACTCCGTCGGCCGAAATGCGCCGGTCCTCGAACGCGAGCAGGCGCTCCTTCACGCGCGCCGGCAGCGAAGACGCGTCGATCGCGAAGCGGATCTGCACCGCGTTGGACACCTTGTTGATGTTCTGGCCACCTGCCCCCTGCGCACGGATCGCGGTGAACTCGATCTCGTCCTCGCGCACCTTCGGAGAGCGGCCGGTGGTGCTCACCGGCGCCTCGCGCCCAGGACCAGTGCCGCCAGCGCGCCCGCCAGCAGACCCCAGAACGGGGCGCCGATGCCGGCCAGCGACACGCCCGAGGCGGTGACGAGGAAGGCGATCAGCGCCGGTTCGCGCTCGTGCTCGTTGGCGAGCGCCGCCACCAGCGCGTTGCCGATCGTGCCGAGCAGGGCCAGGCCCGCGATCGCCAGCACCAGTTCCCTGGGCAGCGCCGCGAAAGCGGCGACGACGGTCGCGCCGAACAGTCCCACCACCAGGTAGAAGACGCCCGCGGCCACCGCCGCCACGTAGCGCCGGCGCGGGTCTTCGTGCGCCTCGCGACCCATCGAGATCGCGGCGGTGATCGCCGCCAGGTTCAGCGCGAACGCGCCGAAGGGCGCGAGCACGAGGGTTGCCGCGCCCGACCAGCCGATCAGCGGCGATACCGGCAGGTCGCGATAGCCCGAAGCGCGGATCACCGCGACGCCGGCCGCATTCTGCGAGGCGGTCGTCACGATGAACAGCGGTATCGCGATGCCGATCGCCGCGCCCAGCGAGAAGCGCGGCGCGGTGAACACCGGCGTGGCCAGCGCCAGTTGCACGCCGTCCAGGTGCAACAGGCCCTGCGCGGCTGCGACCGCAGTGCCCAGCGCCAGCGCGAGAATCACCGCATAGCGCGGTGCGAGCCGGCGGCCGAGCAGGTACGCGCAGAGCATCGCGAACACCATCGCGAAGTGCGTGCCCATCGCCACGAAGACGTCGAGGCCGAAGCGCAGCAGCACGCCGGCGAGCATGCCCGCGGCGATCGACATCGGGATGCGGTTCATCGCACGCTCGAACCAGCCGGTGAAACCGCTCAGCGTCAGCAGGACCGCCGACACCAGGAATGCGCCGATCGCCTCGGCCATCGGTACTCCTGCCGCGCTGGTGATCAGCATGGCCGCGCCCGGCGTGGACCAGGCGGTGACCACCGGGGCGCGATAGCGAAGCGACAGCAGGATGCAGGTCAGCCCCATGCCGAGGCCGAGCGCCCACATCCACGAACCCATCTCGGCCTCGGAGGCCCCCAGCGCCTGCGCCGCCTGGAACACCAGCACCGCCGAGCTGGTGAAACCCACCAGCACGGTGACGAAGCCGGCCACCACTGCGGAAATCGACGCGTCGCGCAGGAAACGGCCTGCCAGGTTTCCGGATGCGCTCTCGGGAACCCGTGCCTCGCCAGGCACCGCCGTCGTGCCGATCGATCCGCTGCCTTTGCCGCTGCTCACCGGATGTCCTTCAGCAGCGGCGTGTCGTGCGCCACCAGGAAATCTTCGGCGGTCTCGATGATGAAGTAGCGGAACGCCTCGGCAGCCGGCGAGAGCACCTTCGACAACAGGTGCACCACGTTCCAGCTGCGCATCACCGGGGTGCCTTCGACGGCCAGTACGTGCATCAGCCCGCTGCGCACCTCCAGGCCGATCGTGTGCAGCGACAGGAAGCTGATGCCCATGCCCGCGATCACCGCCTGCTTGATCGTCTCGTTGCTCGACATCTCCATCGTGATGCGCGGCTCGAACTGGTGGGCCTTGAAGAACGCCTCCATCACGCTGCGGGTGCCCGAGTCGGGTTCGCGCACGATGAACGGGTACGGCGCGAGCGCATGCACCGGCGGGTGGCCCACGCGCAGCAGCGGATGACCCGGCGGACAGACGAAGACCAGCGGATGCGCCGCGAATGGCTCGGCGCGCGCCGCGACTTCCTTGGGCGGGCGTCCCATCACGGCGAGGTCGACCTCGCTCGCCTGCAGCAGGCGCGTGAGCTGCTCGCGGTTGGCAGTGACGCGCAGGCGCACGTCGACGCCGGGGTGCTGCTCGCGAAAGCGCGCCAGCAGGTGCGGCACGAAGTACTTCGCCGTGCTCACCATGCCGATGGTCAGCAGGCCGGTCTCGAGGCGCTTGAAACGCGCCATCGCGTCGTCGGCTTCCTTCAGCGTTGCGATCAGCCGCCGCGCGTAGACGAGGAAGTACTCGCCCGCGGTCGTGAGCGACACCTTGCGGCCCTCGCGCTCGAACAGCGGCAGGCCGATCCGGTCTTCGAGCTCCTTCACCTGCATGGTCACCGCCGGCGGCGTGAGGTGCATCGACTCGGCCGCGCGCACGAAGCTCAGGTGGCGCGCGACCTCGGCGAAGACCTTGAGCTGGCGAAAGGTGATGTTGCTCATTCAGATAATACTGAAGTCGGAAGAAATAATATCTGAATTTTTCTTATTCGAGAAGCGCCCTATCGTTCATCCATCGCGCTGCTGCCGGAGGGCCAGCGGCGAATCCAGCGGAGAAGCCACCGTGAACCAGATCGTCGACGAAGGCCTGATCACCGACACCAGGAAGCGCTACGCGGCCGGGGTGCTGAAGTACCGGCAGATGGGCTACTGGGATGGTGATTACATCCCGAAAGACACCGACGTGATCTGCCTGTTCCGCATCACCCCCCAGGAGGGCGTCGATCCGATCGAGGCGGCCGCCGCAGTGGCCGGCGAATCATCGACCGCGACCTGGACGGTGGTCTGGACCGACCGGCTGACCGCCTGCGACGGCTATCGCGCCAAGGCCTGGAAGGTCGAGCAGGTGCCCAACGCCCCGGGCCAGTACTTCGCGTGGATCGCGTACGACCTGTCGCTGTTCGAGGAAGGCTCGATCGCCAACATGACCGCCAGCCTGATCGGCAACGTGTTCGGCTTCAAGCCGCTGAAGGCGCTGCGGCTCGAAGACATCCGCGTACCGGTGGCCTACGTGAAGACCTTCAAGGGTCCGCCCACCGGACTGGTGGTCGAGCGCGAGCGCCTGGACAAGTACGGGCGGCCGCTGCTCGGCGCCACCGTCAAGCCCAAGCTCGGCCTGTCGGGGCGCAACTACGGCCGCGTCGTCTACGAGGGCCTGAAGGGCGGCCTCGACTTCATGAAGGACGACGAGAACATCAACTCGCAGCCGTTCATGCACTGGCGCGATCGCTTCCTGTACGTGATGGAAGCGGTGAACAAGGCGAGCGCGGTCACCGGCGAGGTCAAGGGCAGCTACCTGAACGTGACCGCCGCGACGATGGAAGACATGTACGAGCGCGCCGAGTTCGCCAGGGAGCTCGGCTCGGTGGTCGTCATGATCGACCTCGTGATCGGCTACACCGCGATCCAGTCGATGGCGAACTGGGCGCGCAAGAACGACGTGATCCTGCACATGCACCGCGCGGGCCACAGCACCTACACCCGCCAGAAGAGCCACGGCGTGAGCTTTCGCGTGATCGCGAAGTGGCTGCGGCTGGCCGGCGTCGACCACCTGCACACCGGCACCGCGGTGGGCAAGCTCGAAGGCGACCCGCTGACGGTGCAGGGCTACTACAACGTCTGCCGCGACAGCGTCACGCGGATGGACCTGCCGCGCGGCCTGTACTTCGACCAGGACTGGGCCGGCCTGCGCAAGGTGATGCCGGTGGCCTCCGGCGGCATCCACGCCGGCCAGATGCACCAGCTGATCGACCTGTTCGGCGACGACGTGGTGCTGCAGTTCGGCGGCGGCACGATCGGCCACCCGCAGGGCATCCAGGCCGGTGCGGTGGCCAACCGGGTCGCGCTCGAAGCGATGGTCAAGGCGCGCAACGAGGGCCGCGACCTCCTCGCCGAGGGGCCCGCGATCCTGCAGCAGGCGGCCGCGCACTGCGGGCCGCTGAAGGCGGCGCTCGACACCTGGAAGGACGTGACCTTCAACTATGCGTCGACCGACTCCAGCGACTACGCGGTCACGCCGGCCACCTCCGCCTGACGCACCGACGACACCCGGGAGAACCGAACCATGATGAGCAACCCGATCGGCCGCCTGACGCAGGGGCAGTTCAGCTTCCTGCCCGACCTCACCGACGCCGAGATCGCGATGCAGGTGGAATACGGGCTGAACAAGGGCTACGCGTGGAGCGTCGAGTACACCGACGATCCGCATCCGCGCAACACCTACTGGGAGATGTACGGGCACCCGATGTTCGACCTGAAGGACGCCGCGGGCGTGATGATGGAGCTGGCGGGCTGCCGCAAGGCGTTCCCGAACCACTACATCCGCATGCTGGCCTTCGACTCGACGGCCGGCGTGGAGTCGATCGCGATGAGCTTCATCGTCAACCGCCCGAAGGAGGAGCCGGGGTTCGCGCTCGAGCGCACCGAAACCGTGGGGCGCACGCAGCGCTACGCGGTGCGCGCCTACGCCACCGACCGGCCCGAGAACCAGCGCTACTAGCGCGCCCGACGGGACCCGAAATGTCCGCTCCGCTCTACCGCATTCCCGGCGCGACCCCCGCGGCGCAGGCTGCGCCGGATGCGAAAGAAGGCCCGGGAGCGTCGACCGCGTCGGCGACATCGAACCTAGCGCTCGCCCTGGGCTCGCCCGGCGGCGGCGCGGTAGCCGACGCAGCGACACCGGCGCGCACCGTCGCCGAGGTGCTTGCGAGCAGCCAGGTCGAGCCGGTGCTCGACGAACTCGACCGCGAACTGGTCGGGCTCGCACCGGTCAAGCAGCGCATCCGCGACATTGCGGCGCTGCTGGTCATCGACAAGCTGCGCCTGAACCTCGGACTGGCCGCGCAGTCGCCGTCGCTGCACATGAGTTTCACCGGCAACCCCGGCACCGGCAAGACGACGGTGGCGATGCGCATGGCGCAGATCCTGCACCGGCTGGGCTACGTCCGCAAAGGCCACCTCGTGGCGGTGACCCGCGACGACCTGGTCGGCCAGTACATCGGCCACACTGCGCCGAAGACGCGCGAGGTGCTGAAGAAGGCGATGGGCGGGGTGCTGTTCATCGACGAGGCCTACTACCTGTACCGGCCGGAGAACGAGCGCGACTATGGCCAGGAAGCGATCGAGATCCTGCTGCAGGTGATGGAGAACCAGCGCGACGACCTGGTGGTGATCCTGGCCGGCTACGCCGACCGGATGGATACCTTCTTCCGCAGCAACCCCGGCATGAGCTCGCGCATCGCGCACCACATCGACTTCCCCGACTACACGGAAGACGAGTTGCTCGCGATCGCCGAACGGATGCTCGCGCAGCAGAACTACCACTTCGGCGCGGGCGCGCGCGAGGCGTTCGCGCAGTACCTCGCTCGCCGCGTGACCCAGCCCCACTTCGCGAACGCACGCAGCGTGCGCAACGCGCTCGACCGCGCGCGGCTGCGCCAGGCCAGCCGCCTGTTCGCCGATCGCGAGCGCGCGCTCGACCTGGACGACCTGTGCACGATCGCCGAGGCCGACATCCGCGCCAGCCGCGTGTTCGCCGCGTCCGCGGCGCCGACCATCGCCGAAGCGGGATCCGGCGACCGATCCCGCCCGATCGCCGGGAGATCCCGATGACGCCGACCGACCTTCACGACTGGCTGGCGGCGCAAGCACCCGCGCTCGCCTCGACGATCGAAACGCTGGCGCGCTCGTGCGCGCGAATCGCCGAGGCGGCCGCACTCGGCCAGCTGGCCGGACTCGACGGCTACACCGAGCGCGCGAACAGCCAGGGCGAGATGCAGACCAAGCTCGACCTGTTCGCCGACGAGTGCATCGCCGGCGCGCTGGCGGGCTGCCGGCACGTCGCCGGCTGGGCGAGCGAGGAGCACGACGAGCCGTCGATCTCCGAGCAGCACGCCGAGACCGGCGAATACCTCGTGGTGTTCGATCCGCTCGACGGCTCGTCGAACATCGACGCCAACATCTCGGTGGGCACGATCTTCTCGATCCTGCCGCACCCGTTTCGCGGCACCTCGCCCGGCGCGGCCGGGTTCCTGCAACCGGGACGCCGGCAGGTCGCGGCGGGTTACGTCATCTACGGCCCGGCCTGCGTGATGGTGCTCGGCTGCGGCAACGGCGTGGCGGCGTTCACGCTCGATCGTCGCGACGGCCACTGGCGGCTCACCCGCGACGCGATCCGGGTGCCCGAGCAGACGCGCGAATTCGCGATCAACGCTTCGAACCAGCGCTTCTGGGAGAAGCCGGTGCAGCGCTACGTCTCCGAGTGCCTGGCCGGCGAAACCGGCCCGCGCAGCAAGGACTTCAACATGCGTTGGGTCGCCAGCCTGGTCGCCGAGGTGCACCGGATCCTGAGCCGCGGCGGGGTGTTCCTCTACCCGCGCGACACGAAGACGCCGTACAAGCCGGGACGGCTGCGGCTGATGTACGAAGCGGCGCCGATCGCCTGGCTGATGGAGCGCGCCGGCGCGGGCGCCGTCACCGGCACCCGCCACCTGCTCGACGTCGTGCCCGACACGCTTCACCAGCGGGTGCCGGTGATCGTCGGCTCGCGCGAGGAAGTCGAGCTGATCGTGCGCTACCACGAGGACCCGAACGAGAACGTGTCGTGGCAGCTCTTCGGCTCGCGCTCGTTGTTCGTGCGCGCCTGACCCGATCCTCCGTCGCACCGCCATGTCCAGGAAACACCCGATCATCGCCGTCACCGGATCGAGCGGCGCCGGAACCAGCACGGTCAAGCGCACCTTCGACACGATCTTCCGCCGCGAGGGCATCACCGCCGCCACGATCGAAGGCGACGCGTTCCATCGCTACGAGCGAAAAGAGATGAAGGAGCGGATCGCCGCGGCCGACCGCGAAGGCCGGCCGATGAGCCACTTCGGTCCGGACGCGAACGAATGGGCCGAACTGGAGAAGCAGTTCGGCAACTACGCGCGCGATGGTCGCTGCCGCACGCGGCTATACCTGCACAACGCGGCCGAGGCAGCACCGTGGAAGCAGGAGCCGGGCACCTTCACGCCGTGGTACGACACGCCGGTGGACACCGACCTGCTGTTCTACGAGGGGCTGCACGGCTGCGTGAAGACCGCCGAGGTCGACCTTGCGCGCCGCGTCGACCTGAAGATCGGAGTCGTGCCGATCATCAACCTCGAATGGATCCAGAAGATCCATCGCGACACGAAGGATCGCGGCTACTCGAAGGAAGCGGTCGCCGACACGATCCTGCGCCGCATGCACGACTACATCCACTACGTCTGCCCGCAGTTCGGCGAGACCGACATCAACTTCCAGCGCGTGCCGGTGGTCGACACCTCGAATCCGTTCATCGCTCGCGACATCCCGACGGCCGGCGAGAGCATGACCGTGATCCGCTTCAGGAACCCGCGCGGGATCGACTTCCCCTACCTGCTGTCGATGATCGGCGAATCGTTCATGTCGCGCGCCAACACCATCGTGGTGCCCGGCGGCAAGATGGACCTCGCGATGCAGCTGATCCTGACGCCGATGATCCTGCGCCTGATGGAGATCCGGCGCGCGCAGCTCGCCTGATCGCGGCGCCGCCCTGGCGCAAAGCCGGGGTCAGTGCCCGCCGTCCTTGCCCTCGGCGATGCGGTCGGTGATCGCGAACAGCACGCCCGACACGACGAAGGTGAGATGAATGCCGACCTTCCAGGCCAGTTCCTGGTGGCTGTAGTCGGCAACGTTGATGAAGCCCTTGAGCAGTTCGACGGCCGAGATCGCGACGATCGCGCCCATCACCTTGATCTTCAGGTCGGCGAAGCCGACCTTGCCCATCCATGCGGGCCGGTCTTCGTGCTCTCCGACGCCGATCCGCGACACGAAATTCTCGTAGCCGCTGAAGGCGATGATCAGCAACAGGCTCGCGATCAGCGCCGAATCGACGAGAGTCAGGATGGAAACGATCAGCTCGCTGCCGCTCATCGCGAGCAGGCCGGTGACGAGCCCGAGCAGTTCCTTGGCGAACTTCACGAGAAGCGCGGCGATCGCCACGATCAGGCCAAAGAAGAACGGTGCGAGAAGCCAGCGACTGCGAAACAGCAGCGACTCCAGCCCCGATTCCAGCTTCTTCATGGCGGCTCCCCGTCCCGAGGCGCAAGCGTAGCGCAGAATCCGCTCAGCCGCCCGGCCTGCGCGCGATCACCGTCGAGAACAGCTTCGCGGTCGCGCCCGGCGCCGCGAACTCGTCGATGCGCGACTCGAGGATCCGCCAGTCGGCAAAGCACGACGCGAGTTCATCACGGCCGAACAGGCAGTGCGCCGACGGGTCGAACATCTCGAGGTAGGTCGTGCCCTCGCAAAGCACGTTCACGATCGCCACGCCCCCCGGGCGCACGCGCGCGCGGATGTTCTGCAGGATCCGCGTCGCGACCTTGCAGTCGAAGAACATCAGCAGGCCGATGCAGGCGATCGCGTCGAAGTCCTCGTCGATCGTCCAGGCCGCGAGGTCGGCCGTGCGCGCGTCGACGTCGAGCCCGGCGGCCGCCGCGCGCTCGCGCAGTGAAACGATCGCCGTCTCGCTGGCGTCGAGCGCCAGCACCCGGCACCCCCGGCGCGCGGCCTCGATCGACAGGTTGCCGATGCCGCAGCCCAGGTCGAGGATGCGCCCGCGCAGATGCGGCAGCGCCGCCAGTTCGAACGGATTGAGCCGGAAGTCGCCTGCGTCGACCTGGTCGCGGAACTGGCGATCGAAGAAGCGCACACTGTGCAGAGGGTGTTCGCGGTGCATGTGCCGGTGCCCGCCGCGGTCGAGCGCGACGCACGTGAAGTCAGGCAGTTTCGGGAGCCGCGCCGGGATACCAGTTCGCCGGCCGCTTCTCGCGGAACGACGCGAAGCCTTCGGTAGCCTCGGCCGACTGGCGCTTCACCGCATGTTGCGCGACCAGGCGCTCGAAGACCTGCTGCGGCACGTCGCCCCAGGCGTGCTCGAGCGCCAGGGCCTTGGTCTGCGCGTTCGCCTGCGGGGCGTTCTGAAGAAGCTGGTCGACGACGCGAGCGCCCGCCTCGGCCAGCGAGCCGGCCGCGACGACTTCGTGGACCAGCCCGATGCGGCGCGCCTCGTGCGCGTCGAATCGTTCGCCGGTGAGCGCGTAGCGGCGGATCTGGCGAGCGCCGATCGCATCGGCCAGTTGCGGGATGATGATGCCCGCCATCAACCCCCACCGCGTCTCGGCGATCGAGAACTGCGCGTTGTCGGCCGCGATCGCCACGTCGCAGGCGGCAACGATGCCGGTGCCACCGCCGAAACAGGCACCCTGCACCAGCGCCACGGTGGGCACCGGCAGCGCGTTCAGCCGCTGCACCGCTCGGGCGGTCAGCCGGGAGGCGTCCAGGTTGTCCTCGGGCGAACCCTGCGCGACCCACTGCAGCCATCCGAGGTCGGCACCGGCCTGGAAGTGCCGTCCGGCGCCGGTGAGCACCACGACGCGCAGCGACGGCTGCGCCCCGAGCGCGTCCATGGCGGTCATGAGGCCGTCGAGCAGGCCGGCATCGTAGGCGTTGTTCACCTCCGGGCGATTCAGCGTGACCGTCGCGACACCTCGCGGGTCGAGTCTCCAGAGCACGGGATCCTGGTTCATGGGGTCGATGGTCCTTCAGCCGCGCGTCGCGACGCGCAGGGGGTTGGATTCAGCGCAGAAGCATCTCATGGGCTTCGAGATCGGCGGCAGAGAAGCAGCAGAAGACCACCTCCTCGATCGCCGGGAAGGCGGCGAGCGCCGCGCGCACCGCGTCCACCGCGATCGCCGCCGCGGCCTGCCGCGGATAGCCGTAGGCGCCGGTGCTGATCGACGGAAATGCCAGCGTGCGAACGCCGGCGGCGGCCGCCACTTCGATCGAGCGCCGGTAGCACGACGCAAGCAGCCCCGCCTCGTCGTGCCCACCACCCCGCCACACCGGGCCCACGGTGTGAATCACGTACCGGGCGCGAAGCCGGTGGCCGGCGGTCAGCTTCGCGTCCCCGGTGCGACAGCCGCCGAGCGTACGGCACTCGTCGAGCAGGTCGGGGCCGGCGGCCCGGTGGATTGCGCCATCGACGCCACCGCCGCCGAGCAGCGTGGTGTTCGCGGCATTGACGATCGCGTCGACGTCGAGCGTCGTGATGTCGGCCTGGACGGCACGGAGGACGGCTGTCATCGCGGCGATTGTCCGGCGACAGCACCGGCGCGCGCAAGCCGCCCCGTCCACCCGGCGCGTTCGCGCCGGTAATGATCTTTTAAGAATTCGGGAACCAGCTTTTACGAACGCCGTGCTTGGCGGGCGGATACATTCGCTGCATCGGTCGGCCCCGCCGCCGCCCGACTCCGAAGGACGTTCGCCATGGATCCATCCGTCTTCCACGCCGCCGTCGCCCAGGCCATGAACGCCGAGCGGCCCGAGCCATACTGGGGCATCGACAAGGCGCTGCGGCTGAGCCTCGCCCGCACGCTGCGGCGGATCGAGGCGATGGATCCTTGCGACGACGCCGCGGTGGCCGAGGCGCTCGGTCGACTGCGCGAGGTGTTGCGTCTCTTCGCGGGGCAGCCACTCGTCGAACTGAGCGAGTACGCAGCCGCAGTCGAATTTGCGCGCGGCGCCGCCCGCGAGGCAGCCGCCGCCAGGCTCGAAGCCGCTCTGGCGCAGGCGAACGCGCAGTTCGCAGCCGCCTGACCTGCCCCAAGAAGCTCGCTCAGGCACCCTGATCGACCTGGACGAGCTGCAACGGCCGGCTCACCCGCAGGCTGAAGCGGCCACGGCCGGTCCGCTCGATGCGCACGCAGGCCTCGCGTTCGACCAGGCGTCGCTGAAGCAGGACCAGCCGTGCCTCGAGATTGTCGCCGATGTCGGGCAGCCGTACGCGCGGATCGAGCCGCAACTCGCGGTTGGTGAACGCGATGCGCCCGCCGTTGGCGTAATCGGACACCAGCGTCCAGAACACCGCGCCGGCCACGCCCTTGATCAGGTAGTCGTCGCCGAGAAAGATGCTGTCGTCGGCCGCATAGTGGCGCACCGTGACCGGCTTGCCGCGTGCCCTCGGCGGTCGGCCGGCCGCCTCGGGTGCATGCCCCTCGCGTTCGTCGGCGAGCTGCAGCAGGTGCATCGCCTGCCCCACCTGCGCCGCGAAGGCCACCAGCGCATCCTCGTCGTCGTAGCCGAAGCGCAGGTCGAGCGGGCTCTCGACGAACAGCACCCCGGCCGTCCTGCCGGCAACCGGGATCGGCACTGCGAGCTGGCTACGGGACTCCGCCAGGCCGGCGAACGGAATCTCCTTCTCCGGCGCGCACGGGATTCCGGCGCGCACCGCCGAGTCGCGGATCGCTCGTGCATACGAGTAGTCGGCCGCCAGGCGGAACAGGCGGATCGGCGCCCCTTCGCGCGCCGCGACGCCGATCACCCCCGCGCCGAGCGGGATCTCCGAGCCCACGCCGGACGCCGGATAGCCAAGACTCGCCACCGTGTAGAGTCGCGCCGCGGCCGCATCGACGAGCAGGAACATCGCGTGGTGGACCTCGAAGTGCTCATGCAGCGCGGCGAGCGTCGCGGCGAACAGCGATTCGAGGTCGGCGCACGCGAGTACGCGGGCGCTGGCCGCCCGCAAGGCCGCGAGCCGGCTGAACGAAGCCGCCCCGCCGGGCGCCGCCCCGTGCACCACCTCGATCCCGGTCACGCGATAGACATCGGCGCCGAGCAGGCGGAACACGTCGGCCATGCCGGTGTGCGAGGCGATGCTCGCGAGCTTGGCGCGCATGCTCTCGAACAGCGGTCCCTCGGACTCGGTGCGCAGGTACTCGACAGCGAGCCGGTACAGGGTGCCCGCCACCGGATGGACGACCATCAGGCGGGCTCGCGGATTGGCCAGCACGTTGGCGCGGGTCTTGTTGAAGAACTGGAACGACAGCGCGACATGGTGCCGGTCGACGTACTGCACCTGCGACAGGTAGCTGACGTTCGGGGTGCCGTCGGCCGCGCAGGTCGCGATGACCCCCGGCGCGGCGCCTTCCAGGCAATCGCGGATCGCGTCGAGCGCAACGGTCGTCGTCACGCCGGACCTTCCGTCAGCCTGCGCCAAGGGGCATCCCCGCCTTCGGACCGGGCGTCTGGTCGAAGGCGCTCTCCGGGCGAAAGCGCAGCCCGACCAGGTCTCCGGGCTCGCAGGCGAGCAGCCGCTGCGCCATGCCGGGCGCATAGCCGATCGCCGCCAGCTCCGCGCTCATTGCCGCGCGGCAACGCTCGACCGTCTCGATGTCGGCCGGCGTAACCTCGCCGATCGCGACCCGCCTGGCCTTGACCTGCAGCGTGAAGTGGGTCGAGGGCTGGCTGAACACGACGGCGATCGCGCCGTTGTCACGCAGGTTCGCCAGCACGCCGGCGCCATCGATCCGCGACAGGAACACGGTGATCTCGCCGTCAGGCTCGACACGCTGGCCGACCCCGCGCACCAGATCGGGCACGAGGTTCGCATCGCGCGAACCGATCGACACGCCGCAACCCCGCTGCAGCAGCGCGACGACCTCGGGGGCCAGCAGGGGCGCGGGGCGTGTCGGATCAGGCATCGCGGCGTTCCTGAGAGGTCCGGAGTCTACGCTCGCCGGCGCGCGTCGGGAAGGCGTCGTCTCTGGAATAATCGCCCCCGGGAAACGCGAGCGAGCATGGACCGCTTCAAGCAGATCGAAACCTTCGTCGCGGTCGCCACCCGCGGCAGCCTGTCGGCCGCAGCGCAGGCCGAGGGCGTGGCGCCGGCGGTGATCGGGCGCCGCATCGATGCGCTCGAGGAGCGACTGGGGGTCAAGCTGCTGGTGCGCACGACGCGCCGCATCACGCTTACCTTCGAAGGCAGCGCGTTCCTCGAGGATTGCCAGCGGCTGCTCAACGATTTCTACGACGCCGAGGCCTCGGTGTCGCTCGGCGGCGTCAAGGCGAGCGGACACCTGCGGGTGACGGCGCCGGCCGGCTTCGGCCGCGCACACGTCGCTCCGCTGCTGCCGGCCTTCCTCGATGCGCACCGCGACGTGACGATTTCGCTCGACCTGACCGACCGGCTCGTCGACATCGTCAACGAAGGCATCGACGTCGCGATCCGCATCGGTGCGCTCGACGACTCGAGCCTGGTGGGCCTGAAGCTCGCCGAGAATCGCCGCGTCGTCGTCGCCAGCCCCGGTTATCTCGAGATGCACGGCACGCCGTCCACGCCTGCGGAGCTCGCGCAGCACGACTGCCTGACCTTCGGCACCTACGGCAACCAGGCGCGCGGCTGGCAGTTCAACATCGACGGACGGCTGGTGTCGATGCGGGTGTCCGGGACGCTGGAATGCAACGACGGCGCGGTGCTGCACGACTGGGCGCTGGCCGGCCGCGGACTGGCCTGGCGCTCGATGTGGGAGGTCGGCGAAGACCTGCGCGCCGGACGGCTGAAGAGCGTCCTGGACGCGTTCGCCGCGCCCGACAACGCGATCCACGCGGTGTTCCCGCAGCGCAAGCACCTGCCGCTGCGCGTGCGCATGTTCGTCGACTACCTGAAGAATACCTACGGCAACCCGGCCTACTGGCGCTGAGCGTCGCGCACGCTCTGCGCGATGCCCCACTGCGCGGCCCAGTAGGCGCCCAGCACCCAGACGGGCGCGGCGGCAATCGGGCTGCGAAAGCGGTCGATCGCGAGCAGCGCATCGGAAACCACGAACAGCATGCCGCCGATCGCCGCCATCCGCGTGCCCGGCCCCGGGTGCTCCTGCCATCGCGCGATCGCCTGCGCGGCCATCGCCACCAGCACGGCGACGTAGGCGATCACCGGCCCCCTGAGCGCCGGCGCGAGTCCGCCCCAGAGGAAAGCGAGGACCGCAAGCCCGACCGCGCCGAGCGCGGCCAGCGGCAGCGCCCGCGCGAACAGCCGCGTGTCGACGGTGAACGCGCGCAGGTAGCACAGATGCGCGACGAGGAACGCGAGCAGGCCACCGACGAAAAGCCGTGGCGAGAGCATCAGCAGCACGTCGCCGGCAAGCGAAAAGACGAGACCGGCGAGCACGCCGCGGCGCAGCCGCGCATCGCCGCGCTCGCCAGCGCGCCACACCAGTGCCACCAGCACCGCGGTGGCCAGCGGCTTGCCGATCCAGTGAACCAGCGTCCAGGCGTCGAAGCCGCCGCGCTCGCGCAGCAGCGCGCCGACGATCGCGGCGAGCGCGGCTGCGGCGAGGGCGAGCCCGCCGCGGCGCCAGCAGGTGTCGGTGCCGCCGTTCATCCGCGACCCTCGCTGCCGGACCGGACTGCGATTCCGATGCTCATCGCCGAAGCAACATGAAAAAAGGGCAGCCGTGGAAGGCCGCCCTTTTCGAGGCCGATGCGCGCCCGGATTACTTCAGGTGCTTGCCGACCAGGCCGGTCATCTCGAACATGTTGACCTGAGCCTTGCCGAAGACCTGCCTGAGCTTCTCGTCGGCGTTGATCAGGCGCTTGTTCACCGCGTCCTGCAGCTTGCCCTTCTTGATGTAGTCCCAGAGGCGCTTGACCACCTCGGTGCGCGGCAGCGGCTTGTCGCCGACGATCGACGCCAGCGCGGCGCTCGGGGTCAGTGCCTTCATGAAGGCGGCGTTCGGCTTGCGCGCCTTCTTCGCGGCCGGCTTCTTCGCAGCGGCCTTCTTCGCGGCCGGCTTCTTCGCGGCTACCTTCTTCGCGGCCGGCTTCTTCGCGGCGGCCTTCTTCGCCGGCGCCTTCGCGGCGGGCTTCTTCACGGCGGCCTTCTTCGCGGCCGGCTTCTTCGCCGGGGCCTTCTTCGCAGCGGGTTTCTTGGCAGCCTTCTTGGCAGTGGCCATTCTCGATCCTCCTGAATCCATGTGTGCGATGTTCGTTTCGAACAGCGCGGTTTCAGAGGGAAAACGCGCTCTCTCCACAGGAGCGAAGCATGACGCGTCTTGCACGGAAAGGCACCGTTCGTCGGGAGTGTTGTATCGGCGACGCAGTCATCAGTGCGCGGCAGCGCCCGGGTTCTCTTCGAGCGCCGCGCACAGCTTGCCCCAGTTGCGTTCGGACAGGGTCGCCCGGGCGATCGAGAGCACGTCTTCGAAGGCCGCAGCCGGCATTCCGGACCTCATCCCGAGCATCATCTGCGCACGCTCGACGGGGGCCAGCGCCGGCACGATGAGCTGCAGCAGCCGGCTCATCTCCTGCGGCGGAATCGACGCGACCAGCGCGTCGTGGATCGCGAGCACTTCCGCCTCGCTGTAGGCGGCCCACAGCGACGCGTTGTTGCGCGACTCCTCCACCTGCATGTGCAGGAAATTCTCGCCAACGAAGACGGCGAGGTCCCGGTACAGGGCCAGCGATGCGGCCCAGGCGGCGTCATCGGAAGCCCGGCGCACCGCATCGGCGCGACTGCGCAGCTGGTCGATCGCGGCGAGGTGCTCCAGGTGATCGGCCTCGGTCTGCGCCGCCGCGCCGGGCAGGCGCTGCTCGATCGCGGTGTGCACGAAGCGGTTCTCGTGCTCGAGGTGGCCGCGGCACAGGTCGAGCAGTTCGTCGAGCCGCGCGAGCGTCGCGTCTCGCTCGGCCGGCACCTGCCAGTCCATGCTGCCGACCTCCACGAGGATCGCGGCCATCAGGCTGCGCAGCCCCTTGTGGATCGGCAGGTAGATGTCGTGGCGGGGTGCCGCGGCGACCGGCGGTACCGGCGAAACCGCCGGGCGGCGCAGGGTGGCGGTGGCGTGGGCGTCGATCGGGTTCATGGCGTTCTCCTCGAGTGGCGGTTGGAAGCGGTTCGCTCGAGGACGCATTCTGGGTGGCTGCGGCTGCGGCGCCATCGCTCCGATGAGCCATCGGAGCGATGGCCCTTTGGAGCCATCGCGCGGGGGCGCGCCGGCGCGCCACGACACGGGGCGCGGCCGCCGCCGCGCACCCGCCGCCCTCAGGCGGCCTCGGCCTCGCGCGCCGCGCGCTTGCGCTCGTGCTCCTTGAGGTGGCGCTTGCGCAGGCGGATGCTCTTCGGCGTGAGCTCGACCAGCTCGTCCTCGGCGATGAACTCCACCGCCTTCTCCAGCGTGAGCTGAATCGGCGGCACCAGCACGATGTGCTCGTCCTTGCCCGAAGCGCGCACGTTGGTGAGCTTCTTCTCGCGCACCGGGTTGACCACCAGGTCGTTGTCACGCGAGTGGATGCCGATGATCATGCCTTCGTACAGCGGATCACCGGGGCTGACGAACATCCGGCCGCGCTCCTGCAGCTTCCACAGGGCGTAGGCGACGGCCTCGCCGTCGTCCTGCGAGACCAGCACGCCGTTGCGGCGATCCTCGATGTCGCCGGCCCAGGCGCCGTAGTCGTCGAACACGTGGCTGACGATGCCGGTGCCGCGGGTGAGGTTCAGGAATTCGTTGTGAAAGCCGATCAGGCCGCGCGCCGGCACGCGGTAGTCGAGCCGCACGCGGCCCTTGCCGTCGGGCTCCATGCCCTGCAGCTCGCCCTTGCGACGGCCGAGCAATTCCATCACCGCGCCCTGGTGCGCGTCCTCGAGGTCCATCGTGAGCAGCTCGTACGGCTCCTGGCGTTCGCCGTCGACGACGCGCAGCTTCGGCTTGGGCCGGGAGACCGCCAGCTCGTAACCCTCGCGGCGCATGTTCTCGAGCAGGATCGTGAGGTGCAGTTCGCCGCGGCCCGAGACCACGAAGGTGTCGGAGTCGGCGGTGAACTCGACCCGTAGCGCAACGTTGCTCTTGAGTTCGCGCTCGAGGCGCTCGCGGATCTGGCGGCTGGTCACGAACTTGCCCTCGCGGCCGGCCATGGGCGAGGTGTTCACCATGAACTCCATCGTCATCGTCGGCTCGTCGACCTTCAGCACCGGAAGCGCCTGCGGTTGCGCCGGGTCGCAGACGGTCGAGCCGATGTCGAGCTGCTCGATCCCGTTGATGGCGATGATGTCGCCGGCCTGCGCCTCGTCGACGACGACCCGCTCCAGCCCGCTGAAGCGCAGCACCTGGTTCACCCTGGCCGCGACCGGCGCCACGCCGGTCTGCGCCGGATCCCCATACAGCACGGCGACCGCCTGGCCGCCGCGGATGCGCCCGCGGTTGATGCGACCGATGCCGATCTTGCCGACGTAGCTCGAATAGTCGAGCGCGGAGATCTGCAGCTGCAGCGGCCCATCGGGGTCGTCTTCGCGTGCCGGCACCTGCCGCAGGATCGCCTCGAACAGCGGCTTCATCGACAGCCCCTCGGAGGCGGCATCGCCCGGCCCTTCGACGCCGTCCTCGGGAAGGTCCTTCAGGCTTTCGACCGCGAAGCCGTTGACCGCCGACGCGTAGATCACCGGGAAATCGAGCTGCTCCTCGCTCGCACCCAGCTTGTCGAACAGGTCGAAGGTCTGGCTCACCACCCAGTCGGGACGCGCGCCGGGCCGGTCGATCTTGTTCACCACGACGATCGGCTTCAGGCCCAGCGCGAGCGCCTTGCGGGTGACGAACCGAGTCTGCGGCATCGGCCCCTCCACCGCATCGACCAGCAGCAGCACCCCGTCGACCATCGACAGCGCACGCTCGACCTCGCCGCCGAAGTCGGCGTGCCCCGGCGTGTCGACGACGTTGATCCGCGTGCCGGCATATTCGACCGCGCAGTTCTTCGCGAGGATCGTGATGCCGCGTTCGCGCTCGATGTCGTTGCTGTCCATCACCCGCTCGACCATCTGCTGGTTGGCCCGGAAGGTGCCCGACTGGCGCAGCAGCTGGTCGACCAGCGTGGTCTTGCCGTGGTCGACGTGCGCGATGATCGCGATGTTACGGATGGCGAGGCTCATGATGCTCTTCCGGTTCGATGTGTTTCGTGGCGCTGTCGCCGGTGGCGACCAGCCGTTGCGGCACCAGCGCGCCGTCGCGCAGCGCCGCCACGCCGAGCAGGCGTCCCGCGCCGTAGACGCGCACGCGCCCGTCGGTGCCCGCCGCGGCCGGTGCGCGCAGCTTCTGCCCGTGCAGGAAGCGCGTTTCGGAGGGCGCGTCGAGATCGACGCGCGGCAGGTCGGACAGCAGCGCATCGGCAGGCGCGAGCCGCGCGCGGCGCACGGCCGGTTCGAGCGCTTCGAGCGCCTCGAGCGTGATCGCGTCGGCCACCGACAGCGTGCCCACCCGCTCGCGGCGCAGCCCGGCCAGGTGGGCGCCGCAGCCGAGCCGCTCACCGATGTCGGCGGCCAGCGTGCGGATGTAGGTGCCCTTGCTGCAGCGCACGCGGATCGTCGCGCGCGAGCCGGCGAAGGCCAGCGTCTCGATCGCGTGGATCGCGACCCGTCGCGGCGCGCGTTCCAGCGTGACGCCGGCGCGCGCGTACTCGTACAGCGGACGTCCCTCGCGCTTGAGGGCCGAATGCATCGGCGGCACCTGGTCGATCTCGCCGACGAAGGCCCGCGTCGCGGCGCGGAACTGCGCCTCGTCGCAATCGACCTCGCGACGCGCGAGCACCTGGCCTTCGGCGTCGCCGGTATCGGTGCTCACCCCCAGCGCCAGTTCGGCCAGGTAGGTCTTGTCGGCGTCGAGCGAATCGTGCGCGAACTTGGTCGCTTCGCCGAACAGCAACGGCAGCAGGCCGGTGGCCAGCGGGTCGAGCGTGCCGCCGTGGCCGGCCTTGCGGGCGTTCAGCAGCCGGCGCGCGCGCACGACGGCGTCGTTCGAGCTCAGGCCCTTCGGCTTGTCGAGCAGCAGGACGCCGTCGACCGGTTCGCGAGTTTGCTTCTTCGGGGACATGCTGCTTCGTTCACCAGCGGCCGCCTTCTCGCCGCGTGCCGCGCCGCAGGCGGCGACCCGATCGACGCCAGGGGGACGCGGTGGGGTCAGTCGTCGGCGTGCTGCCTGTTCGCCTCGTCGATCAGCTTCGACATCGCCATTGCGCGCCCGACCGACGCGTCGTGGACGAAGCGCAACTCGGGCGTGGTGTGGATGCGCACGCGGCGGCCGAGCTGCGAGCGCAGGAAGCCGGCCGCATGGCGCAGGCCCGCGAGCGTGCTCGCCACCGTCGCCTCGTCGTCGGGCAGCACGCTGAAGTACACCGTCGCGTAGGCATAGTCGGGCGTCAGCTCGACGCCGGTGATCGTGACCATGCCCACGCGCGGGTCCTTGACCTCGGCGCGCACCAGTTCGGCGAGCTCGTGGTGCACCTGCTCGGTGACCCGCACGCTGCGGCTCACGCCGCCCGGTCGACGAGTGATCATGGCGCCCGGCGCACGCCTTACAGCGTGCGCGCGACCTCCTTGATCTCGAACACCTCGAGCTGGTCGCCTTCCTTGATGTCGCCGAAGTTCTTCAGCGACAGGCCGCACTCGAAGCCCTCGCGGACCTCGCGCACGTCGTCCTTGAAGCGCTTGAGCGAATCGAGTTCGCCGGTCCAGACGACAGTGTGGTCGCGCAGCAGGCGCACCTTCGCGCCGCGACGCACCACGCCCTCGAGCACCATGCAGCCGGCGACGTTGCCCACCTTCGGCACGCGGATGATCTGGCGGATCTCGACCAGGCCGATCGTCTCTTCCTTCTGCTCGGGCGACAGCAGGCCGGACATCGCCGCCTTCACGTCGTCGACCGCGTCGTAGATGATGTTGTAGTAGCGGATGTCGATGCCGTTGGCCTCGGCCAGGCGCTTGGCGAGCTGGTCGGCGCGAACGTTGAAGCCGATGATCACCGCCTTCGATGCGGTGGCCAGGTTCACGTCGTTCTCGCTGATCCCGCCCACGCCCTGGTGCACGATCTGCACCTTCACCTCGTCGGTGGACAGCTTGAGCATCGCGTGCGCAAGCGCCTCCTGGGAGCCCTGGACGTCGGCCTTGACGATCAGCGCGAGCGTCTTCACCTCGCCGGCGGTCATCTGCTCGAACATGTTCTCGAGCTTGGCCGCCTGCTGCTTCGCCAGCTTCACGTCGCGGAACTTGCCCTGGCGGAACAGCGCGATCTCGCGCGCCTTGCGCTCGTCGCCCAGCACGATCACTTCCTCGCCGGCCCCCGGGACTTCCTGCAGGCCCTGGATCTCCACCGGGATCGACGGGCCGGCCTCGGACACCGGCTTGCCGTTCTCGTCGAGCATCGCGCGCACGCGGCCGAACGACGAGCCCGCCAGCACGATGTCGCCGCGCTTGAGCGTGCCCGATTGCACGAGCACCGTGGCCACCGCGCCCTTGCCCTTGTCGAGGCGCGCCTCGATCACCAGGCCCTTGGCGGCGCTGTCGCGGACCGCCTTGAGCTCGAGCACCTCGGCCTGCAGCAGCACGTTCTCGAGCAGCTCGTCGATGCCCTGGCCGGTCTTGGCCGACACCGGAACGATCGGCACTTCGCCGCCGTACTCCTCGGGAACGACCTGGTTGGCCACCAGTTCCTGCTTGACCCGGTCGGGGTTCGCCTCGGACTTGTCGATCTTGTTCATCGCGACGACCATCGGCACCCCCGCCGCCCTGGCGTGGTTGATCGCCTCGATCGTCTGTGGCATCACGCCGTCGTCGGCCGCCACCACCAGGATGACGATGTCGGTGGCCTTCGCGCCGCGCGCGCGCATCGCGGTGAACGCCTCGTGTCCCGGCGTATCGAGGAAGGTGACCACGCCACGCGGCGTCTCGACGTGGTACGCGCCGATGTGCTGCGTGATGCCGCCCGCCTCGCCGGCGGCGACCTTCGCGCGCCGGATGTAGTCGAGCAGCGAGGTCTTGCCGTGGTCGACGTGGCCCATCACGGTGACTACCGGCGGCCGCGGCTCCAGGGCCGCCTCGCCATGGTTCACGTCCTCGACCAGGAAGGCCTCGGGGTCGTCCAGTTTCGCGGCCAGCGCCTTGTGCCCCATCTCCTCGACCAGGATCATCGCGGTGTCCTGGTCGAGCACCTGGTTGATGGTGACCATCTGGCCCAGCTTCATCAGGGCCTTGATGACCTCGGCCGCCTTCACCGACATCTTGTGCGCCAGGTCGGCCACGGTGATCGTCTCGGGCACGTGCACTTCGCGCACGATCGGCTCGCTCGCGGCCGCGGGCGCCAGACCGCTCACGTCCTGACGCGCGCCGGCGCGATGGCGCGCGCCGCCCTTGCCGCGCCACCCCGCGTCGGCGGTGTCGCCGCGCGTCTTGATGCCGCGCTTCTTGGCCGCCTCTTCGGACCAGGTGGACGACAGCTTCTCGCTCTTGACGTGCTTCTTCTGGGCGTCGCCCGCCGGCGCCGCACCCGGAGCCGGCCGCCCGCCCGCCGGACGGTGCAGCGTGCCGGTGACCGCGGCCTTGGCCTGCGCAGCCGGGGCGCCCGGCGCCGCGGCTGCAGGCCTGGCAGCGACCGGAGCCTCCGGCGCTTCCGCAGGCTTGGGCTGCGGCCTGCGCTGCAGGCTCATCAGGCGATTGATCTCGGCGACCTCGGCCTCGACCGCCTTGCGCGCGCGCTCCTGCTCGGCCGCCTCTCCGGCGGCCTTGCGCGCCGCCTCGCTGGCAGCCCGCGCCTCGGCCTCGGCGTGCTCGCGCTCGGCGTGTGCCGACTCGGCGTCGATCGCCGCCGCGCGTTCGGCTTCGCGCCGCGCTTCCTCCTCGCGCCTCACGGCCTCGGCCGCCGCCTGCGCCTCGCGCTCGCGTTCGCGCTCGAGGCGCTCCTGCTTTTCGCGCAACTCGGCAGCCTGCCGCTCGAGCAGCTCGCGCTGGCGCGCCTCTTCGGCTTCGCGCAGCCGCTGCTGCTCCTCGTCGACCACCGACCTGGGCGGCGCCGGCGCCGCGACCGGCTCGGGCGGCGCGATTTCCACTGCCGCCGTGTCGCCGCTGTCGCGCTTGACGAAGACGCGCTTCTTGCGCACCTCCACCTGGATGGTGCGCGCCTTGCCGGTGGCATCGGCCTGCTTGATTTCGGAGGTCTGCTTGCGCGTCAGCGTGATGCGGCGCTTCGGACCCTCGTCGGCGCCGTGCGCGCGGCGCAGCGCGAGCAGCAGCTGCTCCTTGTCGCCCTCGGTCAGCTCGTCCTCCGGAGACTGCTTGCTGACACCGGCAGCCTTCAGTTGCTCGAGCAACGCCTCGGCCGGCATCTTCAGCTCCGCCGCAAACTTCGCCACGTTCGTACTCGCCATGCTCATCCTTCCCGGACCTCACTGCTCAAACCGCGCCGCCCGCCGCACTGCGTGCGAACCCCGGACGACGCCCGGGCCGCACCGCGGCCCTTCGCTGTCGAATGCATCCTCTACGCCTGCGCCCGCTCCTCGCCCGGCTGCACCGCACCCGCCTGCTCCGCCTCGAACCAGTGCGCGCGCGCCTTCATGATCAGGTCTTTCGCACGCTCCTCGTCGATCGCCGTGGCCTCGACCAGTTCGTCGACCGCCAGTTCGGCGAGGTCGTCGCGCGTGTGCACGCCGGCGTCGGCCAGCTTCGCCGCGAGCTCGCGATCCATGCCCTCGAGCGACAGCAGGTCCTCGGCGGTCGTGCCGATCTTCTCCTCGGTGGCGATCGCCTCGGTGAGCAGCGCATTGCGCGCGCGGTTGCGAAGCTCGTTGACCGTGTCTTCGTCGAACGACTGGATCTCGAGCATCTCGTTGATCGGCACGTAGGCCACCTCCTCGACGGTGGTGAAACCCTCGTCGATCAGGATGTCGGCGATCTCCTCGTCGACGTCGAGCCTGTCCATGAACAGCTCGCGCACGGCCCCGCGCTCGCTGTCGCTCTTCGCCTGGGACTCCTCGGCGCTCATGATGTTGATCTGCCAGCCGGTGAGCTCGGAGGCCAGCCGCACGTTGCGCCCGCCCGTGCCGATCGCCAGTGCCAGGTTGTCCTCGTCGACCACCACGTCCATGCTGTGCTTGTCCTCGTCGACGACGATCGACGAGACGTTCGCAGGCGCCAGCGCGCCGATCACGAACTGCGCCGGATCCTCGGACCACAGCACGATGTCGACGCGCTCGCCGGCCAGCTCGCCGGTGACCGCCTGAACGCGCGAGCCGCGCACGCCCACGCAGGTGCCGATCGGGTCGACCCGCCGGTCGTTCGAGTGCACCGCGATCTTGGCGCGCACGCCCGGATCGCGCGCCGCCGCCTTGATCTCGAGCAGCCCCTGCTCGATCTCGGGCACCTCGTTGGCGAACAGGTGACGGATGAAATCCGGCGCGGTACGCGACAGGAACAGCTGGGGCCCGCGCCCCTCGCGGTTGATCTTCGCGACGTAGGCGCGGATGCGGTCGCCCACGCGAAGGTTCTCCTTCGGGATCATCTGGTCGCGCGGCAGCCGCGCCTCGACCTTGCCCGACTCGACGATCGCGCCCTCGCGGTCCATCCGCTTGATGGTGCCCGACAGGACCGACTCGCCGCGCGCGAGGAAGTCGTTGATGATCTGCTCGCGCTCGGCGTCGCGGATCTTCTGCAGGATCACCTGCTTGGCCGCCTGCGCACCGATGCGCCCGAGGTCGACCGGCTCGAGTTCTTCCTCGATGAAGTCGCCGACCTGGATGTCGGAAATCTGCTTCTGTGCCTCCGACAGGATGATCTGGATGTCGTGGTCCTCGAGCTCGCCGTCGGGCACCACCTGCCAGCGGCGGAACGACTCGGACTCGCCGCTCATGCGATCGACCGACACGCGCACGTCGACTTCTTCCTTGAAGCGCTTCTTCGTCGCGGACGCCAGCGCGCTTTCGAGCGCGCCGAAGACCACCTCGCGCGCGACGTTCTTCTCGCGCGCCAGCGCATCGACCAGCAACAACACTTCCCGGCTCATTTCCGCCTCTCCTGGAACTTCAGCTTCGGCACCAGCCGAGCCCGCTCGATCTCGTCGAGCGCAAACACGAGCTTGCGCGCCGCCGCTGCCGTACCGGCCGCTTCAGCGGCCTGCGACACCTGCTGCGACTTCGCCGCCTTGCCCGGCACGCCCTTCGCGCCAGGCTTCGCACCTGTCTTCCTGCCCTTCGCGCCCGCCACGCGGCCGGACCCGGGCTCGCGCTCGACCAGCTCGAGCCCGTAGCGTCCATCGCCCTCCAGCGTGAGCACGCCCTCGAAGTTGCGCCGCCCTTCGAGCGCCCGGCGCAACCTCACGCTGACGTCGGCACCGGCGAAGCGCTCGAAATCGGCCGGCTTCTTCAGCGGCCGGTCGAGCCCCGGCGACGACACTTCGAGCCGCGCGTAGTCGACGCCCTCGACCTCCAGCACGCGCGACAGCTGGCGACTGACCTTCTCGCAGTCGTCCAGCGAGATGCCCGACAGCGCGTCGATGTAGACCCGCAGCAATCCGTTCTGCGCATACTCGACGTCGACGAGCTCGTAGCCCATGCCGGCCAGGGTGCGCTCGATGATCGCCTGCGTCGACGTCATCTGTGCGGACACTCGCGAACCCCCTGCCGGCCACCCGCCGACGCTGACCGGACTGCCGCCGACCCCATGCCGGCGCGACCGGAAAAAAAAATGGGCCTTTCCAGCCCATTTCTTCGAGCACGCCGCTCGTGCCCGATGCGCCTGCGCCCCGGATGACGTCGTCCGGATCGCTGTGTCGCAACTGCCGAAGCGGCGGTTTTGTTAATTGACCATTATAGCCCGAAAAGGCCGCCCGGGCACGGGCGTAGCGCTGGCCGCGATCAGCCCTCGCCGCGCTGGCCGCCGCCCGAGCGCCCGCCGCGTCGCCCACCGCCGGGCCTGCCTCGCGGCCCGCCGCGCGACGGCCCCTGGCCGCCGCCCTGGGGGCCGCGCCGCCCTTGCCCCTGTGGGTGTCCCGGCCCTTGACCCTGCCCTTGCCCTTGCCCTTGCCCTTGCGCACGCTTGCCCGGCCGGCCACGCCCGCCCGGCTGACCGCCGCGGCCGAATCCCCCTTGCCCGCCGGCGATGCCGCCCGGCCTGCCGGTGTCCATCGGGCCGGTGAAGCTCACCGCCCCCGCCGCGCGGCCGCGCGCCTTGCCGAAGCCGCCGCGCTTGCCGCCGGCCGGCTTCGCGCCGTCGCCCTTGCGCACCGCGCGAGTGATGCCCTCCAGGTGCGCGTTGGCCGAGCGCGGCTGCCAGTCGTCGTCGTCCATCGGATCGTGCCGGGGCTCGGCCTCCTCGGGCAGCGCACGGTTGCCGATCGAATCGGCGGGATCTTCCTCGTCCCCGTACTCGTCGTACCGGTACTCGTCGTCGCCCGCATCGCGATCGCGGCCCGCCTCGCCTGGCGCCGCCTCGTGCGCCGCGACGGCGAGCGGCCGGTCTTCGCGTGCCGTCTGCGCGTCGGCACCCGCGGGCCGCCTCGGTGCACCGGCGCTTTCCGCGCCCGGGGTTGCGGCGCGCCGGATCGCCTGCATCAGGGCCTGCACCTCGGCATCGCTCAACTCGGCCCAGCGTCCGCGAGCCAGCCCGCGGGGCAAGGCCAGCGGTCCGAATCGCAGGCGCACCAGACGGCTGACCGTCAGGCCCACCGTCTCGAGCATCCGGCGCACCTCGCGATTGCGGCCTTCCGCGATGACCACCCGATACCAGGCATTCGCGCCGTCGCCGCCGAGATCCTCGAGGGCGGCGAACTTCGCCGGCCCGTCTTCGAGCTGCACGCCGGCGAGCAATGCGTTGCGCGCCTCGTCCTCGATGCGGCCCAGCACCCGGACCGCGTACTCGCGCTCCCAGCCGTATCGCGGATGCATCAGCTTGTTGGCGAGGTCGCCCGAAGTGGTGAACACCAGCAGGCCTTCGGTATTGAAGTCGAGCCGGCCCACCGCGACCCAGCGCGCGCCTTTCAGCCTTGGCAAGCGCTCGAACACCGTGACCCGCTGCCCGGGGTCGTCGCGCGTGCAGATCTCGCCCGAGGGCTTGTGGTAGAGCAGCACCCGCGGCGCCGCAGGCGCCGCGCGGCGGTTGATCGTGCGACCGTTCACGCGCACCTGGTCGGTCGGGCCGATGCGCTGGCCGATGTGCGCCGGCTGGCCGTTCACCGACACGCGTCCGGCGAGAATCAGCTCTTCCATGTCACGCCGCGACCCGAGCCCGGCATCGGCGAGCACCTTGTGCAGCTTCGGCTGGTCTTCGGCCGGTGCGCGGCGCGCCGCGCGCTTGCGCGGATCGGCGGCATCCAGCCCGATCGCCGCACCGCTCGCGTAGGCCGGTAGCGGATCGGCGTCGGCCTGCGGCGGCCTGGCCCCGGCTTCGCCGGTGCGCTCGGTGTCCGCGCCGCCGCTCGCCGCGGAATCCGGCTGTGCTTCGGCGGCCTCGCCGTCGCGCGGCGCGCCGCGTCCGCGTCGCGACCCGGAGCGTCCGCCGCGGCGTCGATTGAACATGTTGCGCGGCGCGCGCGGTCCGCGCTCGCCGCCGGCTGCGGTGTCCGCAGGCTCGCCGCCCGCCGCGGCCGCCTCGTCGGCGTTCGACGACGGCGCGACGGGCTGTTCGGCCGCCCCTGGCCGGGTCGGCCGCTCGGCGTCGGCCAATGCGGCGTCGTGTCCGCCTTCGCTCGGATATTCGCTGTTCAAGTGAGCCCTCTCATGAGGTTCGTTGCAGAGGGATGGCGCCGTCTTCGGCGTCATTGGACGTCGGCGTGTCGCCGGCGTCGTTGATGGTTGGCGTGTCGCCGCTGGCGGCCAGTTGCGCGTCGATGGCCTCGGCTTCCTGCGATTCGGCGCGATCGGCCAGGAATTCGGCCTCGGCGGCGGTGGCGTCGACCGCGCCGGGATCGATCGCGGCCATCGGCTCGGCACTGGTGGCCGCTTCGACCAGCGCATCCACGGATACCGGCTGCCCCGTCGCGGCTTCGTCGGCCTGCAGCAGTGCTTCCTGCCCGTCTTCGCCGGCGAAATCGATGACGCGTTGCGCGATCGCCTCGACCGCACCGGGCGTCTGTCCGGGTTCGAGCAGCGGCGGCAGCTCGCCGAGCGAGCGCAAGCCGAGATCGTCGAGGAACTGGCGCGTGGTGCCGAGCAGTTCGGGCCGGCCAAGGACGTCCTTGTGTCCGATCACCTCGACCCAGCCGCGCTCCTCGAGCGTCTTGACCAGCTGCGAGGAGACGGTCACACCGCGGATCTCCTCGATGTCGCCGCGGGTCACCGGTTGTCGGTAGGCGATGATGGCCAGGGTCTCCATCAGCGCCCGCGAATAGCGCGGCGGCTTCTCCGGATTGAGCCGCTCGAGGTACGGCGCCATCTGCGGCGTGCTCTGGAAACGCCAGCCGGTGGCGAGCGCGGCCAGTTGCACGCCCCGCCCCTGCCAGTCGTCGCGCAACTCGTCGAGCAGCGCGCGCACCGTATCGGCGGCGATCTCCTCGTCGAAGAGGCGGCGCAATTCGGCAACGTTCATCGGCTGCGAGGCACACAGCAACGCGGCCTCGATGACGATCTTGGCTTCCTGCGTGTTCATCGGAACGACACGTATCGGCGCTGGCTGGCGCTCATCGGCACGGCTCGTGCGAAAAGGATCGAAAAGGCTCGAACGGGCGATCCGCCGCGCCCGCAGGCACGGACTTCATGCATTCATGCATCAAACGGGTCGAACCGCGCTGCGCACTTGCGGCAGCCCCGGCATCGACGGAATCGGGGTCGGACGGCGTCGGACAGTGCCGAAGCGGCGCGTTGCCAGGACTTCGGACTGCGGGCACGGGGCTCTTGTTCGGCGACCGCGAAATCATACACGAAGCACCGACGACCTGCGGTGTCGCGTCGCGCAACTGCGGCGTTGCGTCGCGCAGGAATCCCCGACGCCGGAAGCAGGAAACCCGCCAGCGACGTCGGCGAGACGTCGCTGGCGGGTTTCGGGAGCTGGTTGCGGGGGCAGGATTTGAACCTGCGACCTTCGGGTTATGAGCCCGACGAGCTGCCAGACTGCTCCACCCCGCGTCTGTCTGGAACCCGAAACTATACCAGCATTCGAAGAATCGCCGCAAGTCGGTGCGCTGCGGCACGCCGCGGGCGCGTCGGACTCGCCCGACCCGCTGCTACACTCGCGCGAACCCCCTTCGCCACCCCATGAAGTTCTGCTCGGTCTGCGGCCATGAAGTCCTGTTGAGCGTCCCGCCCGGCGACAACCGGCCGCGCTACGGCTGTCCGCACTGCGGGACGATCCACTACCAGAATCCGAAACTGGTGCTGGGCACGGTGCCGGTCTGGCAGGACCAGGTGCTGCTGTGCCGGCGGGCGATCGAGCCACGCTACGGCTACTGGACGCTGCCCGCAGGATTCATGGAGAACGGCGAGACCACCGGCGAAGGCGCGCAGCGCGAAACCGTCGAGGAGGCAGGCGCGCGCATCGCGCTCGGCGAGCCGTTCTCGATGATCGACGTACCGCACGTCAACCAGGTGCACGTCTTCTTCCTCGCCGAGATGCTCGAGCCCACGCTCGACCCGGGGCCGGAGAGCCTGGAAGCGCAGCTCTTCGCCGAAGCCGACATCCCGTGGGATGCGATCGCGTTCCGCACGGTCGAGCAGACCCTTCGCTGGTACTTCGCCGACCGCGCGCGCGGCGCCTTCTCGATGCACGTCGGCGCGTTCCGCCAGCGCCCGCCGCAGAAGGACTGACGGCGCGAGGCAGGCCCGCACCCGGCGCCGAAAGCATGGCCGCACCGCCTCGACGCGCACTCGCCTGGGTCGGCTTGGGCAATCCGCTGCCGGACCCGGCACAGGCCCTGCGCGAGCCCAACGGGCTGCTCGCCGCGGGCGCCGACCTGTCGGCCACGCGGCTGCTCGAGGCCTACCGGCACGGGATCTTCCCCTGGTACACCGAGGGGCAGCCGGTGTTGTGGTGGTCGCCCGATCCGCGAATGGTGCTGTACCTCGATGAGTTCAACGCGAGTCGTTCGCTGCGCCAGACGATGCGGCGCGCGCGCCGCGACGGCCGCTGGCGGCTGAGCCTCGACGCCTGCTTCGAGCGCACGATGCGCGAGTGCGCGATGCCGCGCGAAGGTCGGCAAGGCACCTGGATCACGCCCGACATCGTTGCTGCCTATGGCGAACTGCACCGGATCGGCGCGGCGCATTCGGTGGAAGTGTGGGAACACGACCGGCTGGTGGGCGGTCTCTACGGCGTGTCGATCGGCCGGATGTTCTTCGGCGAATCGATGTTCACGCGGGTGCCCGACGCTTCCAAGGCGGCGCTCGCCGCGCTCGTGCGGCTGCTGCGTGGCAACGGTTTTCGCGTGATAGACTGCCAGCAGGACACCCGCCACCTGGCCTCGCTCGGGGCGCGCGTGATTTCCCGCGCATCGTTCCTGCGGCAGCTCGCCGAACTCGTGGGGCAGCCCGGACCCGACTGGCAGGCGTTGAGCATCGAGCTACCGGACGCATGACGCAACTCCAGGAACTGCCGTTCGCGGCACTCCAGTTCTACGCGACGGCGCCCTATCCCTGCAGCTACCTGCCGGGGCGCCAGGCGCGCTCCCAGGTCGCCACGCCCAATCACCTGATCAACGCCGACGTCTACAGCGAACTCGTCAAGGCGGGCTTCCGGCGCAGCGGCATCTTCACCTACCGGCCGCATTGCGACGGCTGCCGCGCCTGCGTGCCGGTGCGCGTGCCGGTGGCGACGTTCGAGCCGACGCGCAGCCAGCGGCGCGCCTGGAAGACGCACCGCGGCCTGCGCACGCTGGTTGCGCGGCTCGGCTTCTCGCCGGAGCACTACGACCTGTACCTGCGCTACCAGGCGTGCCGGCACGCCGGGGGCGGCATGGACCACGACAGCCGCGAGCAGTACGCGCAGTTCCTGCTGCAAAGCAAGGTGAACACGCGCCTGGTCGAGTTTCGCGAAGCCGACGGCACGCTGCGGATGGTGTCGATCATCGACATCCTCGAAGACGGCCTGTCGTCGGTCTACACCTTCTTCGAAGCGGCCGCACCGGGTGCGAGCTATGGCACCTACAACATCCTCTGGCAGATCGAGCAATGCCGCCAGCTCGGGCTGCCGAACCTCTATCTCGGCTACTGGATCGCCGAAAGCCCGAAGATGTCGTACAAGGCGAACTTCGGGCCGATCGAATGCCTGGTCGACGGCCAGTGGACGCGGCGCGCGGACGCCGGGGCCGGCGGCGCCCGATGAACCCCTATGCGCTGGCCCGCCCCTTCCTGTTCGCGCTCGACCCCGAGGACGCGCACGAACTGACGCTGGGGGGCATCGATCGCGCAGCGCGCCTAGGTGCGCTGCAACTGGTTGCCGGATGCCCGGTCGACGATCCGGCCGAGGTCATGGGGCTGCGCTTTCGCAACCGTGTCGGCCTGGCGGCCGGGCTCGACAAGAACGGCGCGCACATCGACGCGCTGGCCGCGCTGGGCTTCGGCTTCATCGAAGTGGGCACGGTCACGCCGAAGCCGCAGCCGGGCAACCCGAAACCGCGGATGTTCCGACTGCCGCAGCGCGAGGCACTCATCAACCGGATGGGCTTCAACAACGCCGGCGTCGAAGCCTTCGTCGCCAACGTGCGCCGCGCGAAGTGGCGCGGAGTGCTCGGGCTGAACATCGGCAAGAACGCCGTCACGCCGATCGAGCGCGCGGTCGACGACTACCTCGCCTGCCTCGACCGGGTCTACGAGCATGCGAGCTACGTCGCGGTGAACATCTCGTCGCCGAACACGAAGAACCTGCGCCAGTTGCAGGGCGGCGATGCACTCGACGAACTGCTCGCCGCGCTGCAGTCGCGTCGCGGCGAACTGGCCGCGCAGTACGGCAGGCGCGTGCCGCTCGCGCTGAAGATCGCGCCCGACCTCGACGATGACCAGGTCGCGGCGATCGCGCAACTGCTCGAGCGGCACCGCATCGACGCGGTCATCGCCACCAACACCACGGTGGCGCGCGACGCGGTGGCGGGGCTGCCGCACGCCGACGAGGCCGGCGGACTTTCCGGCGCGCCGGTCTTCGAGCCTTCGAATCGGGTGATCCGCGAACTGCGTCGCACGCTGCCGCGGGAGTTCCCGATCATCGGCGTCGGCGGCATCCTGAGTGCGGACGACGCCCGCGCCAAGGTCGCCGCCGGCGCGACGCTGGTGCAGCTCTACACCGGCCTGATCTATCGCGGGCCCGCGCTGGTGGGTCGGTGCGCGCGCGCGCTCGCCGGCGTTTCGCACGGCTGAGCGGCCGGCACCGCAGGCCGGACTTGACCGCTCATAAAGCAGTATTTTACAGTCATCTTCGTGCGATCCCGCCACACCCACCCCTGGAGTGATTCCCATGCATGAAAACGCGCTGCCCATCCTCGGGCAGGACACCTACGGCTTCGACGCGCGCGGCATCGCCAAGCGATTCCGCCACGCCGCGATCTTCGGCGCGCTGTCGGCGCTGCATCCCGGCGAGACGATGCGCTTCATGAACGACCACGATCCGCTGCCGCTGCTCAACCAGATCGCGGGACATTTCGGCGAGCAGGTCGAGATCAGCTACGTGAGCCGCAATCCGGGAGAGATCGTCATCGACTTCCGGGTGCGCTGAGAGCGTGCTCCGGGCGCGCCGCGCTTGCGGCGCGCCGCTCGCTGCGGCAGGATCGGCGCAAGCCGATCCCGACCCATGTCCCTCATCGACTTCTACCCGCAAGCGCGCCTCGCCCATATCCTGCTGGTCACGCTCAGCGGCAGCCTGTTCGCGGCGCGTGGCCTCGCCACGATCGCCGGCGCACGCTGGCCCGGCCTGACCCCGGTTCGCCGCGCGAGTTACCTGATCGACACCGGCCTGCTCGCCGCGGCGCTGCTGCTGCTGGCGATCCTGCGCCTGAATCCGTTCGTCGAACCGTGGCTGGCAGCCAAGCTGGCCTTGCTGCCCGCCTACGTGGTGCTCGGCGTCATGGCGTTGCGACGCGCGCGCTCGCCGCGCAGCCGCATCGCATGGTTCGTTGCCGCGCTCGCCTGCTTCGCAATGATGGTCTCGATCGCCCGCGCGCACCATCCGCTGGGCTTCCTGCACACGCTGCTCGGATAGAGGGCCTGTTCACGCGGCGAACGAGCCCGTGCCGCGAACGGCCGTTCAGACCTCCGGCCGCATCCAGAGCCACGCGGCGACGGTCGCCATCATGGTCGGCACGGCGATCTTCACCCACAGCGGCACGGTGGACAGCGCGAGGATCGCGGCGCTCGCCACCATCATCGTCGAAGCGAACCATTTCGCGCGGCGCGGCACCGCACCGTGGTCGCGCCAGCGCTGGATCGCGGGGCCATGCTTCGGATGCTCGAGCAGCCAGGTCTCGAGCCGCGGCCAGCCGCGGCTGCCGGCCCAGGCCGCCACCAGCAGGAACGGCACCGTCGGCAGCACCGGCAGCACGGTGCCCAGCAGCGCCAGCGCGACGCTGACGATCGCCAGCACGCGCCACAGCGCGATCGCCATCGAGCGCCTGATCATCGTTGCGCGATGGCCTTCGTGAACGGGCTCGGACGGATCGGGGTCAAACCAAGCGGCTCCGGAGGGCGAAGGGACGAGACGGCGCCAGTTTAGCGGCGCCGTGCCGGCGATGCTACGCTTTGCGCGCCGTGCCCGACATCCTCCTCGTCACGCTGAACTGCCGATACAGCCACGCATCGCTCGGGCTGCGCTACCTGTACGCGAACATGGGAGCGCTGCAGTCGCGCTGCGAGATCATGGAGTTCGTGATCGGCGCGCGCTGCGAGTGGCTGGCCGAGCGCATTCTCGAGCGCGCGCCGCGGATCGTCGGATTCGGGGTCTACATCTGGAACGCCGAGGAAACCGCGCGGCTGGTCGCGATCCTGCGGCGCGTCGCGCCGCAACTCACGCTGGTGCTGGGCGGCCCGGAAGTCAGCCACGAAACCGACGCGCAGGCGATCTGTCGCGACGCCGATTTCGTGATCACCGGCCCCGGCGACGTGTCGTTCGCGAAACTGTGCCGGCAGGTGCTCGACGGCGAGCCCCCGGCCGCACGACTGATCGCCGGCGAGGCGGTCGCGCCCGACGAGCTGCAGCCGCCCTACCCCTGGTTCAGCGACGACGACCTGCGCCATCGCATCCTCTATGTCGAAGCCTCGCGCGGTTGCCCGTTCAGGTGCGAGTTCTGCCTGTCCTCGCTCGACCGCACCGCGGTGCCGTTCGATCCGGAGCGCTTCCTGCTGCAGATGGCTCGGCTGCACGAGCGCGGGGCACGACTGTTCAAGTTCGTCGACCGCACCTTCAACCTGCGCGGCACGACCAGCGAGGCGATCCTGCGTTTCTTCCTCGGGCGCATCGAGGCGGCGCCCGACGATCCCGTGTACGCGCACTTCGAGTTGATCCCCGATCGCCTGCCCGAGCGCCTGCGCGCGCAACTGGAGATCGGCATCCAGACCTGGAACCCGGACGTGCAGGCGCTGATCAGTCGACGCCAGGACAACGAAAAGGCCGAGCACAACCTCGCCTGGCTGCGCGCGCACACGCATGCGCACCTGCACGTCGACCTGATCGCCGGACTGCCTGGCGAGGACCTCGCCAGCTTTGCTGCGGGTTTCGATCGGCTGCACGCGCTCGGTCCGCAGGAGATCCAGATCGGCGTGCTCAAGCGGCTGCGCGGCGCGCCGATCGCGCGCCATGCCGGAGCCTTCGGGATGCGCTTCAACCCCTCCCCGCCGTACAACGTGCTGGCCACCGACCGGATGCCGTTCGCGACGGTGCAGCGCATCGCGCGCTTCGCACGCCACTGGGACCTGGTGGCCAACTCCGGACGCTTTCGCGCGACGCTGCCGATGCTCCTGGGGCTGTCGGCCGACGCAGGCGACGCTGCCGCGGAGCACGGCTCGATCGCACGGCACAGCCTTGCCGAAGGCCACGACGCCGTTGCGACCGGCGGCGCGCGCTTCGAGCGCTTCCTGGCGTTCTCCGAATGGCTTGCCGCACGCACCGGCGACGGCGCGCCGCCGTCGGCCGAACGGCTCTACGAGGCCGTCCACGCCTGGCTGTGCAGTGCGGGGCACTGCGACGACGAACTCGCCGACGCACTGCTGGCAGCCGACTACAGGGCCAGCGGATTGCACGGTCGCCCCGCCTTCATGCGGCGCGGCCTGCGCGGGCCGGGTGGGGGCCGGGGCGCGCTGAAGCGCCAGTCGCGCTTCGCCGGCGCGGCGGGGGACGAGGCCACGGCGGCCGCCGAGGTTGGCAGTTCGTTTCATAAGGTGGTATAAGATCCCACGCATATGCCGCATCGCGCCCGACGCGATTGACCACCGATGCCACGTCCCCGACTCTCGAAGAACGAAGACGGCCGCACCGCCATCCAGGTCATCGAAAGGATGGTGTCGCTGCTCGACGCACTGGCCGAGCAGCCCGACCCGGTCAGCCTGAAGGCACTCTCCGGTCGCACCGGCCTGCACCCGTCCACCGCGCACCGCATCCTGAACGACCTGGTGACCGCGCGCTTCGTCGATCGCGCCGAGCCGGGCGCCTACCAGTTGGGCATCCGGCTGCTCGAACTGGGCAATCTCGTGAAGGCGCGACTGAACGTGCGCGATGCGGCGGTCGGCCCGATGCGCGAACTGCACCGGAGCACCGGCCAGCCGGTGAACCTGTCGATCCGCCAGGGCGACGAGATCGTCTACATCGAGCGCGCGGTCTCCGAGCGGTCGGGGATGCAGGTGGTGCGCGCGGTGGGCGGGCGCGCACCGCTTCACCTGACCTCGGTGGGCAAGCTGTTCCTGGCGGTCGACGACCCGCGCAACGTGCGCGCCTATGCGACGCGCACCGGCCTGGCCGGTCACACGAAGAACAGCATCACCGATCCGGCGCGGCTCGAACGCGAGCTGGCCCTGGTGCGCGCGCGCGGCTACGCGCGTGACAACGAGGAACTCGAGCTGGGGGTGCGCTGCATCGCCGCCGCGATCCGCGACGACAGCGGAAAGGTCGTCGCGGGCCTGTCGATCTCGGCGCCGGCCGACTTCATCCAGGACGAGTGGATCGACCAGCTCTGCAAGACCGCCGCCGAGATCTCGGCGGCGCTGGGCTACGAGTCGCGCGAGGGCTGAGCGGCGCGCTGGTGCGCGCTGACCTTGTGCGCGCCCGCGCCGACACCGGTGCGCGGGCCGTGCTCGAGCCACTGGCGAATGCGCTGCGCGTCACCCACGCGCGCCATGCGCGCCTGCGCGTCGAGCAGCACGATCACCACCGGCCGGCCGTCGATGCGAGTCTGCATGACCACGCAATTGCCCGCTTCCGAAATGTAGCCGGTCTTCTGCAGTTCGATGTCCCAGTCGGGGTTGCCGACCAGCCGGTTGGTGTTGCGATAGCTCACGGTCCGGTAGCCGGTGTCGACGGTGAGGCCGCTGGCGGTCGAGTATTCGCGGATCAGCGGATACTTCGAGGCGGCTCGCACCAGCGTGGCGAGGTCGCGCGCCGTAGAGACGTTGTTGCTGGACAGGCCGGTGGGCTCGACGAAGCTGGTGCTGACCATGCCGATCTCGCGCGCCTTCTGGTTCATCTGCTCGACGAACGCGGGCATGCCGCCCGGGTAGTGACGGCCCAGCGCGTGCGCGGCGCGGTTCTCCGAGGACATCAGCGCCAGCTGAAGCAGCTCGCCGCGCGACAGCCGCGTGCCGGTGCCCAGCCTGGAGCGTGTATTGCGCTCGGTGTCGACGTCGGCCTCGGAGATGGCCAGCATCTCGTACAGCGGCAGCTGCGCGTCGAGCACGACGATCGCAGTCATCAGCTTGCTGATCGACGCGATCGGGAGCACTGCCGCCGAGTTCTTGTCGACCAGCACCTCGCCGGTCTCCTGGTCGACCACCAGCGCGACCGCCGACTTCAGCGACAGCGGATCGTCGACTGCATGCAGGCCGATGGCGTGACCGAGCGACGTACGGGCCGCCTCGGCGGGCCGTGCCTGAACCGCGACCGCGCTGCGCTTCGCCGCGACGCCCTTGCGCGAGCTCGCATGCCTGGCGCGCGAGACGCCCTTGCTTGCGGCGGCGACCGGCGCCTTCGCGGCGCGCGCGCGACGCTCGTCGACGCTTGCAGCGACCCTGGCCTTGCCCTTCGTGGCGGTAGCCGCACGCTTGGCCGGCTGCGACGCGTCGCGCGCGGTCGCATCGGCCATCGGCCAGCACAGGACGAACACTGCAGCGCAGAGGAGCAGCGACGTGCCGAAGCGCGCAAACGCGATGGAGCCCAGGCGAGACATCGTCGCTTTCCCTCCGACAGGCGGAAATTGATGGCAGGTTGCCATGGATGGTAGCGAAAAACTACGCTGATAGAAGAGCTTGCGTGCGATCTCTCACGCTGATTCTCGATGACCGGTGGTTTTTTTGCGACAGGCGTGGTCGCGCCGCCGCCACGATGGCGGCGACGAGCCGCGGATCTTCAGGCCAGCAACGCCTGCAGCGCGGCGCGCAACGGCGCCGGCAATTCGGTTGGCCGGCGCGTCTCGCGATCGACGTAGACGTGAACGAAATGGCCCTGCGCGGCCGCTGCCGGCGCATCGCCGCCGAACAGTGCCACCTCGTAGCGAACACTGCTCGTGCCCAGGCGCGCGACGCGCAAGCCGGCGTACACCGTCTCGGGAAACGACAGCGGTGCGAAGTAGTGGCAGCCCGTCTCCACCACCAGGCCGATCACCGATCCGCGATGAATGTCGAGCACGCCGCGCTCGATCAGGTAGCGATTGACCACCGTGTCGAAGTACGCGTAGTAGACGACGTTGTTCACGTGCCCGTAGACGTCGTTGTCCATCCAGCGGGTCGTGATGGGCAGGAAGTGGCGGAAGCCGTCGCGCATCAGCGGGCGCGGCCGCCCCGCCGCGCCGTCGTGGCGCGGCGCATCATGTCTGGTCATCGTGGGTTGCCTCCCTGTGGGCGCCGCGGCCAATGATAAGCGAGCGCAGCTTGCAGCACCCGTCAGCTTCCGGCCGACAACAGGCGCGAGTTTTTCCCTTTCGAATCAATGGATTGGCGTCCGGCCGACGGGCTCCGGAATTTTTTTGTTGCGGCGCATCAAAAAACGCTTGACATCGCGTCGCCCATCCCTAAAATTGTCGATGTTGCGATGCACAACCGAATGCGCACCGCCTTCCCGGCCCAGCCCCATCCACGGTTACGGAGAATCGACATGGTCACCACCCCCGAACAGTTCCTGCAGATCCAGAAAACCGCGCTGGAAGTCTTCCAGAGCGCCACGATCACCTCGATCGAAGGCTTCGAGAAGCTCGCCGCGCTGAACGTCCAGGCCGCCAAGGCCTCGATCGACGAGTCGACCGACGCGCTGAAATCGATGACCGAAGTCAAGGACGCCAAGCAGCTGGCCGAGATGGCCACCGGCTCGGTGCAGCCGGCGACCGACAAGGTCACCGCGTACTACAAGCATGTGTACGAGATCGCCAACGAGACCGGCGCCGAACTCGCGAAGCTGTTCGAGAAGCAGGTCGCCGAGAGCAACCGCCAGCTGTTCGCCGCGATCGACGCGATGGCCAAGAACGCGCCGGCCGGCACCGAAGGCGTCGTCACGCTGGTGAAGCAGGCCGTCTCGGCTGCGAACACCGCGTTCGACCAGGTCAGCAAGGCCACCAAGCAGGCCGTCGAAGTGGCCGAGGCCAACATGGCCGCGGCTGCGAAGTCGACCGCCGCCGGCCGCTCGCGCAAGGCCGCCTGAGCGCCGACGAAAACTCCTGCGGTTCCGCGGCGGTCTCCCCCTCCTCCTCCTCCGTCGCGGATCCCGAGCCCGGCCGAAAGGCCGGGCTTTTTCGTTTGTGCGTCAGTGCGCGGCAGCCGTCGCGCGCTCCGCAAAATACTCGTCGAGCAGCTGCTGCCTGCGCGCCAGCGCCGTCTTCAGGTTGCGTTCCTTCACGTGTCCGAAGCCGCGAATCTCCTCGGGCACCGAGGCGATCTGCGTTGCCAGCGGCAGCCTTTGCGCATCGAGCGAGGCGAGCAGCCGCGCGATGTCGGCTTCGTAGTCGGCCACCAGCCGGCGCTCCATGCGGCGCTCGGCGGTGCGCCCGAACGGATCGAACACGGTGCCGCGCAGCCTGCGCAGGCGCGCCAGCAGCGCGAACGCCTTGAAGACCCACGGTCCGTACTCGCGCTTCACGAGTTCGCCCCTGGCGTTGCGCCGCGCCAGCAGCGGCGGCGCGAGATGCACGCCGAGCCGGAAGTCGCCCTCGAAACGCTCGTTCAGCCTCGCGACGAACTCGTCGCTGGTGTACAGGCGCGCCACCTCGTATTCGTCCTTGTACGCCATCAGCCTGAACAAATTTCGCGCCACCGCCTCGGTGAGTGCGAGCCTGCCTTCGCCGCCGACCAGCGCGCGCTCCGCGGCCTTCACGCGCTCGACGGCGGCCGCATAGCGGCGCGCATAGCGCTCGTCCTGGTACTCGACGAGTTCGTCGATGCGACGCGCGACGAGCTCTTCGAGCGACCCTGAAAGCCGCCGCGACACCGGCGGCGCCCCGGTCGGCCCGATTGCCGGCTCGATCGCCGCTTCGAGGCGCGCGGGATCGACCGCCGCGACGCGGCCCCAGGCGAACGCGGCCTTGTTCTGCTCGACCGCCACCTCGTTCAACTCGATCGCGCGTTCGATCGCTGCCGCGGAAAGCGGCACCAGCCCGCGCTGCCACGCATAGCCGAGCATGAACAGGTTCGCCGCGATCGCGTCGCCGAGCAGCGCGGTGGCGAGCCGCGTGCCGTCGACGAACCACGCGCTGTCGTCGCCGACCGCGTCGACGATCGCCGCTTCCATGGCGCCGAGCGGAAACTGCCAGTCGGGGTTGCGGGTGAATTCGGCGGTCGGCACGCGCGCAACGTTGGCCACGACGCGGGTGCGCCCCGGCCCCATGCGCGAGAGCGCCTCGCGCCCGGCGGTGACGACCACGTCGCAGCCCAGCACGGCATCGGCCGCCGCGGTGCCGATGCGCGGCGCGTACAGCGCCTGCCCCGGCTCGGCCAGGCGCACGAAGCTCATCACCGCACCGTTCTTCTGCGCCAGGCCGGTGACATCGAGCACCGTGACGCCCTTGCCTTCGAGATGCGCAGCCATGCCCAGCAGCTGGCCGATGGTGACCACGCCGGTGCCGCCAATGCCGGTCACCAGCAGGCCGTAGCTGCCGTGGATCGGCGGCAGCGTGGGCAGCGGCAGGCCGGCCGCCGCGTCGGCTGACCTGGCCGCCGCGGTCGCTGCATCGGTCGCTGCGCCCGCTGTGCCCGCTGTGCCCGCCTGCGCCGACGACCCGCGCGCGCCCGCCGGCGCGCGCCGCAGGCGCCCCCCGTGCACGGTCACGAAGCTCGGGCAGAAGCCCTCGACGCAGGAGAAGTCCTTGTTGCACGAGGACTGGTTGATCGCGCGCTTGCGGCCGAACTCGGTCTCGACCGGCTCGACCGCAGCCCTCGCAGACCGCCTCGTTGATGAACACGCGCCGCGCCGGATCGGGGAACTCGCCGCGTTTGCGCCGGCGCCGCTTCTCGGCCGCGCAGGTCTGGTCGTAGATCAGCACCGAGACGTCGGGGTATTCGCGCAACTCGCGCTGCACCTCGTCGAGCCGGCTGCGGTGATGCACGGCGACGTCGGCGTCGAAATAGCCGGCCGGGTACTTGTCGGGCTCGTCGGTGACCACGACGACCTTGCCGACGCCTTCGGCACGGACCTGCTGCGCGATCATCCGCGGCGTGAGCTGGCCATCGTGCTTCTGGCCGCCGGTCATCGCGACCGCGTCGTTGAACAGGATCTTGTAGGTGATCGGCGTCTTCGTCGCGACCGCATGGCGGATCGCCAGCGACCCCGAGTGGAAGTACGTGCCGTCGCCGAGGTTCTGGAAGACGTGCTTCGTTTCGCTGAACGGCGCCTGGCCGACCCAGGTCATGCCTTCGCCGCCCATGTGCGTGAAGGTGGCCGTGGAGCGGTTCATCCACATCGCCATCGTGTGACAGCCGATGCCGGCCAGCGCACGCGAGCCCTCCGGCACGCGGGTGGAGGTGTTGTGCGGACAGCCGGAACAGAAGTACGGAATGCGCTCGATCGTCCCGAACGACTTCGAGGCGCCGCGCTCCTTTGCGTCCAGGCGCGCCAGCTGCGCGTCGATGCGCGCGACGAGTTCGTCGGGCAACGCACCGCGCGCGTCGCTGGGCTGCCCGGCCCAGCGCTTCAGCCGCCCGGCGATCAGTCGCGCGCAAGAGGCCGGCGATATCTCGCCGTAATCGGGCACCAGTGCCGCGCCGCGCTCGTCGAACTTGCCGACCACACGCGGCCGATCGGCGAGCGGGTAGAGCGCTTCCTTCAGCTGCGACTCGATCAGCGCGCGCTTTTCCTCGACGACGAGCAGCTCCTCGCAGCCGGCCGCGAAGGCGCGCAAACCCTCGGGTTCGAGCGGCCACGGCATCGCCACGCGCCACACCTTGATGCCCGCGGCGCGCGCGGCGGCCTCGTCGAGACCGAGGTCGGCCAGCGCCTGCATCACGTCGAGCCAGCTCTTTCCGGTGCTCACGATGCCCAGCCGCGCCGGCTCGCCGTCGCCGCGCCCGAACGCGTGACGGTCGAGCCGGTTGGCGCGCGCATAGGCGAGCGCCGCCGGGATCTTCCAGCGCGCGAGCCGCTCTTCGAGTTGCAGGAACGAGCCCTCCGGCCAGCGCAGGTTCAGCCCGCCCTCGGGCATCGGGAACCCGGCGGGCAGCTCGACGCGCAGGCGCTGCGGCGAAACGTCGACGATGCCGCCGGCCTCGATCGTGTCGGTGACCGCCTTCAGGCCGATCCACAGGCCCGAGAAGCGCGACATCGCGAAGCCGTGCAGGCCGAGGTCGAGATAGTCCTGCACGGTGGCCGGAGCGAGCACCGGCATGCCCACCGCCTGGAAGATGAAGTCGGTCTGCGCGGCCATCGTCGAGGACTTCGCGCCGTGGTCGTCGCCGGCCACCGCGAGCACGCCGCCGTGCTTCGAACTGCCCGCCTGGTTGGCGTGCCGCAGCACGTCGCCGCTGCGGTCGACGCCCGGCCCCTTGCCGTACCAGATGCCGAACACGCCGTCGTACTTCGCCCCGGGGAAGGCATTCAGCTGCTGGGTGCCCCAGATCGCGGTGGCCGCGAGGTCTTCGTTCAGGCCGGGCACGAAGCGCACGTGGTGCGCGTCGAGCTGTCGCTTTGCCTTCCACAGCGCCTGGTCGTAGCCGCCTACCGGCGACCCCCGGTAGCCGGAGATGTAGCCTGCGGTGTTCAGCCCCGCCGCAGCGTCGCGCTGGCGTTGCATCAACGGCAGGCGCACCAGCGCCTGGGTGCCGGTGAGGTAGACCAGGCCGTCGGTCGCATCGTAGCGATCGTCGAGCGAAACATTGCGAAGGGCCGGCGTGGCCGGTGCGTTCATCTCGATCTCCCTCCAGGATTGCGCCGGATACGACTCAGCGGATCTCGCCGCCCAGCCCGCGTGCGCCCGCTTCGAGCCGCGCGCAAGCCTCGTCGACGATCGAAGCCGGCCCTTTCACGCCGAGTTCGATGTGGCGCCGTACACCGTCCTCGCCCATGGACGGCAGGCTGAACACCCTGACGCCCGGGAAGCTGCGCTCGATCTCTTCCATCAGCGGCGTCGCGGTCGACTCGGCCAGTTCGTAGACGAGGAACGAGCGCTCGGCCCGCCGCTCGCGGTGGAACAGGTGCGCAAAGCGCGTGTCGAGCACAGCTTCGATCATCGGCCAGGCCATCACCGGAAAGCCCGGCACGAAGAAATGGTTGCGGATCGCGAACCCGGGGATGCGGTTGAACGGATTGGGCACGATCTCCGCGCCGATCGGGAACTCGCCCATCCGCAGCCGCTGCCGGTTCTCGGGCAGCGACATGTCGGCACTGCCGCGGCCCTCGCGGGCCATTTCGGCGGTGCGCTCGGCGATCAGCCTGGCGGCTTCGGGATGCAACTCGAGCGCCACGCCGAGCGCCGCGGCAGCCGCCTGGCGCGTGTGGTCGTCGGGCGTCGCGCCGATGCCGCCGCAGCAGAACACCGCGTCGCCGCTGGCGAAGCTGCGCGCGAGTTCGGTCGTGAGTCGCTCGCGGTCGTCGCCGAGGTAGTGGGCCCACGACAGCTGCAGGCCGCGCCCGCCGAGCATCTCGAGCACGCGAGCGAAATGCTTGTCCTGCCGCTTGCCCGACAGGATTTCGTCGCCGACGACGATCAACCCGAAGTTCATGCGTACGCAGCCACCGGAAGCGCCGCGCGCCGCTCGCGCAGCAGCGCCAGCGAGTAATGGCAGAACGCCAGCGCCGAAAGCACCGGCGTGACCAGGAACAGCGGCGGCACGTAGTTCAGCGCAGTGACCAGCAGCGCGAGCACGAAGTACTCGCCGCGTCGCGCCGCGATCGCTTCGCGGCGCTCGGCCGCGCTCGCGTGCTCGACCAGGCTGTCGAAGCGCATCACCCGGGCAGTGAGCCAGCTCCAGCACAGCCACGGGACGACCAGCGCCAGTGGCGGGATCAGCCACAGCGGCATCGACACCAGGTAGGCCGCGATGAACAACAGCGACGAAGACACCGCGTTCCAGGCACTGGCCACGACCGACATCGAGCCGAGCCGCTCGACGTCGCGATAGGCGCCGCCGCCCAGGTGACGCACCACGAACGGCATCGCGAAGACCGCGATCAGGACGACCGCGGTCGCGAACATGATCGGCACCACGACCAGCAGCGCGACCAGCGCCGGAATCCAGTCGCGCAGCCCGCTCAGACCGTATGCGGCCGCCCAGCCGTCGACGCGCGCCATGAAGCCGCCGTCGAACATCCATCCCTGCAGCCAGCCGGTGAGCGGCGTCCAGACCAGCCAGGCCGTGAGCACCCAGAAGACGATCGCGAGCAGGAACGGCACCACCAGCAGCGCGAGCATCTTCGGATGCAACTGGCTGACGACGGCGCGGCCGAACGCGGCGAAGACCCTTTGCATCTCGCCATGATACCGGCCCGCCCCCGCCGCTGCCGGGCCGCCCGCCTCTGCCGGGCCGTCGGCGTGCGGTCGGCCGCATCCTGCCGCCCGTCGCGCCGCCGCGACATCGCAGACGCGTCGCCGCTACCCTCGGGGTGCCGAGCCTGTCCCGGGTGACGTTTCCGCGCGCGAGCGGTTCGCGTGCCCCCTGGCGGCGCCGGCAGTGCCGACATGGTGAACATCCTCGTCCTGCTTCGATTCGAAGGCCTGGAGGCGTGCGTAGCGCCGGCGCGGGAGGCGATGCTCGATTACGCCCTTCGGGTGCGCGAAAGCGGCGGCCGCGTCGTCGATCAGGACGGCGACCAGCTGCTGGTGTCCCTGACCGACATGCGCTGGGGACTGCAGTCGCTGCGCAACCTTCTGGCGCTGGCGCGCCGCGACGGCTTCGCGGTGCGCGCAGCGATCGTGCAGGCGGTGCTGGCCCGTCCCGGCACCGGCCACGACGGCGCGGGCTTCACCGCGCGCACGCTCGAGACGCTGCTCAGGCTGGCCGGCGAGGTGGAGCGACAGCAGGTCGGCATCACCCCGAAGCTGCTGAGCCTGATCCAGCTGAGCGCTCCGGAATTCGCCGACCTGTTCGAGTCGGCGGACGCTGCGCCGCCGCATGCTGCCGGAGAGCTGCGCCCGCAGCCGGTGCTGGTGATGGCCGGATGACGGCGCGGATCAGCCGCGCAGCGCCTCCAGCGCCTTCTGCAGGCGCTTGACCGACACCGGCATCGGCGTGCGCAATTCCTGCGCAAACAGCGACACGCGCAGTTCTTCGAGGAGCCAGCGCAGCTCCTGCAGCCGTGAATCGGGCTGGCCGCGTCGCTGCGCCGACAGGCGCCGCCACGCCTGCAGCAGCGGAGCCAGCTCGGCCGCCTTCTGCGCATCGCGCGCCGGATCGTTGCGAAGCTTGTCGAGCCTGAGCACGATCGCCTTCAGGTAGCGCGGCAGATGGCGCAGCTGCGCCGGGGGCGTCGCGGTGACGAAGCGTTTCGGCATCAAGGCCTGCAGCTGGGCGTCGATATCGGCGGCCACCGCGGCGACGGGCTTCGCGGCGCCCAGCTTGCGCAGCGCCGCCGCATGGCCGGAGAGGATCTCCGCGACGGCGCGCGCCAGCTCCTGGCCGACCAGGTTCAGCCGCGACCGCGCCTCGGCCACGCGCGCGGCGAAGGCGTCCGCGTCGGCGGGCAGCGGATCGCCCATGCAGGCGCGTTCGAGCGTCGCCGCGACCAGTTCGCGCCGCAGGTCGTCGGCACCTCCGAAGCTCGCGTAGAGCAGCGACATCCGCTGGAAATCGGGGATGTGCTTCTCGAAGTATTTCAGCGGCTCGCGCAGCGCGACGGCGAACAGCCGCAACAGTCCGGTGCGGTGCATCGCCGCCGCCTGCGCCGGATCGTCGAACAGCTGCAGTTCGACCGCGTCGCCGACGTCGACCAGCGCCGGATAGCCGATCGCAGTCTGCTCGCGTCCGCCCACGCGCTGCGTGAGTTCCATCAGTTCGGGCAGCGCGCCGAACGACCATTCCGTGTACCGCCCGCCCGCGATGCCGGTCGCGGATGGCGTCGCGACCGTGCTCGGGGATGCGATCGGGATCGCCGTCGCCTTGGCGGTTGCCGTCGCGGCCGTTGTAGCCGCGAACGCCGCCTGGAACGCACCCTGCACGCGCGGGCCATGCTCGGCGCGCAGTGCGGCCAGCTGTCGCGAACTCGCAAGCACGCCGCCGTGCACATCGACCAGCCGGAAATTCATCGACAGGTGCGGGGCCAGCGTCTCGGGCCGGAAGTCCGCGGGCGCCGCGCGCAGGTCCTTGCCCTCGCGCAGGTCCTCGATCAGCGCGTCGACCAGCGGACGACTGCCTTCCCGCCCCCGCCAGCGCTCGACGAAGCCATCGGCCCAGGCGGGCAGCGGCACGAGGTGCCTGCGCAACCTCTGCGGCAACGATTTCGCCAGCGCCTGCACCTTGTCCTTGAGCATCCCGGGCACCAGCCACTCGCAGCGCACCTCGTCGACCTGGTTCAGCATCGCCAGCGGCACCGACATCGTGACACCGTCGTCGCCGGCGCCGGGATCGAAGCGGTAGTCGAGGTCGAAATCCAGGCCGCGCATCGCGAGGCGGCGCGGGAACGATTCCGCGCCCACCGCATCGGCGCCCTTCCTGAGCAGCGCGTCGCGCGACAGCTGCAGCAGTCCGGGATCGGCGCGCGACGCCTCGCGCCACCAGCGCTCGAGCGATTGCGCCGAATGCACCTCCTGCGGAATGCGCTCGTCGTACCAGTCGAACAGGTCGCGTTCGTCGACCAGCAGGTCGGGACGGCGGATGCGCTGCTCGAGCGCCTCGATCTCGGCCACCAGGCGCCGGTTGTGCACGAAGAAGCGCAGGCGGCTGTCCCAGTCGCCGCCGACCAGCGCGCCGCGGATCATCAGCTCGCGCGACAGCCGCGGATCGATCGGACCATAGTTCACGCGTCGCTGCGCGTAGATCGTCAGCCCGTAGAGCACGCCGCGCTCGCTGGCCACTGCCCGGCCGGCGCTCTTCGACCACGCCGGGTCGGACCAGCTGCGCCTGATCAGGTGCGCGCCGGCGCGCTCGATCCACGCGGGCTCGATGCGCGCCACCGTGCGCGCGTACAGGCGTCCGGTTTCGACCATCTCGGCGGCCATCACCCAGCGTGGTTGCTTCCTCACCAGCGCCGATCCGGGGTGGATCGCGAACTTCGTCTGATGGGTGCCGGAGTACTGCGGATCGTCGGGCGCCTTGAAGCCGAGGTTGCCCAGCAAGCCGGTGAGCAGCGCCTGGTGGATCGCCTCGTAGCTCGCCGGGCGTGCATGGGCATGCCACTTCAGCGCGCGCACCGCGTCGGCGAGCTGCGCGTGCACGTCGGCCCAGTCGCGCAGCCGGCGCGTCGACAGGAACTCGCGCTCGAGCCGCTGCGCGAGCTTGCGATTCGATTCCTTTTCGGCCTGTGCCCGTGCCCAGTAGTCCCACAGCTTCACGAACGAGAGGAAGTCGGACTTCTCGTCGGCGAAGCGCCGATGCGCCTGGTCGGCGGCCTGCTGCGCGTCGAGCGGCCGCTCGCGCGGATCCTGCGAAGACAGCGCCGCGGCGATCACCGTGACCTCGCGCAGGCAGTCGAACTCGCGCGCCGCGAGCAGCATGCGGCCGATGCGCGGATCCACCGGCAGCAGCGACAGCTGCCGTCCGATCGCGGTGAGCTCGCGCGCCTCGTCCACCGCGCCCAGCTCCTGGAGGAGCGCAAAGCCGTCCGCGATCGCCTTGCGCGGCGGCGGATCGAGAAACGGAAACTCCTCGATGTCGACCAGGTGCAGCGCCTTCATTCGCAGGATCACCGCGGCCAGCGACGAGCGCAGGATCTCCGGGTCGGTAAAGCGCGGCCGCTTCGCGAAATCGGCCTCGTCGTAGAGCCGGATGCAGACACCGTCGGCAACGCGCCCGCAACGGCCGGCGCGCTGGTTGGCGGCAGCCTGCGAGATCGGCTCGACCTGCAGCTGCTCGACCTTGCCGCGATAGCGGTAGCGCTTGACGCGCGCCAGCCCCGGATCGACCACGTAGCGGATGCCGGGCACCGTGAGCGAAGTCTCGGCGACGTTGGTCGCGAGCACGATGCGCCGCCCGCCGGAGCCCGCGAACACGCGCTGCTGTTCGGCCGCCGACAGGCGCGAATACAGCGGCAGGATCTCGATCGGCCCGCGCGCCCACGGCGAGCCGCTGCGCGACGCGCTCTCGCGGGCATGCAGGCGACGCAGGTGCTCGGCAAGGTCGCGGATCTCGCGCTCGCCGGGCAGGAACACCAGGACGTCGCCCGGCGCCTCGCGCCACAGCGTCTCGATCGCCTCGTCGATGCGCGACGGCAGGTCCGATTCGTCCTCGTCGTCGCGGTGGCGGTCGTCGAAACCCTGGTAGCGGATCTCCACCGGGTAGAGCCGCCCCGAGACCTCGATCACCGGCGCCGGCTCGCTGCCCCGACCGAAATGCCGGGCGAAGCGCTCGGCGTCGATCGTCGCCGACGTGATGACGAGCTTCAGGTCGTCGCGCCGCGCTCCTTCGATCAGCTGCTTCAGGTAGCCGAGCAGGAAGTCGATGTTCAGGCTGCGCTCGTGCGCCTCGTCGACGATCAGCGTGTCGTACTGCGACAGCATCGGATCCGACATGGTCTCGGCCAGCAGGATCCCGTCGGTCATCAGCTTGATGGTGGCGCCGGGCGACAGCGTCTCATCGAAGCGGATCTTGTGGCCCACGTGCACGCCGGGCGGCGAGCCGAGTTCCTCGGCGATGCGCCGGGCCACCGAGGTCGCCGCCAGCCGCCGCGGCTGCGTGTGGCCGATCAGCCCGGCGCGGCCGCCGCCGGCCATCGCACAGATCTTGGGAAGCTGGGTGGTCTTGCCCGAGCCGGTCTCGCCGCAGACGATGACCACCGGATGGCGCCGGATCGCGTCGGCGATCTCGTCGCGGCGCGCCGAGACCGGCAGCGACTCCGGAAACCGCAGCGGAGGCAGCGTCCGCAGCGGCGCCGCGGGCCGCTGCACGGTGCGCTGCCGGGAAGACATGGGCCGAAATTATAATGACGCGATGAACGCCCCCGCACAGCCCGCAGCCCAGGCCTCAGCGCCTGCCGACGCCGCCGACCCCGGCGATCCCGCCGCGCCCACGCCCGGCACCTCGCCGGACGAGGCACAATTCGTCGCCTGGCTACGCCGGGTCGCCCCGTACATCCACGCATTCCGCGGCAAGACCTTCGTGGTCGCGGTGCCCGGCGAGCTGATCCAGGCGGGCTGGCTCAATCCGCTGGTGCAGGACCTCAGCCTGCTGCACGCAATGGGCATGCGCATCGTCCTCGTGCACGGCTCGCGCCCCCAGGTGAACGAGCAGCTTCGCCTGCGCGGCGTGCAGGCGCATTACGCCGAAGGGCTGCGCATCACCGACCCGGTGGCGCTCGAATGCGCCAAGGAAGCCTCGGGTGAAATCCGCCTCGACCTGGAGGCCGCATTCTCGCAAGGTCTGCCGAACACGCCGATGGCGCACTCGGCGGTGCGCGTGGTCTCGGGCAACCTGGTCACCGCGCGGCCGGTCGGCATCGTCGACGGCGTCGACTACCAGCAGACCGGACTGGTGCGCAAGATCGACGTGCAGACGATCCGGTTCGCGCTCAACAGCGGCGCGATGGTGCTGCTGTCGCCGCTCGGCTATTCGCCGACCGGCGAGGCCTTCAACCTGAGCATGGAAGACGTCGCCGCGAGCACCGCAATCGCGCTCGACGCCGACAAGCTGATCGTGCTCGCCGAAACCGGCGGCGTCCTGGACCCCGACGGCAGCTTGCGCCGGGAGGTCTCCGAGGCCGAAGCCAAGCAGTTGCTCGCGGGCGGCACGCTGCCCGAGGACATCGCGTTCACGCTGCGCCACGCGCTGCGCGCCTGCGAAGGCGGCGTCGCGCGCGCGCACATCATCCCGTACGGGCTCGACGGCAGCGTGCTGCTCGAGTTGTTCCAGCACGACGGCGTCGGCACGATGCTCGTCGAGGAAACCCTCGAAGCGCTGCGCGAGGCCGGCCCTGACGACGTCGGCGGACTGCTCGCGCTGCTGCGCCCGATCGAGGAGGACGGCACGCTGGTGCGCCGCGACCGCGGCCTGATCGAGCGCGAGATCACCAACTTCACGGTGATCGAGCACGACGGCGTCATCTTCGGTTGTGCCGCGCTGTACGCGTTTCCCGAAGAGGGCATCGGCGAAATGGCGGCGCTGGCGGTCAACCCGCAGGTGCAGGGACGCGGCGACGGCGAGCGGCTGCTGCAGCGCATCGAACAGCGCGCGCGCGCGGCAGGGTTGAAGCGGCTGTTCGTGCTCACCACGCGTACCATGCACTGGTTTCTCAAGCGCGGCTTCGTGCTCGCGTCGGTCGACCAGCTGCCGAAGCAACGCCGCGGCCTGTACAACTGGCAACGAAAATCACTGGTGCTGATCAAGCAACTGTAGGAGTGCGAATGTCGCGAACGGTGTTCTGTATCAAGCTGCAGCGCGAGTCCGAAGGGCTCGACTTCCCGCCCTACCCGGGCGAGCTCGGCAAGCGGCTCTACGAAAACGTCTCGAAGGAAGCCTGGCAGGGCTGGATCAAGCACCAGACGATGCTGGTCAACGAGAACCGGCTGAACCTCGCCGACGCGCGCGCCCGCAAGTACCTCGCCACGCAGCTCGAGGCGTACTTCTTCGGCGCCGGCTCCGAGATGCCGCCGGGCTACGTTCCGCCGAAGTCCTGAATCGTCGGCGACGCGCGGCGCGGGCCCGCGCCGCGCTTGCGCCTCAGCGCTTGCGCCAGCGGTAGACCCGCATCGGCGGGATGTTGAGGAACTCGGCCGACACCTCGGGCTCGCCGAGGATCGGCCTGGCGCGATCGGCGACCGCACCGCGAAACTGGTAGGCGACGAAACAGCCGCCCGGCGCGAGCACGTCGCGGATCGCCTCGACGATGCGCGTGCCCACCGCCTCGGGCATCGTCGAGAACGGAATGCCCGAGAGGATCGCATCGGGCGGGCGCAGCCGGTGCGCCACGAGCACCTCGGCCAGCTGTTCGGCGCTGCCCTGGTGGACGATCAGCCGCCGGTCGTCGATCTCGCGGATGTGGTCGGCGAACGCCGGATCGAGCTCGATGGCCAGCAGCGTCGCCGCTTCGGTCATCGCGGCGAGGATTGCCCGCGTGGTGCCGCCGGTGCCCGGGCCGAGTTCGACCACCGACTGTGCCTGCGCGACGCCGGCCATGCGCACCATCCTGCGTTCGAGGAAGCGCGAGCTCGGGATCACCGAACCGACATCGCGCGGCTGTCGCAGGAACCCCTTCAGGAACGCAAGCCGGTCGTCTTGCTGCGGCCGCAGCGCCTCGAAACGAAACATCGCGCAGTCCCCCCGGAACGTGATCGGTCTGGTCGTATCGGTCTTCTTGGTAACGCTCTGTTCGAGCCGCCCCGGACCGACCGACGGGCCTCAGCCCCTCGCCCCGGACACTGTGCGACGTTCGACGCCTGACGGCGAAGCAATGATAACCACGTCGGCCCCCGACCTGGCAAACAGGCCGACCGTGACCACGCCGGGCCACTGGTTGACTTCCGACTCGAACGCCACCGGATCGTCGAGTTCGAGGCCCGCGACGTCGAGGATCTGGTTGCCGTTGTCGGTGACGAAGCCTTCGCGCAGCGCCGGCCGCCCGCCGAGGCTGCGCAGCCGCGACGCGACCAGTTCGCGCGCCATCGGAATCACCTCGACCGGCAGCGGAAAGCGCCCGAGGCGCTCGACGCATTTCGACGCGTCGACGATGCACACGAAGCGGCCGCAGGCCGCCGCGACGATCTTCTCGCGGGTGAGCGCGCCGCCGCCGCCCTTGATCATCCGCAGCGCGCCGTCGATCTCGTCGGCGCCGTCGACGTAGACCGGGATGCCGCGCCCTTCGGCGAGCACGCGGTTCAGGTCGAGCACCTCGATGCCGTTGGCGCGCAGCCGCGCACTGCTGCGCTCGGAGCTGGAGATCGCGCCGGCGATGCGCGAGCGCCGCGCGCCCAGCTCGTCGATGAACATGTCGACGGTGGAGCCGCTGCCCACCCCTGCGATCGCGCCGTCGACGAGTTCGTCGAGCGCCGCGCGCGCCGCGGCGCGCTTCAGTTCGTTCTGGTTCATCACGGCTGGAAATTTGGGGTGGGCGATGGGATTCGAACCCACGACAACCGGAATCACAATCCGGGACTCTACCCCTGAGCTACGCCCACCATCGGGATGGCCTGCCCGACAGGCCTCAGCTTAGAAGGCTGATGCTCTATCCAACTGAGCTACGGGCAGAATCCGGTCGGGGCCGGGGATGCGCTCGATGCCGGTTCGGATGCAGTTGGCATCGAAAGCGCGATGGTCGGGGCGAGAGGATTCGAACCTCCGACATCTTGCTCCCAAAGCAAGCACTCTACCAGGCTGAGCTACGCCCCGGAGGAACGGGATTGTAGCGCACTTCGCGGCTCAGCGGCCGGCCGACGCCGCATCCGCCAGCCGGCGCGCCATGCGCTCGGCGAGCGCGGCTTCACGTGCCTCGACCATCAGCCGCAGCAGCGGCTCGGTGCCGGAGGGCCTGATCAGGATCCGGCCCTCGTCGCCCAGCTCGCGCTCGACCTCCTCGCGGGCGCGGGCGAGCGTGGCGCTGGTCTTCCAGTCGAAGCCGCTGTCGATGCGCACGTTGACCAGCTTCTGCGGAAACAACGTGAGGTCGGCGCACAGCTCGGCCAGCGTCGCACCGCTCGCGCGCATCGCCGAAAGCACCTGCAGCGCGCTGATCGTGCCGTCGCCGGTGGTGTGGCAATCGAGGCACAACAGGTGGCCCGAGTTCTCGCCGCCGTAGCGCCAGCCCTTTTGCTGCAGCAGTTCGAGCACGTAGCGGTCGCCGACCTTCGCCCGCTCGAAGCGCACGCCCAGGCGCCCCAGCGCCTGCTCGAGGCCCAGGTTCGACATCAGCGTGCCGACCGCGCCGGGTACCGGCTCGCGCTCGCGGCGATCGCGCACGATGACGTAGAGCAGTTCGTCGCCGTCGTACAGCCGCCCGGACGCGTCGACCATCATCAGCCGGTCGGCGTCGCCGTCGATCGCGATGCCGAGGTCGGCCTTGTGCTCGAGCACCGCGCGCCGAAGCGCCGCGGTGTCGGTGGCGCCGCAGCCCTGGTTGATGTTCAGGCCGTCGGGGGACACGCCGATCGGCACGACGTCTGCGCCCAGTTCGTGGAACACGTGCGGCGCCGTGTGGTAGCCCGCGCCGTGCGCGCAATCGACCACCAGACGCAGCCCGCGCAGGTCGAGCGTGCCGGGAAAGCTGCTCTTGCAGAACTCGATGTAACGGCCTGCCGCGTCCTCGATGCGCCGCGCGCGGCCGAGGATGCGCGAGGGCACGCAGCCCACCGGCCCGTCCATCCGGGCTTCGATCTGCGCCTCGACCTCGTCGGGCAGCTTGTTGCCGCCGGCCGAGAAGAACTTGATCCCGTTGTCCTCGTACGGGTTGTGCGATGCGCTGATCACGACGCCGGCCGACAGGCGCAGCGCCCGCGTCAGGTATGCGACCGCCGGCGTCGGAATCGGTCCCGACAGCAGCACGTCGACGCCGGCCGCCGAGAAGCCGGCCTGCAGCGCGGCTTCGAGCATGTACCCCGAGACGCGCGTGTCCTTGCCGACGATCACCGCCGGCCTGCCCGAGGCGGCAGCGCTGCCGATGCCACCCGCCCCCTGCGCCGCCGGCGTGGCGGCGAGCACCTTGCCAGCCGCATAGCCGAGGCGCAGCACGAACTCCGGAGTGATCGGCGCCTCGCCGACCCGGCCGCGCACCCCGTCGGTGCCGAAATACCTGCGCCCCATCGCATCTTCCCCCTGTTGCCGCCGATTCGTCGTTGCCGTCCCTCGATCGCTGCCGGCGGTTCGCCGCCGCTGCGTCAGTCGCTACTGCGCATCGTCGATCGCCATCCAGACGCGCAATGCGTCGCGGCTCTCGGCCACGTCGTGCACGCGCACGATCGCCGCGCCCCGCGCCACTGCCGCCAGCATCGCGGCCAGGCTCCCGGCGAGCCGCTGCCCGGCCGGTCGGCCGGTGAGATCTCCGAGCATCGACTTGCGCGAGACGCCGATCAGCACCGGCTGGCCGCCCGCGGCGAGCTCGTCGAGCGCGCCCAGCAACAGCAGATTGTGCCGCAGCGTCTTGCCGAAACCGATCCCCGGGTCGACGACGATGCGCTCGCGCGCCACACCGGAGACCCGCAGCGCCGCGACGCGCGCGTCGAGAAAGTGCCCGACCTCGGAAACCACCTCGTCATAGGCCGGTGCCTGCTGCATCGTCGCCGGCTCGCCCTGCATGTGCATCAGGCACACCGCGCAGCGCGCGTCGCGCACTACATCGATCGCGCCCGGCTCGCGCAGCGCTGCGATGTCGTTGATCATGTCGGCGCCGTGTTCGATCGCCGCGCGCATCGTGGACGGGTGCCGGGTGTCCACCGACAGCGGCACGCCGCAATCGCGCAGTGCATCGAGCACCGGCACGACGCGCGCGATCTCCTCTTCGGGCGCCACCGGAGCGGCGCCCGGGCGCGTGGATTCGCCGCCGATGTCGATCAGGTCGGCGCCTTCGGCGATGAGCCGGCGCGCGTGCGCGATGGCGGCGTCGACCGTGTCGTGGCGCCCACCGTCGGAGAAGGAATCGGGCGTGACGTTGACGACGCCCATGACCAGCGGCCGCTCGAGCGGCAGCGAGAACCTGCCGCAAGCCAGGCGTCGGACCGGCCGCAGCAGGTTCATCGCGAAACGGCCGCGCGCAGCGCGCCGGCGACCTGCCCTCCCCGCGACGCAGGCCGCGCCGCCCGGGCGGGGCCGCCGGGCCGCTGCGGCGGCATCAGGGCGCCGCAGGCTCGGCAGGCGCCGCCGGCGGCGTCGCGGCCGCGGCGCTCGCGCTGCCCGCGCCCGAGCCGCTGCCGCCCGAGGAGCGCTCCTTCGGAGGCCGCGGAGGGCGTCCGTCCATGATGTCGTCGATCTGGTCGGAGTCGATCGTCTCCCATTCGAGCAGCGCCTTGGCCATCGCCTCGACCTTGTCGCGGTTCTCCTCGAGGATGCGCCGCGCGGCCGCGTACTGCTCGTCGATGATGCGCCGGATCTCGCTGTCGACCTTGCGCATCGTCTCTTCCGACATGTTGGTGGTCTTGGTGATCGAACGGCCGAGGAAGATCTCGCCCTCGTTCTCCGCATAGACCATCGGACCCAGCACGTCGCTCATGCCGTAGCGGGTGACCATGTCGCGCGCGATCTGCGTGGCGCGCTCGAAGTCGTTCGAGGCGCCGGTGGTCATCTGGTTCATGAAGATCTCTTCGGCGATGCGGCCCCCGAACAGCACCGCGATCGTGCTGAGCATGCGCTCGCGGTCCATGCTGTAGCGGTCGCCCTCGGGCAACTGCATCGTGACCCCCAGCGCGCGCCCGCGCGGGATGATCGTGACCTTGTGCACCGGGTCGGTCTTGGGCACGACACGCGCCACCACGGCGTGACCCGACTCGTGGTACGCGGTGTTGCGCCGCTCATCCTCGGGCATGACGATCGAGCGCCGCTCGGCGCCCATGATGATCTTGTCCTTGGCGCGCTCGAAGTCGATCATCTCGACCAGACGCGCGCTGCGACGCGCTGCGAACAGCGCCGCCTCGTTCACCAGGTTGGCCAGGTCGGCGCCCGAGAAGCCGGGAGTGCCGCGCGCGATGATGTCGGCGCGCACGTCGGGGCCCATGGGCACCTTGCGCATGTGCACGTTCAGGATCTGCTCGCGGCCGCGGATGTCGGGCAGCGGCACCACCACCTGCCGGTCGAAGCGCCCCGGGCGCAGCAGCGCCGGGTCGAGCACGTCGGGCCGGTTCGTGGCGGCGATGACGATCACGCCGGCCGTGCCTTCGAAGCCGTCCATCTCGACCAGCAGCTGGTTCAGCGTCTGCTCGCGCTCGTCGTTGCCGCCGCCCAGCCCGGCGCCGCGCTGGCGCCCGACCGCATCGATCTCGTCGATGAAGATGATGCACGGCGCATGCTTCTTCGCCTGCTCGAACATGTCGCGCACGCGCGCCGCGCCCACGCCGACGAACATCTCGACGAAGTCGGAGCCCGAGATCGAGAAGAACGGCACTTTCGCCTCGCCGGCGATCGCCTTGGCGAGCAGCGTCTTGCCGGTGCCGGGCGAACCGACCATCAGCACGCCGCGCGGAATGCGCCCGCCCAGCTTCTGGAACTTCGACGGGTCGCGCAGGAAGTCGACCAGTTCCTGCACCTCTTCCTTCGCCTCGTCGCAGCCGGCGACATCGGCGAAGGTGATCGTGTTGTTGGTCTCGTCGAGCATGCGCGCGCGCGACTTGCCGAACGAGAACGCCCCGCCGCGCCCGCCTCCCTGCATCTGCCGCATGAAGAACACCCAGACGCCGATCAGCAGCAGCATCGGGAACCAGGACACGAAGATGTTGAGCAGCATCGACTGCTCTTCCTCGGGCTTGGCGTTGACCTGCACGCCGTACTTCATCAGGTCGCCGACCATCCAGATGTCGCTGGGCGTGTAGACCGTCAGGCTGCGGCCGTCCTTGGCCCTGACCCGCAGCGTGCGCCCGTCGACCACCACCGCGTCGATGCGCCCTTCACGCGCCTCGGTCATGAACTGCGAATACGGCATGTCGGCGCCGCGCGCCTGGCGCGTGTCGAACTGCTTGAATACCGTGAACAGCACCAGCGCGATCACCAGCCAGACCGCCGCCTTGGAGAACACGTTGTTCACTCACCTGCTCCTTCGGGCGCCGTGCCCGCTCGATGATCCGCTTCCGGTTTTTCCATTCTACGCGTATTGCGCGCCCCGGCCCCGGCCGGGGGTATCGCCAAGTCATTGATTTTCATGGCTCATCCCACGCCGCAGCACCCTGCTCCGCGCCGAGCGCCGCCCTGGCCGAGGCTTTCGGCGAGCGCCCCAGCAGGTAGGTTTCGGCCGAAGCGCCGCGCGACGCCTTCGGCTTGCGTACCGCGACCCGCACGAAGCTGCGCTTGAACAACTCTACGACCTGGCTGTACCCGCTGCCGTGGAAGCATTTCACCAACAGCGCACCGTCGGGCTTCAGGTGCGCCACCGCGAACGCCACGGCCAGTTCGGCCAGGTCGGCCATCCGGGCCGCGTCGGCCGACGCGATGCCGCTGAGGTTTGGGGCCATGTCGGAAACCACAAGGTCCAGCTTCGCCCCGCCCAGCGCTGCCTCGAGCCGGTGCAGCGTCTCCTCCTCCCGGAAATCGCCCTGCAGGAAGGTCACGTCGGGGATCGGCTCCATCGGCAGCAGGTCGAGCGCGACGATGCGCCCGTCGATGCCGGCGCCGCCCGGACGCGCCAGCCGCTCGCGCAGAACCTGGCTCCAGGCGCCCGGAGCCGACCCCAGGTCGACGACCGCGATGCCGGGGCGGATCAGGCGATCCTGGGCGTCGATCTCGATCAGCTTGAATGCCGCCCGCGAACGGTAGCCGTGCTTCTGCGCCAGCTTCACGTACGGGTCGTCGATGTGACGCGCCAGCCACGCCCGGCTCAGCTTCTTGCGCTTGCTCATGCCGCGGCGCCCGACCTGCTTGCGCGCGAGCCGCTCCGCAGCCCACACTTGCTACTTCCGCCGCCCGACGGCCTGCCAGCTTCGACCTCCGAGCCCATGAGCACCACTCCGTTCCCGCTGCCGATCGCGCTGACGCCGGCCGACCGCAAGGCGCTGCGCGCACGCGCCCACCACCTCGATCCGGTGGTCATGATCGGCGACGCCGGGCTGAGCCGCGCGGTGCTGGCCGAGGCCGACCGTGCGCTGGGTGCACACGAGCTGATCAAGATCCGCGTGCTCGGCGACGACCGCGCGCAGCGCCAGGCGCTGCTCACCGAGATCTGTTCGGCGCTCGGCTGCGCGCCGGTGCAGTCGATCGGCAAGCTGCTGGTCGTGTACCGCCCGAAGCCGATCGAGGAAACCGTGGAACGCAAGCGGCCGCGTGGCCCGCACCTGCCGAAGAAACTGGCGGCCACCGGCGCCACCGCCGCGCGCAAGCCCGCAAAAGCGAGGAAATCGATGAAAGCGATGAAGGTCGAAAAACCGGCGCCCGCACCCAAGGCCGCAAAGGGCGGCGCCGCGAAGAAAGCCGCCGGCGCCGCGAAGGGTGCGGCCGGGAAACCCGAGCCGCTCGGCACCCGCGGCAAGCGCACCGCAATCGGCGCACGCGCCAAGGTGCCCGCCCACCACGGCGAGTCGAGTCGCGCGACCCAGGGCCCGGCGCACCTGGCCGGACGCTCGGGCGAGACGACCAGGGCGGGCGCGCGCGCGCGCGCCAAGAAGGCCTGAGCGCTACTCGTAGCGGACATCCAGGATTTCGACTTCGCGCACGCCGCTGGGGGCGCGCACCTCGGCGGTGTCGCCCGCGCTGCGGCCGATCAACGCGCGCGCGATCGGGCTCGAGACCGAGATCTTGCCCGCCTTGATGTCGGCCTCGTCGTCGCCGACGATCTGGTAGCTCGCCTTCTCGCCCGAATCGAGGTCTTCGAGCGTGACGGTCGCGCCGAACACCACGCGCCCGTCGGCGTCGAGCAGCTTCGGGTCGATCACCTGGGCGTTGGCAAGCTTGGCCTCGAGTTCGCCGATGCGGCCCTCGACGAAGCCCTGGCGCTCGCGCGCGGCGGCGTACTCGGCGTTCTCGGACAGGTCGCCGTGCGCGCGGGCCTCGGCGATCGCGTTGATCACCGCAGGCCGTTCGACCGATTTCAGGCGCTGCAGCTCTTCCCTCAGCAGTTCGGCGCCGCGCCGGGTAAGCGGAATGGTTGCCATCGGGTACCTCGGATTCTCGGCGCGCGCGCCAGCGCGCGGGTCGCTCCAAAAAGACTCGGACCGCCGGGCGGCGAGGCCGGGCGGTCCGTCTGTGTCAGCGCAACTGTAACGCAAAAACGGCGTCGCCGGCGCGCTACAGCCCGGCGTGCAGTTCCTGCAACGAGTAGACCTCGAGCCGCGCGAGCGAGCGCATGCCCTGGACCGCGGCCAGTGCGCCGGCGATCGTGGTGTAGTAGGTCACGCGCTGCGCCAGCGCCGTGGTGCGGATCGAGCGCGAGTCGGCGATCGCGCCGCGCTTCTCCTCGACCGAGTTGAACACCAGCGAGACCTCGCCGTTCTTCAGCAGGTCGACCACGTGCGGACGGCCTTCCTGCACCTTGTTGACCGGCGTCACCGGGACGCCTGCCGCGGCGATCGCCGCGGCGGTGCCCCGCGTGGCCACCAGCGCGAAGCCCATTTCGTGCAGCGTGCGCGCGATCGCCACCGCCTTCGGCTTGTCGGCGTTCTTCACCGAGATGAAGACGGTACCCGATTCGGGCAAGCGCACGCCGGCGCCAAGCTGCGACTTCACGAAGGCTTCGCCGAACGTGAGGCCCACGCCCATCACCTCGCCGGTCGACTTCATCTCGGGGCCCAGGATCGTGTCGACCCCGGGGAACTTGACGAACGGGAAGACCGCTTCCTTCACCGAGAAATATTTCGGGACGACTTCGTGCGTCACGCCCTGGTCGGCGAGACTTCGCCCGACCATGCAGCGCGCGGCGATCTTCGCCAGCTGCAGGCCGGTGGCCTTGGACACGAACGGCACGGTGCGCGAGGCGCGCGGGTTGACCTCCAGCACGTAGACGGTGCCGTCGCTGTTGCGCGGCGCGGCCGGATCGGCGTCGGCGGCGTCGCGCTGGATCGCGAACTGCACGTTCATCAGCCCGCAGACCTTCAGCGCGCGCGCCATCAGCGCGGTCTGGCGCTTCATCTCGGCGACCACCGCCGGCGACAGTGAATACGGCGGCAGCGAGCACGCCGAATCGCCCGAGTGCACGCCGGCCTGCTCGATGTGCTCCATCACGCCGCCGATGAACACCTGGTCGCCATCGGACAGGCAATCGACGTCGACCTCGATCGCGTCGTTCAGGAAGCGGTCGAGCAGCACCGGGCTGTCTTCGGACACCTTGACCGCCTCGCGCATGTAGCGCTCGAGGTCCTTCTGCTCGTGCACGATCTCCATCGCGCGGCCGCCCAGCACGTAGCTCGGGCGCACCACCAGCGGGTAGCCGATCTCGCCGGCCAGCTCGAGCGCCTGCGCCTCGGTGCGCGCGGTGCGGTTCGGCGGCTGCTTCAGCCCCAGGTCGTGCAGCAGCTTCTGGAAGCGCTCGCGATCCTCGGCGATGTCGATCGACTCGGGCGAGGTGCCGACGATCGGCACGCCGTTGGCCTCGAGCGCCAGCGCGAGCTTCAGCGGCGTCTGGCCGCCGTACTGGACGATGACCCCCATCGGCTTCTCGAGCGCGACGATCTCGAGCACGTCCTCCAGCGTGAGCGGCTCGAAGTACAGGCGGTCGGAGGTGTCGTAGTCGGTCGAGACGGTCTCGGGGTTGCAGTTGACCATGATCGTCTCGTAGCCGTCCTCGCGCAGCGCGAACGCCGCGTGCACGCAGCAGTAGTCGAACTCGATCCCCTGCCCGATCCGGTTGGGCCCGCCGCCGAGCACCATCACCTTGCGCCGGTCGGTCGGCTGCGCCTCGTCCTCGTCCTCGTAGGTGGAGTACATGTAGGCAGTGTCGGTGGCGAACTCCGCCGCGCAGGTGTCCACGCGCTTGTACACCGGACGCACCCCCAGCTCCCAGCGGCGCGCGCGCACCGCGTCGGGGTTGGTGTCGAGCAGCCGCGCCAGGCGCCGGTCGGAGAAGCCGCCGGCCTTGAGCCACCGCAGTTCCTCCTTCGACAGCTCGTCGAGCCTGCGGCCGGCGAGATTGCGTTCGGTGGCGACGATCTCCTCGACCTGCGCGAGGAACCACGGATCGATGCCGGACTCCTCGTGGATCTCCTCGACCGTCATGCCGACGCGGAATGCGTCGCCGACGTACAGCAGCCGCTCGGGGCCCGGCTCGCCGAGCTCGGTGGCGATCTCGTCGCGATCGTCGCTGCGCTCGTCGAGCCCGTCGATGCCGGTCTCGAGGCCGCGCAGAGCCTTCTGCAGGCTCTCCTGGAAGGTGCGGCCGATGGCCATCACCTCGCCCACCGACTTCATCTGCGTGGTGAGCCGCGAATCGGCCTGCGGGAACTTCTCGAACGCGAAGCGCGGGACCTTCGTGACCACGTAGTCGATCGTCGGCTCGAACGAAGCCGGCGTCGCGCCACCGGTGATGTCGTTGCGCAACTCGTCGAGCGTATAGCCCACCGCCAGCTTGGCGGCGATCTTGGCGATCGGGAAGCCCGTGGCCTTGGAGGCCAGCGCCGAGGAGCGCGAGACCCGCGGGTTCATCTCGATCACGATCATCCTGCCGTCGCGCGGGCTGATCGCGAACTGGACGTTCGAACCCCCGGTCTCCACGCCGATCTCGCGCAGGATCGCGATCGACGCGGTGCGCATCAGCTGGTATTCGCGGTCGGTGAGCGTCTGCGCCGGCGCCACCGTGATCGAGTCGCCGGTATGCACGCCCATCGGGTCGAAGTTCTCGATCGAGCAGACGATGATGCAGTTGTCGGCGCGATCGCGCACGACCTCCATCTCGAACTCCTTCCAGCCGATCAGCGACTCCTCGATCAGCAGTTCGCTGGTGGGCGAGGCCTCGAGACCGCGCTTGCAGATCGTCTCGAACTCCTCGCCGTTGTAGGCGATGCCGCCGCCGGTGCCGCCCAGCGTGAAGCTCGGGCGGATGATGACCGGAAAGCCGATGTTCTTCTGCGCCGCCCAGGCCTCTTCGAGCGAATGCGCGATCGCCGAGCGTGCCGAGCCCAGCCCGATGCGCGTCATCGCTTCCTTGAACTTGAGCCGGTCTTCGGCCTTGTCGATCGCCTCGGGCGAGGCGCCGATCAGCTCGACGCCGTACTTCTTCAGCACGCCGTTGCGATGCAGGTCGAGCGCGCAGTTCAGCGCGGTCTGTCCGCCCATGGTCGGCAGGATCGCGTCGGGCCGCTCCTTGTCGATGATGCGCTCGACGACCTGCCAGGTGATCGGCTCGATGTAGGTGACGTCGGCCGTCTCCGGGTCGGTCATGATCGTGGCCGGGTTGCTGTTGACCAGGATGACGCGGAAGCCTTCCTGGCGCAGCGCCTTGCAGGCCTGGGCCCCGGAGTAGTCGAATTCGCAGGCCTGGCCGATGACGATCGGGCCGGCGCCGATGATCAGGATGCTGTGCAGGTCGGTGCGCTTGGGCATGGTGCGGCGGTCACTGGGCGGGTTGGGCGATGGCCGCGCGCGCCGCGTCCATCGACGCGATGAAGCGGTCGAACAGGTAGTGGATGTCCTGCGGTCCGGGGCTCGCCTCCGGATGGCCCTGGAAGCAGAAGACCGGACGGTCGGTGCGCTCGAGGCCCTGGATCGAGCCGTCGAACAGCGACACGTGCGTGACCCGCAGGCTCGCCGGCAGCGACGCCGGGTCGACCGCGAAGCCGTGGTTCTGGCTGGTGATGTGCACCTGCCCGGTGTCGACGTTGCGCACCGGATGGTTCGCGCCGTGGTGGCCGAACTTCATCTTCACCGTACGCGCTCCGGAGGCCAGGCCGATGATCTGGTGGCCCAGGCAGATGCCGAAGATCGGCAGGCCGCGGTCGATCAGCTCGCGCACCGCGGCAATTGCGTAGTCGCAGGGCTCGGGGTCACCCGGTCCGTTGGACAGGAAGACGCCATCGGGGCGTTGCGCGAGCGCGTCGGCCGCGCTGGCCTGCGCCGGCAGCACGACCAGTTCGCAGCCGCGGTCGGCCAGCAGCCTCAGGATGTCGCGCTTGACGCCGTAGTCGTAGACGACCACGCGGAAGCGCCGGCCCGACTGGGACACGAAACCGGCGCCGAGCCGCCACGAACCTTCGGTCCAGTGATACGGCTCGGGTGTCGAGACCACCTTGGCGAGGTCCATGCCGGCCAGCCCGGGGAACGCCCGCGCGGCCTCGATCGCCGCCCGCTCGTCGATCGCCTCGCCGGGCCGCGCAGCCGCGACCAGGCAGCCGCCTTGCGCACCGCGGTCGCGCAGCATCCGGGTGAGCCGCCGCGTGTCGATGCCGGCGATCGCCGGCACGCCCTCGCGCTGCAGGTAGCCGGTGAGCGGCTCGACGCTGCGCCAGTTCGAGAGCCTGCGCGGCAGGTCTTTCACGACCAGCCCGGCCGCGTGGATCTTCGAGGATTCGACGTCTTCGGAATTGACGCCGTAGTTGCCGATGTGCGGATAGGTGAGCGTGACGATCTGCCGGCAATAGCTCGGATCGGTGAGGATCTCCTGGTAGCCGGTCATCGCGGTGTTGAAGACCACCTCCCCGACCGCGCGTACCGGTGCACCGATCGAGCGGCCGCGGAAGACCGTGCCGTCGGCCAGCGCCAGCACCGCCGGCGCGTACTCGGGAATGATGCCCGCGCCGTCAACTGTGCGGGCGGACTCGGCGTGCTGATCGGGTGACAACGGTAACTCCTGGGGAAGTCACCGGTGCACCCCGCGCCGACGCGCCCGGAACCGGAAGGTCCTGGTCGGGCCCCGGCTCGCCTCGACGCGGTCGTGGCAGGTGCGGTCGTGGCGGGACGGGGTCGGCGGAGTGTGACGGGGCAGGCAGGCGCTAACCGGTGAGCATTGGCGAAACCTGCGAATTGTAGCATTGCGGCCGGCGTCGCCCGGAGTCGCCCCCGCATGTCCGGGGGCGCCCGCTACAGCTTCTCGGTCTCACCCTGGCGCGGCTGCCACTTCATCAGCCGCTGCTCGACCACGCCCACCGCCCCGTCGAGCGCGAGCGCGAACGCGGTCAGCACCACGATCCCGGCCATGACCGTGTTGATGTCGAAAGTGCCTTCGGCCTGCAGGATCAGGTACCCGACCCCGGCGGCCGAGCCCAGGTATTCGCCGACCACCGCGCCCACGAAGGCCAGGCCTACCGAAGTGTGCAGGCTCGAGAACACCCAGCTCGTGGCGCTGGGCAGGTACACGTGGCGCAGCAACTGGCGCTTGCTGGCGCCCAGCATGCGGGCGCTGGCCAGGATGTTCGGGCTGACTTCGCGTACGCCCTGGTACACGTTGAAGAACACGATGAAGAACACCAGCGTGAACCCGAGCGCCACCTTGGACCACACCCCCAGGCCGAACCAGACCGAGAAGATCGGCGCGAGGATCACCCGCGGCATCGAGTTCATCGCCTTGATGTAGGGGTCGAGGATGGCTGCGGCGGTAGGCGACAGCGCGAGCCACATGCCGATCGCCAGCCCCAGGCCAGTGCCGATCACGAAGGCGGCCATCGTCTCGAACAGCGTGATGCCCAGGTGGCGGTAGATCTCGCCGCTCCCGAACCACTCGATCACGCGGCCGAACACCTTCAGCGGCTCGCCGAAGAAGAAGGCCGCCTGGCTCGGGTTGTCGAAGTAGAACGGCGGCAGCAGCGTCGGGCTGGTCATCACGTGCCAGAAACCGAGCACGCCGGCCAGCACCAGCACCTGCCAGATGCGCAGCCGCAGGGCGGAAACCCTCATTCAGGCCACCCGCTTCTGCCGGGCATAGCCCTTCAGCACTTCTTCGCGCAGCACCGCCCAGATCCGCTCGTGAAGCGCGATGAAATCGGGCTGCGTGCGGATCTCGGCCACGTCGCGCGGACGCGGCAGCTCCACGACGAACTCGCCGATCGGGTGCGAGGCCGGACCGGCCGACAGCACCACGACCCGGTCGCTCATCGCGATCGCCTCGTCGAGGTCATGGGTGATGAACAGGACCGCCTTGCGGCTCGCGGCCCACAGCTCGAGCACCTCGTTTTCCATCAGCTGGCGCGTCTGGATGTCGAGCGCCGAAAACGGCTCGTCCATCAGGATGATGTCGGGGTCGAGGATCAGCGTCTGCGCGAGCGCCACCCGCTTGCGCATGCCCCCCGAGAGCTGGTGCGGATAGCGGTCGCCGAAGCCGCCGAGACCCACGCGACGCAGCCATTCGTCGGCGCGCGCGCGCGCCTCGGCGTCGGCCACGCCGCGAAACTGCAGGCCCGCCATCACGTTGGCCAGCGCACTGCGCCAGGGCATCAGCGCCTCGGCCTGGAACATGTAGCCGGCGCGCGCGTTGATCCCCTTCAGGGGTTCGCCGAACACCTCGACCTTGCCGGTCGAGGGTTCGAGCAGGCCGGCGCCCACGTTGAGCAACGTGGACTTGCCGCAGCCGGTGGGGCCGACCACCGACACGAACTCGCCCGGCGCGATGCGCAGGTTCACGTCGCGCACCGCGGTGTAGCGCTGGCCCGGGTCGTCGCGCGAGACGAAGGTGCAGGTGACACCTTCGAGCGAGAGAGCGGGCGCCGACGCCATCACTTGATGCGCGCAAGTGCCTTGCGGACGAACTCGTTCGTGTAGGTTTTCGAGAGGTCGATCTTCGCCTCGGCCAGCTTCGGTTCGAAGGTCTGCAGCGTGCGCAGCGCGGTGCGCGCCCCGGCCTCGGGAAGCAGGCCGTCGGGAGAGATCGCCTCGCGCACCCTGGTCCACGCCGCCAGGTACAGCCCGCGGTCGCCCAGCAGGTAGGACTCGGGCACCGTCTTCACGATGTCCGACGGGCCGGCCTGCTGCAGCCACTTCAGAGCGCGGACCATCGCGGCGGCCAGGGCCTGCGCGGTGTTCGGGTTGCGCTGCAGGAAGGCACCGGACGCGTACAGGCAGCCGGCCGGCATCGGCCCGCCGAAGACCGCCTCGGTGTCCTTCAGCGTGCGGGTGTCGGACACGATCTTCAGCAGGCCCTGCTGGTCGAGCATCGAGATCACCGGATCGAGGTTGGCGATCGCGTCGACCTGGCCCGACTGTACCGCCGTGATCGCGCCCTTGCCCGCACCCACGCCGATGAAAGACACATCGGTGGGCTTGAGCCCGCCCTTGGCCAGCACGAAGTTGGCCATCATGTTGGTCGACGAGCCCGGCGCGGTCACGCCGATCTTCCTGCCCTTCAGGTCGGTGATGCGCTTGTAGTCGGGCATCGTCTTCGTGGAGACGGCCAGCACGATCTGCGGTGCGCGGCCCTGCAGCACGAACTCGGTGAAGATCTGGCCCTTGGACTGCAGGTTGATCGTGTGCTCGTAGGCGCCCGAGACCACGTCGGCCGAGCCGCCGACCACTGCGCGCAGGGCTGCCGAGCCGCCGGCGAAGTCGACGATGTCGACGTCCAGCCCCTCGGCCTTGAAGTAGCCGAGCTGCTCCGCGATCGTGAGCGGAAGGTAGTAGAAGAGGTTCTTGCCGCCGACGGCGATCGTCAGTGCCTTCTTCTCGATGCCCTGGGCCAGCGACGCGACCGGCAGCGCCGCCGCGGCGGAAACAGCCGTCATCGCGGCCAGGAAGTCCCTGCGTTGCGTCATGGCCATGCCTGTGCTCCTTCTGGTTCTGGGTGCCGGTTCTCGCGGCCGGCGGGAGTTCGACTACCGGCGGAAGGTTAGCTCATCCGAATACGGGCAAGAAGCCCGCCGGCCTCAGATCACCCCCTGGTCGCGCAGCGCCGCGATCCGCGCGGCGTCGTAGCCGAGTTCGGCCAGCACGACTGCGGTGTGCTCGCCCAGCGCCGGGCCGACCCAGCGGGTCGCGCCGGGCGTATCCGACAGCCTGGGCACCACCGCCGGCATCGCCAGTGGCGTGCCGTCGGGCAGGCGCACGCGCTCGATCATCGCGCGCGCGAGGTACTGCGGGTCGTCGACCATGTCGGCGACGCTGTAGATGCGTCCGCTCGGCACTTCGGCGCGCGCCATCGCGTCGAGCCCTTGCTCGAGCGTATGCGCCGAGGTCCATGCGGCGATCGCGTCGTCGATGCGCTGTGCCTCGGCGGCGCGGCCGGCGTTGTCGGCGAGCGCCGGATCGTCGGCGAGGTCGGCGCGCCCGATCGCGCGCATCAGCCGCTTGAAGATCGAATCGCCGTTGCCGCCGATCACGATGTGCCGGCCGTCGGCGGTCGGGTAGGTGTTCGAAGGCACGATGCCGGTGAGGTTCGTGCCGGTGCGCTCGCGCACGATGCCGTAGCGGTCGAACTCGGGCAGCGTGCTCTCCATCATGTTGAAGACGGCCTCGTACAGCGCGACGTCGACCACCTGCCCGCGGCCGGTCTCGCGCCTGGCGTGCAGCGCCATCAGCGCGCCGATCACGCCGTGCAGCGCAGCCAGCGAGTCGCCGATCGACAGGTTCATCCGCACCGGCGGGCGGTCGGGAAAGCCGGTCACGTAGCGCATGCCGCCCATCGACTCGGCGATCGCGCCGAAGCCGGGGCGGTCGCGATACGGTCCGGTCTGCCCATAGCCGGACAGGCGCACCAGCACCAGGCCGGGGTTGTCGGCCGACAACTGCTCGTAGCCGAGCCCCCACTTCTCGAGCGCGCCCGGACGGAAATTCTCGATCACGACGTCGCTGCGGGCGGCAAGCTCGCGCGCGATGCGCTGGCCCTCGGGCTGGCGCAGGTCGAGCGTGATCGAGCGCTTGTTGCGCCCCTGCACGTACCACCACAGCGAGGTGCCCGACGGATCGTCGGGATGCAGCTTGCGCCATTTGCGCAGCGGATCGCCACCCTCGTGGCCGTCGCGCGCCGGCGGCTCGACCTTGATCACGTCGGCGCCGAACTCGGCCATCATGCGCCCGGCGAACGGCCCTGCGATCAGCTGGCCGAGCTCGAGCACGCGCACGCCGGTCAGCGGGCCGCGCTCGGCGGCCTGCGCCCGATGGTCGCTCATGATTCGGCGCCTCCGTCTTCGTGGCCCTCGCGCGCGTCGGGCCGTTCGCGGGCGGCCGCCTCGCTGATCGTGCGGCGGTCGCGCAGGGCCTGCGCGATGGTGCTCGGGTCGACGTACTCGAGCTCGCTGCCCACCGGCACGCCGCGCGCGAGCCGCGTCACCTTCAGGCCGCGCGCGCGCATCATCTCGCCGATGTAGTGCGCAGTGGCCTCGCCCTCCTGCGTGAAGTTGGTCGCCAGGATCACCTCGCGCAACGCGGGGTCGGCGGCCCGCGCGAGCAGCCGATCGAGGCCGATCTGCTTCGGCCCGACGCCGTCGAGCGGCGACAGGCGCCCCATCAGCACGAAGTACAGTCCGCGGTAGCTCAGAGTCTGCTCGATCGTCAGCTGGTCGGCCGGCGTCTCGACCACGCACAACTGCGACGGATCGCGCCGCGGCGACAAGCAGGTCTCGCAGACCTCCAGCTCGGTGAAGGTGTTGCAGCGCGCGCAGTGCCGCACCCGCGCAGTCGCGTCGGCGAGCGCCTGCGCCAGCAGCGCCGCGCCCTCGCGATCGTGCTGCAGCAGGTGGTAGGCGAAGCGCTGCGCCGACTTCGCCCCGACGCCCGGCAGGCGCCGGAGCGCGGCGGTGAGCGCCTCCAGTGGCGCCGGCGCCTTCATCCCGCGCGTTCCGTTGGCGCGAGCAAAGGCGCGGGCCGGGCGCCGCGGGCGCCCCGGATCGCCGCCGGCTGCCGCGGCCGCAGGCGCGAACGCGAGCGGAGTTCCATCGCCGGCGACGCGCGGCTAGAACGGCATCTTGAAGCCGGGCGGCAGCGGCAGGCCGGCGGTGACCGAACCCATCTTCTCGGCCGCGGTCTGCTCGGCCTTTCGCAGCGCGTCGTTCATCGCCGCGACGATCAGGTCCTCGAGCATGTCCTTGTCGTCGGCGAGCAGGCTCGGGTCGATCGCGATGCGCTTGACGTCGTTGCGGCAGGTGACCGTGACCTTGACGAGCCCGGCGCCGGACTGCCCCTCGACCTCGACCTGGCCGAGCTGCTCCTGCATCTTCTTCATGTTTTCCTGCATCTGCTGGGCCTGCTTCATCAGGCCCGCGAGCTGCTGCTTCATCATGCTTCGTCTCCAGAAATGGCATCGCGGCGCTCGATCGGCCGCACCGAACCGGGCACGATCGACCCGTCGAAATCCTCGATCAGCGTGCGCACGAACGGGTCGGCGTCGATCGCTGCCTGCGCCTGCGCCTGGCGCTCGCCGCGCTCGCGCGCCGATGCCGCCGCGGCGGTGTCCCCGCCGACACGGCCGACCTCGACGTCGAGACGCACCGGAGCGCCGAAATGCGCGCCGAGCGCTGCGCGCACGCGCTTCACCGTGCCCGGCTCGGCCAGCGGCCGGATCGGCACGCGCACGCGAAACCGCAGGCCGTCGGCCTCGATCAACTCGCTCTGTTGCATGAACTGCTGGACGAACCCGCCGACCTGCAGCCGGGCGGCCAGCCCGGGCCAGTCGCCGTCGAACTGCACGACGGCCGTGCGCGGCTCGTCGACCCGGACCGTCGGCGCCTCGTCGCCGCGCGCGGTCGGCGCCCGATCGCCGGACGCCTGCGCGCCCCCGGCCGTGGGCGCCTGATCGCCCGACGCCCCGGGCGAACGGCCGCCCGAACCGGTGCGCGCCGCCGCGCCTCGCGGGGGCACGCCCTGCGTGCGGCCAGTCGGCGGCGGCGCGGCAGCCGCGACTGCGCCCCGGTCGGGCCCGAACGCGAGCAGGCGCAGCAGCACCATCGTGAAGCCGGCGTGCGCGTCGGGCGCGAGCGGCAGGTCGCGCGCGCCGTGAATCACGATCTGGTACCAGACCTGCAGGTCCTCGGGGGCGATTGCCGCAGCCAGCCGCTGCAGCGTCTCGGGATCGTCGGCGTCGGCGATGGCGCCCACCTGCGCCAGCGCAATCCGCTGCAGCAGCGCAGCGAGGTCGGCCAGCGTGCGCTCGAACGGCGCGTTGCCGGCGAGCATCTCGTCGGCCAGTCCCACCAGCCGGGCGCCGTCGCCGGCCACCAGCGCATCGAGAATGTGCACCAGCCAGGCCGCGTCGACCACGCCGAGCATCTCGCGCACCGCCGGCTCGCGCACCTCGCCGCCGCCGTAGGCGATCGCCTGGTCGAGCAGCGACAGCGCGTCGCGCATGCTGCCGGCGGCGGCGCGTCCGATGCGATCGAGCGCGCCGCGGTCGAACGCGACGCTTTCGGCAGACAGCACGACCGCCAGGTGCGCGGCCACCGCGGCCGGCGACATGTTCTTCAGGTTGAACTGCAGGCAGCGCGAGAGGACGGTGACCGGCACGCGCTGCGGGTCGGTGGTCGCGAGCACGAAGACGACGTGCGGCGGCGGCTCCTCGAGCGTCTTGAGCATCGCGTTGAACGCGTGCGTCGACAGCATGTGGACCTCGTCGATCACGTAGACCTTGTAGCGGCCGGCAGTCGGCGCATAGACCGCGTTCTCGAGCAGCTGGGTCATCTCGTCGACGCCGCGGTTCGAGGCGGCGTCGAGCTCGATGCAATCGACGAAGCGTCCGGCGTCGATGCCGGTACAGGCGGCGCAGCGGCCGCAGGGCCGCGCGCTCACGCCGGTCTCGCAGTTCAGCGCCTTCGCCAGGATGCGCGCGATCGTGGTCTTGCCGACGCCGCGCGTGCCCGTGAACAGGTACGCGTGGTGCAGGCGCTGCGTCTGCAGCGCATGCGACAGCGCGCGCACGACGTGGTCCTGCCCGACCAGCGACTCGAAATCGCGCGGTCGCCACTTGCGGGCGAGCACCTGATGGGTCATGGCATCGGCAACCGGCAGGACGAACGGGTGGGACGGGTGGGCGAGCCGGAACCCCGGCACGCGCGGGGAGTGGCTGTGGCTGCTTCCTTCCGGACCTGACCAGGTTGACCACGCCGCACTGCGGGGAGGCCCGCCCGCGGCGATTCTATCAGCCGTTGGCGCGCGGCTCGCTGCCCGGCTCGGCAGGCCGGGTCTGTGCTATGTTTGTCGCAATCTCGGGAGCAGAAATGACCATCAAGCACGTCTCCGATGCCACGTTCGAGCAGGATGTCCTGAAAGCCGACGCGCCGGTGCTCGTCGATTACTGGGCCGAATGGTGCGGCCCGTGCAAGATGATCGCGCCGATCCTCGACGAGATCTCGCGCGATTACGCCGGCAAGTTGCAGGTCGTGAAGGTCAACGTCGACGACAACCAGTCGGTGCCGGCCAAGTACGGCATTCGCGGCATCCCCACGCTGATGCTGTTCCGCAACGGCGCGGTGGTCGACACCAAGGTCGGCGCGCTGTCGAAGTCGCAGCTCACGCTCTTTCTGGACAGCCATCTCTGATTCGTTGTAAGCTTCCAGCCGCTCGAAGGCTCGGGCGGCTGTTTAGCACGCGCCTTCCGGCTCCCGGCGGCTGACGCCGGGGCGGACCCCGCCGACCGATCCGTCGACCCAGGCCCCGCTCCCGCCGTCCACGGGCTGCACCCGCCCGCACCCCGATCCGAACATCCCGCGGCCTGCCAGCCGCACCCCCTGGTTTCCGTCCATTCATTCCCGGCAAAGTCCCCGCGGGGAGAACCACCCGATGCATCTGTCCGAACTCAAGTCGCTGCACGTCTCGCAGCTGATCGAGATGGCCACTGGCCTGGAGATCGAGAATCCCCAGCGCATGCGCAAGCAGGAGCTGATGTTCGCGATCCTCAAGCGCAAGGCCAAGACCGGCGAGACGATCTTCGGTGACGGCTGCCTCGAGGTGCTGCCCGACGGCTTCGGTTTCCTGCGCTCGCCGGAAACCTCGTACCTCGCGAGCACCGACGACATCTACATCTCGCCGTCGCAGATCCGCCGCTTCAACCTGCACACCGGCGACTCGATCGAGGGCGAAGTGCGCACGCCGAAGGAAGGCGAACGCTATTTCGCGCTGGTGAAGGTCGACAAGATCAACGGCGAGCCACCCGAGGCGAGCAAGCACAAGATCCTGTTCGAGAACCTCACGCCGCTGCATCCGAACAAGCCGATGGTGCTCGAGCGCGACATCAAGGCCGAGGAGAACATCACCGGCCGGATCATCGACATGATCGCGCCGATCGGCAAGGGGCAGCGCGGGCTGATCGTCGCACCGCCGAAAGCGGGCAAGACGGTGCTGATGCAGCACATTGCGCACGCGATCACCACGAACCACCCCGACGTGGTGCTGATCGTGCTGCTGATCGACGAGCGCCCCGAGGAAGTCACCGAGATGACCCGCTCGGTGCGCGGCGAAGTGGTCGCCTCCACCTTCGACGAGCCTGCGACGCGCCACGTGCAGGTCGCCGAGATGGTGATCGAGAAGGCCAAGCGACTGGTCGAGCACAAGAAAGACGTGGTGATCCTGCTCGACTCGATCACGCGCCTGGCGCGTGCCTACAACACGGTCGTGCCGGCCTCGGGCAAGGTGCTCACCGGCGGCGTCGACGCCAACGCGCTGCAGCGCCCCAAGCGCTTCTTCGGCGCGGCGCGCAACATCGAGGAAGGCGGCTCGCTCACGATCATCGCCACCGCGCTGATCGACACCGGCAGCCGGATGGACGAGGTGATCTACGAGGAGTTCAAGGGCACCGGCAACATGGAGCTGCACCTGAACCGCCGGATGATGGAAGAGCTCCTCATCAAGGCCGAGGTGCTGCAGAAGATCTGGATCCTGCGCAAGCTGCTGCACGACATGGACGAGCTCGAGGCGATGGAGTTCCTGCTCGACAAGGTGCGCCAGACCCGCAGCAACCAGGAGTTCTTCGAGATGATGCGTCGCGGCGGCTGACGCCCCGGCGGTCCACGGCTTGCGCCATCGTCGCGAAAGCCCTTATAATTCAAGGCTTTTCATCAATTCCCAGATTCGAGGCGAACCCCGCCGCCGCGGCGGGTTCGGAGACCCAGTCATGAAACAAGGCATCCACCCCGACTACCGCGACGTCGTCTTCATGGACATGTCGAGCGGGTTCAAGTTCGTCACCCGGTCCACGGTCGCCACGCGCGAGAAGATCACGATGGACGACGGGAAGGAATACCCGCTGTTCAAGCTCGACGTGACCTCCGAGTCGCACCCGTTCTACACCGGCGCGCAGCAGCGCATCATCGAAGCCGGCCGCGTCGAGAAGTTCCGCCAGAAGTTCGCGCGCACCGGCAAGTAATCCCGGCGCGCGGCCGCGCCGTCGACGACCGCGGCGAACCCGTCCGGTCGTCGTCCGTGGCGATCCCCCCGCGACGCGCGGCCCGCCGGCGCGTCGATCGAGAAGGCAGCCCGCGCTGCCTTTTTTGATTTATCGTTGCGCGCGAGGCGCATGAAACCGTTCATCGTCACCGAGCTCGAAGCAGGCAAGTTGCCGCGGTGGGCGCTGCTGCTGCTGTGCGCGCTCTACGTGCTGCCCGGCTTCATCGGGCGCGACCCGTGGCGCACGCAGGATGCCGCCGGCTTCGGCATCGCGCTGTCGATGATGCGCGGCGACGCCGCCGACTGGCTGATGCCGAACATCGGCAACCTGCCGGTCCCCTCCGAAGGCCCGTTGCCCTTCTGGATCGCAGCGTCGATCGGCAAGGTGGCGGCGCCGATCGTCGGCGAACACGCCGGCGTGCAGCTGGCGGTGATCGCACTGCTCACGCTCGCGCTGATGCTGGCCTGGTACGCGGCCTGGGCGCTGGCACGCCGGCCGGGCGTGCAGCCGTCGGACCCCTTCGGTGCCTCGGCCTCGAGCGTCGATTTCGGGCGTGCGATCGCCGACTCGGCACTGCTGGTGCTGATGGCCACCTTCGGCCTGCTGCTACGCATGCACGAGACCACCGCGGACCCGGCGCAGGTTGCATGGATCGCGGCGTTCCTGTTCGGCTGCGCGCTCGCGCTGGAGCGTCCCGCGAGCGGCGGCGCGATCGCCGGAGCGGCCATCGCAGCCACGCTGCTCAGCCGCGGCGCGGGCACCGCGCTCGCACTGCTGCTGGTGCTGGTCGTCCTGCCGCTGGCCAGCCGCGCGTACCGGCTGGTCGGATGGCGGATGTTGCCGCCGGCGGTGGCCGTCGCGCTGGTCGGCGCATTGCCGTGGCCGCTGCTGCTGGCCGGCGGCGACGCGGTCGAGCGCGCCCACCTGCTCGACTGGGCCGCGTGGAACCTGGCCACGATTTCCGGGCCCGGCGTCGAATCGCTGCGGTATTTCGCGCGCACGATGCCCTGGTTCTACTGGCCCGCGTGGCCGGTGGCGCTGTGGGCCGCGTGGCGCTGGCGCGGACGGTGGGGCGAGCCGGCGGTTGCGCTGCCGATGCTGACCGCGGCCGCGCTGGGCCTGCGCGCGCTCGCCTCGCCGTCGGGTGGCGAGAGCTGGCTGCTGCCGGCCACCGTGCCGCTCGCGATGCTGGCCGCGGTGGGCATGCCCACGCTCAAGCGCGGCATCGTCAGTCTCATCGACTGGTTCGCCGTCACCAGCTTCTCGCTGTTCGGGATCGTGATCTGGGCCTACTGGATCGCGCTGATGACCGGCTACCCGCCGCGGATGGCCTACCGGGCGAGCCAGATCGCCCCCGGCTACACGCCCGAGTGGGTCGTCGTCGAGATCGTGCTCGGGGGCCTGGCCACGCTCGCGTGGCTGGCGCTGGTGCGCTGGCGCATCTCGCGCCAGCCGCGAATGATCTGGCGCGCGATGGTGCTGTCGTGCGGCGGCGTCGTGCTGGCGTGGTTCCTGCTCATGACGCTATGGCTGCCGGTCTTCAACGAGCGCAACACCTACCGGGATGTCGCCGGGCGGCTGGCCGCCGCCTTCGACGGCGGCGACGCCTGCGTGGCGACGCAGGATCTCGAGCGCGCGCCGCGCGCGAGCTTTCACTACTTCGCGCGGATGAACTTCGCCGCGCGCGGCGAGCGATGCGACTGGCTGCTGGTGCAGGACGACGGCCCGCTCGCCCGGACCGTGCCGGCTCCGATGCCCGGCTGGACCCTGCTCTGGCAAGGCCAGCGCCGCAACGACCGCGACGAGCGCTTTCGCCTTTACCGCCGCGAAGACCCGCGCACCCGATCCGACGCGCGATGACGCGCGACATCCTGAAGCTCGCCTGGCCGGTGTTCGTCGGGCAGCTGGCGGTGATGCTGAACGGCGTGATCGACACCGTGATGGCCGGCAGGCTCTCGGCCGTCGACGTCGCCGCGATCGGCCTGGGCGCCAGCATCTACATCAGCGTCTACATCGGTCTGATGGGCGTGCTGCTCGCGCTCAGTCCGGTGGTCGCCCAGCACTACGGCGCCGAGCGCTTCGAGCAGATCGGCCTGGAGACACGCCAGGCGATCTGGCTGGCGCTGGCGCTCACGGTGCCCGGTGGCCTGGCGCTCGCGTCGACCGACCTGTGGCTGGCGCTCAGCGAGCCGCCGCCCGAGGTGGCCGCGGTCGCGCAGGTCTACCTGTGGGCAGCCGCCGCCGGCCTGCCTGCCGCCCTGCTGTTTCGCGTGTTCCACGCATTGTCGAACGCGGTCGCGCGCCCGAAGGCGGTGATGGCGATCAACCTCGCGGGCGCAGCGCTGAAGGTCCCGCTGAACGCGCTGTTCATGTACGGCTGGCAGCACGGCGACGCGACACTCGTGCCGGCGCTCGGTGGCGCAGGCTGCGGCGTGGCCTCGGCCATCATCGCGTGGCTGTCGGTGCTGTTCGCGCTGGGCGCGCTGCGCGCCGACCCGCTGTACCGTCGCGTGGGGCTGGTGGGCGGCGGCTGGCTGGCGCGCCCCGATCCGACGCGGCTGCGGGCGCTGCTCGCGCTCGGCGGGCCGATCGGCGCGAGCTACATGGTCGAGGTGACCTCGTTCACCTTCATGGCGCTGTTTCTCGCGCGACTGGGCGCGACGACGGCCGCGAGCCACCAGATTGCGGCCAACCTCGCCGCACTCGCCTACATGGTGCCGCTCGCCATCGCCACGGCCACCAGCGTGCTGGTCGCGCAGTCGCTGGGCGCGGCGCGGCCGCGCGAGGCGCGCGAGCGCGCATGGGCCGGCATCCGCATCGCGCTCGCCTGCGCCGTCGCGATCGGCGCGGGGCTGTTCGCGGCGCGCGAGCCGCTGGCCGCGCTGTACACGACCGATGCCGCGCTGGTCGCCGCCGCGGCGCCGCTGCTCGCGCTGGTCGCCGCGTTTCACCTGTTCGACGCGACGCAGGCGATGTGCTCGTTCATCCTGCGCGCCTACCGGATCACCGCGCTGCCGATGCTGGTCTACGTGCTCAGCCTGTGGGGCGTGGGGCTGGGCGGCGGCTGGTGGCTGGCGTTCGAGGCCGGCACCTCGGCGCACGGCTGGGCGCCGCTGGTGGCGGGCGCGCGCGGATTCTGGATCGCCTCCGGACTGAGCCTCGCACTGGCCGCCGCGGGGCTCGCGGCGATCCTGGCGCGCCTGTGGCGGCGCAGCGAGGAGGATCAGCTGCGCGGCGCCAGCGACAGGAACCCGTCGCGATAGTGGCGCAACTCGTCGATCGACTCGGCGATGTCGGCCAGCGCGGTATGCGCGCTGCGCTTGGCGAATGCCTTGGCGACCTCGGGTCGCCAGCGCCGGCACAGTTCCTTGAGCGTGCTCACGTCGATGTTGCGGTAGTGGAACCAGGCCTCGAGCCGCGGCATGTAGCGCGCCATGAAGCGCCGGTCCTGGCAGATGGAGTTGCCGCACATCGGCGACTTGCCCGGCGGCACCAGCGGTGCGAGGAAGTCGAGCAGCGCCTGCTCGGCGCTGGCTTCGGTCCAGCTCGACGCGAGCACGCGTTCGACCAGCCCCGAGCGGCCGTGCGTCGAGCGGTTCCACTGGTCCATCGCGTCGAGCACGGCGGCGGGCTGGCGAATCGCGATCGCCTCGCTTTGCGCGACGACCTTCAGCGAGTCGTCGGTGACGACGATCGCCACCTCGATGATGCGGTCGACCACCGGGTTCAGGCCGGTCATCTCCATGTCGACCCATACGAGCAGCGACTCGTCGGGCGTCGTCGGCGCAGCGGAAGCATTTGCGCTCGCGGGGGCAGCGCCGGGCGGCGCGGATGGCTGTGACATAATTTTTTTCTCCGCCGCCGATTCTCGCACAGCGATCGCCTTGACTGCCCTGGGGTTCTCTTTCATCTTCGCCGCCGCGCTGCTGGTCTCGATGGCCGTGCGCCTGTGGCTGGCGACGCGCCAGGTCCGGCACGTCCGGCGCCACCGCGAGACCGTACCCGAACGGTTTGCCGGTCGCGTCACCGCGCAGGCGCATCGCAGGGCCGCCGACTACACCGTGGCGCGCGTGCGCTTGGGCATGTTCGAGGCGCTGGCCGGGGCGTTGCTGCTGCTCGGATTCACGCTGTTCGGCGGCCTGCAATGGCTGCTCGACCTCCTTGCGGCGTGGCTGCCCGGTGCGCCGTTCGCGCGGCAGATCCTGTTCGTCGTGGCCGTCGTGCTCGCCGGCACGATCGTCGACCTGCCGATCGAGTGGTACCGGCAGTTCGTGCTGGAGCAGCGCTTCGGCTTCAACCGGATGACGCCACGCCTGTTCGTCGTCGACACGCTCAAGGGCACTGCGATCGCGGCCGCGCTCGGCCTGCCCTTGCTGGCGCTGGTGCTCTGGCTGATGCGCAGCAGCGGCAGCCTGTGGTGGCTGTGGGCGTGGGGCACCTGGGTGGCATTCAACCTCGGAGTGCTGGTGCTCTACCCGACCGTCATCGCACCGATGTTCAACCGCTTCGAGCCGCTAGAGGACGCGGCGCTGCGCGCGCGCGTGGAGTCGCTGCTCGCGCGTTGCGGCTTCGCCTCGAAGGGGCTGTTCGTGATGGACGGCAGTCGCCGCTCGGCGCACGGCAATGCGTACTTCACCGGGCTCGGGCGCAGCAAGCGGATCGTCTTCTTCGACACGCTGTTGTCGCGCCTCGATGCCGACGAAATCGAGGCGGTGCTCGCGCACGAACTCGGCCACTTCCATCACCGCCACGTGCCCCGCCGCATCGCGCTCATGTTCGCTGCAAGCCTGGCCGGCCTGTGGCTGCTCGGCTGGCTGTCGCGCCAGGGCTGGTTCTACCAGGGGCTGGGCGTGACGCCGGCCGCCGGCGAATTCGACGCGGCCGCGCTGGTGCTGTTCTTCCTCGCGTTGCCGGTCTTCGGCTTCCTGCTGCGTCCGCTCGCCAGCTGGGCCTCGCGCCGGCACGAATTCCAGGCCGACGACTATGCCGCCGCGCACGCGCGCGCCGAAGACCTCGTCAGCGCACTGGTCAAGCTCTACGAGGACAATGCCTCGACGCTCACTCCCGATCCGCTGCACTCGGCGTTCTACGACTCGCATCCGCCCGCGTCGCTGCGGATCGGCCGCCTTCAGGAGGCCCGATGAAAGCCGCCATCCCGCGCCAGCAGCTGCTCGCCCGCAAGTCGCGGGCGCTCGCCGGCGAGCGCGCCTACACCGTCACCGAGATCGAAGTGCAGCTCACCGAGCTGCCCGGCTGGAGCCTGCGCGACGGCGCGATCGAGCGCAGCTATGCGTTTCGCGATTACTACGACACGATCGCCTTCGTGAACGCACTGGCCTGGATGGTCCACGGCGAAGATCATCATCCGGAGCTGCTGGTGAGCTACAACCGCTGCACGGTGCGCTTCAGCACGCACTCGGTGGGCGGCATCTCCGGCAACGACTTCATCTGCGCGGCCAAGTGCGATGCCGTCTTCGGCCGCGGCGGCAACTGAACTCGCGCGCGTCGCGGCCAGCTTCGGCCGCCAGTTCTACGTGCGCTCCTGTTCAGGCGCATGGGAGGAGCGCGTCGCCGTCACCCGCGGCAAGCGCACCGACGTCTGCGTCGGCGACGAGGTCGAGGTCCGCCTGATCGGCAGCGACCAGGCCGTCATCGAAACGCTGCAACCACGGCGTACCACGCTGCAGCGAAGCGACCGCTGGCGCAGCAAGCTGCTGGCCGCCAACGTCGACCAGGCCGGCATCGTCGTCGCGGGTGAACCGCCGTTCTCGGAGGCGCTGCTGGTACGCATGCTGATCGCGATCGAGAGCGCCGGCATCGGCGCCGCGCTGATCGTCAACAAGTCCGACCTGCCCGGGGCGACGCGCGCGATCGCCGCGCGCATCGATGTCTATCGCGCGCTCGGCTACCGGGTGTTCGAGATCGCCGCGCGCGCGCATCCGCTCGAAGCGCGCGCGCAGCTGCGCGACTGGCTCGCCGGGCGCACGACACTGCTCGTCGGGCAGTCGGGCATGGGCAAGTCCACGCTGGTGAATACGCTGGTGCCCGATGCGGCCCTGCGCACCCAGGCGATCTCGGCCGCCCTGTCGAGCGGCCGCCACACGACCACCTTCAGCCGCATGTTCGAGGTGCCCGCCGAGGTCGCACCCGACGCGCGCATCGTCGACACACCCGGCTTCCAGAGCTTCGGACTCGCGCATCTGTCGGAGTGGCAACGCGTGCACGCGATGCGCGAGTTCGTGCCGCTGCTCGGCCGGTGCCGGTTCAACAATTGCCACCACCGCGACGAACCGGCCTGCGCGATCCGCGAAGCGGTCGAGCGCGGGGAGATCGACCCCTTGCGCTACCGGCTGTACCTGCAGATCGAGGGCGAACCCGACCAGGGTTCGTGAACGTGGTTCAGCGGCCGAGCCAGGCCGCGATGCTGAGCATCGCGAACAGGCTGATCCACAGTACGACCGAGCGCCAGACCAGGCCGACCGAGCTGCGCAGGCCGCTCGCATCCGGTTCGGCACCCTGCCATTCGAAGCCCTGCTCGCCGGCGGCCCAGCGCGCTTCGAGCGCGGGCTCGGCGACCCGCAGGCCGAGCGCTCCGCCGCCCGACGCGAGCAGCAGCGCGCGCTGGTCGTCGGTGGTGCCGGCGGCGACCGCGCCGCGCCAGCAATAGACGGCATCCTCGAAGTTGCCGACGATCGCGAACCCGGCCGCCGACAGGCGCGCCGGCAGCCAGTCGATCGCCCGATAGGCGCGCAGCGCGAAATACCCGTATGGCTCGTCGACCCTCTTCACACCCTCCGCGACCGTGGCTCCCCAGCGTCGCGCGAGCATCTCGGCGAAGCGATAGAGCACCGGACCGACGGCGCCGGGCAGCAGGATGTACCAGAACAGCGGACCGAAGACGTGCCGGTGCGCGGCCACCAGTGCATGCGCGATCGCCTGCCGACAGATCTCGTTGACCGGCGTCTCGCGCCGCGGCCGATCCGACAGGTCATCGGGATCGGACTGGTTCAGCCAGCGCTCGAGCACCCGCCGCGCGCCCTCGGCATCGTCGCTCGCCAGCGCGATCTGGATCTCGGTGAACGCGTGGCTGAACTGCCGGAAGCCGACGGTGAGGTACAGCACCGCGACGTGCACGATGAACAGCGCCACCGGGTGCAGCATGCCCGCCAGCCACTCGAGCAACGCCACCCCGCCCACGCCGACCGCCACCACCGCGATCCATCCGAAGACACCCTGCTGGCGCTCGCCCGCGTCGCTGACTCCGCGCACCAGGTCGGCCAGCGCGACGGCACCGCGATGCACCGGGTTGTTGCCCGGCAGAGAGCGGCCCTGCTCGATCAGCAGCGCGAAGATCAGTGCGACGAATCCCATCGGGTCCCGGGCCGCTCGATCAGGCCGCCAGCAGGCGATACAGGTTTCGCAGCATCGCCGCGGTCGCACCCCAGATGAAATGCTCGTCGGCGGCGCCGGGCGGCCGATACGGCATCGCGAAGAAGGTGCGCTCGCCCGCGGCCAGCCGCACGCTGCGACGCTGGTGATGGCGCGGATCCATCAGGAACGCCAGCGGCACCTCGAAGACCTGCGCGACCTCGTGCGGGTCGGGCCTCGGATCGAAGCCCGGCACCACGAGCCCGACCACCGGCGTCACGCGAAATCCGGTGCCGGTCAGGTAGACGGGCAGCCGCCCGATCACTTCGACGCGCGAAGGCTCGAGCCCCACCTCTTCGCGGGCCTCGCGCAACGCGGCATCGACCGGCGACGGGTCGCCCGCCTCGACGCGTCCGCCCGGGAAGGCCACCTGTCCCGAGTGATGGCGCAGGTGCAGCGTTCGCTGGGTGAGCAGCACCGTGGTTCCGCTGGCGTGCGCGACGATCGGCACCAGCACCGCGGCATCGCGCGGTGCGGCCAGGTCGATGCGGAACCGGTCGCTGGTCTGCTCGGGCTGCCATGACGGCGGCCTCGCGAAGCGGCCGCGCAATGCATCGGGCGCGAGGCGCTCGGGACGCACCGCCGGCAACGCGTCGTCGATCGCCGCGATCGGCATCTGGCGCGGATCGAAGTGCGGCAGCGGCGCCCATGCGTCCGTGGAAGCGGCCGGCCCCCCAGCGCGAACGTTCGACTTCATGTCCATGCCCCGAAAATACAACAGGGCGCCGGTAAGCGCCCTGAAGTGACACCGGCGCCGCGAGCGCGCCCGTGCCGAGGCCGGGGCGCGGCCAACGCACCCCGCGATCGGATGAGGGCGCGACCCGGTCCCGCGCCGGGCAAGCCCGCCGCGCCGGCGCGCCGGCCGATCAGGCTCCGGCCGCGCCGCCGGCGCGCGTCGCCTTGCCGGGGAGCTTTTCCTTGATGCGCGCCGACTTGCCCGAGCGATCGCGCAGGTAGTAGAGCTTGGCGCGGCGCACGTCGCCGCGGCGCTTGACTTCGATGTTCGCGATCAGCGGCGAGTACAGCTGGAAGGTGCGCTCGACGCCTTCGCCCGACGAGATCTTGCGCACGATGAACGACGAGTTCAGTCCGCGGTTGCGGCGCGCGATGACCACGCCCTCGTAGGCCTGGACCCGCTTGCGATTGCCCTCGACCACGTTCACGCTGACCACGACGGTGTCGCCGGGCGCGAATTCGGGAATGCTCTTGCCGAGGCGGGAAATCTCTTCCTGCTCGAGTTGCTGGATCAGATCCATGCCGGATGCTCCTGAGTCCATCGTGCGCCGGTCGTTGTCGGAACCGTCGTTGGCCGGGCCGCCGTCGTCCAGTCAGTCGCGGGCGCTTCGCAACCGGCGCCTGGACAAGCGCCGAACCGGCGTTTCGCCGGGCAGAGGATGGGGTTGATGCGGAATTCCGCAAAGCCTTGCATTCTAAGCCTTTTTCGGGTCATCCGCCAAGCGCGGCGGCGCCTCGCGCAACCCATCGAGGATGCGCTCGTCGTCGGCGCTCAGCCGGCCCTGCTCGCGGGCGCGGGCGACCAGCTCGGGGCGCCGCAGCAGCGTCGCGCGCAGCGCCTGCTCGCGCCGCCAGCGGTCGATGCGCGCATGGTGCCCGGACAGCAGCACCTCGGGCACCGGCACGCCTTCGAATACCTCGGGTCGGGTGTAATGCGGGCAGTCGAGCAGGCCCTCGGCGAACGAGTCGCACGCGGCCGAACGGGGGTCGTTCATCGCCCCCGGCAGCTGCCGTACCACCGCGTCGATCAGCATCATCGCCGGCAGCTCGCCGCCGGAGACGACGAAATCGCCGACGGCGATCTCCTCGTCGACATGGCGGTCGAGCAGCCGCTGGTCGATCGCCTCGTAGCGCCCGGCCAGCACGATCGCGCCGGCGCCGGCCGCGAGTTCGCGCACGCGCCGGTCGTCCAGCGGTCGGCCCTGCGGCGACAGCGCGATCACCGGACGCTCGCCGGGCGCGTCGCGCCGCGCCGCCGCGATCGCGTCGGCCAGCGGCTGGGCGAGCATCACCATGCCCGGGCCGCCGCCGTAGGGCCGGTCGTCGACGCTGCGGTAGGCGTCGGTCGCGAAATCGCGGGGATTCCAGCAGCGCAGCAACCACAGGCCGCGCTCGTGCGCGCGCCCGGTGATGCCGTAGCGGGCGACCGCCTCGAACATGTCGGGGAACAGGGTGATCGCGTCGAAGCGCAGCGGCCGGGGCCCGTTCACGTCCCCTCCCAGTAATCGGCCTGCCAGTCGGCGACGATCCGCCGGCCGGGCAGGTCGACCTCGAGCACGTACGCCGGTACGAGTGGGATCAGCCTTGCGGACTTGCCGTCGGTGGCCTCGCCCGGCAGGTCGAGCCGCAGGACCGGGTCTGCGCCGAACTCCTCGACCGACGCGACCACGCCGAGCAATTCGCCGGCCGGGTTGCGAACGGAGCAGCCGATCAGGTCGATCCAGTAGACCTCGCCCGGTGCGGCACCGGGAAACGCTGCCCGGCTCACCAGCACCTCGCAGCCCTTGAGGGCCTCGGCGCTGTCGCGGTCGTCCAGACCGCCGACCTTGGCGACGATCTCGTCGCCATGCACGCGCGCCTGCTCGATCTCGAGCAGGCGGCAGATACCGCGCCCGCGCAGCCACCAGCCCGGCTGGCCGATCAGGATCGAATCACGGGGATCGTTGAACGGGACGATGCGCAGCCACCCGCGCACCCCCCAGGCCCCTGCCACCCTGCCGAGCGCGACCGCGTCGGCAGGCAGTTCAGCCGGTGCGGCGCTCGGTGCCCCGGGCGGGGCGACGCGGCTGGGCCGGTTCAGCGGCGCACCTCATGAGGCCGCTCGGACGGCCTTCAGGCAGCAGCCGGTTGCGCGCCAGCCTGCTGCTTGAGCAGTCGCGCGACGGTGGGCGACAGGGCGGCGCCCTGCTGCTTCCAGAATTCGACGCGCTCGGCCGCCAGCTTCAGGCCGACCTCGTTTTCCGCGGCGATCGGGTTGTAGTAGCCAAGGCGCTCGATGAACTGGCCGTCGCGGCGGTTCTGCTTGTGCGCGGCGACGATGTGATAGAAGGGGCGCTTCTTGGCGCCGCCGCGAGTCAGTCGGATAACGACCATATCCGTGTCCTTCGGTCCGGTAATCGGAAAACCGGTAATTATAGCCGGAGGCGCTCGCTGCGACAATCGGGGATCGGGCGCCATGGCGGACCGGGCTCCTCGTTTCGTCTGCGCCCCGGCGACCGACGCTAGACACCATGGTCGCCCGCGCATTGGCGGACGGCCATGGCGTCTAGAAGAGGCCGAGCTGGCGCTCGTCGGCGCCCCGCCGGAACAGGTCGGTGCGCAACTCCGGCAGGCGGCGCGCCAACCCGAGCCGACGCGCGGCGAGCTCGAAGCGCAGCCGGATCAGTTCGGCCCAGGCGCCCTGGCCCGTCATGCGACTGAAGAAGCGCGGGTCGTTCAGCCGCGCCCGCCCCTCGTCGCTGCGCATGTCGGCCATCCTGCGCAACACCCGGCGCGCCCGATCGGGGTAGTGGGTGCCGAGCCATTGCACGAACAGTTCGCGAAGCTCCCAGGGCAGCCGCAGCACCTGGTAGAACGCTGCCTGCGCGCCGGCCTCGGAGGCCGCGGCGAGCACCCGCTCGATTTCGGGTTCGTTCAGGAACGGGGCGACCGGCGCGAGCGACACGCCCACCGGGATGCCGGCCTCGCGCAGCCTGCGCATCGTCTGCAGCCTGCGCCACGGGGCGGCGGCGCGCGGCTCCCAATGCCGCGCCAGGTCGGCGTCGAGCGTCGTGACCGTGACGTAGACGCTCACGAGCCGGTCGGCCGCGAGCGGCGCGAGCAGGTCGATGTCGCGCTCGACCAGCGAAGACTTGGTGACGATCGCGAAGGGCTGGCGGCGGGCGGCCATGACTTCGATCAGCGCGCGGGTGAGGCCGTAGCGCCGCTCGATCGGCTGGTAGGCGTCGGTGGCGGAGCCTAGGTTGATCGGTTCGCACTTCCAGCCGGACGCGTCGAGTTCCGCGCGCAGGCGCTCGGCCGCGTCGACCTTGACGAACAGTCGCGATTCGAAGTCGAGGCCGGGTGACAGGCCGACGTAACCGTGATTCGGCCGCGCGTAGCAGTAGATGCAGCCGTGCTCGCAGCCGCGGTACGGATTGATCGACAGCCCGAAGTGCAGGTCGGGCGACTGATTGCGCACGACCAGCGAGCGTGCGCGTTCTTCGCGGACTTCGGTGGCCAGCGCAGGCGGTTCGCCGTCTTCACGGTACCAGCCGTCGTCGACGGGCTCGCCGCGAAGCGCCGCGAAACGGTGATGCGGATTGAAGGTGGCGCCGCGGCCCCGCAGCGGCGCGGACACGGTGTTCATCGACGGGTACGCCCGCGATAGACTGTATGGATCTACAGTATACGGGCGCAGACTGCCCGCGTCCACCCGGCGGTGACGCGGGCGGGCGCCGGACTCAGAACGCGGCTTCGGGCATCGCGAGCACGCCTGCCGCCCCCTCGATCGCGGCCGAGCGCAGCGCCCCGGCCTGCGTCAGCAGGTGATCGGCATGGAAGCGCGCAGTCGCGATCTTCGCCTGAAGGAACTGCGCATCGCCGTCGCCCGCCTTCAGCATCCGGTCGGCTGCCAGCGCGGCCCGGGCCATCTGCCAGCCCGACAGCACCACGCCCGCGAGTTTCAGGTAGGGCACGCTGCCGGCGAATGTCGCGCGCACGTCCTTGCCGAGCGTCTCCACGACGAATTGCACCGCATCCTCGAGCGCCGCGCGGCCGGCCGACAGGCGTGCCGCGATCGCATCGAGGTCGGCGCTGCCGGCCCGCGCCAGCTGCTGCTCGGTTTCCTGCACCCTGGCGAGCAGCGCGCGAGCCACCGCGCCGCCATTGCGCGCGGTCTTGCGGCCGATCAGGTCGTTGGCCTGGATCGCGGTCGTGCCCTCGTAGATCGTGAGGATGCGCGCGTCGCGGTAGTGCTGCGCCGCGCCGGTCTCCTCGATGAAGCCCATGCCGCCGTGCACCTGCACGCCGAGCGAGGTGACCTCCAGCGACATCTCGGTGGACCAGCCCTTGACGATCGGGACGAGGAATTCGTAGATCGCCATGTTCTCGCGGCGGGTCGCCTCGTCGGCCGCGTGATGGCCGGCGTCGGACGCCGCGCCGGCGACGCAGGCGAGCGCACGCGCCGCTTCGGTGTGCGCGCGCATGGTCATCAGCATGCGGCGCACGTCGGGGTGGCGGATGATCGGCACCGCCCCGCTCGAACCGGCGACGTCGCGGCTTTGCAGCCGCTCCCGCGCATAGGCGACCGCCTGCTGATAGGCGCGCTCGGCCACCGCGACGCCCTGGACGCCGACCGCGAAACGCGCCGCGTTCATCATCACGAACATGTACTCGAGGCCGCGGTTCTCCTGGCCGATCAGGTAGCCGATCGCACCCGCGCCGACTTCACCCTTGTCGTCGCCGTAGATCAGCACCGCGGTGGGGCTCGCCTTGATGCCGAGCTTGTGCTCGATCGACTGGCACCAGACGTCGTTGCGCCGACCCGGCTTGCCCCGCTCGTCGACCATGAACTTCGGCACCACGAACAGCGAGATGCCCTTCACGCCCTCGGGCGCGTCGGGCGTGCGGGCGAGCACCAGGTGCACGATGTTCTGCGCCATGTCGTGCTCGCCGTAGGTGATGAAGATCTTCTGACCGAAGATGCGATACGTGCCGTCGGCCTGCGGCACCGCCTTCGTGCGCACCAGCGCGAGGTCGGAGCCGGCCTGCGGCTCGGTCAGGTTCATCGTGCCGGTCCAGGCGCCCGAGACGAGGTTCGGGATGTACAGCTCCTTCTGCGCCTGCGAGCCGGCCACCAGCAGCGCCTCGATCGCGCCGTCGGTGAGCAGCGGGCACAGCGCGAACGACAGGTTGGCCGAATTGAGGATCTCCATGCACGGCGTGGCGATCAGCTTCGGCAATCCCTGGCCGCCGAATTCCTCGGGATGCTGGACACCTTGCCAGCCGCCGTCGGCGAACTGGCGGAACGCGGCGCCGAAGCCCGGCGAACTGGTCACCGCACCATCGGACAGCGTCGAGGGTTCGAGGTCGCCTCCGCGGTTGAGCGGCGCGATCACCTGCTCGTTGAACTTCGCGCACTCCTCGAGCACCGCCTGCGCAGTGTCGTAGCCCGCCTCGGCAAAACCCGGCAGCGATGCGACCTCGTCGATGCCGGCCAGGTGCCGAAGCACGAACAGCATGTCCTTCAGCGGTGCGACGTACGACATGGCGGATCCTCCGTCACGGGGCCGGAACCGGCCCCTTTCAGCCCAGTTCCTTCACCAGTTCGGGCACTGCGGTGAACAGGTCGGCGACCAGGCCGTAGTCGGCCACGCCGAAGATCGGCGCCTCCTCGTCCTTGTTGATGGCCACGATCACCTTGCTGTCCTTCATGCCGGCCAGGTGCTGGATCGCCCCGGAGATGCCCACGGCGATGTAGAGCTGCGGCGCGACGATCTTGCCGGTCTGCCCGACCTGCCAGTCGTTGGGCGCGTAGCCCGCGTCCACCGCCGCCCGGCTCGCCCCGAGCGCCGCCCCGAGTTTGTCGGCCAGCGGCTCGAGCAGGTGGAAGTTCTCCGCGCTGCCCATCCCGCGCCCGCCCGAGACGACGATCTTCGCCGCGGTGAGCTCCGGGCGGTCGCTGCGCGCGATCTCGCGCCCCACGAACGCGGACTTGCCCGAGTCGGCCACCGCCGCCACCGGCTCGACCGGCGCCGCACCGCCCGTGGCCGCCACCGCATCGAAGCCGGTGGTGCGCACCGTGATCACCTTCACCGCGTCGGCGCTTTGCACCGTGGCGATCGCGTTGCCCGCGTAGATCGGCCGCGTGAACGTGTCGGGCGACTCCACGCCGATGATGTCGGAGATCTGCGCCACGTCGAGCTTCGCGGCCACGCGCGGCGCCACGTTCTTGCCGTGCGCCGTGGCCGGCGCCAGGATGTGCGTGAAGCCCGCCGCCACCGCCAGCACCTGCGCGGCCACGTTCTCGGCCAGCTGGTCGGCCAGCTGCGGCGCATCGGCCAGCAGCACCTTCGCCACGCCCGCGGCCTGCGCGGCCGCCTGCGCAACCGCCGCGCAGCCGCTGCCGGCCACCAGCACCGTGACCTCGCCGCCCGCCTTGGCCGCGGCGGCGATCGTGTTCAGCGTCGCGGGCTTGAGCGCCGCGTTGTCGTGTTCGGCCAGTACAAGAGCTGCCATCGATCGCTTCCTTTCAGATCACCTTGGCTTCGTTCTTCAGCTTCGCCACCAGCGTCGCGACGTCGGGCACCTTGATCCCCGCCTTGCGCCCCGGCGGCTCGCTCACCTTCAGCGTCTTGAGCCGCGGCGCCGCGTCGACCCCCAGCGCCGCCGGATCGAGCACGTCGAGCGGCTTCTTCTTCGCCTTCATGATGTTGGGCAGCGTCACGTAGCGCGGCTCGTTCAGCCGCAGGTCGGTGGTGACCACCGCCGGCAGCGTGATCGCGATCGTCTCCAGCCCGCCGTCGACCTCGCGCGTGACCGTGGCCTTGCCCTGGGCGATCTCCACCTTCGAGGCGAAGGTCGCCTGCGCCAGCCCGGCCAGCGCCGCCAGCATCTGCCCGGTCTGGTTGGCGTCGTCGTCGATCGCCTGCTTGCCCAGGATCACCAGCCCGGGCTGCTCCTTGTCCACCAGCGCCTTCAGGATCTTGGCCACCGCCAGCGGCTGCAGCTCGACGTCGGTCTGCACCAGGATCGCCCGGTCGGCACCGATCGCCAGCGCCGTGCGCAGCGTCTCCTGGCACGCCTGCACCCCGCACGACACCGCCACGATCTCGCTGGCCACGCCCTTCTCCTTCAGCCGCACCGCCTCTTCCACCGCGATCTCGTCGAACGGATTCATCGACATCTTCACGTTGGCGATGTCCACGCCGCTGTGGTCGCTCTTCACTCGAACCTTCACGTTGTAGTCGACCACCCGCTTCACGGGCACGAGGATCT
>MEED01000021.1 GCA_001724855.1 Lautropia sp. SCN 69-89
TCGATCATCACCTGGCCGAAGCCCGAGCACGAAACCTGCGTGGCGCCCGGCATCAGGCGCGCGAAGTCGTAGGTGACCTTCTTCGACAGGATCGCCTTCTCCATCGACGAGATGATCAGGTCGGCCGCTTCGATCCAGCCCATGTGGCGCAGCATCATCTCGGCCGACAGGATCTCGGAGCCCGGGTTGACGTAGTCCTTGCCGGCGTACTTCGGCGCGGTGCCGTGCGTGGCTTCGAACATCGCGACCGAATCGGACAGGTTGGCGCCCGGCGCGATGCCGATGCCGCCCACCTGCGCGGCCAGCGCGTCGGAGATGTAATCGCCGTTCAGGTTCAGCGTGGCGATCACGCTGTACTCGGCCGGCCGCAGCAGGATCTGCTGCAGGAACGCGTCGGCGATCACGTCCTTGACGACGATCTCCCTGCCGGTCTTCGGATTGCGGAAGCTGCACCACGGTCCGCCGTCGATCGGCTGCGCGCCGAACTCCTTCTGCGCGAGCGCGTAACTCCAGTCGCGGAAGCTCCCCTCCGTGTACTTCATGATGTTGCCCTTGTGCACGATCGTCACCGACGGCTTGTCGTTGTCGATCGCGTACTGGATCGCCTTGCGCATCAACCGCGAGGTGCCCTCGCTCGACACCGGCTTGATGCCGATTCCCGAGGTTTCGGGGAAGCGGATCTTCGTGACGCCGAGTTCCTTCGTGAGGAATTCGATCAGCTTCTTCGCCTTCTCGCTCTGCGCCTCGTATTCGATGCCCGCGTAGATGTCCTCGGAGTTCTCGCGGAAGATGACCATGTCGGTCTTCTCGGGCTCCTTCACCGGCGAGGGCACGCCCTTGAACCAGCGCACCGGGCGCAGGCAGACGTACAGGTCGAGTTCCTGGCGCAGCGCGACGTTGAGCGAACGGATGCCGCCGCCCACCGGCGTGGTGAGCGGTCCCTTGATCGAGACCACGTAGTCCTTCAGCACCTCGAGCGTTTCGGCCGGCAGCCAGACGTCGGGACCATACACCCGGGTGGACTTCTCGCCAGCGTAGATCTCCATCCAGTGGATCTTCTTCTTGCCGCCGTAGGCTTTCGCCACTGCCGCATCGACCACCTTGATCATCACCGGCGTGATGTCGAGCCCGGTGCCGTCGCCCTCGATGTACGGAATGATCGGATGGTCGGGGACCTGCAACGAGAAGTCGCTGTTGACCTTGATCTTCTCGCCAGCGGACGGGATCTTGATGTGCTGGTACATGCCGGGGATTCCTCGTGGGAAGTGGGCGGATGCGCAATTATGCCGCACCGCCAAATGCCCCGTTCCGCAGAGACCTTGCCTTTTCCTGCGAGGCGATCGCGGGCAACATGCGGGGATGAAGACGAATTCCGGAAAGCGCGGCGTACCACGGCCGCTGCGGCGGCTGCTTGCCGGCGTGGGCGTGGCGGCCATCCTCGCCGCGCCGCCGGGCGCGGGCGCGCAGGACGCGCCACAGCCCAGGCTGCCGGTCGTGCGACTGCAGGCCGGCATGCACATCGTGCTGGCCGAAGTGGCCGCCACCCCGCGCTCGCGCGAGATCGGCCTGATGATGCGCGATCATCTCGGCCCGAACGAGGGGATGCTGTTCGTCTTCGATCAGCCGCGCGCGTACTGCTTCTGGATGCGCAACACGCTGCTGCCGCTGTCGATCGCGTTCATCGACGACGACGGCCGCATCGTCAACATCGAGGACATGGCGCCGCGCACCGAGAACGGCCACTGCGCGAAGGCGCCGGTGCGCTTCGCGCTCGAGATGGAGCAGGGCTGGTTCGCGCGGCGCGCGCTGTCGGCGGGCGCGAAGCTGGTGAATCCGGAGGTGTTTCCCGGCCAGGCGCAGCGCCGGCACTGAGCCGGCGCGTGCAGGTTCGTCGCGGGCGGCCGCCGGACGCGCCGCGGCCTGGCGCTCAGCTCCCCTTGCGGAAGAACTTGCCGTAGACCCAGAGCACCGCGATCGCGCCGATCACCGACGCGATGAAGCCGGCGCTCGCGCCCGGCGGGTACCAGCCGGCCGCCTGTCCGACGAAAGTGGCGACGAACGAGCCGACGATGCCGAGCAGCATCGTGACGAGGATGCCCCCGCCCTGCGTGCCCGGCATCACGAATTTCGCGACCGCGCCGATCACCAGCCCGATGATCGCCGTGTAGATCAGGCTGCCCATGACCGGCGCCCCGCGTCAGCCGAAGTTCTTCGCCGCGAACTCCCAGTTCGCGAGGTGGTTCAGGAAGGTCTCGACGAACTTCTGGCGGGCGTTGCGGTAGTCGATGTAGTAGGCGTGCTCCCAGACGTCGATCGTCAGCAGCGGACGGTCGGCCGTGGTGAGCGGCGTGGCGGCGTTGCTGGTGTTGACGATGTCGACCGAGCCGTCGGGCTTCTTCACCAGCCAGGTCCAGCCCGAGCCGAAGTTGCCCACCGCGCTCCTGGTGAACGCTTCCTTGAACCCCGCGAACGAGCCCCACTTGCGCGCGATCGCGTCGCCCAGCGCGCCGCCGGGTTCGCCGCCGCCGGCGGGCTTCATGCTCGACCAGAAGAAGGTGTGGTTCCAGACCTGGGCCGCGTTGTTGAACACGCCGCCCAGCGACTTCTTCACGATGTCCTCGAGGCCGAGGTGCTCGAATTCGGTGCCCTTGACCAGGTTGTTCAGGTTGGTGACGTAGGCCTGGTGATGCTTGCCGTAGTGGTACTCGAAGGTTTCCTTCGAGATGTGCGGGGCCAGTGCATCCATTGCATACGGCAGCGCCGGGAGGGTGTGTTCCATGGTCTTGTCCTTGTCGTTCAACTGAAATCGCCGCGCGGGCCGGAGCCTTCGATTCTAGGACGAAAGCGCGGCGCGGGCCAAAGCGTCCACCCGGGCCATGCGGCCACCCGCGCGAGCGGGCAATGCAGCGACCCGCTTGCGCGGGCAATGTGGCGACCCGCTTGCGCGGGTCAGGGCCGGGCCGATCCGCCCGGCTGCGCTTCGCCGTCGACGGTCTCGCGCACCTCGACCTGCAGCGCGCCGCGCGCGAGCGTGACCGACAGCGCGTCGCCCACCGCGGCGTCGGCGCTGGCACGCAGCACACGGCCCGCGCGATCCTGCACGATCGCGTAGCCGCGCGCGAGCACCGCCTGCGGGCTGACCAGCGCGAGCGACGCGGCCAGTTGCGCGACGCGCTCGTCGCGTCGCGCAAGCAGCGCCTGCGCCACACGCTGCAGGCCCTGGGTTGCGGCGTCGAGCCGGTGCCCCGCCACCTCGCCGCGCGGCGCGCGCAGGCCGGCGCGCAGCCGCTCCACGCGCATCGCGCGCTGCGCCAGCGCATGGCGACCGGCCGCGATCGCGCGCTGTGCGAGCGCCTGCAGCCTGAGCGCCCGCTCCTGCCATTGCGCCGCGGGCGAGCGCAGCAGTCGCGCGCCGGTGTCCAGGCGCTGCTCGAGCGACTCGATCCGGCGTGCCCAGGCGCGCGCGATGCGCCCGCCCAGCGCCTCGGCGCCGCGCAGCAGTTCGCGCCGGTCGGGCGACGCGAGCGCCGCGGCGGCCGTCGGCGTCGGCGCTCGCTGGTCGGCGGCGAAGTCGGCGATCGTGAAGTCGGTCTCGTGGCCCACGCCGCTGACCACCGGGATCGGCGAGGCTGCCACGGCGCGCGCGACCGCCTCGTCGTTGAACGCCCAGAGATCTTCGATCGAACCGCCGCCGCGCACCAGTAGCAGCACCTCGCACTCGCGTCGCCGTGCGGCAGCCGCGAGCGCCGCGACGATCGCTGCGGGCGCATCGGCGCCCTGCACCAGCGTCGGGTAAACGATGACCGCCACCCCGGGCGAGCGCCGGCGCAGCGTGGTCAGCACGTCGCGCAGCGCCGCCGCCGCGGGCGAGGTCACGACGCCGATCGTGCGTGGCATCGCCGGCAGCGGCCGCTTGCGTTGCGGATCGAACAGGCCCTCGGCCTGCAGTCGCGCCTTCAACTGCAGGAAGCGCTGGTACAGGTCGCCGGCGCCGGCGCGGCGCATCGACTCGACCGACAGCTGGTAGTCGCCGCGCGGCTCGTACAGGGTGACCGACGCCCGCACCTCGACGCGATCGCCTTCGCGCGGCGAAAAATCGACGTACTGCGCCCGCCCCCGGAACATCACTGCGCGCACCTGCGCCGACGCGTCCTTCAGCGTGAAGTACCAGTGGCCGCTGGCCGCGCGCGTCACGTTCGACAGTTCGCCGCCGACCCAGACCGGTGGGATGCTGCTTTGCAGCAACCCAGCAACCATGCGGTTCAGCTGGCCGACTGTCAGGATTTCCCGCGCCAATCCTCGGTTTCCGTTCGTGGATCCAGTATTCATGCGCCTTCCCGACGGACAGCTTTCCACACGCCTCGTTGTCGTCCGGTGCCCCGCCGCAAGGCTCGGGCCGGACGCGGACGAAAGCCCCAAGTATATGATTCATCTGAGGATTTTCGCCGCTCGGCAAGGCACCTGCGGAACAGCCCGGGCGCTGCGGCACGCTGCCGAGCGTTGTGCGGCGCGTTATTCACAGACTTGTCCACAGATTTTGCCGCGCCGACGAGCCGCAGCAGCCGCCCGACGGCCGAACTTGCCCGTGTCCGGGAAAAGACCCGACAATTGCGGGCCTTCGCTTGCGGGCCGATGCGCGGCTCCCCCCTCGGAGAAAGATTTGCTGTCCCTGATCCAGGCGGCCGGCTGGCCGGTGTGGTTCCTCATCATCGCGTCGATCGCGGCGGTCGCGCTCATCATCGAACGTTTCCTGTCGCTGAAGCGCGCCAGGGTGCTGCCGCCCGGCCTGCTCGAGGAGGTGGTCGCGCTGCGGCGGTCCCAGCCGATCACGCCCGAGTTGCTGAACAAGCTGGCGGCCAACTCGCCGCTCGGGCGCGTGCTCGCCAGCGGCCTGCGCAACGAAGCCGCCGGGCGCGAGCCGATGAAGGAAGCGATGGAGGAAACGGGCCGTGCCGTCGCCCACGACCTCGAGCGCTACCTGTCGGCGCTCGGCACGATCGCGGCGATCGCGCCGCTGATGGGCCTGTTCGGAACCGTGGTCGGGATGATCGAGATCTTCGGTGCGCAGGCGCCCAGCGGTTCGGCCAACCCGCAGCAGCTGGCGCACGGCATCTCGGTCGCCCTGTACAACACGGCGCTCGGCATCCTGATCGCGATCCCGGCGATGATCGCCTACCGTCACTTCCGCGCGCGCGTCGACAGCTACCTGGTCGAGATGGAGCAGCAGTCGCTGCGCCTGGCCGATACGCTGCGCAGCCTGCAGCGATGAACTTCCGTCGCGGCATCCGGCGCGACGAGCCGGAGATCAACTTCGTTCCGCTGATCGACGTGCTGCTGGTGATCCTGATCTTCCTGATGGTCACCACCACCTACTCGAAGTTCACCGAGCTGCAGGTCGACCTGCCCAGCGCCAATGCCGAGCAGGCCGCCGAACGTCCGAGCGAGATCGTGGTCGCAGTGTCGACCGAGGGCCGCTACATGCTCGACGCGGGCAACCCGCAGTTCGTCGCCCCACCCGACCTGGCCGCGGCACTGCGTCGCGCGGCCTCCGAGCGCAAGGACCCGGTGCTGGTCATCTACGCCGATGCCGGCGCGACGCACCAGGCGGTGGTCGGCGTGCTCGAAGCGGCGCGGCAGGCCGGCGTGGCGAAAGTGACCTTCGCCGCGAAGGGCGGCGGCTCCGCCAAGGGACGATGAGTCCGAGGCTGCGCAGCCGCGTCGAATCGCTGGTTCGGCGGCTGTGGTACGCGCACGACCCCGGTCTGCCGCTGCGCGCGCTGCGCACCTGCCTGGCGCCGCTGTCGCTTGTGACCGCCTGGGCGGCGCGGCGCAGCCGCCTGCGACTGCGCACGCACGCGGCGCCGCGACCGCCACTGCTGGTGGTGGGCAACCTGGTTGCCGGCGGCGCGGGCAAGACGCCGCTGGTGGCGGCGATCGCGAGCGCACTGGCCGCGCGCGGGCTGCACCCGGGCATCGTCGCGAGCGGCTACGGCGCCACGCGCAGCGACGCCCGCCTGGTGCATCCCGGCGACGATCCGGCCAGCGCCGGCGACGAGCCCTTGCTGCTCGCGCAGGCGACCGGCCTGCCGGTGGCCGCCGGGCGCGACCGCCGCGCGGCCGTCGCACGACTGCTCGCCGCGCATCCGCAGCTCGACCTGGTCATCTCCGACGACGGCCTGCAGCACGCGGCGCTCGCGCGCAGCGTGGAGCTTGCCGTCTTCGACGACCGCGGCGCGGGCAACGGGCGGCTGCTGCCGGCCGGACCGCTGCGCGCCCCGCTCGCGCAGGCCGCGACGATGGACGCGCTGGCGCTGAACGGCGACGCACCGGCGCCGATCGCGCATCCGCGGCAGTTCCGCTTCCGCATCGAACCGCTGCGTTTCGTCGCGGTCGACGGCCACGCCGCCCCACTCGAGCCGCAGGCGTTCGCGCAGCGTGCGCATGGGCATCGGCTGGTCGCGGTGGCCGGAATCGCGGCGCCGCAGCGCTTCTTCGCGACGCTGCGCGCGCTGGGCCTGCAGCCGCAGTGCGTCGAACTGGGCGACCACGCAACGCTCGATCCCGCCGCGCTCGCGGCGCTGCCGGCGAGCTTCGTCGTCATGACCGCCAAGGACGCCGTAAAATGCGCCGCGTGGGCGGACAGCCGCTGCTGGGCACTCGAAGTGCAGGCGGTCCCCGATCCCGCGCTCATCGACTGGCTGACCGAGACGATCCGTGGACGCACGCCTGCTTGAAATCCTGGTCTGCCCGCTGTGCAAGGGGCCCCTTCAGCACCAGCGCGGCGGCACCTCCGCCGATGGCACCCCGCTCGACGCCGAGCTGATCTGCCGGGCCGACCGCCTCGCCTTCCCCGTGCGCGACGACATCCCGGTGATGCTGGTCGACGAGGCGCGCAAGCTCGGCGACGCCGACCAGGGCTGACCCCCGGGGCCTGCGCGTCGATGACGCATCCGCCCGCTGCTTCCTCGGGTCCCGACGAGGCCCGTGCACGCGGGGTCGACGAGGCGGCACCGAAGTTCGTCGCGCTGATCCCGGCCCGCCTGGCCTCGACGCGGCTGCCCGACAAGCCGCTCGCCGATATCGGTGGCAAGCCGATGGTGGTCAGGGTGGCCGAACGCGCAACGGCGGCCGGCGCCGCGCGCGTGGCGGTCGCGACCGACTCGCCGCGCATCGCCGAGGCGGTGTCGGCGGCCGGCTTCGAGGCGATCATGACCCGCGAAGACCACGCTTCCGGCACCGATCGCCTCGCCGAGGCGGCCGGCAAGCTCGGTCTGGCCGCCGACCAGATCGTGGTCAACGTCCAGGGCGACGAGCCGCTGATCCCGCCGCCGCTGGTGCGCGCGGTCGCGGCGCGGCTCGCCGCCGCGGGCGACTGCGCGATCGCGACCGCCGCGCACCCGATCGACGTACTGGCGCAATACCTCGACCCGAACGTGGTGAAAGTGGTCTGCGACCGGGAGCTTCGCGCCCTCTATTTCTCGCGCGCGCCGATCCCCTTCGAGCGCGATGCGATGGCGCAGTTTCCGCACCGGCTGCCTGCGCGGCTGCCCGCGGGTCTCGCGCCCGCGGCCCTGCCGTTGCGCCACATCGGGCTGTACGCGTACCGGGCCGGCTTCCTCGACGCCTATCCGCGGCTCACGCGCTCGCCGCTCGAAGCGCTCGAGTCGCTCGAGCAGCTGCGCGCGCTGTGGCATGGCCACCGCATCGCCGTGCTGCTCGCCGACGAGGCGCCGCCGCCCGGCGTCGACACCGCCGCCGACCTCGAACGTGCGCGCGCGGCCTTCGCCGTCGCGGGAGCGAGCGCGCCTGGCTGAATCGGCGGGCGCCCAGCGGCTCCGGCACACGCCCCGGGCCCGATGTGGCAGGGGTCGCCACAGCCGCGCCCCGGTCAAATTGACCGGCCGACGCGTTTGACGGTACGCTTGGCCGGCTTTGCGGGCGGTGGCCGGCCCGACCGGCCCGCGTGTCTCGTTGCGCCCGCCGATCGCGATGCCGGAGCATGGTCGCCATGTCCCGCGACCCGATCACACCGTTCAGGCACATCCATGCGTTTGATTCTTCTCGGCCCGCCCGGCGCCGGCAAAGGCACGCAGGCCGCGTACATCACGCGGAAATTCGGCATTCCACAGATTTCTACTGGCGACATGCTGCGCACGGCGATCAGCGCGGGAACGCCGGTCGGGCTGGCCGCCGAGAAGGTCATGAAGGCCGGGGCGCTGGTTTCCGACGACATCATCGTCGGCCTGGTGATGGACCGCCTGCGCGCACCCGACTGCCAGGCGGGTTACCTGTTCGACGGCTTCCCGCGCACGATCGCGCAAGCCGAGGCGATGAAGACCGCGGGCGTGCGCGTCGACTACGTGCTCGAGATCGACGTCCCCGACGAGGACATCATCGAGCGGATGGGCGGGCGCCGCGTGCATCCGGCGAGCGGGCGCACCTATCACGTGAAGTTCAATCCGCCGCGGGTGCCGGACCACGACGATCTCACCGGCGAACCGCTCGCCCAGCGCGACGACGACCGCGAGGAAACGGTGCGCAAGCGCCTCGCGATCTATCACTCGCAGACGCGTCCGCTGATCGACTTCTACAGCGCCTGGGAGCGCAGCGGCGACACCGCGGCGCCGGCCTACCGGCGTATCTCCGGGCTGGGCAGCGTCGATGAAATCGCCTCCCGCGCGATCGACGCGCTCAAGTAAACTCTCGCCCGCGTCACACCGATTTCCCTTTTCTTTCGACTTCGAACACCGAGCAATCCGGATGGAGGTTCCCTCATGACTGCAACCTCGGCAGGTCTGTGGCTGGCCCTGGCCTGCGGGCTGGCAGCAGTGATCTACGGCATCGCATCGAGCCGCTGGATCCTGTCCCTCGACGCGGGCAACGCCCGCATGCAGGAAATCGCCGCAGCGATCCAGCAGGGCGCGAAGGCCTACCTGAACCGCCAGTACCGAACGATCGGGCTGGTCGGCGTCATCCTCTTCTTCGTCATCTGGTTCGTGCCCGGACTGGGCATGTCCACCGCGATCGGATTCGCGATCGGGTCGATCCTCTCCGGTGCCGCCGGCTACATCGGCATGAACGTGTCGGTGCGGGCCAACGTGCGCACCGCACAGGCCGCCACGCAGGGTCTCGGCGAGGCGCTCGCCGTGGCGTTCCGCGGCGGTGCGATCACCGGGATGCTGGTGGTCGGCCTGGGCCTGCTCGGCGTGGCCGGCTACTACGGCATCCTCATGGGCTCGGCGCCGCACGGCCTGGGCAAGGTCGACGACCTGCATTCGGTGATCAAGCCGCTGATCGGCCTGGCCTTCGGCTCGTCGCTGATCTCGATCTTCGCGCGGCTGGGCGGCGGGATCTTCACCAAGGGCGCCGACGTGGGCGCCGACCTCGTGGGCAAGGTCGAGGCCGGCATTCCCGAGGACGACCCGCGCAACCCGGCGGTGATCGCCGACAACGTCGGCGACAACGTCGGCGACTGCGCCGGCATGGCGGCCGACCTGTTCGAGACCTACGCGGTGACCCTGATCGCGACGATGCTGCTCGGCTCGCTGATGATCAAGGGCGCCGAACTGCAGGCGGTCGTGTACCCGCTGGCGCTGGGCGGCCTGTCGATCATCGCGTCGATCATCGGCGCGATGTTCGTGAAGGCCAAGCCGGGCCAGACCAACGTGATGCCGGCGCTGTACCGCGGCCTCGCGTGGTCGGGTGCGATCGCGACCGTCGTCGCCTATCCGATCACCACGTGGATGTTCGGCGGCGTCGACCTCTCCGGCGCGCACACCTCGGTGCTGAACCTGTGGCTGTGCGTGGTGGTGGGCATGGTGCTCACCGGCCTGATCGTCTGGGTCACCGAGTACTACACCGGCACGCAGTTCAAGCCGGTGAAGCACGTGGCGCAGGCCTCGACGACGGGTCACGCGACGAACATCATCGCCGGCATCGGCGTGTCGATGAAGTCGACTGCGTGGCCGGTGCTGCTGGTCTGCGCGGCGATCGTCTCGTCGTACTGGCTCGGCGGGCTCTACGGGATCGCCGTCGCCGCCACCTCGATGCTGTCGATGGCGGGCATCGTCGTCGCGCTCGACGCCTACGGTCCGATCACCGACAACGCCGGCGGCATCGCCGAGATGGCCAACCTGCCCGAGTCGGTGCGCAACATCACCGATCCGCTCGACGCGGTGGGCAACACCACCAAGGCCGTCACCAAGGGCTACGCGATCGGCTCGGCGGGCCTGGCCGCGCTGGTGCTGTTCGCCGACTACACGCACGCGCTCGAGGCCGCGAACGTCAAGGTCAGCTTCGACCTGTCGAACCACATGGTGATCGTCGGCCTGTTCATCGGCGGCATGGTGCCCTACCTGTTCGGCGCGATGGCGATGGAGGCGGTCGGCCGCGCCGCCGGCTCGGTGGTCGAGGAGGTGCGCCGGCAGTTCCGCGAGATCAAGGGCATCATGGAAGGCACCGCCAAGCCCGATTACTCGCGCGCGGTCGACATGCTCACTGGCGCCGCAATCCGCGAAATGATCCTGCCGTCGCTGCTGCCGGTCGCGGTGCCGGTGCTGGTGGGCCTGCTGCTCGGCCCGGCGGCGCTGGGCGGACTGCTGATGGGCACGATCGTCACCGGCCTGTTCGTCGCGATCTCGATGTGCACCGGCGGCGGCGCCTGGGACAACGCCAAGAAGTACATCGAGGAAGGCCACCACGGCGGCAAGGGGTCGGACGCGCACAAGGCGGCAGTCACCGGCGACACCGTCGGCGATCCGTACAAGGACACGGCCGGTCCTGCGGTGAACCCGCTGATCAAGATCATCAACATCGTGGCGCTGCTGATCGTGCCGCTGATCGGGATCCTGCACGGCGTGCACTGAGCCTCGCGCGAGCGAGCGCATGGCCACGAGGGCGCCCGCGGGCGCCCTCGTCGTTCTCAGCGCAGCGGATCGGCCAGCACCGCGAGGCGGCGCTCGACGGCGGCCAGGCGCGGCGCATCGCCGCGCTCGGCGTGAATCGCGCGCAGGTTGCGCAGCATCCTCGCCAGGATCGCCCGCGGCGCCGCGACCGCCAGCTGCGCGGGCAGCAGGCGGCTGGCCTGCCCGCGATCGCCTGCGGCATAGGGCAGCAGCCGGTACTCGAGTTCTTCCTGTGACAGCACGCGCGCCCCGGCGAACACGTCGACCACCAGTGCGCCGTCGGGCAGGTCATGGCGCACCAGGAAGTGCCCGGGAAAGCCGACCCCGCTCGCAGGCAGGCCCACCTGTTCGGCGATCTCGATGTAGAGCACCGAGAGGCTGATCGGTATGCCCAGGCGCCGCTCGATCACCCGGTTCAGGTAGCTGTTGTCGGGATCGTAGTAGTCGTTGGCGTTGCCGCGAAAGCCGAGCTGGTCGGCGAAGTGCTCGCCCAGCGCTTCGACGCGCGCCGCAGGCTGGTGCAGCGCATCGAGCCGCCGCTTCAGCGTCAGCGCGAAGCCGTCGACGCGCGCCAGCAACTCGGCCATCGGCAGGTCGGGATACGCGTCCTGCGCGATCGCCAGCGCCGCTTCGAACAGCGGCAGCGATTCGTCGCTGCGCACGAGGGCGCGCCAGTATTCGAGCGTCGCGTCCATGCTCCGGTGGTCCCGGCAATTGGCGACGATCTTAGGGCGGCTCGCGCGCGCCTGTCTAGACACCATGGTCGCCCGCGCATTGGCGGGCGACCATGGTGTCTAGAATGACGTTTTCTGGGCAAGGACTGCGGAGTCGATCGATGAAGATTTCCGAGAACGTGGTGCTGGTCACCGGAGGCGCTTCGGGGCTGGGTGGAGCGACGGCGAAGATGGTCGTCGACTCGGGCGGCAGCGTGCTGATCGCCGACGTCAACGCCGAACTGGGCGAGCGCTACGCGGCGCAACTGGGCGCGCGCGCGAAGTTCGCGCGCTGCGACGTCACCGCCGAGGCCGACGCGCAGTCGGCGGTGGAGGCGGCGCAGTCGATGGGCCGACTGGTCGGGCTGGTCAACTGCGCCGGTATCGGCCCCGCGGCCAAGACGGTCGGCAAGGACGGCCCGCATCCGCTGGGCATGTTCTCGAAGGTGATCGGCATCAACCTGATCGGCACCTTCAACATGATCCGGCTGGCCGCCGCGGCGATGACGAAGAACGAGCCGAACGGCGAAGGCGAGCGCGGCGTGATCGTGAACACCGCGTCGGTGGCCGCCTTCGACGGCCAGATCGGCCAGGCCGCCTACTCGGCCTCGAAAGGCGGCATCGTCGGCATGACCCTGCCGATCGCGCGCGACCTGTCGCGCGACGGCGTGCGCGTGGTGACGATCGCGCCCGGCCTGTTCCTCACGCCGCTGCTCGCCGGCATGCCCAAGGACGTGCAGGAATCGCTCGGTCGCCAGGTGCCGTTTCCCCCGCGGCTCGGCCGGCCCGAGGAATATGCGCAGATGGTGGCGCACATCTTCGCCAACACGATGCTCAACGGCGAGACGATCCGGCTCGACGGCGCGATCCGGATGGCGCCGCGCTGATCGCCGGACGGCGGCGGTCCTGCCCCGGGCCGTCCGCCGCGACACGACATCTGGCCTACGCCTCCGGCGGCATCGGCGTCACGCCGACTGCCGCCTCGATCCAGCGCCCGAGCGCGAGCAGCGACGCGTCGCCTTCGCGGCGGCCGACCACCTGCAGACCCAGCGGCAGCCCCTCGACCAGGCCGACCGGAACGCTGAGCGTGGGCAGGCCGCACAGCGAGAACGGCAGCGTCTGCCCGAGTACCGCCTCGCGCACCGTGGTGCGCCCTCGTTCGACTTCGACTTCGTCCTGCCCGCGCAGTGGCGGCAGCACCGCGCTGGTAGGCAGCACCAGCGCGTCGGCGCCGGCCAGCAGCGCGTCGAGCTGCGCGCAGGCGCGCTCGCGCACCTTCAGCGCATCGATGTAGTCGGCCGCGGCCAGCGCGCGGCCCGCCTTCAGCGCCGGCAGCACCAGTTCGGAAAAGCCGGGCGCGCCGACCGCGAGCGCGGCGCGATGCACCCATGCGGCCTCGGCGCGCACGATCGGGGTGTAGCACTCCCAGGCGAGCGTGAAGGCCGGCGCATCGACCTCGGCGAGCTCGGCACGCTCCTCGGCCAGTGTCGCCAGCACCCGCTCGAAGGCGGCGCGCACCGCCGGCTGCAGGCGCCCGGCCAACCAGGCCGCCGGCACCGCAAGCCGCGGCCGGCGCGCCGGCACACCGTGGTCGATGCGCCGTCGAGCCATCGTTTCGAACAGCGTCGCGCAATCGTCGACGCAGCGTGCCAGCGGCCCGGCATGGTCGCAGGTCCAGGACAGGTGCAGCGCCCCGCCCAGCGGGATCGCGCCGAAGCTCGGCTTGAAGCCGGTCACGCCGCAGAACGCTGCGGGAATGCGCACCGAGCCGCCGGTATCGCTGCCGATCGCAGCCAGCCCGATCCCGGTGGCCACCGCGACCGCCGCGCCGCTCGACGAGCCGCCTGACTGACGCGCCGGGTCGAACGGGTTCTTCACGTCGCCGGTCCAGCGGTTCTCGCCGGTTGCGCCGAGCGCGATCTCGTGCATGTTGGTCTTGGCGAACACGAGCGCGCCGGCCGCGCGCAACCGGGAGACCAGCACCGCCTCCTCGCGTTCGAGCGGCGGCAGCGGCGCGCGCGTTCCGGCCTGCAGCGGCATGCCGCGCACCGCGAACAGATCCTTGATCGACACCGGAATCCCGTGCAGCGGCCCGCGCAGCCGGCCCGCTTTCGCCTCGGCGTCGAGTTGCCGCGCCTCCTGCAGCGCCGCATCCCAGTCGACGTATGCGATCGGGTTGAGGTCGGCCGCGCGCTCGGCCTGGCGTTGCGCCGACTCGATCAGCGCCTGCGCGCTCGAAGTGCCGCGCGCAATCGATTCGACGGTCTCGACGACAGTGGCCATGGCATCCGGACGCCGGAGGAAATCGAGGCCGAAGTTATCATGAACCGATGCGTACGAAGGCTTCGCTTCACCGGCTCGCGGCCGCGCTGGTGCTCGCACTCGCCGGGGCCGCGGCAGCCGGCGGCACCGCGCTCGTCGCAAGCCCTCGCGCGCATGCCGAAACCTCGCGGCCGGCGCAACCGGAAGCCGCCAGCGGCTACCGCGAGCGCGGCCACGCGCAGGCGCGCCGCTTCATGGCGGTCACCGCCCATCCGCTGGCATCGCGCGCCGCGTTCGACGTGCTCGCCGCCGGCGGCAGCGCGGTCGACGCCGCGATCGCCGCCCAGATGGTGCTGACACTGGTCGAGCCGCAATCCTCCGGCATCGGCGGCGGCGGCTTCCTGCTGCATTACGACGCGCGCGAACGCTCGGTGCGCGCCTACGACGGCCGCGAGACTGCACCCGCAGCGGCCGATGCCAACCTGTTCGTCGGCGGCGACGGCGCCCCGCTCGCCTTCTTCGAAGCGGCGGTGGGGGGCCGCTCGGTCGGCGTGCCGGGCCTGGTGCGCATGCTCGAACTCGCGCACGCGCACCACGGCAGGCTGCCGTGGGCGCAGCTGTTCGATCCCGCGATCCGCCTGGCTCGCGAGGGCTTCGAGATCGGGCCGCGGCTGCACCGGCTGCTCGAGCGCGACCGCTGGCTGCGCAACGACCCGGCGGCCGCGGCGCTTTACTACGACGCGCAAGGTCACGCCTGGGCGGTCGGGCACAGGCTGCGCAATCCGGCGCTCGCCGACACGCTGGCGCGCATCGCGGCCGGCGGCAGCCTCGCGCTGCACGCGGGCCCGGTGGCGCGCGACATCGTCGACACGGTGCGCGCGCATCCGCGCAATCCGGGTTCGCTCGGCGAGCGCGACCTCGCCTTCTACCGCGCGTTCGAACGCACGCCGCTGTGCACCGCGCATCGGCGATACCGGATCTGCGGCATGCCGCCGCCGTCGTCGGGCGCCATCGCGATCGCGCAGATGCTCGCGTACTGGCGCGCCGCGCCGCCCGGGACGCGACTGCTCTCGCCCGACGGCCATCTCGACGCCGACGGCTCGCACCGCTTCACCGAGGCCGCCCGGCTCGCCTTCGCCGACCGCGACCGCTACGTCGCCGACACCGATTTCGTCGCGCTGCCCGGCCAGCGCCCCGGCGAGCCGGTGTCCACGCTGCCCGGCACGCTGCTCGACCCCGCATACCTCGCGGCTCGCGCCTCGCTGATCGGCACGCGGTCGATGGTGCAGGCATCGCCCGGTGCGCCAGCCGGCGCCTGCGACGACGCCGCGAGCGGCTGGAGTCCCGAACTGGCCGCCACCACGCACATGTCGATCGTCGACGCGCACGGCAACGCGGTGTCGATGACCAGCTCGATCGAAAACGCATTCGGCTCGCGCGTGCTGGTGCGCGGCTTTCTGCTGAACAACCAGCTGACCGACTTCTCGTTCGCGCCCACGCGCGACGGCAGGCCGGTCGCCAACCGGGTGCAGCCCGGCAAGAGACCGCGCAGTTCGATGTCGCCGACGATCGTGCTCGACCGCGCCACCGGCGCGCTGGTGCTGGCGATCGGCTCGCCCGGCGGCTCCTCCATCGTGTCCTACGTCGCGCGGGTGCTGGTCGAGGTGCTCGACGACGGCATCGGGCTGCAGCGCGCGGTGTCGTCCCCGAACCTGGGCAGCCGCAACGGCCCGACGGAACTCGAGCGCGGCCGGGTCGAGCCTGCGCTCGGTGCCGCGCTGGCCGCGCGCGGCCATCCGGTGGAGTACGTGGACATGACCAGCGGCCTGCACGGCATCGCGCGCCACTGCGGCCAGCGCGGCTGCTGGCTGGAGGCCGGCGTCGATCCGCGGCGCGAAGGGCTCGCGCTCGGCCGATGACAGCGCTCGGCCGATGACAGCGCTCGGCCGATGACAGCGCTCGGCCGATGACAGCGCTCGGTCGCTGATGGCGCTGGGCCGCTGATGGCGCTAGGCCGCTGATGGCGCTGGGCCGCTGAACGCGCGGCGGCACCGGCCGCGGGGCGGCACCGGGCGCGAACCCGCGATTGCCGGGGCGCGACACAGCGTGCACCATCGGCCCCTGAAGCCGCGGCCGGTGCATCATCGGCCATCGAGCAGTACATGCCGGAGAAGCAAACATGGAAAGACGCCCCCTGCGCGGCGGTCGCCTGAAGGCGGCCGGCTACGACGCACGCGAGCAGCTCCTCGAGATCGACTTCGTCGACGGTGAGCGGCGCATCTACAAGGCAGTCCCGCCCGAGGTCTGGCGGCGGCTCCTCGCCGCGCCCAATCCGGCCTCGTTCTACACGGACCGGATCGAGGAGGAATACGCGGTGACGCGCGCGCGCGCCGACGGCCGCGACGACGCGCGCTCGAAGCTCGATTCGCTTTTCGGCCCGGGCCCCGGCAAAGGCGACGCTTGAGCCTCGCCGCGCGCATCCTGTGCCGCGTCGTCGACAACTTCGGCGACGCCGGCGTCGCCTGGCGGCTGGCACGCCAGTTGTCGGACGAGTTCGGCTGGCAGGTCACGCTGACGATCGACCGCCCCGATCTGCTCGCCCGCTTCGGCGCCGACCCGCGCGGGGCGGTGCGGATCGAAACCTGGCCAGGCGACGATCGCGCGCGCCGCGCCGACGACGTGCTGATCGGCGCCTTCGGCGTCGAGCCGCCGCCGCCGCTGCGGGCGATGCTTGCGGGCGGAGCGCGCCGGCCGCTGTGGATCAACCTCGAATACCTGAGCGCGGAGAGCTGGATCGAAGGCTGCCACGGGCTGACGTCGGTCCGTCCCGCCGATGGCGCGATCGAGCATTTCTTCTATCCGGGATTCACCGCCGCCAGCGGCGGGCTGCTGCGCGAACGCTCGCTCGGCGCACGCCGCGACACCTTCACCGGCTCGCCGGCGCAGCGCGATTTCCTGCAGCAGCTCGGCATTGCACCCGAGCGCGGCGAGCGGCTGGTGACGCTGTTCTGCTATCCCGACGCTCCGCTCGCCGAATGGTTCGACGCGCTGGCCGCCGGCGCGCGCGCCCACCGGGTACTGGTGCCGCAAGGGACCGCGGAGGACGCGTTCGCGGCCTTCTTCGGCGCGCAGCCGCAGCCCGGCAAGCCGCTGCGGCGCGGCGCGCTGCAGGTGCAGCGCATCCCGTTCCTGCCGCACGACGACTACGACCGGCTGCTGTGGAGCGCCGACCTGAACTTCGTGCGCGGCGAGGACTCCTGGATCCGGGCCCACTGGGCGGCGCGCCCTTTCGTCTGGCAGCCGTACGTGCAGGCCGGGCAGGCGCACCACGTCAAGTTGCAGGCGTTTCTCGACCGCTTCGCGGCCGGCCCGGCGGTCGATGCAATGATGCGCGCCTGGAGCGGCGCCGGTGCGATCGGCCCGGCCTGGGCCGCGTTCGATGGCGCACTGCCCGCCCTCGAACCGGCCTACCGGGCGTGGTCGGCGAGCCTGGCCGCGCAGACCGATCTCGCAACGCGGCTGCTTGAATTCTGTGCCGACCGGCTATAATTGACGGTTACCCGGAATCCGGGCCCTGGAAATCCGGCTCCCCAGAATCGTTCGCGTGCATCCGCGCGCCGACAGGAGCCACGAACCGACTGCTAGCCCCATGAAAATCGCCCAGGAACTGCGCACTGGAAACGTCGTCATGATCGGCAAGGACCCGATGGTGGTCCAGAAGGCCGAGTTCAGCAAGTCCGGCCGCAACGCGTCGGTCGTGAAGATGAAGCTGAAGAACCTGCTGAACGGCTCGGCCACCGAGTCGGTCTACCGGGCCGACGAGAAATTCGAGCTGCTCGTGCTCGACAAGAAGGAGGTCACCTTCTCGTACTTCGCCGACCCGATGTACGTCTTCGTCGATGCCGACTACAACCAGTACGAAATCGAGCGCGAGAGCATGGGCGACGTGCTCAACTACATCGACGACGGCATGCCCTGCCAGGTCACCTTCTACGAAGGGCGTGCGATCGCGGTGGAGATGGACAACAGCGTGGTGCGCGAAGTCGAGTACACCGAGCCGGCGGTCAAGGGCGACACCTCGGGCAAGGTGATGAAGCCGGCCCGGATCAAGCCCACCGGCTTCGAGATTCCGGTGCCTGCGTTCGTCGAGATCGGCGATCGCATCGAGATCGACACGCGCACCGGCGAGTACCGCAGCCGCGTGAAGGCCTGAGCACGGCCAGGGCGCCCGCGCGACGCGAGCGCCTTCTTCAGGCGAAACTGTATTCGCCGTCGGCGCGGCGCCGCTGCGCCAGCTTCTTCAGGTGGCGCTGCACCGTGTCGCGCAGCGACTGCATCGAAACCGGCTTCACCAGGTAGCTGTTGCAGCCGGCGAGCGCGCCCCGCGCCAGGTCGAACGGCGACGAGCGGCTCGTGAGGATCACCACCGGCATGCCGCGCAACGCACGGTTGCGCTTGATCGTCCGGGTGAGCCGGTAGCCGTCCATGTCGGGCATCACCACGTCGGCCAGCACCATCTCGTAGCGGCGCATCGCCAGCACCTCGAGCGCCTCGCGCGCACTGGCCACTGCCTCGCTGTCCAGCCCGATCTGGTGCAGCGCCAGCGAGAGCTGGCGGCGCACCGTCGGGCTGTCGTCGACGATCAGTGCCCGCGGGCGCCGGCGCTCGCCGTGGTCGGCCACCATCAGCCCGGCCGCCACCGCCTGCGCCAGCTCGGCCTCGCGGCGCCGCTGCACCATCGCGTCGACCACGCTGTTCAGCGCGAACAGCACCTGCGCCACGAAGTTGCTCTGCAGCAGGTCGTCGCGCGGGCGCTCCGGATCGGCGCGCCGCCCCACCCGCAGCACGGCTTCGTCTTCCAGTACCCGGCGCAGCGTGCTCGCCACCTCCGGGCCGCCGGCCACCGTCATGTCGACCAGCGCGATGTCGAACTCGCCCGGCCCGCGGGTGGGCGTGAGCGAATAGCGGTAGCGGTTGTGCCGCGCGTGGCGCAGCACGATCTCGAGCAGGCGCTGGAACTTCGTCGCGAGGCCGAACACGGCCACGCGGAACTCGGGTCTGGTGTCGGACGCCTGGGCCATCTGGTTGTTCTCCTGCGGCACGCTCATCTCCCTGGCGCGATTCTACCCATCGACCCCCTCCTCATGGCAAGCATTTCTGCATGAAAAACCGTGTCGTAGCAGCAACTTAGCGGCGATTGTTGATGTTGCATCGCAAACTGTTCGCGCGGCGGCGTGCAATCGATCGTTCACACCGGCACCACCTGGAGGCCGTTGTCGGCCGCGAAGCCGGCGACGAAGCGGTACGCGAGCGGCTCGAGATCGTACAGGCGCGCATCGACGGCCACGCACTTCACGCCGTCGCGCCAGCCCGGCGTCACGTACGGCGACCAGCCCAGGTGCGCGCCCGGCGCAACGCCACCGGGGCGGAAGCCGGCCATCACGCCGCACAGCCGCTCGGCCCAGTCGCTGGGGCGAAACGGCCGCCCTGCCGGGGTGAGACCGAGAATGACGAAGGACCTGGGGGCTGCAGCGGCAATCATCGACAGCGGGCGGCGTCGCGCCGCGCGAAGCAGCGATTATAACTGCGCAAGCGCATCAGCACCGTTGGCCGCAGGGCCACTTTCCCCTACAATTCAAGCAATTAGAACGGCGGTCCGCGGATGTTTCCCGGGGTGCGGGGCAGGCACGCAACCGCCGTTCGCGTTTTCCGCGCGCCGCAGGCGCAACCCGACCAGGAACCACCCGATGCCCGCGACCCAGCCCCTGATGAATACCTATGCCCGGCAGCCGGTGGCCTTCAGCCACGGCGACGGCGCGTGGCTCTACGACTCCGAGGGCCGGCGCTATCTCGACTGCCTGGCGGGCATCGCGGTGAACACGCTCGGCCACAACCATCCGAAGCTGGTGGCGGCGCTGCGCGAGCAGGTGGCGCGACTGATCCACAGCTCGAACCTGTTCGAGGTGCCGCTGCAGACCGAACTGGGCGCCAGACTGGTCGAGCTGTCGGGCATGACCAACGTCTTCTTCTGCAATTCCGGTCTCGAGGCCAACGAGGCGGCACTGAAGATCGCGCGCAAGTACGGCCATGAGCGCGGCATCGCCCGGCCCGAGGCGGTCGTCTACGAGCGCGCATTTCACGGCCGATCGATCGCGACGTTGTCGGCCACCGGCAACGAAAAGGTGCAGAAGGGCTTCGAGCCGCTCGTCGAAGGCTTCGTGCGCGTGCCGCTGAACGACGTCGGCGCGCTCGAGCGCATCGCCGCCGAGCGGCCCGACGTCGTTGCGGTGTTTCTCGAGGCGATCCAGGGCGAAGGCGGCATCCAGCCCGCGCGCATCGAGTACCTGCAGGCGGTGCGCCGGCTTTGCGACAGCAAGGGCTGGCTGATGATGGTCGACGAGGTGCAGTGCGGCACGGGCCGCACCGGCAAATGGTTCGCGCACCAATGGGCGGGCGTCGTGCCCGACGTGATGCCGCTGGCCAAGGGCCTGGCCTCTGGCGTGCCGATCGGCGCAGTGGTCGCGCGCGGCGCCGCCGCCGAGGTGTTCCAGCCCGGCAATCACGGCACCACCTTCGGAGGCAATCCGCTGGCGATGCGCGCCGGCCTGGTCACGATCGCGACGATGCAGGAGGAAGGCCTGCTCGAGAACGCCGGACGCATTGGCCAGCTGATCATGTCGGAGATCGGGCGCGAACTGGCCGGCACGCCGGGCTTCGTCGAAGTGCGTGGCCAGGGCCTGATGATCGGCGTGGAGCTCGACCGGCCCTGCGGGGCGCTGGTCAGGCGCGCGCTCGACGCCGGGCTGGTGCTCAACGTCACCGCCGACCGGGTGATCCGGCTGCTTCCGCCCCTGATCTTTCGCGCCGAGCACGCCGAGCAACTCGTCGGCACGCTGGTTCCCCTGGTCCGCGGCTTCCTCCGGGAGGACCAGGCCAGGGCCGCCTGAGCAGCGGGCACGTCATGAAACAGAAGCACTTCCTGCAGTTCCGGGACTTCAGCGCCGACGAAATCGGCTACCTGTTCGCGCGTGCCCGCGTGATCAAGGACCGCTTCAAGCGCTACGAGAAATACCATCCGCTGGTCGACCGCACGCTGGTCATGATCTTCGAGAAGGCCAGCACGCGCACGCGGCTGTCGTTCGAGGCGGGCATGCAGCAACTGGGCGGCGCGGCGATCTACCTGGCCACGCGCGATTCGCAACTCGGCCGCGGAGAGCCGGTGGAAGACGCCGCTCAGGTGATCTCGCGGATGTGCGACATCGTCATGATCCGCACCTTCGAGCAGGAGATCGTCGAGCGCTTCGCCGCGCACTCGCGGGTGCCGGTCATCAACGGGCTGACCAACGAGTACCACCCGTGCCAGATCCTGGCCGACATCTTCACTTTCATCGAGCACCGCGGCTCGATCGCCGGCAAGACGGTGGCGTGGATCGGCGACTCCAACAACGTCTGCAACACCTGGCTGCAGGCTGCCGAAGTGCTCGGCTTCAACGTCCACGTCTCCACGCCGCCGGGTTACGAGGTCGAGCCCGAGCGCGCCGGACTGTTCGGCACCGATCACTTCGAGGAATTCACCGACCCGATCGATGCCTGCCGGGGCGCCGACCTGGTCACCACCGACGTCTGGACCAGCATGGGCTTCGAGGCCGAGAACGACGAGCGGCGCAAGGCCTTCGCCGACTGGTGCGTCGACACCGACATGATGCGCGTGGCGCGGCCCGACGCGCTGTTCATGCACTGCCTGCCGGCGCACCGCGGCGAGGAGGTCGCCGCCGAGGTGATCGACGGGCCACAGTCGGTGGTCTGGGACGAGGCCGAGAACCGCCTGCACGCGCAGAAGGCGTTGATGGAGTACCTGCTGCTCGGGCGGATCGAAGGCTGAAGCGCGGGCCGGTCGGGCCTCTCGAAGGCTGGGGCGCAGGCCGGTCAGCCGGCGTCGGCCAGCTCGAGCTTCATGCCCAGGTGCGAGGCGACGAAGCCGAGGCGCTCGTAGAACCGGTGCGCGTCCACGCGCGAGCGATCGGAGCTGAGCTGCACGATCCGGCAACCGCGCGAGCGCGCCCGCGCAATGGCCCACTCGATCATCACCCGGCCGGTTCCGCGCGAGCGCTCGCCCGCCGCCACCCTCACCGCCTCGATCGTCGCGCGCCAGGCGCCCTGCCGCGACAGGCCAGGGGTGAAGTCGAGTTGCATCGTGCCGATCACCCGCGCGCCGCGGCAGGCCACCAGCAACTCGCAATTCGGGTCTCGCTCGATGGCTTCGAAGGCCGCGAGGTAGCCGCTCGCCAGCGGCAGCCCGGGCCGCTCGCGCTGCGCGCCCAGCACGTCGTCGGCCAGCAACGCGACGATCGCGGGCAGGTCTTCGCGTAACGCGGGGCGGATCGCCGGCGCTGCCTCGCCGGCGCTCGTGCCGTTCGCCGTGGGCCGCTCCGCGGATTCCGTCCGGGCGCTTGCCTCGTCGGCCCCAGTGCGGGCGGCGACGATCGCCGCGAGATCCACGCGTTCGATCGCACCGACTGCGGCCTCGAAGCGACCTTCGGCGCACAGCCCCTGCATGCCCGCGTCCTCGTAGGCGTCGACCGCCGCGCTCGCGCAGGCATCGCGCACCGCGGCCGCCAGCGACGTCGTGGTCGTGCTGGTCGTCGTGCTCATCCCGGACACTCCATCGCGCCTCCCGCGCATGAACCGTTCGTCGCCGATTCTATGGCGCATGCGCAGGGTCGGCGGCGCGCGCCGCGAGGCCGGAGGGGTCGATCGAGCGCCTGTACGCGCGGGGACGACTCCGTGCCGGCGCAGCCTCTCCCGGCGCCGCACCGTGCCGGCGCAGCCTCTCCACGCGCCGCAGCGTGCCGCCCCGACCGTCAGTCGCCGGTGGGCGAGATGCGGAACTCGCGCACCGAGTCGAGCGTGGCCAGCGCGTCGGCGAGCCGGCGCAGGTTGTCCATGTGGCTGGTGCGGACCACCATCCGGTACTCGAAGAAGTCGGCGGCAGCGTCCAGCCGGTAGTTCAGGTTCGCGACGGTGAAGCCCATCTGCGAGAGCTGCTCGCGCATCGGCCCTTCCGGCATCGTTGCGGAGCGACGGAAGCGGATCGTGAAGTGCGCGTAGAACTGCGCCGGCATCCGCGTCTCGACCCAGCGGAACACCGACAGCGTACCCAGCGTCAGGATGGTGGCGACCAATGCGGGATAGTAGAAACCGATGCCGATCAGCACGCCGATCGCCGCGGTGATCCAGATCGACGCGGCGGTCGTGAGCCCGCGCACCGTGGGCCCCTCCTTCATGATCGTTCCGGCTCCCAGGAAGCCGATGCCGGTCATGATGCCCTGCGCCATGCGTGTCGGATCGAGCGCAACCCGCCCCTGCGTGAGTCCCGGGAACCAGCGGTTCTCGTAGATCGTGACCAGCATCAGCAGGCTGGTCGACAGGCACACCAGCGCGTGCGTGCGGAAGCCCGCCGGCCTGCCGTGGTAGCTGCGCTCGAGCCCGATCGCTCCGCCCACTGCCAGCGCGGCGAGCAGCCGCAGCGTCATGTTCAGGTACGCCGGGTCGGCGAACCACTGGTCGATCAGTCTTGCGAGGCTCATTCCGGCTCAGCGCCTGCGGCCGCGGAACGGATACTGGGGATCGTGATAGCCGGGCGTCGATGCGTGGCCCGGCGTCACCAGCGAATCGACCAGCGCCTCGTCCTCGTCGGACCAGGCGTAGTCGAGCGCCCCGAAGTAGTCGGCGAACTGCCCGACCGCCTTCGGACCCGCGATCACGGAAGTGACCACGCCGTTGGCAAGCAGCCACGCCACCGCGAACTGCACCAGCGTGATGCCCCGCGCCTCGGCATGCGCCTTCAGTGTCTGCGCGATCGCCAGCGACTCCTCGCGCCACTCGGTCTCGAGGATGCGGCGATCGCCGCGACCGGCGCGGCTGCCTTCGGGCGGAGCGCTGCCCGGCGCGTACTTGCCCGTGAGCACGCCGCGCGCCACCGGGCTGTACGTGGCCACACCCAGTCCATGATGCGCGCACGCGGGCAGGATCTCGACCTCGGGCTGGCGGTTGAGCAGGTTGTAGTACGGCTGGCAGACGAGCGGACCGGGCATCCCCATGCGCGCGGCCATGCCGCACAGCGTCGCGATACGCCAGCCGCGGAAGTTCGACAGCCCCCAGTAGCGGATTCGCCCGGCCCGGATCAGGTCGGCGACGGTGTGCAGCATCTCCTCGTCGCCGCCGTCGTCGAAATCGCGATGCAGGTACCAGATGTCGAGGTAGTCGGTCTGCAGCCGCGCCAGGCTCGCGTCGAGCGCCTCGATCAGCCACTTGCGCGAATAGCGCGAAGTGTTCGGCGCCTTCGACATCGGGTTGCCCACCTTGGAGGCGAGTACCCAGCGATCGCGGTCGGGCTTCAGCAAGGGCCCGAGCATCGCCTCGGAGCCGCCGCGCGCGTAGACGTCGGCGGTGTCGACGAAGTTCACGCCGCGCTCGCGCGCCAGCGCCACGATGTCGGCGGCCGCGGCAGCGTCGGTCTGGTCGCCGAACATCATCGTGCCCAGGCAGAGCTCGGACACCAGCAGGCTGCTGCGCCCCATTCGGCGGGTCTTCATCGGTCGCGGATCCGGTCGTCGAGATCGAAACCGCAACGATAGCCGGTTTTCGGGCGGCGCCGTTTCGGAAAGCGCAGACAGCCGTGCGCCGGCGCCCGGCGGAACCGCTCAGGCGAGGTGATCGCGCATCCGTTCGGCCAGCCGCCTGCGCGCGCGATGCAGCCGCACCCAGCAGTTGGCCTCGGTGATGCCCAGCCGGCGGCAGACCTCCGCGGTGTCGCGCCCTTCGAGCACCTGCAACACGAAGACCTCCCGCAGCGTGCCGGGCATGGCCTCGATCTCGCCGAGCAGCGCCTCGAGCAGCCGCGCGCCGGCCACGCGCTGCGCCGGGTCGTCGGTGTCGCCGAGTTGTCCCGGCTGTGCGTATGCAAGCCTGTCCAGCCCGTCGTCGGGCGCCTCGTCGTCGCGCGCATTGTCGATCGCCGGCAGATAGCGCGACTCGCGGCGGAACGCGTCCTGGATCTTGTGGTTCAGGATGCCGATCAGCCAGGTGCGCAAGGCCGACTGCCCCTGGAACGACCCCAGGTTCGAGAGCGCTGCCAGCAGCGCGTCCTGGACCGCGTCCTCGGCGAGGTTCTCGTCGCGAATGCGTCGCCGCGCGAAGCGCAGCATCGCCCCGCGGTGCGCAGCCAGGTCGGCCGGGCTCGGGGTCGGGGCGGCGAAGGCGGCAGCGGAGGGAGTCATGCGAAGGATCCGGGTGATGGCCGTGACAGGTTTCGAGTCTGGCGTCCCGCCCTCACCCGTCCATCTCGCGATGATCACGATTCGATAACGATTGGTACCGGCAGCGTGCGGGGGTTTTGCTATGCTCGATTCGATGGACAGGCGAATACTCGTGGTCGAGGACCAGCGCGACATCGCCGAGTTGATCGCGCTGCACCTGCGCGATCTCGGCCATCGCGTCGATTGCGTGCACGACGGCGCGGCCGGCTACGAGGCGGCGCGCTCGGGCCGCTACGACCTGGTCGTGCTCGACGTGATGCTGCCCGGCCGCGACGGGCTGGACATCGTGCGCGCACTGCGCATCGACAAGGTGACCACGCCGGTGCTGATGCTCACCGCCCGCTCGACCGAGCTCGACCGGGTGCTCGGCCTCGAACTGGGCGCCGACGACTACCTGACCAAGCCGTTCTCGATCCCCGAACTGCAGGCGCGCGTGCGCGCGATGCTGCGTCGCATCGACATGCACGCGCCGGCGGCCGCCGATGCCGGCGCCGGCGCGGCGGGTCCTGCCGAGCGCATCGAGGCCGGAGACCTGCTGATCGATGTCGCGAGCCGCGAAGTGCGCCTGTCGGGCCGGCCGATCCCGCTGACCGCCAAGGAATTCGACCTGCTCGCGCATTTCGCGCGGCACCCGGGACGCGCGTTCACCCGCATGCAGCTGCTCGACGCGGTCTGGGGCACGACCTTCGAGGGCTACGAGCACACGGTGAATACCCATATCAACCGCCTGCGCGCAAAGATCGAGGTCGATCCCGCCAACCCGCGCCGCGTGCTCACGGTGCGCGGCGTCGGCTACCGCTTCGCCGACCAGCGATGAAGTCGCTGCGCGCGCGCGTGCTGCTGCTGGTGGTCGGCTTCGGCCTGATCATGGCCGCGTTGTTCGCGATCATCATGCACGCCTCGGTGCGCCAGTACTACGCAGACTGGATGTACGCGAAGAACGCCGCGTTCGCGCAACGCGTCGTCGAGGCCCATCCCGACCTGTGGCACGACTACGCCGCCGACCCCGGGGGTTTCGGCGCGACGCTGCGCCAGTACACGCTGTATTCGCCGCACACCGGCCTGTACCTGCTCGACCTCGACGGCCGCGTGCTCGCCACCGCAGGCGAGCGCCAGCCGTTCTGGCCGAACTACCGCGTCGACCTGGCGCCGATCACCGAAACGATGGCGGCCGATCCGGCGCTGCCGATCCTCGCCGACGACCCCGACGACCAGGACCGCCAGTCGCTGGTGGCGGCCCGTCAGGTGATGCACGACGGGCAGCCGCGCGGCTGGCTCTACGTCGTGGCCCGGCAGACCGACATCGACACCGCGATGCCCGCGCTGCTCAAGAGCTATGCGATCCGTGCCGCGGCGACCGCAGGACTGATGACGGTGGCGATCGGCGTGCTGCTCACCATCGCGATGATTTCGCTGCTCACCCGCCCGCTTACCGCGCTCACGCGCGCCACCGAGCAGATCCGCAACGCCGGATTCTCCGGCGAACTGCGCGCCGACCTGTTCCCCGACGCCGATCGCGACGACGAGATCGGGCGCCTGAGCCGCACCTTCCGCGAGGCGTTCGACCGCCTGCGCCTCGAGACCGAGCGCGTGCGCACCGTCGACGCGCATCGGCGGGAGATGGTCGCCAGCGTCTCGCACGACCTGCGCACGCCGCTCACCGCGCTGATCGGCCAGATCGAGACGATCCGCCTGAAGGGCGACGCGCTGCCTGCCGAAGCCCAGGCGCATCTGCTCGAGCGCGCGCTGCAGAACGCACGGCACCTCGAGCGGCTCACCGACGCGCTGGCCGACCTGGCGCGGCTCGACAGTCCGGAATTCCGCGCGCAGCCCGAGCCGATCGCGATCGGCGAGCTCGCCGACGACGTCGTCCAGCGCTTCTCGGCGGCCGCGCAGCAGGCCGGGGTGTCGCTGGAGGTCGAGTATCCCGACGGCCTGCCGCTCACCCGCGCCGATGCGGCGCTGATCGAGCGCGCGCTCGCCAATCTCATCGACAACGCGCTGCGGGTCACGCCCGCCGGCGGCCGCGTGCGGGTGCGCGCGCTGCGCGCCCGCGACGCGATGCGCCTGGAAGTGATCGACACCGGCCCGGGCGTCGCCTCCGAAGACCAGCCCCGCGTGTTCGAGCGCTTCTACCAGACCAGCCGGCACCGCGAGCATCGCGGCAGCTCGGGCCTGGGCCTGGCGATCGTCAAGCGCGTGGCCGAGCTTCACGGAGGAGTTGCCGGCCTGCGCAGCGCACCGGGCCAGGGCTCGACCTTCTTCATCGAACTGCCGCTGGCCGCCTGAGGCCCGCAGCCCGCCGCGCGACGACTCTGAAGCCCCCGCCTGCCCCAGTCCGATGCCTGCCCCCACGATGCCCTGGCGCCGGATCGCCCACCTCGACATGGACGCGTTCTACGCGTCGGTCGAGCTGCTGCGCCGGCCCGAGCTGCGCGGAAAGCCGGTGGCGATCGGCGGCCATGGCGAGCCGTCGCGGCGCGGCGTGGTCACCACCGCCACCTACGAGGCGCGCGCCTTCGGCATCCGCTCGGGGATGGCGCTGCGGCGCGCCGCCGAACTGTGCCCGCAGTGCGTGTTCCTGCCGGTGGACTTCGACGAATACAGGCGCTATTCGCGTCGCTTCAAGGCGGCGATCGCGACGGTCACCGACCGCATCGAGGACCGCGGCATCGACGAGGTCTACATCGACCTGAGCGCGGTGCAGGGCATCCGCGTCGACGGCGGCGCGCCAGTGGCCCGCGACATCCAGCGCCGCGTGCTGGAGGCCACCGGCCTGAGCTGCTCGATCGGCCTGGCGCCGAACAAGCTGCTGGCCAAGATCGCCTCCGACCTGCGCAAGCCCGGCGGCGTGACGATCGTCGACGAAGCCGACATCCCGGCGCTGATCTGGCCGCTGCCGGCGCGCCGCATCAACGGCGTCGGCCCGAAGGCCGAGCTGCAGCTCGAGGAACTCGGCCTGCGCACCATCGGCGAGCTCGCAGCGGCACCGCTGTCGATGCTCGTCGCCCGCTTCGGCGCCAATTACGGTCGCTGGCTGCACGAGGCTGCCAACGGTCGCGACGAGCGCCCGGTCGTCACCGCCAGCGAACCGGTCTCGATGAGCCGCGAAACCACGTTCGAACGCGACCTGCACCTGCGCCGCGACTGGCAGGCGCTGGCCGCGTGCCTGGCCGAGTTGTGCCGCGAGGTCGCCGCCGACCTGCGCCGGCGCGGCTACGCCGGCCGCACGATCGGCGTGAAGGCACGCTACGACGACTTCCGGATCGTCACGCGCGACCAGACCCTGCCGGGGGCGACCGACGACGCCGCCGCGATCCGCCGCGCCGCGTTCGAATGTCTGGGCCGGGTGCCGGCGACGCGGCGGCTGCGGCTGCTCGGTGTGCGGGTCGCCGGCCTGGCGCGCACCGGTGCCGGCGCGGAGCCGCCGCGGCGTGGCGCAGCGGGCGCATCGACCGCACCGGGAGCGTCGTCCGCGGAGCCGGCACCGCTGGCCGCCGCGGAACAGGCGGAGCTTCCGCTGTCGGGCGAAGGAAACCCCCTGGCCCTATAATCCGCGGGTTTTGCACCCACACGGCGGCGGTTCATGGAAAAGATCAGCAAGGTGGTGCTCGCCTACTCGGGCGGGCTCGATACATCGGTGATCCTGAAGTGGCTTCAGGACACCTACGGCTGCGAGGTCATCACCTTCACCGCCGACATCGGACAGGGCGAGGAACTCGAGCCGGCGCGCGAGAAGGCGCGGATGTTCGGCGTGAAGAAGATCTACATCGAAGACCTGCGCGAGGAGTTCGTCCGCGACTTCGTCTTCCCGATGTTCCGCGCCAACACGGTCTACGAAGGCGAATACCTGCTGGGCACCTCGATCGCGCGGCCGCTGATCGCCAAGCGCCTGGTCGAGATCGCGCGGCGCGAGAACGCCGACGCGATCTCGCACGGCGCCACCGGCAAGGGCAACGACCAGGTCCGCTTCGAACTCGGCGCCTACGCGCTGATGCCGAACGTGAAGATCATCGCGCCGTGGCGCGAGTGGGACCTGCTGTCGCGCGACAAGCTGCTCGCCTACGCCGACGCGCACGGCATTCCGGTCGACTTCAAGAAGCGCAAGGGCGGCGCGCCGTTCTCGATGGACGCGAACCTGCTGCACATCTCGTACGAAGGCGGCATTCTCGAAGACCCGGCCGCCGAGCCGCCGGCGAAAGGGATGTGGCGCCTGACGGTTCCGGTCGAGAAAGCGCCGGGCAAGCCCGAGGACGTCGAACTCGAATTCCGCGCCGGCGACCTGGTCGCGATCAACGGCCGCCGGATGAAGGCGCACGAACTGCTTGCCGAGCTCAACCGCCTCGGCGGCAAGCACGGCGTGGGCCGCCTCGACCTGGTCGAGAACCGCTATGTCGGCATGAAGTCGCGCGGCTGCTACGAGACGCCGGGCGGCACGATCCTGCTGCGCGCGCACCGCGCGATCGAGTCGCTCACGCTCGACCGCGAAGTGGCCCACCTGAAGGACGAACTGATGCCGCGCTACGCGAGCATCGTCTACAACGGCTACTGGTGGTCGCCCGAGCGGCGCGCGCTGCAGGTGCTGATCGACCATACGCAGGCCAGCGTCAACGGCACGGTCACCGTGCGCCTGTACAAGGGCAACGTGATCGTGGTCTCGCGCAAGTCGCCCGATTCGCTGTTCGACGAGCGCATCTCCACCTTCGAGGACGACCAGGGCGCCTACAACCAGGCCGACGCAGGCGGCTTCATCAAGCTGAACGCGCTGCGCATGCGGATCGCGGCGAACAAGGCCGCCGCGCCCAGGAAGAAGACGGCTGCAACGGGCAGGCGGGCGCGCAAGGCGGGCAAGTCCGAGGGCTGATGCCGCTCGTTTCGCTGCAGGGCGCCCACCTCGCCTACGGGCACGTCGCGCTGCTCGACGGCGCGGAGTTTTCGATCGATGCCGGCGAGCGCGTCGCGCTGATCGGGCGCAACGGCACCGGCAAGTCCTCGCTGCTGCGCGGCATCGCCGGCCAGCTCGCATTCGACGACGGCCAGGTCGTGCGGCAGGCCGGCCTGTCGATCGCCTTCGTGCCGCAGGAGCCGGTGCTCGACCCCGCGCACACGGTCTTCGAGGCGGTCGCCGCGGCGCTCGCGGGGCAGGCCGAGGCGATCGCGCAATACGAGGCGCTCGCCGCCGCACTGGCGCGCGCCAGGCATCCCGAACCCGTGCAGCTCGAGCAGCTGGCCGCACTGCAGGCACGGCTGGAGGCCGAGGGCGGCTGGACCTCGGCGCATCGCATCGAGCGCGTGCTCACCCGCCTGTCGCTCGACGGTAGCGAACCGGTGGCCGGCCTGTCGGGCGGAAAGCGCAAGCGCGTCGCGCTCGCCCGCGCACTGGTGGCCGACCCCGACCTGCTGCTGCTCGACGAGCCGACCAACCACCTCGACATCGAGTCGATCGCCTGGCTGGAGGAACTGCTGCGCGGCCTGCGCGGCGCGCTGGTCGTGGTCACGCACGACCGGCGCTTCCTCGACCGCGTCGCCACCCGCATCGTCGAACTCGACCGCGGCCGGTTGCGCTCCTACCCGGGAAGCTTCGCGCAATACCAGGAGCGCAAGGCGGACGAGCTGGCCGGCGAAGCGGTGGCGGACGCGAAGTTCGACCGGCTGCTCGCGCAGGAGGAGACCTGGATCCGCAAGGGCGTCGAGGCGCGGCGCACCCGCAACGAGGGCCGGGTGCGGCGGCTCGAAGCCCTGCGCCGCCAGCGCGCCGAGCGCCGCGAGCGGGTCGGCCGGGTGAACCTGGCCGTCGACGCGGGCGAGCGCTCGGGCAAGCTGGTCGTGGAGCTCCAGGGCGTGACCCGCGCCTGGGGCGAGCGGGTCGTCGTGCGCGACTTCGACGCGATCGTGCAGCGGGGCGACCGGGTCGGCCTGGTCGGGCCGAACGGCTGCGGCAAGACGACACTGCTCAGGCTGATGCTGGGCGAGATCGCCCCCGACCGGGGCAGCGTGCGCCGCGGCACGCAACTGCAGCTCGCGTATTTCGACCAGTTGCGCGAGCAGCTCGACGACACCGCCACGCTCGTCGAGACGATCAGCCCGGGCTCGGAGTGGATCGAGATCGGCGGACGGCGCACCCACGTCATGAGCTACCTGGAGCGCTTCCTGTTCCCGCCCGAGCGCGCGCGCTCGCCGGTGGCTTCGCTGTCGGGTGGCGAGCGCAACCGGCTGCTGCTGGCGCGGCTGTTCGCCCGGCCGGCCAACCTGCTGGTGCTCGACGAGCCTACCAACGACCTCGACATCGATACCCTCGAGCTGCTCGAGGAGCTGCTCGCCGACTATCCGGGCACGGTGCTGATCGTGAGCCACGACCGCGCCTTCCTCGACAACGTGGTGACGCAGACGATCGCCGCGCTCGGCGACGGCGCCTGGCGCGAGTACCCCGGCGGCTACGCCGACTACGAGGCCGCGCGTGCGCGGGAGGCCGAAGCCGAGGCCGCAGCCGCCGGTGCCCGTGCCGTTGCCGCAGCCGGCGACGCGGCCGGCGCGCGTGCGGCCGCTGCCCGCGCTTCGAGCGCCGCCCCCGCCGCGCCGCGCACAAAGCTCGGCTACCGGGAGCAACGCGAGCTGGAGGCGCTGCCGGCGCGGATCGCGGCGCTCGAAGCGGAGCAGAAGCAGCTCGGCGAGCAGTTGGCCGACCCGGCCGGCTGGCGCGGCGACGCCGCCGCGATGCGGGCGGCGAACGAGCGCTTCGCGGCGATCGAGGCCGAGCTGATGGAAGCACTCGAGCGCTGGGAGGCGCTGGAAGCGCGCCGCTGAACCGCCTGCCCCGCCGCGGCCACCCGTCCGCCCCGGCTGGGCCTACAATGCCCGGCGTCGAGGATCTTCGATCCCGCGGGGCTACGAGGAAGAGGAGTCGCCATGCCATCGTTCGACGTGGTTTCGGAAAGCGATGCGATCGAAGTGCGCAATGCCGTCGACCAGGCCAACAAGGAAATCGCCAACCGCTTCGACTTCAAGGGCTCGGACGCGCGCATCGAGCAGAAGGAGCGCGAGCTGACGGCCTACGCCGACGACGACTTCAAGCTGGGACAACTGCGCGACGTGCTGGTGGCCAAGTGCGCGAAGCGCAGCGTCGACGTGCGCTTCCTCGACTACGGTCCGGTGCAGAAGATCGGCGGCGACAAGGTCAAGCAGGTCATCACGGTGCGCCACGGCGTGTCCGCCGATCATGCGAAGAAGATCGTGCGCCTGGTCAAGGACAGCAAGCTGAAGCTGCAGGCCAGCATCCAGGGCGACGCGGTTCGGGTGAGCGGCGCCAAGCGCGACGACCTGCAGGCGGCGATCGCGCTGCTGAAGAAGGAAATCGCCGACGTGCCGCTGTCGTTCACCAACTTCCGCGACTGACGATCACCCACCGACCAGGCGCGAGGCTGCGTCATGCCCACTCCCGGCAAACCCGCCCTCCTCGGCGCCACCACCGCCGCGTCGCCCGAGGAATCCCAGGCACGCCTCGCGGTGCTGATCGACGCCGACAACGCGCAGGCCTCGATCATCGACGGACTGCTCGCCGAGGTCGCGAAGTTCGGCATCGCCAGCGTCAAGCGCATCTACGGCGACTGGACCCAGCCGCAGCTCGGCAGCTGGAAAAAGATCCTGCTCGAGCACTCGATCGTGCCGGTGCAGCAGTTCGGTTACACGAAGGGCAAGAACGCGACCGACAGCTCGCTGATCATCGACGCGATGGACCTGCTCTACACCGGTCGGTTCGACGGCTTCTGCCTCGTGTCGAGCGACAGCGACTTCACACGCCTGGCGTCACGGCTGCGCGAGCAGGGGCTGCTCGTCTACGGCTTCGGCGAGCGCAAGACGCCCGAGCCGTTCGTCGCCGCCTGCGACAAGTTCGTCTACACCGAGGTGCTGCGGGCGATGCCCGCGAAGGCCGCGGCGCCAGTGGGCCAGGCGCGCGGCTCGAGGGTGACCGACGACCGCACCGCGCTGGTCGAGCTGATCGCCGACGCGATCGACGCCGTCTCCGAAGAGAGCGGCTGGGCGCAACTCGGGTCGGTCGGCAGCAACATCACCAAGCTGCGCCCGGACTTCGATGCCCGCCTGTACGGGCACCGCAAGTTCAGCGACCTGGTCAAGTCGCTGCCCGAGCACTTCGAGATCGACGAGCAGGCGGTGGCAGGCAGCCGCGGCAAGGCCATCTATGTCCGGAATGTCCGCCGTTCGCGCTGAGTTCGGCCTCACCCGCGCGCTCGACGCCGCCGGCATGCGCGCAATGTTCGACGCCGTCGGTCGCACCGAACTGCCGCGGCACCGGGTCGGCGCCGGCGAAGTCGCCGGCCGGAGCGGCACGCTGGCGATGCAGGACGCGCAAATGTAGGGTGCGCTCACCCCTCGATGCGCGCGTACGCGGAGTGGTTGTGGATCGACTCGAAGTTCTCGGCCTCGACCACGAAGCGGCGCACGCGCGCGTCGCGGCGCAGCGCGGTGGCGACGTCGCGCACGAGATCCTCGACGAACTTGGGGTTGTCGTAGGCGCGCTCGGTGACGTGCTTCTCGTCGACCCGCTTGAGCAGCCCGTAGATCTCGCTGGAAGCCTGCGCTTCGGCCAGCACGATCAGCTCCTCGGGTTCGATCGCGGCGTCGGCCACGACCGACACGGTGAGGTGCGAGCGCTGGTTGTGCGCGCCATAGTCGGAGATCGTCTTCGAGCACGGGCACAGGCTGGTGCACGGCACGACGACAGTCAGCGTCGTGACCGCGTCGCGCGCCCCGCCCTCGACCACGATCGACAGGTCGTAGTCCATCAGGCTCTGCACCTGCGAGACCGGCGCAGTCTTGCGCACGAACAGCGGCAGCGCGAGCTCGATGCGACCGCTGTCGGCCTCGAGCAACCCGAGCATCTCGACGAACATCGCGCGCATGCCGGCCGCGTCGAGCGCCGGACGGCCGTCGGCCAGGCGCGCCTCGAGTAGCGCGACGAAACGCGACATGTGCGTGCCCTTCTGCTCGGCAGGCAGCGCGACGTACAGGCCGAACTGGCCGACGCTGGGCTGGTCGGCTCCGGCGCTGCGCCAGCGCAGCGGATAGCGCAGGCCCTTGACGCCGACGCGCTGGATCGGCAGCGGGGCTGCCCTGCACGTCAGCCATCACGCCGGCCAGCAGCGCTCCGGTGTCGCGGATGTTCATCGGCTGTTCTCCGTCGGTATCCAATTTGTCGTCAGCTGGCGCGGCTCATCACCAGTCGCGGCCCGCCTCCGCCGGCCAGCAGTTCGCCGAATCGTTCGCGCACCGAGCGCTCGATGCCCTCGCCGTCGAGTCCTTCGAGCCGCAGCAGCAGCGCCTGCTCGCCATGGTCGACGCAGCGGTCGGGCAGGCCGAGCTGCAGCAGCGAGCGCACGATGCCGGCTGCCGCGAGCGCTTCGGCCACCGCGCTGCCGGCGCCACCCATCACCACGTGTTCCTCGATCGTGACGAAGGCCTCGTGCGAGCGTGCCAGCTCGGCCAGCAGCGCCTCGTCGACCGGCTTGACGAAGCGCATGTTGACCACCGTCGCGTCGAGCGCCTCGCCCGCCGCGAGCGCCGGCGCCAGCATCGTGCCGAAGGCGAGCAGCGCGACGCGCCGCCCCTGGCGACAGACCTGGCCGCGGCCGATCGGCAATGCGGTGAGATCCTTCGACACCGCCACGCCGGTACCGGCGCCGCGCGGGTAACGCACCGCGGCAGGCCCGTCGTGCCGGAACGCGGTGTAGAGCATCTGGCGGCACTCGTTCTCGTCGGAGGGCGCCATCACGACCATGTTCGGCAGGCAGCGCAGGTAGGCGAAGTCGTAGGCGCCGGCGTGCGTGGCACCGTCGGCGCCGACGACGCCGGCGCGGTCGAGCGCGAACACCACGGGCAGGTTCTGCAGCGCGACGTCGTGCACCAGCTGGTCGTAGCCGCGCTGCAGGAAGGTGCTGTAGATCGCCACCACTGGCTTGAGCCCCTCGCAGGCGAGCCCTGCCGCGAAGGTGACCGCGTGCTGCTCGGCGATGCCGACATCGAAGTAGCGCAGCGGAAAGCGCCGCTCGAATTCGACCAGCCCCGAGCCCTCGCGCATCGCCGGCGTGATCGCCACCAGCCGCTCGTCGAGCGCAGCCATGTCGCAGACCCAGTCGGAGAACATCTGGGTGTAGGTGGGCCGCGGGGGCGTGGCCGGCTTGCGGATGCCCTCCCGGGGATCGAAGCGCCCGGGGCCGTGGTAGAGCACCGGATCGGCCTCGGCAAGCTTGTAGCCCTGCCCCTTGCGGGTCACGATGTGCAGGAACTGGGGCCCGCGCAGCTCGCGCAGGTTCTGCAGCGTCGGAATCAGGCTGTCGAGGTCGTGGCCGTCGATCGGCCCCACGTAGTTGAAGCCGAACGCCTCGAACACCGTGCCCCCCGGGACGACCATGCCCTTGGCATGTTCTTCGAAGCGGCGCGCGAGTTCGAACAGCGGTGGCAGGTTCGACAGCATTGCGCGGCCGACGTCGCGCGCCTTGGTGTAGAAGCGCCCCGAGAGCAGCCGCGCCAGGTAGCGGTTCAGCGCGCCCACCGGCGGCGAGATCGACATGTCGTTGTCGTTGAGCACCACCAGCAGGTCGATGTCGGGTGTCACGCCGGCGTTGTTCATCGCCTCGAAGGCCATTCCGGCCGTCATCGCGCCGTCGCCGATCACCGCCACATGGCGCCGCCGCCCCGGGCCCTGGTTCTCGCCCTTGTTGCGCGAGGCCACCGCCATGCCGAGCGCTGCCGAGATCGACGTGGACGAGTGCGCAGTGCCGAACGCGTCGTACTCGCTCTCGCTGCGCTTCGGAAAGCCCGAGATGCCGCCGTACTGGCGCAGCCCGGCCATCCGGTCGCGCCGTCCGGTGAGGATCTTGTGTGGATAGCTCTGGTGCCCGACATCCCAGATCAGCCGGTCGCGCGGCGTGTCGAACACGTAGTGCAGCGCGATCGCCAGCTCGACCGTGCCCAGGTTCGACGACAGGTGCCCGCCGGTGCGCGAGACCGAGTCGAGCACGAAGCCGCGCAGCTCGCGCGCCAGCTGCGCGAGCTGGCCGCGTTCGAGCGCGCGCAGCTCGGCCGGCCCGTCGATCGCGCCGAGCAGCGGCCAGGCGCCGGACTCGCCGCCGCCCGTGCCGCCGGGTTGCGCCGCACCGCTCACGATTTCCTCAGCACGATCAGGTCGGCAAGGCCGGCCAGACTGTGCGCCGCCTCGCCCAGCGGCGCGATGGCCTCGTGCGCCTGCTCGCGCAACTGTCCGGCCAGCCGCCGCGCGGCATCGAGACCAAGTGCCGACACGTAGGTCGGCTTGTTGCTCTGCGCGTCCTTGCCGGCGGTCTTGCCAAGCGTGGCGGCGTCGCCTTCGACGTCGAGGATGTCGTCGACCACCTGGAACGCCAGGCCGACTGCGTCGGCATAGCGGTCGAGCGCCTGCAGCCGGTGCACGCGCGCCTCGGCTGCCGCCCCGGCATCGGGCGCGCACAGCGCGCCCAGCCGCACCGACGCGCGCAACAGTGCCCCGGTCTTGCGTCGATGCATGTCTTCGAGCGCCTCGCGTCCGAGCGCGGCACCCACCGACGCGAGGTCGATCGCCTGGCCGCCGACCATGCCGACGGAGCCGGCCGTGCGCGCCAGCTCGGCGACCATCGCCGTGGTGGCGGCCGCGGAGGCACCGTGCGCGGACGACGCCGCCAGCACCTCGAAGGCCAGCGCCTGGAGCGCGTCGCCCACCAGCATCGCCAGCGCCTCGCCGTACCTGACGTGCACCGTCGGGCGCCCGCGGCGCAGCACGTCGTCGTCCATGCAGGGCAGGTCGTCGTGCACCAGCGAATAGGCGTGCACCAGTTCGACCGCGCAGGCCGCGCAGTCGAGCGCCGACGCCGGTGCGCCGCCCGCCTCGCCGGCCGCATGCACCAGCAGCGGGCGCACGCGCTTGCCGCCGCCCAGCACCGCGTAGCGCATCGCCTCGTGCAGCCGTGCCGGGTGCGTGGCCGCCGGCGGCAGCACGCGCTCGAGCGCATGCTCGGTGCGCTGGCCGCGGCTGGCGAGCCAGCGCTCGAACGGCACGGAGTCCGCCGCCGGCGCGGCGGTGGTGGTGGTCGCGTGAGTCATCAGGATTCTTCCGCGTCGTCGGGCTCGAACGGACGCAGCAGGTCGGCCTCGAGGATCTTCACCTGCTGCTGGACTTCCGACAGCGACTTGCGGCACCAGGCGATCAGCGCCGCACCGCGGCGGTAATCGGCCAGCGATTGTTCGAGCGACAGCGCACCGCCTTCCATCCGCTGCACGATCTGTTCGAGCTCGCCCAGCGCAAGCTCGAAGGACTCGGGCGCGGGACCTTCGGCCTGCGGCGGAGATGCGGCGGGTGCGTCCGCCGCAGCCGCGGCGGGGTCGCCGGGCGCCCGGCTGGAAGACTTGGCCATCGATGGGAATCCGGAGCCTGACGGAGCAGGTCAAAGTGTTGATTTTACTTTTGTTTTGCCCGGTTCGTCCCGAAGGCCCGGATTTCGGGATGCGGGCTTCCATCCGGGCTTGCCTTGCCTGCCAATCGGGGTATCCTTCGCCCTCCCAGAGCGCACCTGCCCTGGTTGGCCGTCCCGGGGTACTCCCGAGGCCGGGCTTGGTTCCGTCTGCGACTGGCATGGAGGGTCAGGATGTCGGATCTGGGTCGACGCGAATTCCTCGTACCCGCACGCACGCAACTCCCCGTCTCCGCCTATTTCGACGAAGCGCTGTTCCGGCGCGAACTCGACACGCTGTTCCGCCAGGGCCCCGGCTACGTCGGACACCAGCTGATGGTGCCCGAAGCGGGCGACTACCACGTGCTTCCGGCCGGCAACGAGGGCCGCGTGCTGGTGCGCAGCGCCGACGCCGTCGAGCTGCTGTCGAACGTCTGCCGCCACCGCCAGGCGCTGATGCTCGAGGGTCGCGGCCACGCCGACAACATCGTCTGCCCGCTGCATCGCTGGACCTACGACCTGTCGGGCAACCTTCTGGGGGCGCCTCACTTCGACCCGCAGCCCTGCGTGAAGCTCGGAGCCACGCCGCTGCAGAACTGGCGTGGGCTGTTGTTCGAGGGCCCGCGCGACGTGGCGCGCGACCTCGCCGCACTGGGCATCGAGCGCGAGTTCGACTTCGACGGCTACGTGCTCGATCACGTCGAGATCCACGAGTGCGCGTACAACTGGAAGACCTTCATCGAGGTCTACCTCGAGGACTACCACGTCGTGCCGTTCCACCCGGGGCTGGGCCACTTCGTCTCCTGCGACGACCTGCGCTGGGAGTTCGGCGAGTGGTACTCGGTGCAGACCGTCGGCATCTTCCAGGGGCTGCGCAAGCCGGGAACGCCGGTCTACGAGCGCTGGCACGAACAGGTACTGCGCTTCGGCGGCGGCGAGCTGCCCGCCCACGGCGCGGTCTGGCTCACCTACTACCCGAACGTGATGGTCGAGTGGTACCCGCACGTGCTCGTCGTCTCGACGCTGGTGCCGCGCGGGCCGCAGCGGACCACGAACGTCGTCGAATTCTACTATCCCGAGGAGATCGCGCTGTTCGAGCGCGACTTCGTCGAGGCCGAGCGCGCCGCCTATATGGAGACCGCGATCGAGGACGACGAGATCGCGCTGCGGATGGACGCCGGCCGGCGTACCAGAGCCCGATGGAAGACGGGATGCAGCACTTCCACGAGTTCCTGCGTCACCAGCTCGGACCCATCTGAACCTGCCAGGACTTCGCCGGCGGCTGCGGTACGGTCACCGGCGGCTGCGGAGAAACGCCGATGAGCTGGACCACGATCGTCACCGCCGATGAACTGGCCGCCCGCCTCGACCAGTGCGTGGTGGTCGATTGTCGCCATGACCTGACCGATCCCGACAGCGGCCCCGCCGCCTGGGCGGTGGGCCACCTGCCTGGCGCGTTCTTTCTTCACCAGGACTTCGATCTCGCCGGCCCGAAGACCGGCCGCAACGGCCGGCATCCGCTGCCCGGGCGCGAGGCGCTGCGGCGCAGGCTCGAGTCGATCGGCTTGTCCGACGGGCGCCAGCTGGTCGCCTATGACGACAGCGGCGGCGCCTACGCGGGGCGACTGTGGTGGCTGGCGCGCTGGCTGGGCCACCCCGAGGCGGCGCTGCTCGACGGCGGCATCCAGGCGTGGCGCAAGGCCGGCTACCCGGTCAGCCGCGAGCTGGCGGTGGCGCGGCCGGGCGCGTTGAGCCTGCGCGAGCCCCTGGTCGGAGAAGTCGACACCGAGGCCGTGCTCGCGGTGCTGGGCCGCAGCGACCGCCTGCTCCTCGATGCCCGCACGTCCGAGCGCTTCCGCGGCGAAGTCGAGCCCTTCGACCCGGTGGCGGGGCACATCCCGGGCGCGGTGAACCGGCCGTTGCAGCGCAACCTGCGGCCCGACGGCCGCTTCAAGCCGGCCGAGGTGCTGCGCGACGAATACCTCGCGCTTCTGGCCGGACGCGCGCCGGATGCGGTGATCCACCAGTGCGGATCCGGGGTCACCGCCTGCCACAACCTGCTCGCGATGGAAATGGCCGGCCTTCCCGGCAGCCTGCTCTACCCGGGCTCGTGGAGCGAATGGTGCGCCGACCCGGCGCGCCCGGTGGCGCTCGGCGACGCCGGCTGAGGCACAGGGCCCGACGATGGCGCGGCTCGTCTTCATCGCCGGCCATGCCGGCACCGGCAAGACGACGCTGGCGCGGCGTGCGGTGCCGCTGCTGCACGCGCGTACCGGCGAGAGCTTCTGCGTGCTCGACAAGGACACGGCCTACGGCGCCTACAGCGCGAAGGTGATGGGCCTGCTCACCGGGGACCCCGACGACCGCGACAGCCCCACTTTCCTGGAGCACCTGCGCGACGAGGAGTACCGCGGCCTGATCGACATCGCCGCCGAGAACCTGGCGCTCGGCGTGAACGTCGTCCTGGTGGGGCCGTTCTCGCGCGAGGTGAAGTCGAAGCGGGTGTTCGACCCGCTGGCGCTCGGCGTGCCGGCCGACACCCGCATCCGGGTGATCTGGGCGGCGCTCGACGAAGCCACCGCGAAGGCGCGCATCGTCGCCCGCGGCGACCCGCGCGACCGCTACAAGCTCGAGCACTGGGACGAGTACCGCAAGCGACGCTTCGAACCCGACCCGGCGGAGTTCCCGGCGCTGCTGCGCTTCGACAACACGGCGTTCGACGAAGCCGCGTTCGAGCGGCTGATCGCGGCGATCTGCTGAGGCCAGGGCCCCGTCAGTGCCCGTGCAGCGTGGCGGTGGTGAACGCGATCACCGCGATGCCTGCCATCATCAGCGCGAACTGCCAGAACCACTCGCCGCGGCGCCGCGTCTCGCGGTGCAGGTCGGGAATCAGGTCGGCGAGCGCGACGTAGATGAAGCTGGCGGCGGCGAGCACCAGCACGTACGGCAGCAGGCCCTGGGCACGCGACAGCGACAGGTAGCCGAGCACGCCGCCCGCAACCGCCGACAGGCCGCTCAGCACGTTGTACAGCAGCGCCCGCGCGCGCGTGTAGCCGGCGTTGATCAGGATGATGAAGTCGCCGATCTCCTGCGGGATCTCGTGGGCCGCGATCGCCGCGGTCGTCAGCCAGCCGAGCGTGGGATCGGCGATGAACGCCGCAGCGATCATCACGCCGTCGGCGAAATTGTGGATGCCGTCGCCGACGAGGATCAGCATGCCGCCCGGACCCGCCTCCTCGCGATCGTGCCCATGGTGGTGGTGGTGCCCGTCGCCCTCGTGGTGGTGGCTGTGCCGCAGCACCGACAGCTTCTCGAGCACGAAGAAGCCGATCAGCCCCATCAGCAGCGTCCAGGCGAGCGCGCGGATGTCGGCATGCGATTCGAACGCCTCCGGGATCAGGTTGAGCAGCGCCGAGCCCAGCAGCAGCCCCGCCGACACGCTGACCATCCGGCTCACCAGCCCGGCGAGCAGTCCGAGCGACAGCCAGGCGGCTGCGAGCACACTCGCCGCGCCGGCCAGCAGCGTGGCCGCGATCGTCATGAGCAGCGTCGCGGTCACCGTCAGTGCGCCTGTTCCCAGTTGGTGCCGATGCCGCACTCGACCTCGAGCGGCACCGACAGGCTCGCGACGCCGGTCATCAGTCGCGGCAGCTCCGAGCGCACCTCGTCGAGCTCGGCCTGCGGCACCTCGAGCACCAGCTCGTCGTGCACCTGCATGATCAGCTTCGAGGCCATCGGGCGCTCGTCGAGCCAGCGCTGCACCGCGATCATCGCCATCTTGATCAGGTCGGCCGCGGTGCCCTGCATCGGCGCGTTGATCGCCGCCCGTTCGGCGGCGGAGCGCCGCGGGCCGTTGGGGCTGTTGATCTCGGCCAGCCACAGGCGCCTGCCGAACACCGTCTCGACGTAGCCCTGGCTGCGCGCCAGCGCACGCGTCTCGTCCATGTACCGGGCCACGCCCGGATAGCGCGCGAAATAGCGCTCGATGTAGTTCTTCGCCGCATCGCGCTCGATGCCCAGGTTCGCGGCCAGCCCGTAGGCGCTCATCCCGTAGATCAGCCCGAAGTTGATCACCTTCGCGTAGCGGCGCTGCTCGGCGCTCACGTCGGCGGGCGCGATGCCGAAGATCTCGCTCGCGGTGGCGCGGTGCACGTCGAGTCCCTGCTCGAAGGCGCGCAGCAGGGTCTCGTCGCCCGAGATGTGCGCCATGATGCGCAGCTCGATCTGCGAGTAGTCGGCCGAGACGATGCTCGACCCCGGCGGCGCGACGAAGGCTTCGCGGATGCGCCGTCCTTCGGGGGTGCGCACCGGAATGTTCTGCAGGTTCGGGTCGCTCGATGCGAGCCGGCCCGTGACCGCAACCGCCTGCGAGTAGCTGGTGTGAACCCGGCCGCTGCGCGGATCGACCATCTTCGGCAGCTTGTCGGTGTAGGTGCTCTTGAGCTTGGCCAGCGCGCGCCAGTCGAGGACGATGCGCGGCAGCGGGTAGTCTTCGGCGAGCTTCGCCAGCACCTCCTCGTCGGTGGACGGGGCGCCACTGGCGGTCTTGCGGATCACGGGCAGGCCGAGCCGGCCGAACAGGATCTCGCCGAGCTGCCTGGGCGAATTCAGGTTGAACGGCTGGCCCGCTGCCTCGACCGCGCGCCGCTCGAGCTCGAGCATCTTGCGGCCCAGTTCGTCGGACTGCCGCACCAGCGCCGCGGCGTCGATCAGCACACCGTTGCGCTCCATCCGCTGCAGCACGACCGAGACCGGGATCTCGACCTCGCGGTAGATGCGCTCGAGCGCCTCGTGCGCGGCGATGCGCGGATACAGCGTGCGGTGCAGGTGCATCGTCACGTCGGCGTCCTCGGCCGCGTAGCGCGCCGCCTGGTCGATCGGCACCTGCTCGAAGCCGATCTGGCTCGCCCCCTTGCCCGCCACCTGGTGATAGGTGATCGTGCGGCGGCCAAGATGACGCTCGGCAAGCGAGTCCATGTCGTGGTTGCGATGCGCCTCGAGCACGTAGCTTTCGAGCAGCGTGTCGTGCGCGATGCCGGCCAGGCGCACCCCGTGATTCTCGAGCACGTGCGTGTCGTACTTCAGGTTCTGTCCGACCTTGGCGCGCGCCGGATCTTCGAGCCAGTTGCGCAGCCGCGCGAGCACGTGCTCGCGCGCGAGCTGCGCGGGCGCACCGGCGTAGCGGTGCGCGACCGGCACGTAGCACGCCTCCCAGGGCGCGACCGACAGCGACAAGCCGACCAGTTCGGCAGCCATCGGGTCGAGCGAGGTGGTTTCGGTGTCGAACGCGACCAGGTCGGCGGCCTCGATGCGCGCGATCCAGCGTTCGAGTGCGTCGTCGTCGAGCACCGTTTCGTACGCCGGCGATTCGGCAGGCGCATGCGCGGCCGGGGCCGCAGGCACCGTGGCGCGCGCCGCACCCCCCTCGGCGGTCCCGGCTCCGGCCCCCGCCGCGGCCCCGCCGGCGCCGTTCGCGCCCGGCGCCCCGGCCTCGTCGAGCTCGCGCAACCAGCTGCGGAACTCGCAGCGCTCGAACAGCGCGCGCAGCGCCACCGGATCTTCGTCGGCGAGGTCGAGCGACGCGTCGATCGACTCGACCTGCGGCTCGAGGTCGCAGTCGGTCTTCACGGTGACCAGCCTGCGCGCAACCGGCAGCCAGTCGAGCGCCTTGCGCAGGTTCTCGCCCACCACGCCGCCGATCGCGGCCGCGTGCTCGACGATCGCGTCGAGCGATCCGTACTGCTCGAGCCACTTCACCGCAGTCTTCGGGCCCACCTTGTCGACGCCGGGCACGTTGTCGACCGCGTCGCCCACCAGCGTCAGCCAGTCGACGATACGCTCGGGCGGCACGCCGAAGCGCTCCTTCACGCCGTCGCGGTCGAGCCGCTCGACCGGCCCGCCCTCGCGGCTGGTCATCGTGTTCACCAGCACCACGCGATCGTCGACCAGCTGGGCAAGGTCCTTGTCGCCGGTGGAGATCACGGTGTTCATGCCCTGGCGCGATGCCTCGGCAGCCAGCGTCGCGATCACGTCGTCGGCTTCGATGCCCTCGATCATCAGCAGCGGCCACCCAAGCGCGCGCACCATCTCGTGGATGACCGGGATCTGGCGCACCAGGTCTTCGGGCATCGCCTTGCGATTGGCCTTGTATTCGGGGTACCAGTCGTCGCGGAAGGTCTTGCCGGGCGCGTCGAAGACCACCGCGCCGTGCGTCGCGCCGCCGCTCAATTTGCCGTCGGCACGCAGACGCCGTAGCATCGCCACCATGCCGCGCACCGCGCCGGTCGGCTCGCCGCTGCCGGTACGCAGATCCGGCATCGCGTGAAACGCGCGATACAGGAAACTCGAGCCGTCGACCAGCAGAAGCGTCTTTTCGGACATGTCCAGCAGCAAGCAGGTGCCGCAGTTGCGCGCGATCGCGAGCCAGGAGCGCTCGACGTCGCTGAAAGCGCGCGAGTCCTGGCACATCTTTGGAATTATCTCAGAGTTCGTCGAGGCGACCGAACGCCTCGCCGAGATCCGTCCCGCAGTGTCGATCTTCGGCAGCGCGCGCGTGCGCCCCGGACATCGCTGGTACGACACCACCGTCGACCTCGCGCGACGCCTGTCCGACGCCGGCTTCGCGATCGTCTCCGGCGGCGGCCCCGGCATCATGGAAGCGGCCAACCGCGGCGGCTACGCCGGCAAGTCGGCCTCGGTCGGGCTGAACATCCAGCTGCCGATGGAGCAGACCGGCAACGGCTACCAGGACATCTCGCTCACCTTTCGGCACTTTTTCGCGCGCAAGGTGGCGTTCGCCAAGTACGCGACCGCCTTCGTCGCGCTGCCCGGGGGATTCGGCACGCTCGACGAGCTGTGCGAGATGCTCACGATGGTGCAGACGCGCATGGGCCGGCGCATCCCGATCATCCTGATGGACAGCGCGTTCTGGTCAGGGCTCGTCGACTGGATGCGCGGGCAGCTGCTCGGCAACGGCCTGATCTCCGAGGGCGACATCGAGCTGATCCAGCTGATCGACGAGCCGTCCCGGGTCGTCGAGGCGATCTTCGACTACTACCAGACGCGCGGCTTCGTGCCCACGGCCGACGAGCACGAGCGGATGCTCTACCTGTAGGAGCACCGCTCCCCGACATGGCCGTCTTCACGCCCGTCACGCGCGAGTCGCTCGCGCACTGGCTCGAGCGCTACGACCTCGGCGAGTTGCGCGGGTTCGAGGGAATCGCCTCGGGCATCGAAAACAGCAACTTCTTCGTCACCACCCGTTCCGGGCGCTTCGTGCTCACGCTGTTCGAGCGCCTTCACTTCGACGAACTGCCGTTCTATCTCGGCCTGATGCACCACCTCGCCGCCCGCGGCATTCCCTGTCCCGATCCGGTCGCCGATCGACAAGGCGTATCGCTCGGCTGGCTCGAAGGCAAGCCGGCGGCGCTGGTCACGCGATTGGCCGGGCAGGCGGTCATGCAGCCGCGGCCCGCGCATTGCGCGCAGGTGGGCGCGCTGCTCGCCCGGATGCATCGCGCTGCGCTCGGCTACGAGGGGAGCCTGCCGAACCCCCGCGGCATCGACTGGAAGGCGGGCGCCGCGCCCGAGGTGCTGCCCTTCCTCGATCGCGAGCAGGCAACGCTGCTGGCCGACGAACTCGCGCAGCAGCGTGCCTTCGCCGCATCGACGTTGCGCGCGGCGCTGCCCGCCAGCGCGGTGCACGCCGACCTGTTCCGCGACAACGTGCTGTTCGAGACGGCACCCGGCGACTCGCCGCGGCTCGGCGGCGTGATCGACTTCTACTTCGCAGGCGTCGACACGTGGATGTTCGACCTCGCGGTCGCGGCCAACGACTGGTGCATCGACGACGCGACCGGCGCCTTCGACCCCGCGCGCTTCGACGCGCTCGCGCGCGCCTATGCGGCCGAGCGCCCGCTGCTGCAGGCCGAGCGCGACGCATGGCCGATGATGCTTCGCGCCGGGGCGCTGCGCTTCTGGCTGTCGCGGCTGCACGACCTGCACCTGCCGCGGCCGGCCGAGATGGTCACCCCGAAAGACCCCGCGCACTTCGAGCGCATCCTGCTCGCGCGCCGACTCGGCGTGCCTCCGCTTCCATGACCACTGCCCCTTCCGGCGCGATGCGCATCCGCGTGCTCCCGGCCGTCACCGGCTGGCGCTGGGTCATCGACGGCTTCAGGCTGCTGCGACGCCAGCCGATCGCACTGCTCGCGATCGTCTTCATGAACCTGCTGCTGCTGTCGGTGTCGGTACTGATTCCGCTGGTGGGTTCGATCGCGCCACTGGTGCTCACGCCGGCACTGATGGTCGGCGTGATGCACGCGATCCGTGCCACCGACCGCGGCGAGATGCCCACGCCGCTGATGCTGCTGGCCGCCTTCCGGGACTACGACGGTCGCGCGTGGCGGCCGCTGATCGTGCTGGGCGCGGCCAATGCGGTGTGCACCGTCGCCGCACTGGCGCTGGCGGCGGTGGCCGACAACGGCACGCTGATGCGGCTGGCCACCGGACACCTCGGCAGCGAAGATGCCGCGGTGTCGGAGGGCGCACTGATGACGGCCGCGGCCCTGTTCCTGCTGGTCTACGCGCCGACGCAGGCAGCGATGTGGTACGCGCCGCTGTTCGTCGCCTGGCACCGGACGCCGGTAGTGCAGTCGCTGTTCTTCAGCCTGGTTGCCGCGTGGCGCAACCGCCGCGCGTTCGTCGTCTACGCCATCGGCTGGTTCGCGATCGCGCTGGCCGCGTCGCTGGCGATCCGCCTGCTGCAACTGACGCTCGGCCCCAGTCCGGTCGTGCTGTCGATGCTGCTCTCGCCGCTGTCGCTGATCTTGATCACCGCGGTCTACTGCTCGTTCTGGTCCACCTACCGCGACGCGGTCGACTCCGACGCCGCCCCCTGAGCGCGGCGCGCGGGCGCGCGCCATGCCGCGCGCCGCCGGGGTCGTCCGCTACCCGATCGGTTCGAGCCGCGCCACCGACAGCGCGAGCCACTTCAGCCCTTCGCGGCCGAAGTTCACCTGCACGCGCGCGTCGTCGCCGCTGCCTTCGATCCCGACGATCACCCCCTCGCCGAAGCGCGCATGCGTCACGCCCTGGCCGACGCGAAACGCCGTGCCGCGGTCGAACTTCTGCGCGGCGCGCTGTTCGGCGCCCGACAGGCGCCCGATGTCGGCGTCGCCCGCGCGCGTGCCCGTGACGCGCCCCCGGCCGGCCGCGCCCTGTCGGCCGAAGCCCTCCCAGGCACCGCCCCAGCCTTCGCGATAGCCGGCCGATGCGGCCGGCAGGCCGCGCGGCGTCAGCCACTTCAGCAGCGCCGGCGGCAACTCGTCGAGAAAGCGCGAACGCACGCTGTAGCGGGTCTGCCCATGCAGCATCCGGGTCTGCGAGAACGACAGATACAGGCGCTGGCGCGCGCGCGTGATCGCCACGTACATCAGCCGGCGCTCTTCCTCGAGCCCCTCGGGCTCGGCGATCGAGTTCTCGTGCGGAAACAGGCCCTCCTCGAGCCCGGTGACCATCACCGCGTCGAATTCCAGTCCCTTGGCGGCGTGCACCGTCATCAGCTGTACCGCGTCGCTGCCTTCGCCGGCCTGGTTCTCGCCGGCCTCGAGCGACGCATGCGCGAGAAAGGCTGCGAGCGGAGCGACGCGCGGCTCCTGCGTCGGGTCGCCGGCCGACGCGCCCGCGCCTTCGGGCGCGTCGCTCCCGGCGCCGACGGCGCCCGCGGCCCCACCGCGTACCGCGTCGGCCAGGCCCGACACGCCGAAGCTGGCCGGCACGTCGCGTCCGATACCCTCGTCGGCGAGGAAGACGGCGGCGGCGTTGACCAGTTCGCGCAGGTTCTCGATGCGGTCCTGGCCCTCGCGCTCGGCCTGGTAATGCGCGATCAGGCCGCTGCGGTCGACCACGTGCTCGACCAGTTCGGTGAGCGGCATCGCCCGGGTGTCGGCGCGCAGCCGCTCGATCAGCTGCGCGAACGCACCGAGCTTGCCCGCGGCTGCGCCGCCGATCGACGGCAGCGCCGCGAACAGGCTGCACCCGCCGGCGCGCGCGGCGTCCTGCAGCGCCTCGAGCGTGCGCGCGCCGATGCCGCGCGCGGGATAGTTGACCACCCGCAGGAACGCACCGTCGTCGTCGGGGTTCTCGAGCAGGCGCAGGTAGGCGAGCGCGTGCTTGATCTCGGCGCGCTCGAAAAAGCGCAGCCCGCCGTAGACGCGGTAGGCGATGCCCGCCGAGAACAGCGCATGCTCGATCACCCGCGACTGCGCGTTCGAGCGGTACAGCACCGCAATCGCGCTGCGCGACCAGCCCTCGCCGACCAGCCCGCGGATCTCCTCGACCAGCCACTGCGCTTCCTGCGCGTCGGTCAGCGATTCGTGAACGCGCACCGGCTCGCCCTCGCCGGCGTCGGTCCAGAGGTTCTTGCCGAGCCGGCGGCTGTTGTGGGCGATCAGCGCGTTGGCGCATTCGAGGATGTTGCCGTGCGAGCGGTAGTTCTGCTCGAGCCTGATCAGGTTGGCGACGCGCAGTTCGCGCTCGAACGCCGCCATGTTGGCGACCTTCGCGCCGCGAAACGCATAGATGCTCTGGTCGTCGTCGCCCACCGCGAAGATCACCGCCGAGTCACCCGCGAGCAGCCGCAGCCACCGGTACTGCAGCGCGTTGGTGTCCTGGAATTCGTCGACCAGGATGTGCCTGAAGCGCGCCTGGTAGTGCTCGCGCAGCAGCTGGTTGCGCACGAGCAGCTCGTAGCTGCGCAACAGCAGTTCGGCGAAATCGACGACTCCCTCGCGCTGGCACTGCTCGTCGTAGGCCGCGTAGAGCTCGACCAGGCGCCGCGTGTAGTCGTCGCCGGCCTCGACGTCGGCGGCGCGTCGTCCCTCTTCCTTGGCACCGTTGATGAAGTGCTGCAGGTTCTTCGGCGGGAACTTCTCGTCGTCGACGTTGAGCGCGCGCAGCAGCCGCTTGATCGCCGCGAGCTGGTCCTGGGAGTCGAGGATCTGGAACGTGTGCGGCAACCCGGCGTCGCGGTGATGCGCGCGCAGCATCCGGTTGGCCAGGCCGTGGAAGGTACCGATCCACATGCCGCGCGTGTTCACCGGCAGCATCGCCGACAGCCGCGCGAGCATCTCGCGCGCCGCCTTGTTCGTGAAGGTGACTGCGAGCAGCCCCTGCGGGCTCACCTGCCCGGTCGAGACCAGCCACGCGATCCGCGTGGTGAGCACGCGTGTCTTGCCGCTGCCGGCGCCTGCGAGAACCAGCGCATGCTGCGCCGGCAACGTGACGGCCGCGAGCTGCTGCTCGTTCAGGTGCGCCAGGAGATTCGGCTTCGACATGCTGGCTGGCGCAGGGCGCGCGGCGCGCCCGACTGCGTCGGGCTTACCGCTTGGCCGACTTGCGAACCCGCTGCGACCAGACAGGCTGGCGCGGCGCGAGCCCACCGTGGCGGATCTCGACGCAGCGGTTGATCCAGCGCGAAGATTCGTCGGCAAGGTCGACCACCGGCGCGTTGGCGCCGTGGCTGACGCGCACGATGCGGTGGCTCTGCACACCGAACTGCTCGAGAAGCGCAGCCACCGCCTGCGTGCGATGCATGCTCAACTGCACCGCCGCCTCGGGCTCGTCGGCCGAGTTGGCGTGACCCGACACGATGAGGGTACCGCCCGGCCCCTTGTTGAAGCGCTCGGCCTGCTCGCGGATGAGCTCGTGGTACTGCTGCGCCACGCAGGTCGAGTCGCCGTCGAAGTAGATCCGGGTGGAGTCTGGCTCCTGCGCCTTGCCGGAAGCGCGCGGTACGGCACTGCCGCCGACGACCTCGAGCTTCGGCCTGGGCGAAGCAGCAGCCACGGAATCCACGGTCGAACGAAGCTTTTCCTGCATGCACGATCTCCTGACTGGCATGGCGCGGGCGAACGAAACTCCGGCGCCGGAGCTTGCGCGGCGCGCCCGATCGGTAAGGGGGGAACGCGTATTTTAGCAAATCGGCGCGGGCCGCCGCCGCACGCCCCTGCGCAGGTCAGTGATTCGGCTCCATCAGTTTCGAGAGCACGACGTGCACCGCGAGCCCGCCGAGGATCGCCCATTCGAGCGGAATCGTGACCACCAGCGCGAAAGTCGCCGCCATCACGATCGCGTCGCGGCGGCTGTGCCGCGCGATATGGCGGATGTCGCGCACGTCGATGAGTCCCACCGCGACCATCAGCAGGATGCCTGCGACCGACGCGAGCGGCAGGTAATGCGACAGCGGCGCCACGAACGCCAGCAACACCAGCAGGAAGCCCGCTGCGGCCACCGCCGACAATGGCGTGCGCGCGCCGGCCGCGACATTGACGCCCGAGCGGTTGAACGATCCGCTGGCCGGGTACGATGAGAAGAACGAGCCGACCAGGTTCGCCATCCCCTGCCCGATGACTTCGCGGTTGCCTTCGAGCTGGTCACCGCTCTTCACCGCGATCGCCCGCGCGATCGACACCGCTTCGGCCAGCGCCAGCACCGTCATGATCATCGACGGCACCAGCAGCGTCTCGAGCGCACTGAACGACAATGTCGGCGCCGACAGCGGCGGAATCGCGCCCGGCAACTGCTCGACCGCCTTCACCGCAAAGTCGGGCGAGATCGCCGCCAGCAGCGCCGCGATCGCGCCGCCCGCCAGCACGCCGACCAGCATGTACGGCACACGATTGTTCCACGGCCGCGCGAGCAGGCAGGCCGCGACCGTGCCGAAGGCCACCACCGCGGTCGGCCAGTGCGTCAACCCGATGTCGCGCCCCAGGCGCCAGAGCGTCTGCCACACCGACATGCCGCGCGGCCAGTCGAAGCCGAACAGGTTGCGCACCTGCGAGTTCACGATCAGCACCGCGGCACCTGCGGTGAAGCCGACGATCACGCTGTGCGGCACCCGGTCGACCGCGCGGCCCAGGCCGGCGACCCCGATCGCGAGCTGCCAGAAGCCGACCATGAACGTCAGCGTGATCACCAGCTGCACGTAGTCGGCCGAACCCGGCGTCGCCAGCGGCGCGATCAGGCCGAGCACCGTGAGCGAGATCGCGTTGGCGGGGCCGGTCACCATCAGGCGGCTGGCGCCGAACAGCGCGGCGATCACGCACGGGACCATCGCGCTGTAGAGACCGTATTCCGGCGGCATTCCGGCCAGCGTGGCGAAAGCCACGCCCTGCGGCAGCACCACCACCGCGCCGGTGAGTCCGGCCAGCAGGTCGGCGCGCAGGGTCGCCCGGTCCTTGACCAGCGGCAGCCAGGCAAGGAACGGGAAGAGGCGTCCGAGAGTACGTCGATCAGTTATCATGGATAGCAATCATGCAAGGGCCGGTTCCACCCCACGGGCGCGAGCGCGAACTGCAGGCCCTCGTGGTCGCGCTCGCGGTCATCGCCGTCTGGGGCGCGAACTTCTCGGTGCAGAAGGCCCTGTTCGCGGCGATCACGCCGACCGGATTCCTGTTCGCGCGCTACCTGATCATGCCGGTGTGCGCGCTGGCGCTGCTGCTGCACACCTACGGCACCCGGTTTCCGGCGGTTTCGAGGCGCGACCTCATCGCGCTGGCGAAGCTCGGCTTCGTCGGTCACGTGCTCCACGTGGGCATGGTGACGCACGGCATCGACTGGTCGACCGCGTTCTCGAGCTCGCTGATCCTGGCGTGCGGGCCGATCTTCACGCTGCTGATCCTGCGCTGGTCCGGAATCGAGCGACTGAACGGCGCGCAGGTCGCGGGCGTGGCGGTCGCCTGCGCCGGCGTGCTGGTCTTCCTGTCGGACAAGCTGCTCGCCGGTCGCTGGCTGGCCGGCGGCGGCGATCTGTTCCTGCTGGTCGCGGCGAGCTTCTTCTCCTGGTACACCGTGGCTGCGAAGCCGCTGATCGAACGTCATGGCGGGATCGTCGTGATGGCCTACGCGACGCTGCTGGGCAGCGTGCCCGTAGTGGCGTTGTCGATGCCGGTGGGCGTGGGTATCGAGTGGTCGAAGCTCTCGCCGCTGCTCTGGGCGGGCCTGCTCTGGGCGGTGATCGTGTCGGCCTTCGTCGGCTGGCTCGCCTGGGGTTGGGTGAACGCGGTGCGCGGCGTGGGCCGGACCGCCCCGCTGATGTACCTGATGCCGCCAGTCGCCGGAGCGGTCGCGTGGGTGGCATCGGACGAGCGCTTCACCGCGGCCAAGCTGCTCGGCGCGACGATCACGCTGGGCGGCGTCGCGCTGGCGCAATTCGCCGGCAGGAGCCGCGCGCGCGAGGCGCCGGCCCTGGTCGACTGAAGCCGGCCCCGGGGCCGCGCCGCAGGCGTGGTCCTTGCTACTCGCATCCGGCATTCTAGCCTGCCGGATTCATCTGAAAAACCGGGAAATTCTTGACCTGGACATTGGCGAATCCGATGATTCCGGCATGCCTTCCAGAACCCGACCGGGTATCCCGGCCCGCCAGCGCCACGGCATCGACGCCGACCGGGTCCCCGCGCCGCGCCAGGGACGCGCGCGGATGACGCTCAGGCAGCTCGAGGCGTTCTGCGCGGTCGCGCTCGCCGGAAGCGTCTCGGCCGGCGCGCAGCGGCTCGCGCGCACGCAATCGGCGGTGAGCCTGGCCTTGCAGGAGCTCGAGTCAGCGCTGGGCGCGCGCCTGTTCGAACGCGCCGGGCGCGGCCTGAGGCAGACCGACGCGGCACGCCGCCTGCTGCCGAAGGCGATCGAGATCGTCGAGCGCGCCATCGAGTTGCCCACGATCGCGATCGACGAGGCCGCGCCCGCGCGGCGCCTGGCGATCGGCGCCACGCGCACGATCGGCCCGTTCCTGATGCCCGGACTGCTGGCGGACTTCGCCCGCCGCCACCCGAACCTGACGGCGAACGTGTCGGTGGACCTGGCGATCGAGAACACCGAGACGCTGGTGGCTCGCATTCACGACCTGACGCTAGACCTGGCGTTCATCGAAGGCGAGGTGCTCGAGCCGGGGCTGACGGTCCAGGCGTGGCTCGACGACGAGGTCTGCCTGTTCGCGCGCGCGGACCATCCGGCGCCGCGGGCGCTCGCGGCGGGTCGCTGGGTGCTGCGCGAGCGCGGCTCGGGAACCCGCGAAACCTTCCTGCGCGCGATGCAGCCGCTGATCGGCACGCCCGAGATCGCGATCGAGGTCAGCGATTCGCTGGCGCTCAAGCGACTGGTGGCCGCCGGCGACTGGTTCGGCTGCCTGAGCCGGATGGCGATCGCCGACGAGTTGCGCGACGGCACGCTGCGCGACATCACGCCGCGTTCGCCCGCGCTGCGGCGCGCGCTGACCCGTTCGTTCTGGCTGGTGTCGCATCCGCAGCGCTATCGCTCCGCACTGGCCGACGCGCTGCTCGCGCATGCGCGCGCGGCGGCGGGCAATCGGGCGGGCAGGCGGGCCAGGCAGGCCCCTTCCTAGTTCCGATGTCGGTGCGTCGTGGCGGCCGACAGGCGCAGCATCGGCGCGCGGCAGGCGCCGTCGACGATGCGCGCAAGGCCGCGAAATGCGAGGTCGCCGGCGAGCACGCGGCGCACCGGGACTTCTCGCTGGGTGGCCGCGTAGCGGCCCTTGTCGTCGAACGCCTCGAGAAACGCGGCGGCATCGAAGGTCTCGGCCAGGCCGTCGAGCACGCCTCCGGTGAGCCAGACGCCGGCATCGGCGCCGAAGGCGAGGCACAGGTCGCCTGCAAAGGCACCGAGCAGCCGCGAGAACCACTGCGTTGCCTCGCGCGCGGCGCGCTCGCCCTGGGCCGCACGCGAGGCGACTTCGGGTGCCGGCGCCGGCGTCGCGGCTCCACTTCGCCAGGCGTGCAGCCATCCCAGCCCTTCGCCGCTCAACAGGCGTTCCCACGACAGCCGGCCCCAGCGGGTTCGGCCGAGCCCGTGCAGCGCGTCGATTTCGGCGCCCTGCCAGGCAAGGCCCATGTGGCCAGCCTCGCTGGCAAGCACGCGTTCGTCGCCGCCGGTCGTTCCGATCAGCGCGGCCACGCCCAGCCCGGTTCCCGGGCCGATCAGCAGCCGGCTCCCCGGCCCCGGTACGCCCTCGCGCAGCACGAGACTGTCGCGTTCGCCCAGCACCGGCACTCCGGCGGCGGCGGCGACGAAGTCGTTGACCACGCACAGCGTGCGCAGGCGCAGCGTCGCGCGCAGGCTCTCCGGGTCGAGGATCCAGTCGCGGTTGGTCATTCGCAGCGGTCCGCGGCGCACCGGCAGCGCGATCGCGAGCGCGGCGTGCGCGGCGGGCTGCGTCTGGGCGCGCTCGAAGCCGAGCAGCGCATCGGCGACGCCGGCGCTCGCATCGGCGCGCATCCGCACGATGTCGCCGGCGCCATTCTCGCGGCCCCAGCGGCAGAGGCGCACGTGGGTGCCGCCGATGTCGGCGAACAGCCAGTCGCGCGCTGCGGACACGGCCCCTACAGGTCGGACAGCGGCAGGTGTCGCGCGCTGCGGTCGGCGCTGCGCATCGACTTCACGACCTCGTCGAGCAGGCGGTTCAGCGTGGCGAGGCGCTTCGGATCGAAGCGCGACAGCACGTCGGCGAGCATGCCCACCAGCGGCTTGGGCGCGCGGGCGATCACCTCTTGGCCCGCCTCGGTCGGATGCAGCTGCACGATGCGCTGGTCGGCGCTTTCGCGGGCGCGGCGGATCAATCCCTGGCGCGCCAGCTGCTCGACGAGGTTGCTGGCGGTGGACTGCTGCACCGCCATCGAGCGGGCGAGATCCTTGACACGGATGCCCGGCGACTGCACGACGACCGCCAGCGCCCAGAGTTGCGAGCCGCTGATTCCACAGCGCTCCTCGACCTCGTGGAAATGGCGCCGGACCGCGCGAAAGATGACGCGGAAGTTCTGCAGCGCCTCGATCGCGTCCGGGGACTGCCCGGGCGGCAACGGGGGGCGATCCGCGGGGGCGCGCGGGCCGGGGTGCGTTTCGACGACGGCGGTGCGGTTCATCGATGTCGGTGTGCTACGGTTGAAGACCCGGAAATTATGCGGATGGCCGTGGCTTTGCGCGACGGGCTTTTCGGCCGGAAACCTTCGCGCACATACATTCCGCTTGATATGACGCAAGGCGCGTGCGGATAGCGCCGCCTACATTCGACCGTCGGTTCTCCGTGACGCGCAGCCGCTCCTCCGTGCCTTCCGTTCACGCCGCCGGCCGGCCGGAGCGTCCCGCGCGACGCGACGCTCCGCCCGGACCGTGGCGAATCGCCCGCCTGCTCGATGCGCCGCATCGCCTCGGATTCTTCGTCGGCTCGGCCATGGTTTCGACGAGCGCGCTCTGGTGGCTCGCGACGCTGGCGACGCAGCTCGTCGCGCACCGGCAGATCCGGTGGGCCGTCGCGCCGGCCCACGCCCATGCGCTGCTGATGAGCTTCTCGTTCATGCCGATGTTCTTCGCCGGCTTCCTGTTCACCGCCGGCCCGCGATGGCTGGCCCTGCCGGCGCTGCCGGGACGCAGCCTGCTGCCGGTCGCGGCAGCCTGGCTCGCCGGCTGGGGAATCTACCTCGCCGGCGTGCACCTAGACCCGAGGCTTGCCGCGGCCGGCCTCGCGACGGTCGCGGCCGGCTGGACCCTGTTCGTCTGGCGCCTCGCGCAGTTGCTCCGGCGCAGTCGCGTCGCCGACCGCACTCACCTCAGGGTCATTGGCTGCGCCTGCGGCATCGGCGCGGCCGCGCTCTGGGCCGCGGCTGCGGGGTTGGCCGCCGACGCAGCTGCGCTCGTGGGAGCCGCGCTCGCCGTCGGGCTCTGGTGGTTCCTTTCGCCGGTCTTCGCCACCGCCATGCACCGGATGGTGCCGTTCTTCGGAGTCGCCGCGCCGCGGCTCGACGAGCGCCACCCCGAATGGCTGCTCTGGACGCTGCTGGTCGTGCTTGGCCTGCAGGTGCCGCTCGCGTCGGGAGTGCTTGCCAATCCCCTGTTGGCGGCATTGACATTCATCGTCGATGGCGCCGCTGCGGCACTCGTGCTCGGGCTTGCCCTGCGGTGGCGAGCCACTCAGAACCTGCGCATCCGGTTGCTGGCCATGCTCGACCTCGGTTTCGTCTGGCTCGGGCTTGCACTCGTGCTTCAGGCCGCCTCGGCCGCGCAGGCCTGGTGGGCGGGAGAGGCGCATCAGCCGTCGATCGCGAGCCTGCACGCACTCGGCATGGGCTTCTTCGGTTCGATCCAGTTCGCGTTCGTGACTCGCGTCAGCGCAGGCCAGGACGGGCGCGCGCAGGCGATCGACGGCATCGCCTGGGCGTTGTTCCTCGTTCTGCAGGCCGCAGTCGCAGTGCGCATCGCCGCGGCCTGGCTGCCCTCCACGCCGACGCTGCTGCTGGCGGCGGCTGCGCTGTGGATGATCGCGATGCTCGCATGGGCCGCCCGGCACGCCCGCTGGTACGGGCGGCCGCGCAGCGACGGACGGCCCGGATGATCGCCGCCCGGCCACGTACCGCTTACACCAGGGCGCCACGCCGGCGCCCGTTCCGGAGGAATGTCCGATGAACGAACGACGAACCGCTGCACCGCGCAAGCCCGATCTCGTCTGCCCTGCCGGCTCGCTGCGCGCGCTCAAGCTCGCGGTCGACGCCGGCGCCGACGCCGTCTACATGGGCCTGAAGGACGCGACCAATGCGCGCAACTTCGCCGGCCTGAACTTCGACCTCGACCAGGCCCGCGAAGGCATCGGCTACGCGCACGCGCGCAACGCCCGCGTGCTGATGGCGCTGAACACCTTCGCCGACGCGCGTGAACCGCGGCGCTGGTGGCACGCGGTCGACGTGGCGGCAGGGCTGGGCGCCGACGCACTGATCTGCGCCGACACCGCCGTGCTCGCCTACGCGCGCGACCACCATCCCCAACTGCGGCTGCATCTGTCGGTGCAGGCCTCGGCCACCACCTACGAGGCGATCGAGTTCTACCGCGAGCGCTACGGCATCCAGCGCGCGGTGCTGCCGCGCGTGCTGACGCTGTCGCAGGTCGGGCACGTCTGCCGGCACACCGACGCCGAGATCGAAGTCTTCGGCTTCGGCAGCCTGTGCGTGATGGTGGAGGGGCGCTGCGCACTGTCGTCGTACGCGACCGGCCAGTCGCCCAACACCGCGGGCGTGTGCTCGCCGCCTTCGGCGGTGCGCTGGGAAGATGCCGCCGACGGCGTGCGCGCGCGCCTGAACGAGGTGCTGATCGACAGCTACGCGCCCGACGAGCCGCGCGGCTATCCGACGCTATGCAAGGGCCGGTTCCACGTGGAGGGTGTGCGCGACTATGCGCTCGAGGAACCGACCAGCCTGAACACGCTGGCGGTGCTGCCGCAGCTGATGGAGTTCGGCATCGCGGCCATCAAGATCGAGGGTCGCCAGCGCAGCCCCGCCTACGTCGAGCAGGTCACCCGCGTGTGGCGCGCGGCAATCGACCACTGCGCGGCGCAGCCCTCGCGATTCGCGGTGCAGCCGCAGTGGGTGGCCGCGCTCGGGCGCTGGTCCGAAGGCCAGCAGCATACGCTGGGCGCTTACAATCGCCCCTGGCGCTGACAGGAGGCATGGGCATGAATCCGCGCATCCGGCTCACCGTCGGCCCGGTCCTTTACTACTGGCCGCGCAAGACGCTGATCGACTTCTACGGGCAGGTCGCCGATTCGCCCGCCGACACGGTCGTGCTGGGCGAGGTCGTCTGCTCGCGGCGCCACGAGATGAAGATCGACGACTGGCTCGCGCTGGCGCGCGACCTCGCCGGCTGCGGCAAGGAGGTGGTGCTGGCCAGCCAGGCGCTGCTCGAATCCGAATCCGACCTGCGCGACATGCGCCGGCTGGTTGGGCAGGACGAGTTCATGGTCGAAGCCGGTGACGCCTCGGCGTTGCGCACGCTCGCCGGCCGCGCTTTCGTGCTCGGGCCGCACGTCAACGTCTACAGCCGCCCAGCGCTCGAAGAGCATGCCGCGCTCGGCGCGGTGCGCTGGGTGGCGCCGGTCGAGTTGAGCCTCGAGGCGATCGGCCTGATCAATCCTGCCGAAGCGCCGGTCGCCGGCGGGCCGGGCACCGACACACCGATCGCCACCGAGCTGTTCGCCTTCGGCAGGCTGCCGCTGGCGTTCTCGGCACGCTGCTTCACCGCGCGCCACTACCACCTGAACAAGGACGAGTGCGGCTTTCGCTGCATCGAGCACCCCGACGGCCTGCTGCTGTCCACCGGCGAGGGCGCACCGTTCCTCACGCTGAACGGCATCCAGACGCAATCGGCCGCGCAGCAGTGCCTCATCGGAGAAGCCGAAGCGATGCGCGCCGCAGGCGTGAGCCGCGTGCGGCTGTCCCCGGTGGCGCAGCGCTTCGACGAAGTACTGGCGAGCTTCGAGCGCGTGCTCAACGGCGACGGCGACGCCGCCGAAGAACGCGCCGCGCTGGCCGCAATGAGCCTGCCTGGCGGGCTGGTCGACGGCTTCGCGCATCGCCGCCCCGGACTCGACCGGAGCTGGAGCTGAAGGAACCTGTCATGACACCCCACCGCAACACCGCCCTGCCCGTGCCCGAGCCGCTGCGCCGCTTCGTCTCGCGGCTCCCGATCCGTCCGCCCTCGGTCGTGCTGGCGCTCGCGCTCGACCGCCTGTTGCGGCCGCAGCTTCCGGCCGATGCCGCGCAGCAGCTGGCCGGCAGGGTCGTCGAGATCGAGGTCTGCGATCTCGGCATCCGCTGCCGGCTGATGCTCGACGCCAGCGGCTTTCATGCGGCGCCCGACGGCGGCACGGTCGCGCTGCGCGTGGCCGCCGACGCATCGAGCTACCTGCGCCTGCTGCGCGGCGAGGAAGACGCCGACCGGCTGTTCTTCGAGCGCGCGCTGGTGATGGAAGGCGACACCGAGTACGGGCTGATCCTGAAGAACACGCTCGACGCGATCGGACCGCTGCTGCGCTGGCCGGCGCGCGCGGCGTAGGCGCGCCCACATGAACGACGGCTTCGTCCTCACGCTGTCGTGCCCGGATCGCCCGGGCATCGTTCACGCGGTCTCCGGCTTCCTGCTCGAGCACGGCGGCAACATCCTCGAGGCGGCGCAGTACGACGACCGCGACACGGGGCTGTTCTTCATGCGCGTGCACTTCGAGTCGGCCGACGCCGGCGCGTCGGTCGGCGCACTGCAGCGCGCGTTCGAGCCGGTGGGCGAGAGCTTTCGCATGCGCTGGGCCTTTCACGACGCCGCCCGGCCGGCGCCGACGCTGATCCTCGTCTCGAAGCTCGGCCATTGCCTGAACGACCTGCTGTTCCGGCATCGTTCGGGGCTGCTGCCGATCGACATCCGCGCGGTGGTGTCGAACCATCGCGACTTCTACCAGCTTGCCGCCTCCTACGACATCCCGTTCCATCACGTGCCGGTCACCGCGACCACCAAGGCGCAGGCCGAAGCGCGGCTGATGGAGATCGCCGGCACCGAAGGGGTGGAGCTGGTGGTGCTGGCGCGCTACATGCAGGTGCTGTCCGAAGACCTGTGCCGCCGGCTCGAAGGCCGGGCGATCAACATCCACCATTCGTTCCTGCCGAGCTTCAAGGGCGCGCGGCCCTACGGGCAGGCGCACGAGCGCGGCGTCAAGCTGATCGGCGCGACCGCGCACTACGTGACCACCGCGCTCGACGAAGGGCCGATCATCGAGCAGGACGTCGCGCGCGTCGATCACTCGATGGACGTTGCGACCCTCACCGCGATCGGCCGCGACGTCGAGAACGTCGTGCTCGCGCGCGCGGTCAAGTGGCACGCCGAGCACCGCATCGTGCTGAACGGCGGCAAGACGGTCGTGTTCCGGTAGCGCCGGCCGGGCTCAGCGTGCCTCAGCGTGCATCGGCGAGCACGAACGCGGCGGCGCGCTCGGCCATCATCACCGCCGGCACGTTGGTGTTTCCCGAGACCAGCGTCGGCATGACCGAGCAGTCGACCACGCGCAATCCGCCGACGCCGCGCACCCGCAACTGCTGATCGACCACCGCGAGCGCGCCCTCGCCCATCCTGCAGGTACCGCTCGGGTGGAAGATCGTCCCGCCCTGGTTGCGGACGAACTCGAGCAGGTCGGCGTCGCTGGCCGCCTGCGCGCCGGGCGCGTACTCGTCGACCACGAACGGCGCGAGCGCCCGTGTCGCCGCGATCCGGCGTGCGAGCTTCACGCCGTCGACCGCGGTGCGGCGGTCGGTCTCGGTCGACAGGTAGAACGGCTGCATCGACGGTGGCTCGAGCGGATCGGACGAGCGGATGCGCACGTGGCCGCGCGACTCCGGGCGCAACTGGCACACCGACATCGTGAACCCGGAGTGCGAGTGCACCGGTGAACCGGCCATGTCCGAGGACAGCGTCGCGACGTGGAATTGCACGTCCGGCCGGGTCAGTTCGGGGCGCGTGCGCGCGAAGATGCCGCCCTGGTTGATGCCGATGGCCATCGGACCGCCGCGCAGGAAGACGTACTCCATGCCGATGCGCAGCTTGCCCCACAGCGAAGCGAGCTGGTCGTTGGTGGTGATCGGCTGGCTGCACCGGAACATGACCCGCGCCTGCAGGTGATCCTGCAGGTTCTCGCCCACGCCGCGCAGCTCGTGCACGACCGGAATGCCGAACGACCCCAGCAGGTCCGCCGGACCGACGCCCGAGAGCTGCAGCAGCTGCGGCGACTGCAGCGCGCCCGCGCACAGGATCACCTCGCGGCGCGCGCGCACCCGCACCGGCGGGCCCGCCTCGACGGTGATGCCGGAAGCCTTCGCCGTGCCCGCGTCGCGCCGGTCGGCACGCGCCCCGGGCCGGTACTCGACGCCCACCGCGCGCCGCCCCTCGAAGACGATGCGCGTCGTCTGCGCGCGCGTGAGCACGCGCAGGTTCGGGCGGCTGCGCGCCGGTCGCAGGTAGGCCACCGCGGTGCTGCAGCGAAAACCGTTGCGCGTGCTCAGCTGGTAGTAGCCGGCTCCCTCCTGCCGCGCGCCGTTGAAATCGGGGTTGCGGGGAATGCCGGCTTCCTCGCACGCGTCGATCACCGCGTCGATCAGCGGATGTCGCACGCGAATGTGCGAGGACCACAGCGGGCCGCCCGTGCCGCGCCATTCGTCGGCGCCGAGCGTGTTGTGCTCGAGCCGGCGAAACCACGGCAGCACCTTCTCGAACGACCACTGCGTATTGCCCTGCGCTGCCCAGTCGTCGTAGTCCTCGGCCTGTCCGCGGATGAAGATCAGTCCGTTGATCGCGCTCGATCCGCCCAGCGTCTTGCCGCGAGGCCAGTACACCTGGCGCCGGTTCATTCCCGGGTCGGGGTCGGTGCGGAACATCCAGTTCAGCACCGGGTTGAACATCGTCTTCGCGTAGCCGATCGGAACGTGGATCCACGGATAGCGATCCTCGGGGCCGGCTTCGAGCAGCAGCACGCGGTGGCGCCCGTCCTCGCTCAGCCTCGCCGCCATCACGCAGCCCGCCGATCCCGCCCCCACCACGATGTAGTCGTACTCGTCCATTGCTGCGCCCATGCCGGTTGACCGCGCGTGCGGATCCGTCGCGCGGCGTGACGGGAATTGAATCGGAACCTCCGGACAGATTCAATCCTGCGGAATCCTGATTACGCTTTTTCGGAACGCCCGGCCGGCCGCAGACGTTGTCGGCGCGACGCGGCGGGTGTTAGCGTCTGCCGTGCTTCGGGTGCCCCCGCGCAGCAGCGCCGGCTACCCGGCGCACCGGAACCACCGAATCGAAACAGCGTGGAGGAGACATGAAACCCTGGCTTCGCAAACTCGCCGCGACGGTGCTCGCCGTCGGCGGCCTCACGATCGCGGGCGGCGTATCGGCGCAACAGAAGATCCGCATCCAGACCGCAGTCCCGACCGCGAGCATCTACTTCGAGTTGATGAAGCGCTACGCCGACCGCGTCGACCGCATGACCGCCGGCAAGCTCAAGATCGACGTCCTGCCCGACGGCGCGGTGGTGCCGGCCTTCGAGATCCTCGACGCGGTGGACAAGGGCATCGTCGAAGGCGGCTTCGCGTGGACCCACTACTGGTCGGGCAAGCATCCCGCCGCCGGCCTCTTCGCGAACCCGATGGCCGGCGCCGGCGCGGGCCTCGACCAGGTCTCGCACATGGCCTGGCTGGCCGAAGGCGGCGGCCAGGCGCTCTACGAGAAGCTGTACAACGACGTCCTCAAGGTCAAGGTCGTCGGCATGATGCTGCAGCCGATGGGACCCGATCCTCTCGGGTGGTTCAAGCAGCCGATCGCCAGCGTCGAGGACTTCAAGAAGATGAAGTACCGCGCGCCCCCCGGCATCACCGGCGAGATCTTCAAGGAGATGGGCGTCTCGGCGGTGGCGATGCCCGGCGGCGAGATCGTGCCGGCCGCGCAGCGCGGCGTGATCGACGCAGCCGAGTGGATCGGGCCGGCCGACGACGTGAACCTCGGTCTGCACCGCGTCTGGAAGCACTACTACCTGCAGGGCCTGCACCAGTCGACCGACGTCGGCGAGGTGATCTTCAACAAGGGCTGGTTCGACAAGCAGCCGCCCGAGGTCCGGGAGATCCTGCGCACCGCCGCCATGGCGACCATTGCCGACACCTACGTGTTCAACGTCGCACGCAACGCCTTCGCCCTCGAAAAGCTGAAGAAGGACTCGCAGGTGGTCGTGCACGACACGCCCGCCGACTTCTTCCCGGCGTTCGTCAAGGCGACCAACGTGGTCCTCGACCGGCACGCCGCGAAGGACGCGTTCTTCAAGGAGGTCCTCGAGTCGCAGCGCAAGTTCGCGAAGACGGTCGTGCCGTACTGGACGAAGATCAACGCGCTGTACACGAACCTGGGCAACGCCGCGCTGCAAGAGAAGAAATGAGCGACGCACCCGCCGGCATGGGGCGGGTCGCCCGCTTCGTCGCCGCCATCGACACCGTCGCGCTCTGGTCGGGGCGCGCGGTGTCGTGGATGCTCATTCCGATGGTCGCGAGCCTCGTCTACGAAGTCGGGGCCCGCTACCTCTTCAACGCACCGACCACCTGGGCGTACGACATGACCTACATGCTGTACGGCAGCTTCTTCATGCTCGGTTCGGCCTACACGCTGATGCGCAAGGGCCACATCCGCACCGACATGTTCTACGCCGACTGGTCGGTGCGCACCCAGGGCACGGTCGACGCGGTCTGCTACCTGCTGTTCTTCTTCCCGGCGATGATCGCCTTCCTGGCGGTCGGCTGGGACTTCTTCTGGACTTCGTGGGTGCGCGAGGAACGCATGGTCACCAGTCCCTGGATGCCGATCGTCTGGCCGTTCAAGCTGTCGATCCCGCTGGCCACCGCGCTGATGCTGCTGCAGGGGGTCTCCGAGTTCGTGAAGAGCGTGGTCGCGGCCCGCCGGGGCGTGTGGCTGTGAGCCCGGAGATCATCGGGCTCGTCGCCCTGGCCATCCTCTTCGTCGCGATCTTCATCGGCTTTCCGATCGCCTTCACGCTGGTCGCGATCTCGCTCGGCGTCGGGCAATTCGCGCTCGGCGACGTCGCGATCCACCTGATGACGCTGCAGGTGTTTTCGGTGATGCGCGACCCGACGCTCGCGTCGGTGCCCTTCTTCCTCTTCATGGGCTACCTGCTCGAGGAGTCGGGGCTGATCCAGCGGCTGTTCCGTGGCGTGCAGCTGCTGCTCGCCGGCGTCAACGGCTCGTTGTATCTGGCGGTGATCATCACCGCGACGATCTTCGCCGCGGCCACCGGCATCGTCGGCTCGTCGGTCACCCTGCTCGGCGTGATGGCGGCCCCGGCGATGATGAAGAGCGGCTACGACGTGCGCATGAGCGCCGGCGCGATCACGGCCGGCGGCACGCTTGGCATCCTGATCCCGCCCTCGGTCATGCTGATCGTGATGGGGCCGGTGGTGGGCGTGCCGGCCACCGACCTGTTCGCCGCGGCGGTGTTCCCCGGACTGCTGTTGTCGGGCCTGTTCATCGTCTACACGCTCGCGCGCAGCTACTGGAATCCGAAGCTCGGGCCGGCGCTGCCGCTGTCGGATCGGCGACCGCTGCCCGAAGTGCTGCGCGAGCTGGCGATCGGCGCAGTGCCGGTGGTGCTGGTGATCATGGCCACGCTCGGAGTCATCCTGGCGGGCATCGCGACGCCGACCGACGCGGGCGCGGTGGGCGCGTTCGCGACGCTGTTGCTCACGCTCGGCTACCGAAGGATGACCTGGCCGGGCTTGCGCCGCGCGATGATGTCCACGGTCGAGATCTCGTGCATGATCCTGCTGCTGGTGGCCGCGTCGAACTACTTCGGCTCGGTCTTCTCGCGGCTGGGCAGCGCCGACTGGATCGCCAACCTGCTGCTCGGCTTCGAGTTCAGCCCCACCGTGATGCTGCTGTTGATGCTCGCACTCATCTTCGTGCTGGGCTGGCCGCTCGAATGGGTGCCGATCGTGCTGGTGGTCGTGCCGATCTTCCTGCCGATCGTCAACAAGCTGGGCATCGACCTGGTCTGGTTCTGCACGCTGGTGGCGGTGTGCCTGCAGACGGCGTGGATGTCTCCGCCGGTCGCGCTGTCGGCCTACTTCCTGAAGGGCGTGGTGCCGCAGTGGGAGCTGGGCGACATCTACGCCGGCATGATGCAATTCATGGTGCTGCAGGTGATCGGCCTGCTGCTCGTGCTGTGGTTTCCCGCGATCGCCCTGTGGCTGCCGGCCGTGCTGCGCTGAGCGGCTCGGTCACCGCCCGCGCGCTGACCCTGCTTTGCGAGCTCGCGCTGCATCCGGAAGGCCTGTCGCTGCACCGGATGACGATGCAGCTCGGCTGGCCCAAGCCTTCGGTCCACCGGCTGTGCGCGCAACTCGAGCAGGCCGGCTGGATCCTGCGCACCGGCGGCGAGCGCCACTTCGTGCTCGGACCGGTGGCGCAGCAGTTCGCGCTGCGCGCGCTGCGCCACGACGCGGCCAATTCCGAACGCCGCGCCATCCTGCGCGGCCTCGTCGACCGCATCGGCGAGACCTGCAACCTGACGATGCTCGCGGGCGCCGAAGTGCTCTACGTCGATCGGGTCGAGTCGGCATGGCCGCTGCGCCTGCACCTCGAGCCCGGTTCGCGAGTGCCCCTGCACTGCACCGCCAGCGGCAAGCTTTTCCTCGCGCACATGGACAAGGCGCAGCGCGAGCGCCTGCTCGCTGCGCGGCCGCTCTGGGCCGCGACGCCGAACACCCTGCTCGATGCGCAAGCGATCGAAAAGGAGATGCGCGCGATCGTGCGCCAGGGCTACAGCCTCGATCGCGAGGAGTTCCTGCTCGGGCTGATCGCAATCGCGGTGCCGGTGCCGGGCCGCGACGGCCACCCGATCGCCGCGCTTGCCACGCACGCGCCGATCGGACGGCTGTCGCTGAAGCGCGCGATCGGCCTGTTGCCGGTGATGCGCGAGGCCGCAGCGGCCCTGGCCACGACGCTCGCCCCCTGAGCGCTGGGCCCCACGCTCAGTGCGGACCGCGTGCGCGCACGAGCGCGTCGGTGTGGCTCGCAATCACCGCCTCCTCGTCGGTCGGCACCACCCACAGGCCGATCGACGATCCGTCCGCGTGCAGCCGCGGCCCATGCGCCGAGTTCGCGACATCGTCGACGCGCGCGCCCATCCAGCCCAGCAGCGCCGAGATCCGGGCGCGTGCGCCGGCGTCGTTCTCGCCGATGCCGGCCGTGAAGACGATCGCATCGCAGCCGCCGAGCACCACGGCGCTTGCCGCGATCTCCTGCGCCGCGCGCTGGCAGAACACGTCGATCGCGAAGCGGGCGCGCGGATCGTCGCTCGCGGCAAGCGCCCTCATGTCGCCCGAGATGCCCGACAGGCCCAGCAGGCCGGACTGGTGGTACAGCCCGCGCGACAGTGTCTCGAGGTCCATGCCGAGCTGCTGCTGCGCGAACAACGCCACGCCGATGTCGACCGCACCCGGGCGCGTGCTCATCACCAGTCCGTCGAGGGTCGACAGGCTCATGCTCGTGCGCACCGAGCACCGCTCGCGCATCGCGCAGACGCTGGCTCCGCTGCCCAGGTGCGCCACCACGATCCGGCTGTCGGCCTGCTCGCCGAGCAGCCCGGGAAGCTGTTGCGCGATCGACTCGAACGACAGGCCGTGGAAGCCGTAGCGCCGCACGCCGCGGTCGCGCCACGAAGCCGGCAGCGGCAGCGTCGTATGCAACCGGGGCTGCGTCGCATGGAACGCGGTGTCGAAGCACGCCACCTGCGGAAGGCCGGGATCGATCGCCGCCATCGCATGGATTCCCGCGACGCAATGCGACTGGTGCAGCGGCGCGAGCGGCTCGAGCGACTCCATCAGCCGCAGCGACGCCCGATCGACCAGGCATGGCGCCACCAGCGCCTCGCCGCCGTGCACCACCCGGTGCCCCACCGCCTCGACACGATCGATCAGGCCCTGCTCGCGCAGCCGCGCGAGCACCTCGCGCAAGGCCTTGCGCTGGTCGGCAGGCGCCGGCAGCGCGATCTCGCCGCCCTGCGCGCCATCGGCACGCCAGACCATGACCGGCGAATCGGGCAGTCCGTGCACCTGCCCGCGCAACAGCTCCCGGGGCCGGAACGGTGCGCCACTGGGCGCATCGCCCCGGCGGTAGACAGCGAACTTGAAGCTCGAAGAGCCGCTGTTCAGGACGAGGATGGTCACGTGGCCGACCAGTCGATCGTCTGCGCCATCGCCTCGGCAGCCAACTGCATGGCGGGCAGGAACTGCATCGCGTCGGTCAGCGGCAGCCGCGGCACCGGCGCGTGCATGGCCAGCGCCGCGATCACCCGGCCGTCGGGGTCGTGCACCGGCACCGCGAGGCAGCAGATGCCGGCGAGATACTCCTCGTCGTCGGTCGCGTAGCCCTGATCGCGAACCCGGTCGAGTTCGGCAGCCAGGGCTCCGGCATCGGTCAGCGTCTTGCGCGTATGCCGAACCAGCGGGCTCTGCCGGATGAAGCGCTCGCGCGAGCGCTTCGGCATGTGCGCCAGGAACAGCTTGCCGCTGGCCGATGCGTGCAGCGGCACGCTCGACCCCGCGCCGAGCGCGATCCGCAGCGGCCACGCGGTCTCGACGCGGTCGAGGTAGATCACCGCATTGCCGTTCGGGATGGTGAGGTTGCAGGTCTCGCCGGTGTGCTCGACCAGCTCCTCCAGGATCGCATGCCGCGCCGCACGGGTCGGCGAATTGAGCAGCACGTTCCCGGCCAGCGCGCTCAGCCGGCGACCGCAGTGATAGCGCTTGCTGCCCGGCTCGCGGCCCACGAGCCCCGCTGCCTCGAGCGTCGCGAGAATGCGAAACACCGTCGGCTTCGGCAGCCCGACCGTCTTGCAGATATCGGCCAGCTGCGGCGGCACTTCGGTGGACGCGATCGCCTCCATCACGCGCATCGCGCGCAGGATCGCCGACCCCGCTGGCGTCGAGTCGTCAGCCGTGGGCGTCTGGTCATGCTCCATGAACCGTATTATGCAGAAAACGGAACGGGGTTTTCCGGATGGGCGCGCCACCCGGGATCGGCGAGAATCTCGATCGACCTTGGCCAGCCGGCCGCAACCGGGAGACTCCATGAAAGCCGTAGGCATGCTGTGGCTCGCCGCGATCCTGTCGCTGGCCGTGCCGACACCGACGCCCGCGCAGGCCCTCGACGGCGGCCTGCGCATCGTGGTTCCGTACCCGCCGGGGGGTGCCTCGGATCGCGCCGCAAGGCTGGTGGCCGACGGGCTCAAGGACAAGTTGGGCACGACGGTGGTGGTGGAGAACCGCACCGGCGCCGGCGGTCGCCTGGCGATGCAGCAGCTGAAGGCGACACCGGCCGGCCAGCACGTCCTGGTGGTGGGCAATCCCGCGCTCATGGTGGTCGCGCCGGTCGTCTTCCGTGACGTCGGCTACGACGCGCAGCGCGACTTCGTGCCGGTCTCGCACATCACCAATTACGACTTCGCAGTCGCAGTCGGATCGGCGGTGCCGGTGCGCGAATTCAATCACCTGGCGGCCTGGCTGCGCGCAAACCCGGAGAAGGCCAATTTCGGCGTGCCTGCCACGGGCAGCCTGCCGCACTTCTTCGCGTTGATGATCGGCGATTCGATCGGCGTGAAACCGCAGATCATCGGCTATCGCGGCTCGGCACCGTCGATCACCGACCTGATGGCGGGAGTCATTCCGGTGGCGGTGGATACGCTGGACGCACTGCTTCCGCACGTGTCGGGCGGCAAGTTGCGGATCCTCGCGATGGCCGGCGCGAAGCGATCGTCGATGGCGCCCACGATCCCGACGCTGCGCGAGTCCGGTCTGGACACGGTGGCCACCGGCTGGAACGCGATGTTCGCGCCGGCCACGATGCCCAAGGAGGTCGTCCAGCGCATCGGCCTGGCGATTCGCGACGTGATGCGCGAGAAGGAGACGCGCGCGAAGTTCGAGGCCGCGAGCATGGAGCCGGTCTCGGCAACGCCCGAGCAGACCGGGAAGATGCTGGCCGCCTACCGCGCGCAATGGGAGCCGGTGGTGAAGAAGTCGGGTTTCACGCAATAGCGCGGGCGAGCTCGACGCCATGGCCCCGGGCACCGGGCAGCGCCCGAACATCGTGTTCGTCGTCGCCGACGACCTCGGTTACGCCGATCTCGGCTGCTATGGCGGACGCGCGCCGGTGTCACCGGTGCTCGACGAACTCGCCGCCGGCGGCCTGATGCTGACGCAGGGCTACTCGAACTCTCCGGTCTGCTCGCCCACGCGATTCGCACTGATGACCGGGCGCTACCAGTACCGCTTGCGCGGCGCCGCCGAAGAGCCGATCAACAGCCGCAGCCGCGGCAGTACCACGCTCGGCCTGCCGCCCGAGCACCCGACCCTGCCTTCGCTGCTGCGCGCCGCCGGCTACCGCACCGCGCTGATCGGCAAGTGGCATCTCGGGTATCCGCCGGCGTTCGGCCCGCTGCGCTCCGGCTACGACGAGTTCTTCGGCCCCATGTCGGGTGGCGTCGACTACTTCACGCACTGCGATTCGCGCGGCACCCACGACCTCTGGTCCGGCGAGAACGAGCATCGCGAAGTCGGCTACCTCACCGACCTGATCTCACGCCGCGCGGTCGACTGGGTGAACCGGGTCGCGGCGCAGCGCGAACCGTTCTTCCTGAGCCTGCACTACACGGCTCCGCACTGGCCCTGGGAGACGCGCGACGACGCGGCGCTGGCGGCAGAGGTGGCCGACAACCTGTTTCACCTTCACGGCGGCAACATCCAGAGCTACCGGCGCATGATCCACCACATGGACGAAGGCATCGGCTGGCTGATGCAGGCGTTGCGCGAGCACGGCCTGGAGCGCGACACGCTGGTCGTATTCACCAGCGACAATGGAGGCGAGCGCTTCTCCGACAACTGGCCGCTGGTGGGCGGCAAGATGGATCTCACCGAAGGAGGCATCCGGGTGCCGTGGATCGCGCACTGGCCGGCGGTGATCGCCCCGGGCGGCACCAGCGCGCAGCACTGCATGACGATGGACTGGTCCGCCACCCTGCTGGACGCCGCAGGCGTCGCTCCCGCTCCCCGACATCCGCTGGACGGCGTGTCGCTGATGCCGGTGCTGCGCGACGCGCGCCACCGGTTCGACCGCAAGCTCTACTGGCGGATGAACCACCGCGGCCAGCGCGCGCTTCGCGACGGCGACTGGAAGTACCTGCGTGTCGACGGCAACGACTACCTGTTCGACCTCGCAGCCGACGAGCGCGAGCGCGCCAACCGCGCGCCGCGCGAGCCCGAACGGATGCAGCGCATGCGCGCCGACTGGGAGGACTGGGACGCGACGATGCCGCCGATCCCGGCCGACGCGACCGTGAGCCTCGGCTACTCGGTCAGGGACATGCCGCAGCGCTGAGCCTGCGCACCCGCCGGCTCAAGGCAGGCGCGTGACGATCGGCACGCCGCACTTCTGCAGGCAGCCCGCGGTGACGCTGCCGAGGATCGCGGCCTCCAGCGGGCGCCGGGCGCGCGTCACCATCGCGAGCAGCACGTCGCGGCGCCCGTCCAGGTAGCGCGCGATCGCGTCGGCCGGATCGCCGTGCAGCACTTCCCAGCTGGTGCGCACGCCGTATCGCGTGCGGTAATCGTCGGCGCGGCCGCGCACGTACGAGGATTCCATCACGTCACCGACCGGGATGTCGGCGCCGGGCCGCGCCTCGGGCGAGATCGCCTGGACCAGGCTGAGGTCGGCGCCGAGCCACTGCGCCATGCCGGCGGCCTGCGACGCCATCGCCTCCGACACCTGGGTGCCGTCGAGCGGCAACAGGACACTGTTGATCTTCACCGCCTGCCGTCGGCCCTCGACCGCGGCGCCGCGCGGCCGATAGAGGATGACCGGGTCGCCGCTCGCGCGCACGATGCGCATGGCCACGCTGCCCATCATCGCTTCCATCAGGCCGCTATGGCCGTGCGAAGTCATCGCGATCAGCGTGCCCGGCACGCGCCGCGCTTCGGCGAGGATCGTGTCGGCGAGATCGCCGCGGGCGACGAGGGCGCGGCCATCGGCCCCGAGTTCGGATGCGAGCGCCCCGACATAGCGCGCGGCCTCGGCCTGTTCGTCTTCGCGGTCGACCACCTGCAACAGCGACAGTGCCGCGCCGGTGGCGCGAACGATGCCGAGCGCATGCGGCAGCACTTCCTCGGAAAAAGGGGACCCGTCGACGGGCACCAGGATTCGATCGTACATGCGGGACGCCTCCTCGAGCGGTGGGTGCTGCAGTGCAAGCATAAGCCAAGTTGCGCCCTGTCGGCATCCGGGCCGCGGCGCGCGGGGCGCCCGAGGCCCGGGGGTTGGCCGCCCGTGCCCGGCCAACGCATACTCTCGCGACACTGCGGCGGCGAGGACCCATGAAGCGGCGAAACGGAAGGGGGAAGCACCACGCATGGACGCCGCGCAGCGCGGCGGCCCTCTTGTCGATCGCCGCCGCCAGCGCGCAGGCGCAGCAGGCCCCGCCGGCCGCAGGCGCAGCCGGCGGGCTCGATCCGGTCACCGTCAGCGCCACGCGCATCGAACAGCGCAGCTTCGATGCGCCGGCGGCGATCGACGCGATCGGCAGCGAGGCGATCCGCGAACAGAAGCCCGGCGTCGACCTGTCGGAGTCGCTCGGCCGCATTCCCGGCATCCGGGCCCAGAGGCGCGAGAACTACGCCCAGGACCTGCAGCTGTCGTCGCGCGGTTTCGGCGCGCGCGCGGCCTTCGGCGTGCGCGGCGTGCGTCTGCTGCAGGACGGCATTCCGTTCACCGCGCCCGACGGCCAGGGCCAGACCGGCTTGTTCGACCTGGAAACCGCCGAGCGCATCGAGGTGCTGCGCGGACCGTTCGCCGCGCTCTACGGCAATTCCTCCGGCGGCCTGGTCTCCGTGTTCACCGGCGACCCGCCGCAGCGCCCGACCTGGCGGGCCACGGGACATGCCGGCAGCTTCGGCGCGTGGAAGTTCGGCGCCGGCTTCGGCGACACGATCGGCGCGGTCGGTGCGCGCATGGACGCGTCGCGCTTCGACACCGACGGCTTTCGCGAGCACAGCCGCACGCGGCGCGACCTGGCCAGTGCCCGCTTGACCCATGTCGACCATCCGGACAGCCGGTTCGCGCTCGACGCCACGGTACTTCACCAACCCGAGACGGGAGATCCGCTGGGGCTCACCCGGCAGCAGGTGAAGGAAGACCCTCGGCAGGCCGGCACCGGGGCCATCGCCTTCGACACGCGCAAGAGCGTGGAGCATCGACAACTCGGGCTGTCCTGGCAGAGCCGGCTCGGTGCGCGCGACACGCTCACGCTGCGCGGCCATCTCGGCGAGCGCCAGGTCACGCAGTTTCTCGCCTTCAGTGGGGCTGCAGCGTCGTCCTCGGGCGGCGTGGTCGACCTCGACCGCGGCTTCGGCGGCGCGAGCCTCCAATGGACGCGCTCGACCGCGCTGGCCGACGGCCATCTCGACTTCACGCTGGGCATCGATTACGACCGGATGGAGGAGCGTCGCCGCGGCTACGTGAACGAGTCGGGCGTGGCCGGTGCCCTGCGCCGCAACGAAATGGACACGGCGGCGAGCCTGGGCCAGTACGCGATCGCCGAGTGGTGGTTCGCCCCCGACTGGAAGCTGTCGGGCGGCGTGCGTCGATCGAGCGTCTCGTTCGACGTGCGGGACGATTTCGTGACTGCATTCAATCCGGACGATTCGGGCAGCAAACGCTACGCGGCAACCAACCCGGTGATCGGCCTTCTGCATGCGCTCACCGACACGGTCAATCTCCATGCGTCGGTCGGCCGCGGCTTCGAGACCCCGACCTTCGCCGAGCTGGCCTATCGGCCCGACGGCCTGCCGGGCCTGAACTTCGCGCTCGAGCCGAGTCGAAGCACGAACTACGAGGCGGGCATCAAGATGATGCTCGGGCGCGCCGGTCGCCTGAACGTCGCGGTGTTCCGCACCACGACCCGCAACGACATCGTGCCGGACGTCAATGCGGGCGGGCGCACGACCTTCCGCAACGCGGCGCGCACCGCCCGGCGCGGCATCGAGCTGGCGATGGAATCGGAGCTCGGCGCCGGATTCAGCGGCTGGCTCGCGTGGACCCTGGTCGACGCGCAGTTCCGCGATTACCTGAGCACTTCCGGAACCGATCTCTCCGGCAACGCGATACCGGGAGTGCCCAGGTCGTCGCTCTACGCCGAGCTGGTCTGGCGCGATGCGGCGAGCGGCTTCGTCACGGGTGTCGAAGGTCGCTGGACCGCGAAGCTGGCCGCCGACGACGCGAACTCGGAATACGCCGGCTCGCATGCGGTGCTCGGCTGGCGCGCCGGATTCGACTGGCGCTTCGGCCGCCTGCGGCTCTCGCCGTTCGTGCGCATCGACAACCTCTCCGACACCCGCTACGTCGGCTCGGTCATCGTCAATGCCGCCAACGGGCGCTACTACGAGCCGGCGCCGTGGCGCAACTGGCTGGTCGGCGCGCGGGCGAGCTACACGTTCTGACGCCGCCGGCGCGGTCTGGGGAACGTGGCAGGGCGAAAGCCGATGCCGGCCTGGCCGAACTGCGCTACGCTTTCCGACCGCCCCGGACGGCGCTCGCGCAAGCGCGCCGCGGTCGCGCAGTCCGGAAGCGCGCGACAACGAACACACCCAGGAGGAGTCAGATGAACATGCTTTCCTTGCGAGGCAGCCGGCCGGTGCTCGCTGCCCTGTTCACGATGCTCGTCGGGTTGCCGCTGGCTGCGCACGCGCAGACCGAGGCGAAGAAGGAGGAGGAGCCGTTCTGGGCCAAGGGCCGACCGGGCACCGACACCGCGATGAAGATGGCGCCGGTACCGGCGTTCCCGATCCCGACACCGGCCGACAAGCTTCCTGTGTCGAAGATGAAGCTGCCGCCCGGCTTCAAGGCCGAAGTCTGGGCCAGCGACGTGCTCGACGCCCGCGGGATGCGCCAGGGCGACAAGGGCACGGTCTTCGTGAGCTCGCTGTTCGTGGCCGGCAAGGTCTATGCGATCACCGACAAGGGCGGCAAGCGCGAAGTGAAGACCCTCCTCGAGAAGCAGATGCTTCCGAACGGCATCGAGTTCCACAAGGGTGCGCTGTATGTCGCCACGCCGAAGGAAATCGTTCGCTACGACGACGTCGAGTCGAACCTCGACAGGCTTCCGGCGCCGGTGAAGATCTACGACAAGCTGCCGGGCGACATCCCGCACGGCTGGAAGTTCATCAAGATCGGCCCCGACGGCAAGCTCTACGTGCCGGTGGGTGCTCCGTGCAACATCTGCGATCCGTCGGAGCAGTACGCGCGAATCTTCCGGATCAACCTCGACGGCAGCGGCGAGGAGACCGTGGCGCGCGGCGTGCGCAACACCGTCGGCTTCGACTTCCATCCGAAGACCGGCGAGCTCTGGTTCGGCGACAACCAGCGCGACTGGCTGTCCGAAGACATGCCCAATGACGAACTGAACCGTGTCAGCCAGCCGGGCAAGCAGCACTTCGGTTTCCCGTATTGTCACCAGGGCGACTTCGCCGATCCGGAGTTCGGATGGGGCAAGAACTGCAAGGACTACACGAAGCCCGCCGCCCTGCTCGGCCCGCACGCGGCGCCGCTCGGCATGCGCTTCTACACGGGCAGGATGTTCCCGGCGAAGTACCACAACGCGATCTTCCTGGTGCGTCACGGCCCGTGGAACCGCAGCCAGAAGTACGCGGCCGACGTGGTCGCGATCTTCCTCGACGCAAAGGGCAACGTCTCCCGTGTCGAACCGTTCCTCACCGGACTGGTCGAGAACAACGGCTACCTCGGGCGGCCCGCCGACGTGATGGTGATGAAGGACGGCTCGCTGCTGGTCTCCGACGACCACAACGGGGCGATCTACCGCATCACCTACAAGCAGCGCTGATGCCGGGAGCCGCGGTGCGGGCGCGCCGTTCAGGTCGGACCGCGCGGATCGCGGGCTTCGCGCTCGCCGCCTGCGCGGCCGCAGCGGCGCGTCCGGCGGCGGGGCAGCCCGGTGCCCCGGCCCCGAAGCCGGCAGCCGCGGCAGCGGCCGCTGCTGCTCCCGCAGCCGCCCCCTTCGAGCAGCGCTTCTCCGTATGCCTCGCCTGCCATGGAGCGAGCGGACAATCGCAGACCCCGCTCACCCCTTCGCTCGGCGGCCAGCCCGCATTCTTCGCGATGACGCAACTGTTCCTGCTGCGCGACGGTCGCCGCGGAAAGCCGGTGATGATCGAGCAGGCTCGCGGCATGAGCAACGACGACCTGCGCGCGTTCGCCGAGGCGATCTCCCGTCTTCCGCCGCCGCCGCCGGCCGAGCCGCCCGAGGCGCGCCGCTTCGAGCGCGGTCGCGCGCTGGCGGCGCAGCATCGTTGCGGCGTCTGCCACAACCCCGACTACTCCGGGCGCGAACAGATGCCGCGCCTGGCCAACCAGCGCGAGGACTACCTGCTCGAGGCGATGCGCGAATTCGCCAGCGGCCGGCGACTCGGCTACGGTGCGGCGATGACGCAGGAGCTCAGCGGCCTGTCCGACACCGACCTCGCCGACCTCGCGCATTTCCTTGCGCATCAGCCGGTCTCCAGGTCGTATTGATATGCTCCGTTCTGCGAACCGATCGGGGGCTTGGATCCGGAGCGTTTGCCTGCTACCATCTGGCTGAATACTGGATATCCATACACATGCGTGCCGCAGGCTTGTTCGCTGGAATCGGGGGCTTCGAACTCGGCCTCGCGCGCTCCGGGCACGCAACGGATCTGCTGTGCGACGTGCTGCCCGCCTCACGGGCGGTTCTCGCCGCCCGCTTCCCTGACGTCGAATATCGCGACGACATCACCCGGCTGCGCTCGCTGCCCGCATCCACCGACCTCGTTTGCGCGGGCTTCCCCTGCCAGGATCTGAGTCAGGCGGGCCGCACAGCCGGGCTCGACGGGGAGCGTTCCGGACTCATCGGAGAAGTTTTTCGACTGCTTTCACGGCGCCGCGTTCCCACCGTCGTTGTCGAGAACGTCCCGTTCATGCTGCAACTCAATGGCGGCAACGCGATGCGCGCGATCGTCGACGAGTTCGAACGACGAGGCTACCGCTGGGCCTACCGCGTCGTGGACACCTTCTCTTTCGGGCTGCCCCAGCGGCGTGAACGTGTGTTCCTGGTTGCGTCGAGGGTGCTCGATCCCGCCGAAGTCCTTCTGGCCGACGACCGCCCTCTGATTCGGCCAGGCACCGATCTCGGGCGTCTCGCTCACGGTTTCTACTGGACCGAGGGTCTCGGCGGACTCGGCTGGGCGGTCGATTCCGTGCCCACGCTCAAGAACGGCAGCACGATCGGGATTCCGTCTCCCCCGGCGATCCTGATGCCCGACGGTTCGCTGATCAAGCCCGACATCCGCGACGGAGAACGTCTCCAGGGATTCGCCGCCGACTGGACCGAACCCGCCGAATCGGTCGCACGCTCGTCGATTCGCTGGAGCCTGGTAGGCAGCGCGGTCAGCGTCCCGGTCGCGGAATGGGTGGGCCGACGTTTGTCCGCGCCCGGACCTTACGACCGTTCGCGCGATCGCGACTTCCCCGCTTTCGGCAGGCCGCCCCGCGCCGCCCGCTTCGACGGAAAGCGGCGCTTCGCGGTGTCGATCGGCGTCGATCCAGTCGGTGTCCGTCCGCCTCCCATGACGGAGTTCCTCGAATACACCGAATCGGCGCCGCCGCTGTCGGCGAAAGCCACGCTCGGTTTTCTCGCTCGTACACGCCGCGCGAAGTTGCGATTCGAGCCCGGATTCATCGAGGCGGTCGAGCGCCATCTCGTCCGGATGGGCGGCGAGGTGCCGCCACGCGCCAAGTCCGGACAACTGGAACTGCTCGCCGCGTAACGAAGCGCCCCGACGCGTCCGGGAGTCAGGCGCCGAACCGCGCCCGATACTCGCTGCAAAGACCGACGATCATTCGATCGTAGTGGATGTGGCTATCGAGGGCGGGCGCGGGGTCGTTCACGACAAGCCTCACCGCTGAACCGTCGTTGCGACAGTCGACAACCGTCACCCCGATCACGTCATATCCGATCGTTCCGGTGTCGCGCGCCAGAGGAATCGCCTGACCGAGCATCCTGACGACCTTTCGAGCGTCGTCGGGCTGCGAATGCCTGTTGACTCTGCCTGCGCCGCTCGGCGTCACGAACTCGTCGGCGGCATTCACCATCGAGTAGGAAACGCTGATGCATCGAGGCTGCGCACGCTTTGCCAGATAGCCTGTCGCGAGGATCTCGGCGTGCAACCGGGGCAGCGACTTGCTGTGCTCGGTCATGCAGGCCTTGGCTTCGAGCGCGATGACAACTTCCGAGACATCTTCCCTTCCGAGATCGCCCTCCAGAACCGGGAGACCGGACAGAGCCTGTCTGTCGCCATCGTCGAGCACGATGCCGTAGTGCGCCACGAGATCGGCGAATCCGGAACGCCGCTTCGCAGACCTGCCGGGCGGCACCCGCGTCACCACCAGGTCGAGCGTCTTGTTGATCGGCCCGACCATCACGTGGTTGATGCCGAAACCCACCAGTCCTCGCTCGGCATGCGTTCGGAAGATGTCGCACTCGAGCAGCAGATCGAAAAGGACCGTCCAGCAAGCGACCTTGGAATGATTGTCGCTACGCGAGTGGTACTGCCACGCCTGCCCGCCGTTTCCGCGTGTCGTGGCAACACTCATCGTACGTGCGAGAATCGCCGGACCTCTCATGCCTGTTGGCCCCTTTCCGATGTCGTCGACGCCGCCACAAAGGTCGGCGCTCATGAAAAGCGTCGGCCGCAAGGATACCGCGCCCGAACTCGCGGTTCGCCGATTCCTTCATGGCCGCGGACTTCGATACCGCCTGCACGTCCGTGAACTGCCCGGCACTCCCGACATCGTGCTGCCCCGTTTTCGAACGGCAATCTACGTCCATGGTTGCTTCTGGCATGGCCACGACTGCAAGCACGGTTCCGTGCAGGCGCGCACCAACCGGGAGTTCTGGCAATCGAAGATCGCAGCCAATCGCGAGCGCGACGAGCGCAAGGCCGCAGCGTTGCGTTACCTTGGATGGTCTGTCCAGGTGATCTGGGAATGCCAGGCAACCGACGCCGCGGTGCTCTCTGCCCTGGTTGGCCGAATACGACGCCGTCGAACGCGCGAACGTGATCGATAATGCGGGCTCGCTCGCGGGATGAGCGCGAGTCGGAGGCATCGGCTCTGGAGGGATCGACTTGACCGGCTTCTGGATTGCGGGCATAGGCATCAACCTGGCTGCATTCATCGCACTGGCGTGGTGGGGCATCAGGAACTGGAAACGATCGTCCGACGAGGCGCACGCCCCCGATCGCGATTCCCGCCCCTGAGGCTGTGGACGTCTCTGCGCGGCTGCCGGTCGCAGCATTGCCGCGTGTAAAATCAAGGGTTTATCCGGCCCCCCGCCGGCGACCCTCCCCGGATCTCCCAGGACCATGCACGAAAAGTACGACGCCGCCGCGGTCGAAGCCGCCGCCCAGGCGCATTGGGCGGCGACCGACGCCTACCGCGCGATCGAGCACGACGCGCGTTTCCCGAAGGGCAAGTTCTACGCCTGCTCGATGCTGCCCTACCCGTCGGGCAAGCTGCACATGGGCCACGTGCGCAACTACACGATCAACGACGTGATGTACCGGCATCTGCGGATGAACGGCTACAACGTGCTGATGCCGATGGGCTGGGACGCGTTCGGGCTGCCGGCCGAGAACGCGGCGATGAAGAATGGCGTGGCGCCCGCGAAGTGGACCTGGGACAACATCGCGCACATGAAGTCTCAGATGCAGGCGATGGGACTGGCGATCGACTGGACCCGCGAAGTCGCCACCTGCTCGGCCGACTACTACAAGTGGAACCAGTGGCTGTTCCTGAAGATGCTCGAGCACGGCATCGCCTACCTGAAGACCGGCACCGTGAACTGGGACCCGGCCGACCAGACGGTGCTCGCCAACGAGCAGGTGATCGACGGCCGCGGCTGGCGCTCCGGCGCGCTCGTCGAGAAGCGCGAGATCCCGATGTACTACCTCGGCATCACGCGCTACGCCGAGGAGTTGCTCGCCGACCTGGCCGGAATCGGCTGGCCCGAGCGGGTCAAGCTGATGCAGGAGAACTGGATCGGCCGGTCCACCGGCGTGCGCTTCGCGTTCCCGCACGACATCCGGGATGCGCAAGGCGCGCTGATCGGTGACGGGCGCATGCATGTGTTCACCACGCGCGCCGACACGATCATGGGCGTGACCTTCGTGGCGGTGGCCCCCGAACATCCGGTCGCCGCCGCTGCAGCCGCGAAAGACGCCGCGGTCGCCGCGTTCGTCGAGGAGTGCAAGCGCGGGGGGGTCACCGAAGCCGAACTGGCCACGCGCGAGAAGGACGGCCGGCGCACCGGCCTGTTCGTCAGCCATCCGATCACCGGCGAGCCGGTCGAAGTCTGGGTCGGCAACTACGTGTTGATGAGCTACGGCGACGGCGCGGTGATGGGCGTGCCCGCGCACGACGAACGCGACTTCGCGTTCGCGCGCAAGTTCGGCCTGCCGATCCGGCAGGTCATCGACGTGAAGGGCCAGCCGTTCTCCGACCAGGCCTGGCAGCCCTGGTACGAAGACAAGGTCAACGGCCGCTGCGTCAACTCGGGCCGCTACGACGGCCTCGGGCACGAGGCCGCAGTCGACGCGATCGCCGCCGACCTCGCTTCGAAGGGCCTCGGCGAAAAACGCATCCAGTACCGGCTGCGCGACTGGGGCATCTCGCGCCAGCGCTACTGGGGCACGCCGATCCCGATCATCCATTGCGACGCCTGCGGCGCGGTGCCGGTACCCTACGAAGACCTGCCGGTCGTGCTGCCCGAAGACCTGGTCCCCGACGGCAGCGGCAACCCGCTGGCGAAGGACGAGCGCTTCCTGAAGTGCGCGTGCCCGAAGTGCGGCAAGCCGGCGCGGCGCGAGACCGACACGATGGACACGTTCGTCGACTCGTCGTGGTACTACATGCGCTACTGCTCGCCCGACAACGATCGGGCAATGGTCGACGAGCGCAACGACTACTGGATGCCGATGGACCAGTACATCGGCGGCATCGAGCACGCAGTGCTGCACCTGCTGTACGCGCGCTTCTGGACCAAGGTGATGCGCGACCTGCGCGGCGACTTCCCCGGCGACCCGCAGCGCGGGCTGGTGCGCTTCGACGAGCCGTTCAGCAACCTGCTGTGCCAGGGGATGGTGCTCAACCACATCTTCTCGCGCAAGACCGACAAGGGCGGCATCGAGTACTTCTGGCCCGACGACATCGAGTGGATTCACGACGAATCGGGCAAGCCGGTCGGCTGCCGGTCGAAGACCGACGGGTTGCCGGTCGACTACAACGGCATCGGCACGATGTCCAAGAGCAAGAACAACGGCGTCGACCCGCAGTCGCTGATCGACCAGTACGGCGCCGACACCGCGCGGCTGTTCGTGATGTTCGCCTCACCCCCGGAACAGACACTCGAGTGGTCGGGCGCCGGCGTGGAGGGCGCCCAGCGCTTCCTGCGCCGGCTCTGGGCCTGCGCGTTCGAGCAGCACACGAGCCTGTCGGCCGCCCCGGCACCGCTCGACCCGGCCCACCTGTCGGATGCCCACAAGGCGCTGCGTCGCGAGATCCACGCGATCCTGCGCCAGGCCGACTACGACTACCAGCGCAAGCAGTACAACACGGTCGTCTCGGCGGCGATGAAGATGCTCAACGCGATCGAAGGCGCGAAGCTCTCGCCCTCGCGCGAGACCACCGAGGTGATGCGCGAGGCGCTGTCGATCCTGATCCGGGTGCTCTATCCGGTGGTGCCGCACGTCACCCATGCGCTGTGGAACGACCTCGGCTATGGCCGCACCCACGGCGACCTGCTCGACGCGGCGTGGCCGCAGGTCGACGAAGGCGCACTCGCGCAGGACGAGATCGAGCTCGTGCTGCAGATTAACGGCAAGGTGCGCGGCGCGGTGCGCGTGCCGGCGCAGGCCGATCGCGCCGCGATCGAGGCCGCGGCGGTGTCCACCGAGGCCTTCGCGCGCCACGCCGAGGGCCGTGCCGCGCGCAAGGTCGTCGTCGTGCCCGGCCGCCTGGTCAACGTCGTCGTCTGAAGCGACGATGCCTGCCGCGCGAGCCCGTGCTGCGCCGTGCTGCCGCGACGGGCGCAGCGCCGCGCCGTCGCCCCGCGCGCCGACCCGCCGGACATTCGCGATCGCACTGGCCTCGCTGACGATCGTTGCCACCGCCGGGTGCGGCTTCCAGTTGCGCCGATCGGCAGCGCTGCCGTTTCGCACACTGTACGCCGGCTTCGCGCCCACTTCCGCGATCGGCGCCGAATTCCGTCGCCTCGTGCGCGTCGCCGAGGACACCCGGCTGGTCGACGACCCGGCCGAGGCCGAGGCGCGACTCGAGGTGATCCGCGAACTGCGCGAGAAGGAGGTCGTCGGCTTCTCGAGCACCGGGCGGCCGCGCGAATACCAGCTGCGGCTGCGCTTCACCTTCCGCGTGGTCGACCACGACGGCCAGCCGTTGCTCGCGCCCACCGAGATCGTCCTGCGCCGCGACATCACTTCGAGCGACATCGAGGTCGTCTCGAAGCAGCAGGAGGAGGAGCTGCTGTATCGCGAGATGCAGTCGGACCTGGTGCAGCAATTGCTGCGACGGCTCGCGGCGATCCGCAGATGACCCAGGTTCGCGCCGAGGGCCTTGCCGCGGCGCTGGCGCGCGGCGTGCCGCCTCTCGTATGGGTCCACGGCGACGAGCCGCTGCTCGTCCAGGAGGCTGCCGACACGGTGCGCCGGACGCTGCGCACCGCCGGCTTCGACGAGCGCCAGGTCTTCGAGGGCGGGCGCGGCTTTCGCGCCGACGCGTTCCTGGCCGAAGCGAATGCGCTGTCGCTGTTCGCGAGCCGCCGCCTGGTCGAGCTGCGTCTCGCCAACAAGCCGAACCGCGAGATCGGCCAGGCGCTCGCCGACGCGGCTGCGCAGGCCTGCGACGACACGCGGCTGCTGGTGACCGGACCGCGGCTGGATCGCGCGAGCACCGAATCGGCCTGGTTCGCCGCCATCGACCGCCTCGGCCTGATCGTTCCGATCTGGCCGGTCGAACGCGCGCAACTGCCGCAATGGATCGCCGCCCGGCTCGCGCGCCAGCACCAGCGCGCCGACCGCGACACGCTGGCCCTGATCGCCGAGCGGGTCGAAGGCAACCTGCTGGCGGCTCACCAGGAAATCGGCAAGCTGGGGCTGCTGTTCCCCGAGGGCGAACTGCCGCCCGAGCAGACCCGCGCCGCGGTGCTCGACGTCGCGCGCTACGACGCTGCCGACCTCGTCGCGGCGATGCTCGCCGGCGACGTGCCACGGACGCTGCGCAGCCTCGACGGCCTGCGCGCCGAAGGCGTCGCCGAGCCGCTGGTGCTGTGGATGCTCGCCGATGCGCTGCGCGCGCTGCTCAGGCTCCACGAGGCGCGCAGCCGGGGCCGGCCGCTCGCGCAGGCGATGCGCGAGGCGCGCGTGTTCGGTCCACGCGAGCGGCTGTTCGAGCAGGCGCTGCGGCGCCTCGACGAAGACCGGATCCGCGACGCGCTGCAGTGCGCCGCCCGGACCGATAGAATGGTCAAGGGCCTCGACGGCGCCGACGCCTGGCGCGGGTTGCAGGACCTGGCGATGTCGGTCGCGGGCGCCCCGATCCTTGCAGGGAACTGACGTGGACATCCATCCGATCGACATCGAGGCCTATGTGGCCGACGTGGGCCGGCGCGCCCGGGCAGCCAGCCGCCTGACTGCGCGCGCCTCCACTGCCGCGAAGGATCGCGCGCTCGTCGCCACGGCCGAGGCGATCCGCCGCGACGCGGCGGCGCTGAAAGCCGCCAACGCGAAGGATCTCGCCGCCGCGCGCGCGGCCGGTCACGACGCCGCGTTCGTCGACCGGCTCGCGCTCACCGACGCCGTGATCGAGTCGATGACCAGCGGACTGGCGCAGATCGCCGCGCTGCCCGACCCGGTGGGCGAGATCCTCGAGCTGCGCTACCGCCCCACCGGCATCCAGGTGGGCCGGATGCGCGTGCCGCTGGGCGTGATCGGCATCGTCTACGAATCGCGCCCGAACGTCACGATCGACGCGGCCGGCCTGTGCGTGAAGTCGGGCAACGCCACCATCCTGCGCGGCGGCTCCGAGGCGATCCACAGCAACCAGGCACTTGCCGCGCTGATCCGCGAAGGACTGCGCAGCGCGGGGCTTCCCGAAGACGCGGTGCAGGTGATCGAAACCACCGATCGCGCAGCCGTCGGCGCGCTGATCTCGCACCCCGAATGGGTCGACGTGATCGTGCCGCGCGGCGGCAAGTCGCTGATCGAGCGCATCGCCCGTGACTCGAGGGTACCGGTGCTCAAGCACCTCGACGGCATCTGCCACGTCTACATCGACGACGACGCCGATCTCGACATGGCGGTACGCATCGCCGACAACGCCAAGACGCAGCGCTATTCGCCGTGCAACACGATGGAGACGCTGCTGGTCGCCGAAAGTGTCGCCGCCGAAGTGCTGCCCAGGCTCGGGCGCATCTACGTGGACAAGCAGGTCGAGCTGCGCGGCGACGGCCGGGCGCGGAAGATCCTGTCCGTTGCAGGCATCGCCTGCAACGAAGCCACCGAGGCTGACTGGCGCACCGAATACCTCGCGCCGATCCTGTCGATCCGCGTGGTCGCCGGCCTCGACGAAGCGATGGACCACATCGCCGCCTACGGCTCGCAACACACCGACGCGATCGTCACCGAGAACCACACCCGCGCGATGCGCTTCGTCCGCGAAGTCGACTCCGCCTCGGTGATGATCAACGCCTCCACGCGCTTCGCCGACGGCTTCGAATACGGCCTGGGCGCCGAGATCGGCATCTCCACCGACAAGCTGCACGCCCGTGGCCCCGTCGGCCTCGAAGGCCTCACCTCGCTGAAATACGTCGTGTTCGGCCACGGCGAAATCCGCCGCTGACCGATGCCCGGCTATCTCTGGGTCAAGGCCTTTCACGTCGTATTCGTGACGAGCTGGTTCGCGGGCCTGTTCTACCTGCCGCGGATCTTCGTGAACCTGGCGATGGTCGATGCGCCCGGTGCCGAGCGCGATCGTCTGCTGCTGATGGCACGCAAGCTGTGGCGCTTCATGCAGCCGCTGATGTGGCTCACGATCGTGTTCGGAACCTGGCTGTGGCTGGGCTACGGCATCGGCGGCGGGTGGATGCACGCGAAGCTGGCGGCAGTGATGCTGCTGGTTGGCTATCACTACGGTTGCGGCCGGCTGCTGCGCGGCTTCGAGCGCGGCACGAACCGGCGCTCGCACGTCTGGTTCCGCTGGTTCAACGAGCTGCCGGTGCTCGCGCTGCTGGTGATCGTCGTGCTGGTCGTGGTCAAGCCCTTCTGATGCAGCCGCACGCCGGGCAGCTGTTCGCCGCCTGCCCGCGCGGCCTCGAAGACGCGCTCGCCGCCGAGCTGGCCGGCTTCGGCGCGCTCGAGTGCCGCACACTCGCCGGCGGCGTACTGTTCGACGGCGAGCGCGCGGTGGCCTATCGCGCGAACCTGTGGTCGCGGCTCGCCAGCCGGGTGCTGCGACAGGTCGCGCAGCGGCGCTACCGCGACGACGACGATCTGTACCGCCTCGCGCTCGGCGTCGAATGGGAGCGCTTCTTCGACGCGCGCCATTCGCTGCGGGTCGACCTGAGCGCGGTGCGCTCCCCGCTGCGCAGCCTGAACTACGCCACGCTGCGCGTGAAGGACGGCATCGTCGACCGGCTTCGCGAGCGCACCGGCGCGCGCCCCTCGATCGACACCCGTTCACCCGACGCGCGCGTGTTCGCGCACCTGGAGGATCGGCAGGCGACGCTGTATCTCGACCTGAGCGGCGAGCCGCTGTTCAAGCGCGGCTGGCGTTCCGGCCGCGAGACCAAGGGCGAAGCGCCGCTGAAGGAGAACCTCGCGGCCGGCCTGCTCGCGCTGTCGGGCTGGACACCGCAGATGCCGCTGTACGACCCGTTCTGCGGCTCCGGAACCATCGTGATCGAGGCCGCACAGCGCGCGTTCGACATCGCTCCCGGCCTGCAACGCCCGTTCGCGCTCGAGAAGCTGCTCGACCACGACGAACGCCTGTGGGCGTCGCTGCGTGCCGACGCGATCCGCCGCGCGCAGGCGGGGTCGCGCCGCGGCACGACGCCTCCGCGCCTCGCGGCCTCCGACATCGATCCGCGCGCCGTGGAGCAGGCGCGACGCAACTTCGAGCATGCAGGGTTGCCGGCACAGTCTATCGCGACGCGCGTGCTCGCCGCCGCGCGGGCCGGCCCTCCGTTCGAGGCGCCCGGCTTCATCGTGACCAACCCCCCTTACGGCGAGCGGATCGAGGCCTCCGGCGCGGCCGCGACCGGCTCGTCGCGCGCCGGCGGCCACGAGCAGGCGATGCGGGCGTTCGGCGCCAACCTGCGCGCGAAATTCGCCGGCTGGCAGGCGTGGCTGCTCAGCAGCGACCGCGGACTCCCGGCGCAACTCGGCATGAAGGAGCGCCGACGCACCCCGCTGTACAACGGCGCACTCGAATGCCGGCTGTTCGGGTTCGAGATCTTCGCCCGCGCCGGCCAGCTCAGTGAGGATGACGCGCCGCGACCACCGCCGTCCATGCCAGGCAAAGCCAGCCGGCGATGAAGGCGGCTCCGCCCACCGGCACGACCATCGCAGCGGCACGCAGTCCGGCGAGCGAGTGCAGGTACAGGCCGCCGGAAAAGAGCAGCGTGCCCAGCGCGAACAGGGCGCCCGCCAGCGTCGCGGCACGTCCCCGGAACCTGCCGATCGTCCAGGCGGCGGCGCACATCGCCAGCGCGTGATACATCTGGTAGCGCACCGCCGTCTCGAAGACGGCGAGCTGCTGCGGCGCGAGCACGGACTGCAGCGCGTGCGCGCCGAGCGCGCCCGCGGCCACCGCAATCGCCGCCGACAGCGCTCCGAGGAACAGGAACAGGCGGTCCGCGCTCATGACGCCCTGCGTATGAAGTCTTCGCAGCGGCCGGCCCGCATGGCCCGCTCGAACGCCGCGACCACCAGCGCTTCGCCACCCGAGCCGCCTGTCGGCCCCGCCTGCGGCACCAGGTAGCCGCGCACGACCGCAAGCACCGGCGTGCCGGGGCTGTCGCCGATCGCCTGCTGTGCATCCTCGAGCGCCGCCCGCGCTGCGGCGAGCTGGCGGGCGGCCTGCGGTGCGCCGCTGGCGGGTGCGGCGCCGACGACCGGCAGGCGACGGCCGGTCAGGCAGTCGACGAACACCGGCTGCCCGTCCTCGCGCAGGTAATGGCCAACCAGCCGCAGAGGCCCTGGCAGCGGATCGACCTGCGGCGCGCGCGACAGCGTGGCGTTGCCCAGGCCGCGGATCTCGCGCCCCTCGTTGTCGACGATCGCCAGGCCGTCGGGTGCGACGCGTCGCAGCAGGCGCGTGCCCTGGGTGTCACCGTGCAGCACGATCGTGTCGGCGGCATCGGCGGACGCGCTCCAGCGCCCGACGTCGTGCACGACGCGCAGTCCGGCGCCTTGCTCGTCCGCTTCGAGCATGCGGAAGGTGCCGTCGGGAAAGATGGTCAGCGTCAGCCTGCGCGCCGGACAGTCGGCGCACAGCAGCGCTCCCGAATAGGTTCTCGCCCCGGCGTAGACGACCCGCGCCGCTGCCTCGTCGATGCGCGGCGCGACCATCGCCAGCACCGCAGCTTCGGCCGCAGCGGCATCGCGCGCCGCAGCGCCTGCATCGCGCACCGCGGCGCTCGCCCGCCCGGTCCCGGTCTGCGACAACGCAGGCGACTGTGCGCACGCTGCGGCCACCAGCGATGCGACGACGCAGGCGGCCAGCGCGCCGAGCGCGCGCCGCGGGCCACTGTCACCAGGCATAGCCGAGCCCGACCAGCCAGGTCGAGTCGCCGCTGCGGCGCCCGGGCGCGGGCTGGCTGTCCCAGTCGAAATTGAACTGCAGCGAGGCGGTGAGCCCCGAGGCGAACGGCACGCGCAGGCCGCTGCGGCTTCGCAGCGTGACCTGCGAAGGATCGTCGAGGTTCAGGAAGCCCTGCTGGTCATGGAACAGCTCGGCCGGCCAGGTGTCGAGCCGATAGCCGAGATTCGCGCCCCACCCCAGTGCAGGCCAGGACTCGTCGGGGCCGGCGATACGCCGCACGTCGATCGCATCGAGGCCGCCGCGCAGCGACAGCTTCGCGCGCGCGGTCTCGACCAGTTGCACGCCGAGCCCGGCGCCGGCCGTGGCGCGGGTCGCGATGTCGCGGAAGCGATCGCGCTCGAGCGAGCCGCGCAGGTAGCCGAAACGGCGCTCGTCGATGAAGCGGTCGAAGTTCCCGCCCACCAGCCAGTTCGACGCGGTCGTGGCCTCGTCGCTGCGCTCGCGGTTCAGCTTCGCGTTCAGCGCATAGCGCCAGTCGAGCGCGCGCGCTTCGAAGTCGCCCTCGGCGTAGGCGCGATCGCCGGTGCTGTTGCCGCGCACGAAGGTGCCCGCGAGCGTGACGCGCCCCTCGTGGGAGATGCCCTCGCCACTTTCCTCGGGCCTCGGGTTGAGGTAGCGCACTCGCGCCAGCGGCACCGTCACCGCGGCCGACGCCGGTGCCGCGATCCGGCCGGCATCGGCCGCCTGTACCGGTGCGCCGGCCTGCACCGATCCGTCGCCGTCGATGACGGGCGCCGGACTCGTCGCTTCCGGCGACAGCGTGACCTGCCCTGCCGGGGCCGGGCCGAGCGTCATCGACTCGGTGCGGTTCGATCGCTCGCGCAGCACACCCACCGGCTTGTCGGTTTCGATCGCGCGGATCTCGTAGCGCGGAATGCGCAACTCGCCGGCCCAGGTGGTCTCGAAAGTGAGCGTCGACGGCGACATGTGCAGCACGCGCCCGGTGAGCCGGTCTCCGTTGTGCAGCGTGATGCTGTCGGCCCACGCAGCGGGCGCGAGCAGCAACAAGGCGGCGGCCAGCGGAGCGAGACAGGGAGCCGGCCGGCCGGCGAGGCGAAGAGCAGGCATGCCGCGGATCCGGGAGAACGAGGCGGTTGAAACGGATGCGCGGGCCTTGCGCGATGCGAGGCCGGCGCGAGCGATAACGAGTATAATCGCAGGGCTCCGGCAACATTTCCCCCCGCATCGCCGCTCGCCACCGGAGCGAACGGCGCACTCCCTGCGAAAACGTCGGTTCGCGGCCGCGCAAGCGGCGCGGCGCGAGCTGCGCGCGCCCGCGCGAACCAGGAGGCCAACATGGCAAAGGAAGAACTGATCGAGATGCAAGGCGTCGTCGCCGAGGTGCTGCCCGACACGCGCTTTCGCGTCACGCTCAGCAACGGCGTGGAGGTTTCCGCCTACGCGTCCGGCAAGATGAAGAAGCACCGCATCCGCGTGCTGCCCGGCGACCGGGTCACGATGGAGTTGTCCCCGTACGACCTGACGAAGGGCCGGATCAGCTTCCGGCACAAGGACTGACCCGACGCCGGCAAGCCGCCCAGCGTCGCGGCCGCCAAACCCCGGGGCCTGCTCGACGCGCTACACGATGTCGAGGTGCTCGAGGCCGCGGGTGAGATCGCGCTCCGAGCGCTTGCTGTTCAGCTTGATGTTCAGCCTCAGGTCGTTCACCGAGTCCGCGTTGCGCAACGCGTCCTCGTAGCTGATCCGCCCCTCCTCGAAAAGATCGAACAGCGCCTGGTCGAAGGTCTGCATCCCGAGCTCGCGGCTCTTCTTCATCACTTCCTTGATCGCCCCGACCTCGCCCTTGAAGATCAGGTCGGCGATCAGCGGCGAGTTCAGCAGGATCTCCACCGCCGGCACCCTTCCCTTGCCGGTGGCCATCGGAATCAGCCGCTGCGATACGATCGACTTCAGGTTCAGCGACAGGTCCATCAGCAGCTGCGCGCGCCGCTCCTCGGGGAAGAAGTTGATGATCCGGTCGAGCGCCTGGTTGGCGCTGTTGGAGTGCAACGTCGCCAGGCACAGGTGGCCGGTCTCGGCGAAGGCCACCGCGTGTTCCATCGTCTCGCGGTCCCGGATCTCGCCGATCATGATCACGTCGGGCGCCTGGCGCAGCGTGTTCTTCAGCGCCACTTCCCAGCTCTCGGTGTCGACGCCGACCTCGCGGTGCGTCACGATGCAGTTGCGGTGCGGGTGAACGAACTCGACCGGGTCCTCGATCGTCACGATGTGGCCGTGCGACATCTCGTTGCGGTGCCCCACGACCGCTGCGAGCGTGTTCGACTTGCCCGAACCGGTCGCGCCGACCACGATGATCAGGCCGCGCTTGGTCAGCGAGAGGTCCTTGAGCACCGAAGGCAGCTGCAGTTGCTCGAACGTCGGAATCTCGGTGTTGATCGTCCGCATGACGATGCCGACGCGGTTCTGCTGCATGAAGGCGTTGACGCGAAACCGGCCGATCCCCGCCGGGCTGATCGCGAAGTTCACCTCCTTGTGCGCCTCGAACTCGGCGGCCTGCTTGTCGTTCATCACCGCGCGGGCCAGTTCGACCGTGTGCTGCGGCGTGAGCGGCGTGCCCGACACCGGCTGCACGCGGCCGTCGATCTTGAATGCCGGCGGGAAATCGGCGGTGAGGAACAGGTCCGAGCCGTTGCGCGCGAGCATCAGCTTGAGGAGATCGTGCAGGAATTTGGCGGCTTGTTCGCGTTCCACGGGTGGACCTCTTGCTGGTGCTAGGTTCTCGTGCGGGTGCCGGACAAGTGAGCCGGGGAAATTGTGGCTTCGGCCGGCGGCTTCGCCGCCTTGACCTCCGCTTCGCGGAGGTCAGCCTTCGCCGCAACTTTCCGGGCTGATTTCATCAGCCCGGAAAGTTGTCTTTC
>MEED01000022.1 GCA_001724855.1 Lautropia sp. SCN 69-89
GCTTCGAGCGAGTGCCGCAGATAGTCGACCGAGATGTCGACCGCGACGTACGCGCGCGGGCGCAGCGCCGCGAACAGGCCGGCTGCCTTCTCCCCGTTGCCGGCGCCCAGGTCGATCAGCGTGCAGCCGTCGCATCCGAACGCGTCTGCGATCTCGCGCTCGCGCGCGCGCAGGATCGCGCGCTCGGTGCGCGTCGGATAGTACTCGTCGAGCTCGGTGATCGCGTCGAACAGCGTCGAGCCCAGCGCGTCGTAGAAGAACTTCGGCGCGATCCGGGCGCGCGACGCGCACAGGCCCGCAAGCAGCGCGTCGCGAGCCGGATCGTCCGGCGTCAGGCGAGGTTCTCGTGGATGCAAAGGAAGTTGCCCTCGGTATCCTTGAACCAGGCGGCCTTCTCGGCACCGAGCACGCAGACGTGGTCGACCGTCTTCAGGCCAGGCAGGTCGTAGTCTTCGAAGACGACGCCGCGCGACTGCAGTTCGGCGATCTCGGCCGCGATGTCCGCGACCTCGAAACTGACGGCGGTGTGCTCGGCACGCGTGCCTTCGGGCCTGGGGAACAGCGCCAGCGTGGCGCCGCCGGATCGGTACCTGAACTTGCCGTCGGGCGTCGAGCCGAGCGGTTCCAGGCCCAGCTTGCCTTCGTAGAAGCGGCGCGCCCGCTCCAGGTCGATCACCGGGAGCATCGTCGTGACTGGGGCATGTGCGAGCATTCGAGCCTCCCCTGCGGTCGTGTCCGGTCCGATGATTATTCTCCTTCGGCCGGCGCGACGAAAGCCCGACGTGCACGATCGGCCGTGATCGCTCATCCGCAATCGCGGGCCAGTCGAAGCCCGCTGAACTGCCAGCGCTGGTGCGGGTAGAAGAAGTTGCGGTAGGTCGCCCGCAGGTGTCCCTGCGGCGTCGCGCACGAGCCGCCGCGCAGCACGAACTGGCCGCACATGAACTTGCCGTTGTATTCGCCGACCGCCCCCTCGGCGATCCTGAAACCGGGATACGCGCAATACGGGCTCGCGGTCCACTCCCAGACATCGCCGTAGAGCTGGCGCAGCGGCGCCTGCGCGTCCAGCGCCGCGGGACGCGGCCGGAAGCGCCCGCTCGATGCCAGGTTGCCGTCGATCGGCTGAGCGCGGGCGGCGACCTCCCATTCGTGCTCGGTCGGAAGTCGCGCGCCGCGCCAGCGCGCGAACGCGTCGGCCTCGAAATACGAGACGTGCGAAACCGGCGCCTGAGGGTCCAGCGCGAGCTCGCCGCACAACGTCATCTGCACCCATGCGCCATCGCGCCGCTCCCAGTAGAGCGGCGCGTGCCAGCCCTCGGCCTGCACCCTCGCCCAGCCGTCGGCCAGCCACCAATGCGGCGCGCGGTAGCCGCCATCGGCGATGAACTCGCCCCAATCGCGGTTGGTCACGAGACGGTCGGCCAGGGCGTACGGCACAAGCACCACGCGGTGGCGCGGCCGTTCGCAGTCGAAGGCGAACCCATCGCCTTCGTCCCCGACCTCGAAGCAGCCGCCTTCGAAACCGACCCACTTCGCCTCGGTCGCGTCGGCCGGCGATGGCGACGCGCCGGCCCACGCCTGCTGCCGTGCCGCCGATTCGGCGTCGGGTGCCGTGCGCCACGCCGGCCTCAGCGGGTTTTGCGCGAACAGGTGCAGCAGATCGGTCAGCAGCAGCTCCTGATGCTGCTGCTCATGCTGGATCCCGAGCTCAACCAGCCCGAGCGCGCCAGACGGCGCAGGTCCGGCGAGAAGCGCCGACAACGCCTCGTCGACGTGTCGCCGGTAGTCGACGATTTCGCCGATCGCCGGGCGCGTGAGCATCCCCCGCCGGGGCCGCGGCTGGCGCGCCCCGACCGCTTCGTAATAGGAATTGAACAGGAAGCGATAGCGGGGATCGATCACCCGGTAGCCCGCCGCGTACGGACCAAGCACGAATTCCTCGAAGAACCAGCTGGTGTGCGCGAGATGCCACTTCGACGGACTCGCGTCGTCCATCGACTGCACCGTGACGTCGGCGTCGCTCAGGCCCTCGATCAGCGCGAGCGTGCATGCACGGCAGTCGAGCAGTCGCTGCCGCAGGCTCTCCTGTTGCCCGACCACGGCCGGCTCGGCGGCCGCCGGTTCGATGCGGGTCGGCATCGCTCGGCCCTCCCCGTCGGCTGGCAAAAAGCCGATGCTACGCCTCGCGCGCAGCCTCCCGGCGTCCGCCGGGGTGCCCGTGGGGATAAAGTCCCGGCATCGCCCGCGCCAGTGGCCCGCCGCCCGCATGGACCCCGCCATCCTTCTCGTCTGGTCGAAGTTCGTCGCCTGTGGCGCGGTGATCGCGGTGGCCGGCCGCGAAGTCTGCCGCAGCGCCGACCTGATCGCGCGGGCCACGGGCCTGAGCGGCGGATGGATCGGCCTGGCGCTGGTGGCGGTGGTGACCTCGCTGCCCGAACTGGCCAGCGGCATCACCGCGGTCACCGTTGCCGTGGCGCCGAACGTCGCGGTGGGCAACGCGCTGGGCGCCTGCGTGCTGAACCTGATGATGGTGGGCATGCTCGACCTGCTCCATCGCAGCGGGCCGCTGTACCAGCGCATCGGCGCGACCCACCTGCTGTCGGCCGCATTCGGCATCCTGCTGCTCGCGCTGGTGACCTTCGGGCTGCTGCTCGGAACCGGCGCCCCGGTGGGCCTGCCAGCGGTGCCGCTTCACGTCGGCTGGTATACGCCGGTGCTGATTGCGCTGTACCTGTTCGCGCTGCGCGCGATCTTCCTGCACGACCGCTCGATGCAGCCCGCACCGCAGTCGGCGACACCGACGCCCCGGCGTAGATCGGCAGCGCCAGCTTCATCGACGGCATTGGCCACGCCGACGGAACACGCGGCCCCGACGCTGCGGCGCGCTGTCATCCGCTTCGCGCTCGCCGCCGTCGTCGTCGTGGCAGCGGGCATCTGGCTGCCGTTCCTCGCGACCGAACTCGCACGGCATCTGGGCTGGAACCGCAGCTTCGTCGGCACGCTGTTCGTGGCGCTGGTCACCACGCTTCCCGAACTCTCGGTGACCATCGCGGCGCTGCGCCTCGGCTCGATCGACCTCGCGGTAGGCAACCTGCTGGGCAGCAACCTGTTCAATGCCGCGATCATCGCGATCGACGATCTCTTCTACCCGGGCCACCCGTTGTTGTCGGACGTCTCCCCGGTGCACGCGCTGACTGCGCTCTCCGCACTCGTGATGACCGCGCTGGCGACGATCGGACTGGTGCTGCGCCCGGGGAGCCGGGTGCTGCGGACGACGAGCTGGGTGAGCCTCGGGGCCATGCTGGCCTTCGTGCTCAACGCGCTGGTGGTGTTCCTGCACGGCGACTGAGCGCCGCCGCATAGACTGCCGCGGCGCCTGGCACGCTCGGCGCGGCATACAGCCATGCGGTAGTGCGCCGGTCGCGATGGCCCAGCAACTGCCCGACCACTCCGAGGTCGCCGGCCCTGTCGCGCAGCACCAGCGCAGCGGCGAGATGCCTGAAGCCGCTCGGATTCAGCGCGATGCCGATGGCACGGCGCGTTTCGGCGGCGATACCGTGGCGCAGTGCCGCCTCGCCGAGCCGGGATCCGTCGGGCCGCAGGAACAGCCGGGCCTCGGGATTCGGCTGCAACGAGGCGTGACAGTGGTCGAGGTAGTCGTCGAGAATCGCCTTCGCCGGCCCGGCGATCGGACATTCGATCGCGAGTGCGGGCGCGGGCGCCGTGCCGCCCGCCGCGAGCGACATCGGCCCCTGCCGCCCCGAGGGCCGGCGCAGTTCGTGCCCGAGTCTCAGGCCGGCGAGTTGCCCCAGGCGCAACGGAACCGTGAGCAACAGCGCGATCGCCACCCCGAGCTGCGCCTTGCGCACCGCGCGCGCCTCGAGCGACCGGCCGCCGGCCGCTTCGGCGAACAGGCGATCGGGCAACGCGAGCAGTGCGGCAAGCACCGTCGGATCGGCGAACGCCTCGACCGAAGGGCGACTGCGCTCGGCCACCCCGGGGGCAGCACCGCCCAGGCGCCGCTTGGTTTGCCCGAGCTGGTCGAGTTGCGACGCGGGCGCCTTCACCCACTGGCGAGCGACACCGAACAGCGTGACCGCGAGCCCGCGCACGAATGCGCCGGCGCGTCGCTCGCCGCCCGGTCCGAGGTATTCGCCCAGCACCAGCTTGAAGTTGACCGGCTCGACCAGCGTAGCGAGGTTGATCACCCGGCGCGCGTAACCCAGGCGGCGCGCCAGCGCCGAGGCCGCCAGCCGCAGGTGCTCGCCGCGCAGCCGCACCGTGGCCGGCGACAGGCTGCGGGGCGATCCATCGCGGGCGAGCCGCCCCGAATGCGCCGCCCAGTCGAGATAGCTGTCCAGGTCGCGCTGAAACGTGACCGGAAACGCGTCCAGCGGCAGCCGTTGCGGCCGCGCCGGACGCGCCGGCACCGCAAGCCGTGCGTTGGGCCAGCCGGCGATTGCGCCCGCCGCCTCGTTCCAGCACGCCGCCGCCTGCCGGCGAAAGGCGCGGGCCCGGGCTTCGCCGGCGCTCGTCGCGACACGCCGTGCGATCGCGTCGAGCAGCGCATCGGACACCTGCCCCGGTTCGACGCCGGCTGCCGACGCCTCGCGGATCAGCCGCGACAGGCCGTGGCGCAGCTTTGGCGTCGGCAGGCGCTCGCGCAGCGCTGCCCAGCGCGGAGTCAGCGCCATGCCGCGAGGCGCGGGTGTGGGAGTTCCCCCGTGCAGCGCGATCGCCCGCCTGACCCGCCACCGGATATTGGCCACCGTCTTGTCGGAGCGTCCCCGGGTCGGTGTCGGCACCCGGACCAGGCGACGGTCGAGCTCGGCCGCGTCCGCAGGCGTCGCCGCCGGGTCACTGCCGAGCATCGCGCACAGCGCGCGGATCGCGGACCGGTAGTCGCGCCGGTCGCGCTCGGCGAGCCCGGCGTTCGCTTCGAGCCCGGCCAGGATCTGTCCGAGACTCGATGAACGCGCCGCTGCCCGATCGCGGAGCGGCGATGGAAGGTCGCTCGGGGGCATGGCTGGCTCGATGTGTCCCTGGCTATGGATCCTTGCCTTGGAGAATACTCCATGTCAAAACCACGAACAATTACACGATTTATTTCCCGATATTGATCTTGCCTACTCGCCTTCCACTGCGGATATCGCGGTCGACTGTGGGCGCCAGCGGGGATTTCAGCCACCCTGCCCCCGGCCGGCCCCTCGCCCTATCCGCCCATCATCCGGCTGGGCAGCCAGGTTGCGAGTTCCGGCACGAAGGCCAGCAGCACCATCGTGAGCAGCATGATCGCCACGAACGGCATGGCGCCCAGCAGCACCGTCGGGAGCGGCACCTGCGGCGCGACCCCTTTCAGCACGTACAGGTTCAGGCCCACCGGGGGCGTGATCAGCCCGACTTCCATGTTGATCGTCAGGATCACCGCGAACCAGATCAGGTCGAAGCCGTTGGCCTCGAGCACCGGGGTGAGGATCGGCATCACCATGACGATGATCGCCACTGGCGGCAGGAAGCACCCGGCGAGCAGCAGGAACGCGTTGATCGCCAGCATCAGCACCCAACGGTTCAGGCCGAGGTCGACCAGCGCCTGCGCCGCGGTCTGCGTGACGTAGAGCAGCGACATCATGTACGAGAAGATCGCCGCCGCGCCGATGATCATCAGGATCATCGTCGATTCGCGCACCGTCTCGCTCATGATCCGCCACAGGTCGTCGGCACGCCAGGCGCGGTAGATCGCGACGACGAGCATCAACGCGAGCACCGCCGAGATCGCCGCCACCTCGGATGGGGTCGCCAGGCCTCCGTACATCGCATAGGCGATCGCGACGATGATCGCGATGAACGGCGAGACGCGTCCGAGCCCGTGCATCTTCTCGGCCAGCGTGTAACCGGTGGCCTCGGTTTCGATCCCGCGGCGCGACACCAGCGTGGCCACCCACGCGTACAGCGAGAAGAACACGACCAGCAGGATCCCCGGCACGATGCCGGCCAGGAACAGGCGCCCGATCGAGGTCTCGGTCGCCAGCCCGTAGAGGATCATCGTGATCGACGGCGGAATCAGGATGCCGAGCGTCCCGCCGGCGCAGATCGAGCCGGTGGCCAGCGCCGGAGGCACGCCCCGGCGCAGCATCTCCGGAACCCCGGCCTTGCCGATCGCCGCCGCGGTGGCCGGGCTCGAGCCGCAGATCGCCGAGAACACGCCGCAGGCGAGGATGTTCGCGATCACCAGTCCGCCGGGCACCCGCGCCAGCCAGCGATGCAGCGACTCGTAGATGTCGCGGCCCGCCGCCGACGAGCCGATGGCCGCCCCGAGCAGCACGAACAGCGGAATCGTGAGCAACGCGAACGAGGCCAGCTCGTCCATCATCACGATCGGCACGTTCGCGAGGCTGCCGAATCCCTGGAACGTCACCAGGAAGCCCACCGAGACCAGCGCGAGTCCCCAGGCGATCGGCAGGCCGGAGAACAGCACGAACAGCGTGATCACGAGGATCAGCAGACCGACCTGCATTTCAGTCATGCGCCAGGGTCTCCGGCTCGGGCGAGCGCATCAGCTCGACCGCGTATTGCAGCGCGGTCAGGCCGAGCCCCACGGGCATCGTGAGGAACAGCGGCCACTTGTACGGCGCCCAGGTGCTCTCGGTGCGCTCGCCACGCAGGAACGACTCCCAGGTGAGCGCGCCGCCCAGCACCGCGAGATACAGGCACACCAGCAGGCCGACGATCGCCACGACGATCGCCAGCCTCGTGCGGTGGCGCTGCGGCAGGTAGTGCGACAGCAGGTCGACGCCGACGTGGCCGTTGGTCTTCAGCGTGTAGGGCGAGGCCAGGAACAGCGACGCCACCATCATGTAGACGGAGAACTCGATCTCCCAGAACGTGGAGTTGCCCAGCGCCCGGTAGATCACGCTCCACGTGATGACGATGGAGGCAGCCACCAGCAGCACCGCCGCGACGACCGCGAGAACGTCGCCGAGGCGGTCGACCGCCCGGATGAACGCACGCATGCGCGGCTTATTTCGCCTGCAGCAGCGCGTCCATCAGGTCCTTGGCCTCGGGCGAGATCGCGGCGAAATCCTTCCACGAAGTGTCCTTGGCGAGCGCGAGCCATTCGTCGAACTCGGCCTTGGTCATCTGGTGCACCTTGCCGCCGGCCTTGCGATAGGCGTCGGCCATCTTCTCGCCCGCCTCGCGCTGCAGCTTCAGGAAGTACTCGTCGGACTTCGCCGCGGCGTCCTCGAAGATCTTCTGCTGCGCCGGCGTGAGCTTGTCCCAGTGCTGCTTGGACATCACCAGCGGCTGCATCAGCATCCACAGCGTGTACTCGCCGGGCACCGTCGCGTGCTTCGTCTGTTCGTACAGCCGCATGCTGACGAAGGTCTCGGCCGAGGTGAGCGTCGCGTTGAGCACGCCCGACTGCAGCGCCGGATACAGTTCGCTGGAGGCCATGCTGACCACCGAAGCGCCGGCCGTCTTCAGCATCGACTCGAACGTGGGGTCGGCCGCGCGCATCTTCAGGCCCGCCACCGACTTCGGATCGGTGATGTCGCGGTCTTTCGCCGCGAAGCCGCCCGGCGTCCACCACCAGGTGACGATGTGCACGCCGTTCCTGTGCGCCAGCGCCTGCAGCTTCTGCTGGTATGGCGAGTTCTTCAGGCGCATCGCGAAGTCGAGGTTCGGGATCGTGCCCGGCAGGATCACCGCCGAGAACTCCTTCGCCTTGCCCGCGGCGTACGACATCGGGAAGACCGCCATTTCGAGCGTGCCGTTTTGCAGCGCATCGAACTGCGCGACCGGCTTGATGCCCAGCGAACTCGACGGGAAGATCCGGAACTTGATGTTCTTGTCGTGCTTCGTCACTTCGTCGACGAACACCCGCGCGGCGAGGTCGCGGCCGTCGGCATTGGCCTTGAACTGGTGCGAGATCTTGATTTCCTGCGCGTTGGCGCCGGCGCTCGCGCCGAACGCGAATGCCAGCGCCGCCACCAGTGCCGCGCCGATCCTGACCGTGCTTGCCATGCTGTCTCCCTTGTCGTGGGCGCGGCCCGCAGCGGGGCCGTCACCGTGTTCTGATCGTGACCGGCGTCGAATATGCGTGGTGCCGCGCCGGCCTGTCAACCGGGTCGAACCCTCCCCGGGGCGCTATCCGAAGGTCGCGCGCATGGCCTCGGCGGCCTCGCGCAGCCGCGGCACCTGGCCGAGCAGTTCGTCGAGCGTCATGCGCCCCTCGGGCGCCTGCACCGCGACCGCCGCGCACGCGCGTTGCCGATCCAGCATGACGGGTACGGCGATCGCGTTCAGGCCGCGCAGGTGCTCGGAGCGGTTGATGCCGACGCGTCGCCGGCGCGTCTCGGCCAGCTCTCGCGCGAGTGCCTCGCGATCGACGATCGTCGTACCGGTATAGCCGCGCAGCGACAGCTGCGCGAGCAGACGCTCGCGCTGCAGCTTCGGCAACAGGCTGAGCAACAGCTTGCCGCTGGAGGTGGCGTGCAGCGGCACGTGCGATCCGGGTGCGAGCATCATCCGCAGCGGCCATGAGGTCTCGACGCGGTCGAGGTAGACGACGTCGGTGCCTGCGAGCGCAGTGAGGTTGCAGGTCTCGCCGATCGTGTCGACCAGCCGCTGCAGGATCGCACGGCGCTGCTGGCGCGCGGGTGCGTTCATCAGCGCATCGATCGCGAGCCGCTCGATGCGCACGCCCAGTTGCAGCCGGCGTCCCGCAGGCTCGCGGGTCAGCAGCCCGGCCGACTGCAGCTGGCCGACGAGCCGGTGCACGGTCTGCTTCGGCAGCGCAAGCGCCTCGACCACCTCGGCCAGCGTACAGCCGTCGGTGTGCGCGGCGACCACTTCGAGTACACGGAACGCCCTCACCGCCGCCGCGTTGGACTGGTTGCTCTGCATTCGAGTCCCTGTTCTCGTTGCGCATCACAAAGTACATTAATCGGGACAATGTTGCACCGCAATTCTTCATAACATGATCTCAATCCCGCGCCGCTCGAGGGCCCATTCGATCCTTCAAGAAGGCCCGGCGCGCGTGACATCCGGCCGCCCCGGCCGCACCGACGAGGAGACAACGATGCCTGCACCGAACCGAGCCGCCCCCTCCAGGAAACCCGACCCGTCGCGCCGCGCCCTGCTGTCGGCCGCTGGCGCGCTCGCGTTGTCGCCCGCGCTGTCGCGGGCCCAGGAGAAGTTCCCGTCGCGGCCGATCGAATTCGTCGTGCCGTGGGGCGCGGGCGGCGGCGCCGACCAGCTGGCACGGCGCACCGGCAAGCTGCTCGAGGCCGAGCTCAAGGTATCGCTGCCGGTGTTGAACATCGCAGGCGCCACTGGCAATACCGGCACCGCCAAGCTGCTGTCGGCGCCGGCCGACGGCTACACGATCTGCGTGCTGATCGGCGACACGCTCGCCACGCTGGCCGGCGGCAAGGGTCGCTGGAAGCTCCCGGACATCACGCCGCTGGGCGTGATGATCCGCCAGCCCAGCGGGCTGTTCGTGAAGAACGACGCGAAGTGGAAGAACTTCGCCGAGCTGCTCGCGGACGCGCGCACGCACGAACTGAAGGTCGGCGTCACCGGCTTCGGCAGCGTCGACGAGATCCTGGTCAACCAGATGAACGCGAAGGGCTACAAGTTCCGCGTGGTGCCCTTCGCCGCGCCCGGCGAGCGCTACACCTCGGTGCTGGGCGGCCACGCCGACATCGTGATCGAGCAGGCCGGCGACGTGCGCTCGTTCCTCGCGAACGGGCAGATGCGCCCGGTCGTGTTCTTCGCCGACCAGCCGCAGACCGGCTACGCGCAGATTCCGCTGGCGAAGGACTCGGGCTTCACGCTGGTGATCAGCCAGTTCAGGGCGATCGTCGTGCGCGCCGGCACCGACCCGAAGCACGTGGCCACGCTGTCCGCGGCGATCGAGAAGGCGGCGCACACCGACGACTTCCGGCAGTACCTCAGCGACGAACTCGCGTTCGCCGACAGCTACATTCCGGCGGACAAGGCCTCGGCATTCCTGAAGACCGAGCTCGAGCGGATCGAGGCCAACATGCCCGGGAAGTCCTGACGCCGGCAGCCTGACGGAGCGATGCAGATGACGCAACGCATGAGGCATGCGCTGCCGCACCTGGTGATGCTGATGGTCTCCGCGCTGCTGTACTGGGCGGCGATGCAGATCGACACGCGGGCCGCCGAGGGCGGGCGGCGCATCGGACCCGACTTCTGGCCGAAGCTCGTCATCATGGTGATGGGCGCACTGTGCCTGTACGAAGTCGTCAAGCGGCTGGTGGTGAAGAGCAACTTCACCGCCGAGGGGCTCACCGGCGAGCTGCATCACAACCCGGCCGAGCCCGCGCCGGCCGCTGGCGAGGCCACGCCGGCGGCCGCCGGCGTCGCACAGGCCACCGGGCAGCAGCCAGCGCAGCTCGAGTACCCGGGGCGGCTGCTGGCGGGCATCGCGGTGATCGGCGCCTTCGCGCTCGGCGTGGACTGGCTGGGTTTCTTCCTCGCCACCGCGCTGTTTCTCGCGGCGTTCATGCTGATCGGCGGCCTGAGGCGCCCGCTGCTGGCGTGCGCGATCGCCCTGGCGGGCAGCTTCGCGCTGATCGTGATCTTCATGCGCGTGGCCTACATCTCGCTGCCGCTGGGGGTTGGACCGTTTCGCGAGATCTCGCTGGCGCTGCTGCGCCTGCTGGGCGTGAGCTGAAGGAGCGCGGACGATGGACGTACTGACGCACCTGCTCGGCGGCGTGGCAACGGTGCTCACGCCGCTGAACTTCCTGGTGCTGCTCATCGGGCTGGTGCTGGGCATGCTGGTGGCGGTGCTGCCCGGGCTCACGCTGGTCATGGGGGTGGTGCTCGCGCTGCCCTTTACCTACAAGATGGGCGTGGGCCCGGCGCTGATCCTGCTCACCGCGATGTACGCCTCGGGCACCTACGCCGGGGCGATCACGTCGATCCTGTTCCGCATTCCCGGCGAGCCGATGGACGTGCCGCTGCTGTGGGACGGCTACGAGATGACCCGCAAGGGGCAGGCCGCGCGTGCACTGGGCTGGTCGCTGGCCGCCTCGTTCATCGGAGGGATCGCCTCGGCGGTGATGATGGTGGCGATGGCCGAGCCGGTGGCGCGCGTCGCGCTGAGCTTTTCCTCGCCCGAATTCTTCGCGATCGTCTTCTTCGGGCTGATCAGCGTCGTGGCACTGTCGGGCGACTCGGTGGTGAACGCGCTGGTGAGCCTGTGCATGGGCTTGCTGATTGCCACCGTGGGTGTCGACTCGATCTACGGGGCCGAGCGCTTTGCCTTCGAGCAGCCGTTCCTGCTCGACGGCATCGAGTTCCTGCTGGTGATGGTGGGCGCCTACGGTATCGGCGAGGTGCTCACGCGGCTGCGCGCGGGCTTTGCCTCCGAGGCCGGGGAAACGGGCGACGGGCAGGCACGCTTTCGCACCGCGCTGCCGCGCTGGGCCGAACTCATGCGCGTGAAGTACACGTTGCTGCGCGGCACGCTCACCGGCGTGGTGGTGGGCATCGTGCCGGGGGCAGGGGCGACGGTCTCGGCCTTCGTCGCCTACGGGTTGGAGAGCCAGTACGGCGCCAACCGCAAGCAGCTGGGCACCGGCGCGCCCGAGGGCATCGTCGCGGCCAAGTCGGCGGCCACCGCGTCGGTGGGCGGCGCGCTGGTGCCACTGCTGGCGATGGGCATTCCGGGCAGCGGCGCCACCGCGATCATCCTGGCGGCGTTCCTGCTGCACGGCATCCAGCCCGGCCCGCAGGTGTTCGTGAGCAGCACCGGCCTGGTCTACACGGTGTTCGCGGCGGTGTTCCTGTCGATCATCGGCATGTGCGTGCTGGGCTACTTCGCGATCAAGCCGCTGTGCAAGGTGCTCGACCTTCGTGGTGGTGTTCTGCTTCGTCGGCGCGTTCGCCGCACGCAACAGCCTGTCCGACCTGTACGTGATCTCCGCCTTCGGCCTGGTGGGCTACCTGTTCGAGCGCTTCCGCTTCCCGATCGCCCCGCTGGTGCTGGGCACGATCCTCGGACCGCTGGCCGAGACCAACTTCATGACCATGATGGTGAGCTTCGACAACGACTGGACGGTGCTGTTCCGCCGCCCGATCAGCGGCGCCGTGATGCTGCTCGCTCTTGCCGGGCTGTTCTGGCCGCTCGTGCGCGCGGTGCAGCAGAAACGTCGCGACGCACGTTTCCTCCAGAGGGCAAGAACGACATGAGCGACACCCCGAACCAGACCGCGGACGCGGTACGGCAGGTCGTGCGACGCGCGCGCGCCGCACAGGCGATCGCCGATGGCTGGAACCAGACGCGCGTCGACGAAGTCGTGGCGGCCGCCGCCTGGGCGATCCTCGAGCCGCACCGCAACCGCGAGCTGGCCGAGCTGGCCGTGGCCGACACCGGCGTGGGCAACGTCGACGACAAGATCCGCAAGAACCATCGCAAGACGCTGGGCCTGCTGCGCGACCTGCACGGCATGAAGACGGTCGACGTGATCGCCGAGTATCCCGAGCTCGGCCTGGTCGAGATCGCGCGGCCGGTGGGCGTGGTCGCTGCGATCACGCCGTCCACCAATCCGGGCGCCACGCCCGCCAACAAGATCCTCAACGCGCTGAAGGCGCGCAACGCGATCGTGGTCGCACCCAGTCCGAAGGGCCGCGGTACCTGCGCGAAGCTGCTGGAGTTCATCCACGCGCAGTTCGACCGGATCGATGCGCCGCGCGACCTGGTCCAGATGCTGCCGGGGGTGATCAACAAGGAAGCCACCGCGGCGCTGATGCGCGAGGCCGACCTGGTCGTCGCCACCGGCTCGCAGAGCAACGTGCGTGCCGCCTACACCTGCGGCACGCCGGCCTTTGGCGTGGGCGCCGGCAACGTCGCGGCGATCGTCGACGAGACCGCCGACTGCGAGGCGGCCGCCGAGCGCATCGTGCGCTCCAAGACCTTCGACAACGCCACCAGCTGCTCGTCCGAGAACAGCGTCGTGGTCGTGCGCGCCGCGCGCGACCGGCTGGTCGCCGCGCTCGCCGCGCGCGGGGTGGTGCTGCTCGACGACGCACGCAAGGCCGCGCTGCAGCAGGCGATGTGGCCCGGCGGCAAGCTGTCGGGCGACGTGATCGGCAAGTCGGCCAGCGAGATCGCCGCCGTCGCCGGCTTCGACGATCTGGCGCGGCGCACCGACCTGCGCGTGCTGATGGTCGCCGAGTCGGACTACGGCCCCTCGCATCCGTTCTCGGGCGAGAAACTCTCGCCGGTGCTCGCGCTGTACGTGGCGCAAGACTTCGACGACGCGCGGCGCATCGTGCAGGGCATCTACGGCTACATGGGTGCCGGGCACTCGGTCGGCCTGCACAGCGCGGTCGACGCCCGCGCGCTCGAACTCGGGCTGCGACTTCCGGTGGCGCGCGTGATCGTCAACCAGGCGCACTGCATCGCCACCGGCGGCAGCTTCGACAACGGCCTGCCCTTCTCGCTGTCGATGGGGTGCGGCACCTGGGGCCGCAACAACTTCAGCGACAACATGAACGTGCGCCACTACATGAACGTCACGCGCATCGCCCGGCCGATCCCGGAGCGGGTCCCCGGGCTCGAAGACCTGCTCGGCACCTTCTTCGCGAAGCACGGACGTTGAGCGGCACGGCGATGAGCATCGAGCACCACTATCCCGACGATCCACGTACCGTCACCGCCCTGGTCGACGCTCGCGCCGCCGACCGGGGCGACGCCACCTACCTGGTCGCCACCGAAACCGGCCGCACGCTCGGCTTCGCCGAACTGCAGGCCTCGTGCCGGCGCATCGGTACGCTGCTCGGGCGCCACGGCGTCGACACCGGCGCGAACGTCGCGGTCGTGATGCCCAACGGCATCGCGACGGTGCGGCTGCTGCTGGGCGCAATGTATTGCGGCCGCGCGGTCGTCCCGGTGAACCTGCTGTCGCAGGCCGAGCAGATGCGCTACGTGATCGGTCACGCCGGCTGCCGGCTCGTCTTTGCTTCGCCCGAGTGGGCAACGCGGCTGCGCGAGATCCTGGCCGGCAGCGACCCGATGCCAACCATCGTGGAGGTCGATCCCGATGTCGCGACGATTCCCGGCGAGGGGCAAGCCGGCGCCGAAAACGAGCGCAGTGCGGCGGGCGAGCACGGCGCGCCGCAACCGGCGCCCTCGCCCGACGACCTCGCGCTGTTGATGTACACCTCGGGCACGACCGGCAGGCCCAAGGGGGTCATGCTCTCGCATGCCAACCTCGCCGCGAACGCGCACGCGATCAGCCGCGAGCACCGGCTCGGACCCTCCGACCGCGTCGCGGCGGTGCTGCCGCTCTACCACATCAACGCGTTCGCGGTGACGATGCTTGCGCCGCTCGCGCATGGCGGCAGCCTCGCGATCGCGCCGCGCTTCTCGGCCGGACGCTTCTGGCCGATGGTCGTTGCACATCGCTGCAGCTGGATCAACGTGGTGCCCACCATCATCAGCTACCTGCTCGAGGGAGAATCGCCGCCGCGCGAGCAGCTCTCGGCGATCCGCTTCTGCCGCTCCGCGTCGGCCGCGCTGCCGCCCGAGCATCACCGCGCCTTCGAAGCGAAGTTCGGCATCGGCATCATCGAGACGATGGGCCTGACCGAAACCGTCGCGCCGGCCTTCAGCAATCCGGTCGATGCGCGAGCGCGCCGCATCGGCTCGGTGGGACGACCCTCGGGCTGCGAGGCGCGCATCGTCGATGCGCAGGGCCAGCCCCTGCCCGACGGCGAAACCGGCGAGATCCTGATCCGCGGGCCGCAGGTCACCCGCGGCTACTACCGCAACCCGGAAGCCACCCGCTCGGCCTTCCTCGACGGATGGCTGCGCACCGGCGACCTGGGCCGGCGCGATGCCGACGGCTTCTTCTTCGTCACCGGCCGCATCAAGGAGCTGATCATCAAAGGTGGCGAGAACATCGCCCCGCGCGAGATCGACGAGGTGCTGCTGCGCCATCCGGCGGTGGCCGATGCCGCCGCGGTCGGGCTGCCCGACCGCCACTACGGCCAGGAAATCCTCGCCTGCGTGATCGTCCGCGAGGAGCGGCGCGCCCACAGCCCCGAGGACGAGCAGTCGCTGCGCGACGAGTTGCGCGCGTTCTGCGAGACACATCTGGGCCACTACAAGACGCCCAGGGAGTTCCGCTTCGTCGACGAGCTGCCCCGCGGCCCGTCGGGAAAGGTCCAGCGCCTGAAGCTCGTCCAGGGCTGAGGCGGCCGGCCGGAGCCGGCAGCGAAGCGACTATCATTGGCGCTTTGCACCGGATCGGAACATCCGAATGAGCAAGACCGCGACGATGAAGGTCGAAGTGCGCTTCGGCGACTGCGACCCCGCCGGAATCGTGTTTTTTCCGCGCTACCACCGCTGGATGGACGCGGCGTCGCTGCATTTCTTCATGAGTTTCGGCGTGCCGCCGTGGCACGAGCTCGAGCGCATCAACGGCATCATCGGCACGCCGATGCTCGAGCACCACACCCGCTTCTTCAAGAGCGCCACCTATGGCGAGACGCTCGAGATCCGTACCGAGGTCGAGGAATGGCGACCGAAGGTGTTCGTGCAGAAGCACACGATCCACCGCGGCGACGACTTGATCTGCGAGAGTCGCGAGACCCGTGCCTTCTGCGTGCGCGACCCGGTCGACCGCAAGCGGATCCACGCGGTGCCGATCCCCGAAGACATCCTGGCACGCTGCCGCTGAACGCCCGCCCTCAGCCGGTCGCCACGCGCAGCGCGCTGCGCTCGGCCTGCGGCGCTTCGAGCGCCGCACCCCGATCGTGGCCGCTCCAGCGGCGGAACAGATTGTGCTCGACGCCGACCTGGTCGAGCGCCTTGCCGATGCTCTGGTGCACGATGTCCATGATCGACGCGGGCCGGTGGTAGAAGGCCGGCATCGGCGGCAGGATCGTCGCGCCGCAGTCGGCCGCGCGCGTCATCAGCTCCAGATGGCCCTTGTGCAGCGGCGTCTCGCGCACCATCAGCACCAGCGGACGGCGCTCCTTCAGCGTCACGTCGGCCGCACGCACCACCAGGTTGTAGGTGAACGAATTCGCGATCGCCGACAGCGTCTTGACGGTGCAGGGCGCGACGATCATGCCGCGCGTGCGGAACGACCCGCTGGCCACCGCGGCGCCGACGTCCTTGTTCGGATAGACCACGTCGGCGAGCGCGCGCACCTCCTCGAGCGAGTACTCGGTCTCGATCGCCAGGTTCATCCCCGCGGCCTCGCTCAGGATCAGGTGCGTCTCCTGCCCCAGCTCCCTGAGCACGCGCAGCAGCTCGACCCCGTAGACGACGCCGGTGGCGCCGGTGATGGCCACGACCAATGGCAAGCTCATGTTCGACCTTTCCCGTTCATGGTTCATGCGGCCTGCGGATGCCGCCGGGCATCCACGGCTTCGATCACCGGATAGCCGGCGGCCTCCAGCGCACCGACCACCAGCGAGACGTCCTCGGCGTGGAAGCGGATGATGACGCGCTTGTGCGGATACTCTTCCACGACCTGCTCGCCATGCGAGCCGATCGGATAGATGCCCTGCAGCACTGCGCCGGCCGCCTCGGCGACGTCCGAAATCCGCCCCAGCACTCCGGGCCCGAGCCGCGTCGGCGCCAGCGTCACGCCGCTGCGTCGCTCCCAGGCGCCCAGGCAATGCGCGGCGAGCTGGAAGATCTCGTTGGCCGAGATCACGCCGGCGACCCGATCCCCGTCCATCACCGGGAACTGCGCGACGCCCAGCTCCTGGCCCCGGCGCAGGCAATGCTCCATCGTGTCGTTCACCTGCACGGTGGCCGGGTTGCGAACCATCACGTCGCGCACCCTGAGCCGCGTCACGAAGAAGGCGAACTCGTCGGGATCCTGCGTGCGCAGCACGAACTGCCCCATCCGCAGCAGGTTCGCGCGTGTGACCAGCCCGCGCAGGCGCCCGTCGTCGACCACCGGCAACGCATGCAGGTTGTTGTCGCTGATCAGCCGCTTGGCCTCCGACACCAGCGTGTCGCTGGCAATCGTCATCGGGTCGGGATGCATCCAGTTGCGCACCAGCATCGTCGCTACTCCTGGGCGGCGACGGCGAGTGCCGGCGCCTGCGCCTGTCGGAACAGCGCCACGAACTCGTCGACCGCGGCGCGCGCGAACTCGGGCGTGTACAGGTGCAGGTCGACCTCCCTGAGGCGCGCGGGTTCGTCCAACCGCTCGCGCAGCCGCGCGACGAACGCCGCATCGGCCGCCGGGTCGTAGATCGGCCGGCCCTCGCGGTCGAGCGACGACCAGCCCTTCGTGGGCACGAGGAAGGTCCAGGGACCGCGCGCCTGGTTCAGTCGCCCGGCGATCACGTCGGCCGCCTGCCGCAGCTCGTCGGCCGTGGTGCGCACCTGCACGCGCAGGCGGTCCTGCACGTATTGCGGCCGGTCCTTCGTCTTCTCGAGCATGTCGGCCCGGCCGCCGTAGGACAGGATGTCCAGCCCGCAGGGTGCGAGCACCATCGGGATGCCGGTCTCGACCGCCGCCATCAGCCGGTCGGGGCCGGGATCGCGGTTGCCCTTGAACAGGTGCTCCATCACCCCGCCGATGCAGATGTCGAGCACGCCGTGGAACGCGCCGTCGCGAATCATCTCCTCCATCGCACGGTCGCCCTTGCCCTGCGCATGGCAGACGATCGGCGTGAAGCCCGCCTCCTCGAGCATGCCGAGTGCCGACTGCACCGCCATCTCGCCGAAGCCGAACGAGGACACCGCCACGCAGGGCTTGTCGAACCGGATGTTCGTGCCCTGCGTCATCTCGACCATGCCGCAGATCGCGCCGATCGCGTTGACGATCTGCGCCCGCAGCAGCGGGTTCATCTTCACGATGTCGAGCACCGTGTGGTGCATCGTGATGTCGCGCGTGCCCACGTACTGGTCGATGTAGGCCGGGTGCGCTGCCATCGGCGAGGCCATCAGCTTGGGCATGCCGAAGGGCAGCCGCTTCATGATCGACGTGGCGACCAGCGTCGCGGTGCCCCCGCCGATGCCGATGATGCCGTGCACCCTGCCCTGGCGCACCAGGTCGTCGACGATCGCCGCCGCGCCGCGGATCTGGTTGTCGGTCGCCGTGTCGCGGTCGCTCCGGTACTTCTCGCGCACCACCTCGATCGGAAGCCCGCCGCGCGCGGCCACCTCCTCGGTGCGGATGTCTCCGGGAAACGGGGGCGGCTCCTCCATACTGAAGTCGAGCAGGATCGGATCGTGCCCGCGCGCGGCGATCAGCTCCTTCACGAACACGATGTCCTCGCCCCGAGTGTCGAGGTTGACGACGATCACGATCCCTTTCTTCATCTGCCCGCGCCCCCCTTCTCGCTTCCCCCTTGTCCCCGCGCTTGCCTCGTCACTTCTTCCTGGTCTCGGGTCGCGTGAGCCGACCGATCATGTCGGCCACCGGGCTGGCGCCGGCGAAGCCGTAGTCGTTCCATCGGTCGGATACGCGCTGCAGCATCGCGCGATCCATGAAGATCTCCTGCGGCTTGTTCGCCCACTCGTACGGCGTGCAGGCGTCGAGGATGATGCGGCTGGTGATGTCGCGCGCCTCGATCGGCAGGCCGGGGTCGAGCGGCGTCGAACGGCCCCGGTCGATGATCTGCGCCGAGCGCTTCGGGTCGAAGCGCGTGGCCAGCGCCCACCAGACCCGATCCATGTCGTCGGCCTCGATGTCGTGGTCGACGACGATCACCCCTTTCAGGCCGTAGTGGCCGGTGGTGCTCGCGATCACCGCGTTGCCGACGTGGTTCGAATGGCCGGGATACATCTGCTTGACCGAGACCACCGCCCAGAACCGGCCGGTGGCGGCCGCCGGCAGGTACACGCTCTGGATGCCCGGGACGCGCATCGTCTCCAGGTCGTACCAGAGCGCGCCGGTGCGGTTCAGCGACTGGATCATGTGGATGTCGTTGATCGGCTTGCCGACCGTCGTCGACCAGAAGACCGGCTTGTTCCGGTGCAGGATGCGCTTCACGCGCAGCACCGGTTTCGGGTAGTCCTTGCCCTTGTTGCCCGAGTAGTAGCCGGTGTATTCGCCGAACGGGCCTTCCTCCATCAGTTCGTTCGGGTCGATCCAGCCCTCGGCGATGATCTCCGCGTTCGCCGGCAGCGTGAGCCCGGTGAGCTCCGACTTGAACACCGGCACCGGGCGTCCGCGCAACGCGCCCGCGACGTCGTACTCGTCGGTGCCCGCGCTCACCAGCGTGGAACCCGCGAGGAACAGCACCGGGTCGCAGCCGACGACTGCCGCCGCCGGCATCAGCTCGCCGCGCTCCTGGTACTTCTTCATGTGCATGTCGCCATGCTTGCCCTTGATGATCTGCGAGCCGAGGATGTTCTTGCCCCGTGACCAGGTAGCCGGCGGTCACGAAGAAGCGCCCGCCGTCGTCCGGGTAGAACCAGGGCACCGGGAATTTCTCCAGGTCGACCGCGTCGCCCTCGATCACGTTCTCCATCACCGGCGGGTTGTCGACGTAGGTCGGCTTCACCATCTGCTTGGTGGTGAGCTCCATCCACTTGCGCGAGAGCTGGCACATCGTCAGCCCCGGATCCTGCTCGAGCGCGATCGCGATGCGCTCGGGCGTGGTGAACGCACTGGTGAAGACGGGGATCGAATGACCCTTGACGTTCTCGTAGAGCAGCGCCGGGCCCTTCTTCTCCTCGTTGACTTTCGAGACGTGGCACAGCTCGTACTTCCAGTCGACCTCGGCCTTCACGCGATGCAGCTGGCCGTTGGCCTCCAGCGCCGCGATGTAGCTGCGAAGGTCGTCGATCAGTCCCACTTCCGTCCTTGCGTTCATGTGTGCTCCGTTGTCAGAACGTTTGCCTGGTTGACCTAGTTCACTCTCTTGCCCTGAAGAAGGCTCGAGAGGATGTAGTCCATCGCCGATCCCGCCGACCCGCTCACCGCTGCCTGGCTGCGGCTGCTCCAGACCGTCTCGGGCCGCGCCTGGAGGATGAAGATGTTTCCGCCCGAGGGAAGGTCCTTGTCGACCGCCCATTCGATGTCCATCGGCCGGCCGTAGTGCTTCTCGATCTGCTTGCCCATCCACGCCAGTTCGGTGATCTCGTCGTCGATCAGCGACTGCACCCGCTGGCGCTCGAACGGCACCTCCACCGCCCGCGAGGTCTGCGTCTTCGGGTCGACCGTGTAGCAGAGCTCCTTGCACGAGATCGTGCGGTCGATGATGTCCAGCGTGATCTTGTTGACGACGAAGTGATCCGGCGTGACCTCGCCGGACACCACCGACTCGCCGAAGCCGAAGTTCGAGTCGATCACGATCACCGAGCGATCGCCGTTGGCCGGATGGATCGTGAACATCACGCCGGCGGTGAACGAGTTGGCCATCTTCTGCACGCCGACGCTGATCGCCACGTCGCGCTCGGAGAACCCCTTGTTCGCCCGGTAGGCGATCGCACGCGCGGTGTACAGGCTCGAGATGCAGCGGCGCACGTGCTCGAGCACCGCGTCGACGCCGCGGATCCACAGGAAGGTGTCCTGCTGGCCCGCGAAGCTCGCGTCGGGCAGGTCTTCGGCGGTCGCGCTCGAGCGCACCGCCACCGGCACCGCCGGCAGCCCGCAGCGCACCGCAAGCTTGCGGTAGCACTCGGCCATGAGGTCCTCGAGCTCGGTGGAGAACGGCTGCGCCTCGATCGCCGCACGGATCGCAGCGCTGGCGCGCTCGAGCGCGTCGAGATCGCTCGTCCCGACGTCGGCGAGCAGCCCCGCGACCTCGCGGTCGAGCCCCGCGCCGGCCATGAAGCTGCGATAGCCGGCGGTGGTGAGCGCGAAGCCCGGCGGCACGCGCACGCCCGCGTGGATCAGCTCGCCGAGCGACGCGCACTTGCCGCCCACCAGCGGCACCGACTCCTTCAGGCACTCCTCGAACCAGCAGACCGCGGGCGCGCCGGCGAGCAAGTCGCCGGCCCCCACGCTGCCGATCGGGTCAGCCAGGTTGGCCATCACGGTCACCCTCAGCGGGCGATGGTGACCGCGCCGGTCGAGCCGTCCACGCGCACGCGCATGCCGGTCTTGATGACCTTCGACGCGTGCCCGGTGCCCACCACGGCCGGCATGCCGTACTCGCGGCAGACGATCGCCGCGTGGCTCATCACCCCGCCCACGTCGGTGATGCAGGCACCGATCTTCGCGAAGGCCGGTGCCCAGGACGGCGAGGTCGTCGGCGCGACCAGGATCTCCCCCTCCTGCAGTTCGCCGACTTCCCCGACCGTCCTGCACACGCGGGCCTTGCCCTCGATCACGCCGGGGCTGCCGGCGAAGCCCTTGAGCTCGGTGATGCTGTCGGGATCGGCGACCTCCTGCACCGATGCCCAGTCGGCGAGCGACTTGTTGGTCACGCCCCAGAGCACGATCGTGAACGGTTCCTGGATCACCTCGGGCGCGGTGCCGATATCGCCGGCGGCGCGCTCCACTCCTTGAACTTCTGCATCACGCCCTTGCGCCAGGTGATTTCCTTCGGCCAGGTCGCGGTGCCGCGCGGGGTCACGCCGGTGGCCCAGGCGGTGACGATGTCCCAGAGGGCCGACTTGATCTCGTCGCGCCGCAGCAGCCAGAGATCCTCGACGTCTTCGATGACGCCGTGCTCCTTCATGATCGCGCCGACCTCGCGCATCTTGTTCCAGAACACCGAGTGGAACCAGTGCTCGACGTAGAACAGGTGGTTCTCGACGTACGGGAACACCGTCTTCGCGCAGCCGAGCAGCTCGTCGAACTGCTTGCGGTCCTCTTCCTTCTCGATCAGGTCACGGTACTCTTTCGTGATGCGGTCGCGCTCGGCGCGCACCTTGTCGGTCGGCCGGTCGATGCCCTGGCCCTGCTTGAGCTTCTTGACATAGGTGGCGATGCCCGACAGCGGCACGTTCATCTGGTCGTTCCACGAACGGTCGTGGTGGAACCAGCCGGTGCCGGTTGAGATGTTGAACCAGGGTTCGCGCGCCAGGTTCAGCGAGGTCAGCCACTCCACGCCCTTCGGCAGCTTCTTCAGCGCGGCCTCGACGTCAGTCCACTCGGGGCTGAAGGTGACGACCTCGTCCACGCCCAGTTCGATGGCGCGCCGCGCCAGCTTCTTCAGCTCCTCGTCGGGCTGGTACATCATCACGTCGATGCCCGAGATCATCTGCGTGACGCGCTGCGTCGGGATGCTCGGGAACAGCTTCTGCACGAAATCGAGGAAGAACACGTAGGCGGCGTAGCCCAGGTTCAGGAACTCGAAGTGGTATTGCCAGCACTTGATGCCGAGGTTGATCAGGTCGTCGTAGTTCTTCAGCAGGTGGTAGCCCTGCGACTCGCCGAGCGCCCCGGTGACCACCGACATGTCTTCCATCTCGGCCAGGCGCGGGATCTTCAGCGCCTCGAGCTCGCGGATCGTGGCCTCCATCTTCACTTTCCATTTCGCCTCGAGCGCGTCCCAGTTCTTGTAGTAGTAGCCGGCGCGCTCCATGAAATTGGGCACGCGCCTGCCGATCTCGTCGGGATCCTTCACCGGCACCGGCGAGATGTAGACGTAGCCGTTGATGATGCGATGGTCGACCCCGCGCACCGGCGGCACCATGAAGATCCGGTTGTTGAACTGCGACAGGGCCAGGTACCAGGCCTCGTCCCAGATCGTGTCGAACGGATAGAGCGGCTCCGGGTAGTGCAGCCCGTCGTAGAACCAGAACGTCTCCTTCTCGTACTGGTTGCGCGCGGCGTCGTCGCTGACGAACTGGTACTGGTACGGATACATCCGCTCCCAGCCCTCGGTGCCGGGAATCGTTTGCGCCTTGACCTCGTGCGGCACTGGAAATTTCATCGCTCGCCTGCTCCCATGGATGGTGGATGCCCGTCGGGGTGGCCGGGCCTGCGACGCGCCCGGGACTCGATGACGACATCGATGCAATCGCCGTGCCACCGCGCGTTGCGCGCAGCAGCAACGCGGCCCCCCATCGGCGCCGCCGATCGCGCCGCGCGCGGCCAGCAGCGGGCTTCGCGGGGCATTTGGTGCACCCGCACAGGCGGATGCCCGCGCAGCACCCCTGCGCCGCCCACGGGCCACGGGCAGCCTCGCCGACCCTTGATCGTTTGATCATTTCAGCGGCGGCACGCGGCGGCGGTTTGATCATTTGATGAACGCTCGATGCGCAGGACCTCCGGAGGCGATTGCGCGGCGACCCCGATCGATTGACATCGATCAAGGCGCCTGCGGACGTCGGCGCCTAGAAGTGATCTCTTCACTTCATCGGCCGGAAGCAAGGCGATGACCAGGCTTCGTGGCTACGACCACGTCGACAACGACGACCTGCGCGCCCAGGTCCACTTCTGCGCCGAAACCGGCCAGATCTGGCTGCACGAGCACCGGATGCTGCTCGTGCACGCCGAGGCACAGGCAAGCCTGCGCAAGGACCTGATCGACACGCTCGGGATGGACCGCGCGCAGGGGCTGCTCACCCGCATGGGCTACGCGTCGGGCGTGCGCGACGCCGAGCTGGCGCGCGCGCGGGCCGAAAGCCTCGACGATCTCGACGCGTTCATGACCGGCCCGCGCCTGCACACGCTCGAGGGTATCGTTCGCGTGGTGCCGGTGAGGCTCGAAATGGACCGCGCCACGGGCCGTTTCTACGGCGAGTTCGTCTGGGAGAACTCCTGGGAAGGCCAGTGGCACCGGCATTTCTACGGCACCCACTCCGAGCCGGTGTGCTGGACGCAGATCGGCTACGCCTGCGGCTACACGTCGGCCTTCATGGGACGCCCGATTCTCTACAAGGAGGTCGAGTGCGTCGGCATGGGCCACAACAACTGCCGCATCATCGGCAAGCCGATCGAGGAGTGGCCCGACGCCGACGCGCACAAGCACTTCTTCAATCGCGAGTCGATTGCCGAACAGCTGTTCGACCTGCAGACGCAGGTTGCCCAGTTGCGCTCGTCGATCGACGACAGGGAGAAGCTGCCGGCCGACATGACCGGCAACTCCCCCGGCTTCCGGGCCGCCTACGAGCTGCTGCGGCAGGCCGCGAGCACGCGGATCGCCGTGCTGCTGCTCGGCGAGACCGGCGTCGGCAAGGAGCTGTTCGCGCGCGCGCTCCACCAGATGGGCCCGCGCGCGGCGCGTCCGTTCGTGGCGGTGAACTGCGCGGCGATTCCGCACGAGCTGGTCGAGTCCGAGCTGTTCGGCGTCGAAAAGGGCGCGTACACCGGCGCGCTGGTGTCGCGCCCGGGCCGCTTCGAGCGCGCCGACGGCGGTACGCTGTTCCTCGACGAGATCGGCGACCTGCCCCTGCCCGCGCAGAGCAAGCTGCTGCGGGTGCTGCAGGAGGGCGAACTGGAGCGCCTCGGCGACCAGAAGACGCGCCGCGTCGACGTTCGGCTCGTGGCCGCCACCAACAGCGAGCTTCCCAGGCTGGTCAAGGAGGGTCGCTTCCGCTCCGACCTCTTCTACCGACTGAACGCCTGGCAGATCGACATTCCGCCGCTGCGCGAGCGCAAGGAAGACATCGGGCCGCTCGCCAAGCTCTTTCTCGAGAAGCACTGCGCGATCCACGGCAAGAAGCTGCGCGGTTTCACCGACAAGGCCAAGCGGGCGCTGCTCAACTACGGCTGGCCGGGCAACATCCGCGAGCTTCAGAACATGGTCGAGCGCGGCGTCATCCTCGCGCCCGCGGGAACGCGGGTCGAGGTCGGTCACCTGTTCCCGTCGTGCACCGACGAGCGCGCCCGTGAGTTCGGTCTCGACATCCACGGCGGCCTCGACTCCGGCAAATGGGCCACCGGCAAGGAGTTGTGCGAGGCGGTGTTCAACGGCGTGATGACCCTTCAACAGGTCGAGGCGATGCTGCTGGAAACCGCGGTGGACAAGGCGCGCGGCAACCTGTCGTCGGCCGCGCGCATGCTCGGAATGACCCGGCCGCAACTCGCGTACCGGCTCAAGCGCCTGCACGAGGGCGACGAGGCACGCAGCGATCCGGTCGGGACCGCATCCGCTGCGGCGCCTGCACCTGCGACAACGCCCGCGACCGCGTCGACGCACGCATCGGCGGTGGCAGGCGATCCACGCGGGCTGGTCGGCCTCGCGCGGCCGACGCTGGCCGGTCGATGACCGGCGCGCTCCAGGAACGGGTGCTCGCGTACCTGCGCGCGCACCATGTGATGACGCTCGCCACGCAGGGACCGGCCGGGCCCTGGGCGGCGGCGGTGTTCTATGCAAGCGACGGCTTCACGCTGTACTTCCTGTCGGCACCGGCAACGCGGCACGCCACCGAGCTGGCCGCGCACGCCCGCGTCGCCGCGACCATCCAGGACGAATGCGCCGACTGGGCCGCGATCAAGGGTATCCAGCTCGAGGGCGAGGCCCGCGAACTGCACGGCGAGCAGGCCGAGCGCGCGCGGGCGATCTACGCCGAGAAGTTCCCGGTGCTCGGCAACGCCGACCAGGCGCCGGCGCCGATCGCTGCCGCCTTCGCCAGGATCCGCTGGTACCGGATCGTCCCCGATCGCCTCTACTTCGTCGACAACTCGGTGCGCTTCGGGCATCGCGACCAGGTGATTCCGGCCGACTGAACGGGAAGCCGGCCATGAGCCCGCCGGGGCGCGTGCGACAATGGCCACACGCCCTCAACTGCGGGAAGCCGAGGCTCATGAAAACCAGCGCGCGCAACCAGTTCGCCGGCAAGGTCGCCGCCGTCAGGCGCGGCGCGGTCAACGACGAGATCGAACTCGCGATCGCCGGCAACCCGCACATCGTCGCCACGGTCACCCGCGAGAGCACCGGTAGCCTGGGGCTGGCGCCCGGACGCGAGGCCTTCGCGCTGGTGAAGGCCTCGTCGGTGATCCTGATGGTCGACGGCGACACGGCGAAGCTGTCCACCCGCAACCGGCTGGCCGGCAAGGTCGCGCGCGTCGAGCCCGGCGCGGTCAACGCCGAGGTGCTGGTCGAGCTGCCGGGCGGCGGCAGGGTCGCGGCGATCGTCAACATCGAGAGTGCGAAGAAGCTCGATCTTCGACCGGGCAAGCCCGTGACCGCGCTCTTCAAGGCCTCCAGCGTCATCGTCGGCACGACCGACTGACTTCCGGAGCAGGCGTCCGCAATGCGCATCGCGCCGGGCGCTCGCGCCGCGAAGGGGCACCGCGCCCGATGCCCGACCTGACACCGGGCCGCACCGGGCCGACGCCGGACCGCGCGGGCCTGACGCCCGCGCAGGCCGCCGAGCAGCTGCGCATCGACGGCCCCAACGAGCTGCCGCGGCCCGGCGTGCGCAGCCTCGGGCGGATCGTCGTCGACGTCGTGCGCGAGCCGATGTTCGGCCTGCTGCTCGCGGCAGGCGCCGTCTACCTGCTGCTCGGCGACCTCGCCGAGGCGCTGCTGCTGGTCGCGTTCGCGTCGATCTCGGTGGCGATCGCGGTCGTGCAGGAGAACCGCAGCGAGCGCGTGCTCGAGGCACTGCGCGACCTGACGAGCCCGCGCGCACTGGTGATCCGCTCCGGCCAGAGGCTGCGCATTCCGGGCCGTGACGTGGTTCGCGGCGACCTGATCGTGCTCGGCGAAGGCGACCGCGTGGCCGCCGACGCGACGCTGCTCGAATGCGCCGACCTGATGGTCGACGAATCGCTGCTCACCGGCGAATCGGTGCCGGTGCGCAAGACCCCCGCGATGCAGCCGCCGCAGGCGGGCGCCGGGGCCGAGTTCGCGCCCGGCGGCGACGACCTGCCGGCGGTGTTCGCCGGCACGCTGGTGGTGCGCGGCCAGGGCGTCGCATGTGTCGAGGCCACCGGTGCGCGCAGCCGCATCGGCCAGATCGGCCAGGCACTGGGCGAGATCGTCAGCGCCACGCCGCGCCTGACACAGCAGACGCGCGGCATCGTACGCGCGGTCGCCGTGGTCGGCCTGACCTGCTCGGTGCTCGCGGTGCTGCTCTTCGGCTGGCTGCGCGGCTCGTGGCTCGACGCGCTGTTGGCCGGCATCGCGCTGGGCATGTCGATGCTTCCCGAAGAGTTCCCGCTCGTGCTCACGGTGTTCATGGTGATGGGCGCCTGGCGGCTGTCGAAGGCGCGCGTGCTCACACGGCGCGCCGCGGCGATCGAGACACTGGGCGCGGCCACCGTGCTGTGCACCGACAAGACCGGCACCCTCACCGAGAACCGGATGACGATCGCCGAACTGCGCACGCCCGAGGCGCGGCTGAGGCTGTCCGATACGGGGCCCGGGCCGTGGCCGACGGCGATGCAGCGGCTACTCGCTGCCGGCACGCTCGCGAGCGCGCCCGAGCCCTTCGACCCGATGGAACAGGCGTTTCACGCGCTGCAGGCGAAGAACGGCGGCGCGGCCGTGCCGATGCAACTCGCCCGAGCCTGGCCGCTCCGCCCCGAACTGCTCGTGGTCACCCACGCCTGGCAGGCGGCCGGTGACAGCGGCTGGCAGGTCACCGCCAAGGGCTCGCCCGAGGCAATCGCCGGGCTGTGCCGGCTCGACGCGCAGCGCGTCGCGGCGCTGCGCCGCCAGGTCGACGAGATGGCCGCCGACGGACTGCGCGTGCTCGGCGTAGCCGAGGCTCGCCACGACGAGCCGCTGCTGCCCGAGTCTCCGCAGGGCTTCAGCTTCGACTTCCTCGGCCTGGTCGGGCTCGAAGATCCGGTGCGCGACAGCGTGCCCGACGCGGTGCGCGAGTGCCGGGAGGCGGGAATCCGCGTGGTGATGATCACCGGTGACTACCCGCAGACCGCGCGCGCGATCGCCGCTCGCGCCGGTATCGAGGACGGCGCGGTGCTCACTGGCACCGAGATGCGGCAGATGGACCCGGCCGCACTGCGCGAGGCGGTGCGCCGCAGCTCGGTGTTCGCGCGGATCATGCCCGAGCAGAAGCTGCAGCTGGTGCAGGCGCTCTCGGCCGCCGGCGAAGTCGTCGCGATGACCGGCGACGGCGTCAACGACGCACCGGCGCTCAAGGCCGCCGACATCGGCATCGCGATGGGCAGCCGCGGCACCGACGTGGCGCGCGAGGCCTCGTCGCTGGTGCTGCTGGACGACGACTTCGGTTCGATCGTGCGCACCGTGCGCCTGGGACGGCGCATCTACGACAACCTGCGCAAGGCGATGACCTACATCCTCGCGATCCACGTGCCGATTGCCGGGATGGCGCTGCTGCCGCTGCTCACCGGGCTGCCGATCGTGTTCTCGCCGGTGCACATCGCTTTCCTCGAAATGGTGATCGACCCGGTCTGCTCGATCGTCTTCGAGGCCGAGCGCGAGGAGGCCAACGTCATGCGGCGCCCTCCCCGGAGGCCCGACAGCCAGATCCTCTCCGGCAGCGTGATCGCCTGGAGCCTGCTGCAGGGACTGCTCGCGTTCACGCTGGTCGCGGCGACCTACCTGGCCGCCGCGCGCAGCGGCGCCTCCGACGCCGAGGTGCGCACCGTTGCCTTCGTCGCGCTGGTGCTCGCGAACCTCGCGCTGATCCTGGTGAATCGTTCCTGGAGCGTGCACCCGATCCGCCAGCTCACGCGACCGAACCGGGCGCTGCTGTGGGTCGTCGCAGTCGCCGGCGGCATGATCGCGCTGGCGCTGTCATGGCCGCCCGCGACCGCCCTCTTCCGCTTCGGCGCGTTTCACTGGCACGACCTCGCGCTGGCCGCGGCGGCCGCGCTGGTCCTCGCCGTCGTGCTCGACCTGTTCAAGGCTGCCTGGCGCAGCCGGCTGGCAGGGTAAGCGAAGTGGGATCGAGAGCGCCGGAGCGTGCGCTCCGGCGCTCTGGCGCTCTGGCGGGGCCCGGCCACGGACCCGGCCGCGCACCCAGCCGCGGCCGCGGCCGCGGTCCTCAGTGCGCCAGCTGCGGCGCCTTCCAGCCCGGATGGTCGAAGTAGTTGCCGTACTGCTCGAGCGACTGCACCACCTTCACGACGCCGGCGCTGCGTTTCTGCTTCGCGTTCTTGCCCTGCAGGATCTCGTTGCCCTCGATCAGGTCAGCGAGGATCACGTGCAGCACCTCGTCGGCCTTCGGATCGAGCTTGCAGTTCTGCACGATGTGCCGCGATGCACCGCCGGCAGTTTCGCGCCCACTGCGTCGCGGATCTTCGTCATGCCCTGGCGCAGCGGGTCGTCGGTCGCCCACTTCTTGCCGGCATTCAGTTCGAGCGCATGCGCGTCCTGCCCGTGGCCGTGCGAATGCTCGGCGGCGGCCCAGGCCGCGGTGCCCGCGAGGGCGCCGGCAGTCAGTACGGCGGCTGCCAGCATGCCGCTCAGGCTGCGCCGGATCCGGGTCGAGGCGCCGGTCGTGTCGTGGGAATTCATCGCGTCATCTCCGTCTTCGGGTGGTACGGCAGGCACGCCCTTCGCGCCCGCCATGACCCGTTGAACGAAGATCGACGCGAAATGTTCCCTTGGCCGGGGTCCGATCAGTCGCGATGCAGCTGTTCGAACCCGGAAACGCCGGCGGGCTGGCTGCGCAGCAGCTGCGCGAGCCGCTCGCGCTGGCCCGCGTCGAGGATCTCGCGCTCGCGCAGCAGCTGCTCGATCACGATCCGCTGGCGTTCGTCCTGCAGCTGCGCGATGCCGGCGCGCTCGGCCTCGATCTGGGCAGCATCGGGCGTCGCAGCGAAGATCTCGTCGATCAGCCGGTTGCGGCGCCGCAAGATCTCGCGGCCGCCGTCCGCCAGCCGCCCGATGAACGCCGTCTCGGCTTCATGCCAGCGATGCTGCTGCTCGTCCGACAGCGACAGGTAGCGCGCCAGCCCCGGAAATCCATCCGCGGCGCCGACCTCCTGGCGCACCGCGCCGGGCCCGAATGCGCGGTAGCCGACCGCGCCGAGCACCCCGAGATTCACCAGCAGCGACAGGATCAGCGCAAGGCGCAGCGTGGATGCCTTCATCGCGCGACTCCCGGGCGCGCCGCAGGCCGGGCGAAGCAGGCATCGCTGCCGACGCAAAGGCTGCCCGGCGCGACCGGATCGAACACCGCCAGCGCCGCAACCCGCGGCGCGACGACCCCGGCCGAACCTGCCATCAGCCCCATGCCCATGAACAGGCCGAGCGACAGCGCGGCCCCGGCCCCCAGCCCCATCGGCACGAACTGGAACCAGCGCCGCCGCGGCGGCGGTGCCGGACGGGGTCTGGCAGTGGCCGCGAGCCGCCCGCGGATCACTTCGGAGAGATCGAAGCCAAGCGTTTCGTCGGGCAGTTCGCGAAGCTCGTCGCGCAACCCGCGCAGGCCTGCGAACATCGCGCCGCACTGCGGGCAGACCGCGAGGTGAGACTGCAGTTGCGCGCGCTCGGCCGCGCTCTGCTCGTGGTCGAGGTAGGCCGAGATCTCGACCGTCCTCGGGCAGGATTCAGGCATCGTGACACTCCCCGGTTGCACGTCCGTAGCGTTCGAGCAGCGCCGCCCGTGCCCGGGCGATGCGCGACTTGACCGTTCCTTCCTGGATTCCCAGCGCTGCCGCAATTTCGGTGTACGACAATTGCTCGACCTCGCGCAGCAGCAGGATCTCGCGATGATCGAGCGGCAATTGCCGCAACACCGTGTCGAGCAGCCCGTAGCGCTGCCGCAGGTCGACCTGTTCGTCGGGCGCCGGCTGCGGCGCCACGAATTCCGCGTCTTCCTCGATCGGCACGAACTCCAGCGTCCCGCGCCGGCGCAGCAGGTCGAGCGCGCCGTTGCGGGCAATCTGGATCAGCCAGGTGCCGAACTGCGCCCGCGGTTCCCAGCCCGGCAGCGCCTGCCATGCCTTCATGAAGGTGTCCTGCGTCAGGTCCATCGACTCGTCGCGCGATCCGGTCATCCGCAGCACGAAGCGGAAGACGCGATCCTGGTGCCGGCGAACCAGTTCGGCGAACGCGCGCTGGTCCCCGTCGCGGGCTCGTTGCACCAGCAGGCTGTCTTCCGCCGTCATCAAGGCGGATATCCTCCACTGGTCAACGCCACGACATCCGGTTCAACGAACGGGGCGGGCAAATGTTCCATCGGTCCATCGGGCCGATGGTATTCCAGGTGCATGCCGGGGAAACCCCCGGCGGAGGCAGGCGGCAGCCGGCAAGGGGGATCCGCACGGCGGCGGGACGGCGACCGGCCGAAGAAACCCCTGGCGATGCCGGGCGGCGGCGCCCTTCAGGCGGCCCTGCGGGAATGCGCGAAGTCGCGCGGCGCCCAGGCGAGTGCGAATTCGTCGCGGGCGTGCTGCAACTCGAGCCAGGTGGCGCTGGCTTCCTCGTGGTGCGGTGCAACCTGCAGCACCCGGCGATGAACCGACTCGAGGTAGGCGATCCGCGCACTGTAGTAGAGAATCTGCGTCCAGCGAATCATGACTGCCTCCCTGCTACGTCGACGCGTATTTGCCGAGACTGCACCGGCCACCCGAGCCATCGGGGTACTTCCATATGACGGTGTGGGCGTTCATGGCCTTGCTCGGATGCGTCATTTTTTGACGCTGAGCGGCACTCTCCGAGGAAATCGTTCACCGTCGGGCGCGATGAACGGTCATCGATCACCGACAGACGGCGGGATCGTGACGGAATTCACGCGACGCCGGCGGGCCGGCGCAAGCAAGGGTTCGATGGCGGGCGATGCGGCCCCGGTCAGGGCGCCGCCCTGACCTCGATCGCGCTGACCACTTCGTCGACCGCGAACAGCGCCCAGGCGTCGAATTCGGCGCGACGGCGCTCCTCCTCGGTGCCGACGGCACCCGACAGCGTCACCACGCCGTTCTGGCAAGTCACCGTGATCTGGTCGCGGCGCACCACCGGGTCGATCTCGTAGACCAGCCCCAGCGCGTCGATGATTTCGCCGTCGTTGTCCTCCTCGGGCGGAACGACCTCGAGTGAATTGATCACGTCGCGGCAACCCGCGGTCCACCAGGCCAGCACGCCGACGAGCCGCTTGTGCGACAGGCTGATGACCGTGCCCTCGAAAGTGACCACGCCGTCCTGGACGGCGAAGTCGATCCTGCCGGCGCTGCGCGCCTCGACGTCGCGCAGCCCCCGGGCGCGCCCCTTGGCCATGACCCGGATCGCGCAATCGCGCAACTCCGGCTCACCGAGCAGCAACGCTGCGAGCGCATCGCGAATCTCGCCGTCGGCACGCTGCTGCACCGGCGCGACGTGCAGGCGATCGACCACGCCGCGCACGCCGTCGACCGCGGCCGCCAGACGAAGCGCGCGCTTCCTGGCCGCCACGCTCTCGACTTCGCCTTCGAGCACGACTGCGCCGGCATCGACTGCGATGCGAAGCGGATAACGATGGAGGTTGACGCGGCGCTCGTATTCGAGCGCCCCGCGCACCTGTTTCACGATGGTTTCCTCGGCGTTGGCCATGGCTTCTCCCTCGCATCGGCTCCGCGGCAGTGCGCTCGATACCTTGCGCCGCATCGTCGACGCCGATCCTGACCTGCATCAACGACGCGGCGCCCTGCCCTCGCTGCAGGCACTTCGCCGAGCCTACCATCGGTGCACGAAACCACCCGCCGAAGGGAAGGATCGAGTCATGGATCTGCTGGACTTCGCCCGCGGCCCGGCGCTCGCAGTCGCGCTGGCCGTTTTCGTGGCCGGCACCGCCTGGCGACTCGCCGGCGTACTGCGCCTGCCGCGCACGCGCGACCTGTCTGCCGCACGCGATGGCGCGCCCTCGAGGTTTGCGGCGGCCTGGCACGCGAACCTGCGTGCGATGTGGCCGCGCAGGGAGTTCACGCCGTCGGCACGCTTCGTCGCGCTCAACGGCTACCTGTTCCACGTCGGGCTCGCACTGGTGTTCTTCGGCTACGCGCCGCACATCGCCTTCGTGCGCCGGCTCACCGGCCTGTCGTGGCCGGCCCTGCCCGACTACGTGATGTACCTGGCTGCCGCGGCCACGATCGTCTCTCTGCTCGTGGCGCTGGGCATGCGCTTCGGCGACGCGGTGCGCAAGCGCATCTCCACCGCCGACGACCTGGTCGCCTGGGCCGTCACCTTCCTGCCGCTTCTCACCGGCATGGCGGTGACGATGGAGCCTTCGTCCACGGTACTGGCGCGCGAGGTCGTGCTGTACCGCACGCCGCTGGCCGTGCACCTGCTGTCGGTGGAGCTGCTCCTGCTGTGGTTCCCGTTCGGCAAGCTGATGCACGCGGTACTGTTCGTCTTCTCGCGCAGCGCCACCGGCGTGCGCTTCGGCCACCGGGGGGTGAGGCTATGACTGCGGCCGCCGCGACCGCGCGCGCCCCCGACAGGCAGGGCACGCAGACCGACCAGGCACGGCTCGATGCCGCAATGAGCAGCTTCGCGCGCTCCTTCGGGGTGACCGCGGCACTGCACATGGAATCGTGCGTGCGCTGCGGGCTGTGCGCCGACGCCTGTCACTTCTACGTCACCACCGGAGACCCGAAGTACACGCCGATCCACAAGCTCGAACCGTTCCGCCGCACCTATTTCCGCGAGGCGAGTCCGATCGCGCCGCTGGTACGCGCCTTCGGCCTGGTGAAGAAGCCGACCATCGAGGATCTGGAGCAGTGGCAGGAGCTGATCTACGACTCCTGCACGATGTGCGGCCGCTGCACACTTGCGTGCCCGATGGGCATCGACATCGCCGAGCTGGTGAAGGAGGCGCGCCACGGCATGTTCGAGGCCGGCCTCGTGCCCGAGCGGCTCGCGCTGATGGATCGCGCCGCACGCCAGTGGGGCAGCACCGCGACGCCGGGCGAAGACCTGCCCGAGATCCTCGCCGAGGTGTCCGCGCAGTACGGCGTACCGATTCCCTGCAACCTCGAGCACGCCGACATGCTGGTGACCGCCGCGCCCGCGGAACTGGTCGAGCACACCAAGGCGCTGGCCGACGCGGCGAAGATCCTGAACCGCATCGGCGCGAGCTGGACCATGCACCAGGCCGGCTTCGACGCTTCGAACGTGGGTTTCAACAACGGCGACCTCGCGCTGCAGGAGAAGCTCACGCGCTCGCTCGTCGACACCGCGGTGCGAATCGGCGCGAAGACCCTGGTGCTGCCCGAATGCGGCCACGCCTACGGCGCGGCGCGCTGGGAGGCGGCGAAGTGGTACGGCAACGCGCTGCCGGTGCGCATCGTCCACATGACCGAGTTGCTCGATGAGCTGCTCGCCTCGGGCGCGATCCGCGTGCGCCGGATCGGCGACACCGCGACCTTCCACGATCCGTGCCAGATCGTGCGCCGCGGCGGACTCGAAGCGGCCGCGCGCCGCGTGCTCGCCGCGCTCGGCCTCGACCTGATCGAGCTCGAGGCGCACGGGCTCGGCGGCTATTGCTGCGGCGGCGGTGGAGGCGTGGTGTCGAACCAGCGGGCCGCGCCGCTGCGCCACAGGGTCTTCGAGCTGAAGAAACGGCAGATCGAGGCGACCGGCGCGAAGCGCTTCGTGACCAGCTGCGGGCAGTGCCGGATCACGCTGGAGATGGGCGCGAAGCACGCGAGGTGGGACAGGTCGACCGAGAGCCTGCTCGAACTGGTGGCGGACCACCTCGCCGACTGAAGTCGCGAGCGGCCCGAGGCTTCAGCGTTTCGCGGTCACGCCGAGCACGAGCTCGATCCTGCGGCGAATCGCGGCGGCGGCCTGCGCGTCGCCGGCGGCCTGCGCGCGCTTTTCCTGCACACCCAACCAGGACAGCAGCGGGCGGCGCCAGCCCTGGGCCGACGCGGTGTCCACCGCCTCGGCGATGCCGGCGGGGGCGATGCGCCCGGTGCGAAACAGCGCCCCGGCGGCCACGAGCCGCGACAGCGGATCCTCGATCGCGGCGAGCGCTGCGCCCTGCGCAGCCCGCGTCGACCCTGCTCCGTCCTGCACCGATGCCGCCCCGTGCTGCGCCACCACTGCCCGATGCGGGGCCGGCAGCAGCGCCACGTCGAGCCCCTGCCAGTCGGCCGCCAGATAGGCCGCGTAGGCGCGCGCGGCCGGGCCGGCATCGTGCGCCAGTGGCCCGAAGCCCGGGCAGTCGTCGAACTCGAGGCTCGCCACCTGCAGCGCGCAACGAGTGAGTTCGGCCTGTGCGACGAGGCGCGCATCGCCGGTGCTAGCCAGCTCACTGCGCGCCCGCGCGAACTCCTGCGCGGCCACACGCGACTGTCCGCGCATCCAGGCCGACTCGAAAGCGTCGAGCGCGCCGCGCGCATCGAGCCGCCACTGCGGCGGCGCCGGGCCGCTCGCGCAGGCAGCCAGCAGCGCGGCGACGACCAGCGCAGTAAGGCCGCACAACACGCGTCGCGTCGTCACGCCAGGCGTCGTCACGGCAGCCTCAACTCGGTGTCGCGGCTGAACGGCCACTTGCGGTTGATCTCGTCGATCAGCCGCCCGGTCTTGCGCAGGCTCGACTCGACCTCGGCGCGCAGCGCAGGCAGATCGGCGGTGGCGGCGCGCGTGTCGCCGGCAATCGCCTGCGCATCGGCGAGCAGCGCATCGAGCCTGGCGAGACTCTGACGCGCCTCGCCCAGCATCGCGTTGACCTGTTGCACCGCACGCTGCGTCTCGTCGATCACGCCGCCCTCGCCCAGTACGCGCCGGTCGGCCGTGGCAAGCGTGCCCTCGAGCTTCCGGCCCAGGCCGTCGAGGCGGCGTGCCAGCGCGTCGACCGAGGCGAGCACTTCGTTGGTCCGCCCGATCGCGTCGATCACCTTCTTCGCCTCTTCTTCGCTGCCGAGCATCGCGGTGAGCATCCCGTAGCGCCCGCCCATCCGGTCAGTGAGCGTGCGCACGCCTTGCAGGCCACGGTTCACGTCGGAATCTTCGGCGGTCATCCGCTCGACGTTCTCGACCAGCCGTTTGACGCTCGCCACCAGCGCCGGCAACTCGTCGGTGGTGTCGCCGCGCAACACCGGCCGCACCGCACCGTCTGGCAGCGGCGCATCGCCGAGGTCGCCGGTGAACGCGCGCAGCCGCGCCCCGCCCACCAGCCCGCGCTCGAGCGTGAATACGCTGGAGGCGCGCAGCCACTGGGCGGCCGAGCGCGGCACGTCGACCTCGATGCGCGCCTGGCCGGTACGCGCCAGCTCGATGCGCTGCACGCGGCCGACCGGGAAGCCGGAGAAGGTCAGGTCCGAGCCCACCGACACGCCCTCGGCGTTGTCGGCCATCAGCACCAGGCGCTGGGTCTCCTCGAAGGTGCCGCGCGCATAGAGCACGTAGCCCAGGAACGCTGCCAGCAGGCCGAAGGTGAACACCAGCAGCAGCGTCGCCTTGGCGCCGACGTTGCGCACCGGTTCGAGGTTTCGCGGCTCTTCGTCGGCCATGTCGACCTCAGGCGTAGGTGACGCCGAGAAAGACGATCTCGACCAGCCCGAGCGCGGCCCCCAGCCGCACCATGCCGCGGCGCACCGCGCCCGGCACCTGCGCGCGCTCGCGCCCGATGCCGAGTGCGGCGGCGATCGGGATCGCCCCGACTGCCACGCCGAACAGGGTCGTCTTGATCAGGTAGCCCGCGACGATCAGGGGATCGAACACGTGGCCGGTGACGCGAACGAAGGAGCCCGCCGCCCACGGCGACAAGCCGTAGAGCTCGACATAGGCAAGCGCGAGCGCCACCAGACCGTTCGACAAAGTGAGAAGCATCACCGCCACCAGGCTGCCGATCGCGCGCGGCACCAGTTCGACCGCGAGCGGATCGCGCCCGGCGCGCGCCAGCCGCTCGAACTCGCCGTCGACGTGCTTCAGCGCCACCTCGGCGCCGTTCGCGGCGCCCGACCGCAGCCCGACGAACAGCGCCGCGAACAGCGGGATCAGCTCGAGGGCGAGCACGCGCACCGTGAGTTCGAGCGCGTACTGCGCCAGTCCGTAAGCCTGCGCCGTGCCGATCACGATGCGCACCAGCACGAAGCCGAGCACCGCGAAGGCGAGCGTGAATCCGGGCAGCGGGAGCCAGGCCGAGAAATGGATCTGGCGCGCCGCGACCCGCCGCGCATCGCGGCTCCAGGCCGACGGCGACAGCGCAGTGACCACCACCACCGCCGCGAACCGGATCGCGCGCAGCCGCCCCGCCAGGGCGCCGGAAAGGCTCGCGCCCCGCGCGCCGACTTCGCGAAGCACCGAATGGCGAGCTTGCGACATGCGGCGATGATAGCGCGCAGCGCCGTCCGACCGCCGTCGGCCCGCTCAGGCCTGTGCGCCCGCCTCCGGCCCGATCACCAGCGATTCCGAGACGTCGTCGTATTCGTACAGTTCGGCGTAGCGGCCCCATTCGATCGCCACGTCGAGCGTCTCGCGCGCGTACTGCTCGGTCAGGTGGTCCTCCAGCTCGGCTTCGAAGCGCACGCGCGGGGCCCGACCGTTCGGGCGTGCCTGCAGCACGCTGCGGATGTGCGCAACCAGCGGGACGCCGCGCAGCGCATGCGCGCAGAAGATGCGCTTGCGCTGCTGCGTGTCGGCCTGCGCGTATTCGAGCCCGGGTGGTGTCAGCACGATGTCGCCCCGCGCCACCTCGGCCAACCCGAGCAGGTGCAGCGCCTCGGCCACCGGCAGCAGTTCGTCGAGTTCCAGGTGCAGCAGGTGCGCCACCTCCGGCAGGTCGGCCCGGCCCCGGTGCGGGGCGGCGGCGACGGTCTCGAGCAGGCCGGCCATCGCGTTGACCGATACGCGCCGCAAGTGCCTCGCGATCGGCGGCTCCGCCGCGCGCACCGGCTCGCCCGCTCGCGCGGTGATCTGCGCATAGATGTCCTCGACGGCCTGGCGAAACGGCGCCGACAGCCGGTCGCGCGGATGCGGCAGCTCGATGCGCAGCTCGGCCTGCACCCGGCCCGGGTTGGCCGACAGGACGATCACGCGATCGCACAGGAACACCGCTTCCTCGATGTTGTGCGTTACCAGGACGACCGCGCGGATGTTCAGCTTCGACTCCGTCCACAGGTCGAGGAAATCGGTGCGCAGCGTCTCGGCAGTGAGCACGTCGAGTGCCGAGAAAGGCTCGTCCATCAGCAGCAGCGTGGGATCGATCACCAGCGCGCGCGCAAAGCCGACGCGCTGCTGCATGCCCCCGGAGAGCTCGCGCGGATAGGCGCTCTCGAAGCCGTCCAGGCCGATCAGGTCGATCGCGGCGAGCGAGCGGCGCCGCGCCTCGTCCTCGTCGATGCCGAGCGCGCGCAGGCCCAGCGCGACGTTGCCGAGCACCGTCAGCCACGGAAACAGCGCGAAACCCTGGAACACCATCGCGATGCCCGGGGCGGGGCCTTCGACCGGCTTGCCCTCGAAGGACACGCTGCCGCTGCTCGGGGGAATGAGCCCCGCAATGCTGCGCAACAGTGTCGACTTGCCCGAACCCGAGCGCCCGAGAATGCCCACGATCTCGCCCGACCGGACCTCCATGTCGATCGCATCGAGCACCAACACCTCGCCGACGGCCCGGGGAAAGCGCCTGGTCAGCCTGGACACGCGCAGCAGCGGTTCGTCGGGCATCGGATCGTCGCTCATGACAGGCGGAAGCGGCGCTCGGCGGCGTCGTAGAGGGGCCGCCAAAGCAGGCGGTTGAAGGCGACCACGAAAGCGCTCATCACCGTCACGCCGAGCGCGATGCGTTCGTAGTCGCCCGCCTCGGTGCTCACTGCGATGTACGCGCCCAGTCCGTGGGCGACGATGCTCTGCTCGCCCCAGTGCACCGCCTCGGCCACGATCGTCGCGTTCCAGGCGCCGCCCCATGCGGTGATCGCGCCGGTGATCGCATAGGGCGCGATGCCCGGCAGCAGCACCGTGCGCCATCGCAGCCAGCCCTTCACCCGCAGGCTGCGGGCGATCTCGAGCAGGTCTTGCGGAATCGCGCTCGCGCCGGCGATCACGTTGAACAGGATGTACCACTGCGCTCCGAGGATGACCAGCGGGCTCAGCCAGATCTCCGGGTCCAGGTTCATGCGCACGATCGCGAACACCGCCAGCGGAAACAGCAGGTTCGCCGGAATCGCCGCGAGGAACTGCACGAGCGGCTGCACCCGCGCGGTCCATTGCGGCCGCAGCCCGACCGCGACACCGACCGGCACCCAGACGAGCAACGCGAGCGCGGTCAGGACGAGCACGCGAGCCAGCGTGACAGCGCCCAGGCCCAGCACGCGCAGCCACTCCGCGGCATCGAACGCGCCGAACAGGCGCAGCGCGTACCAGGCGCCTGCGGCGGCCAGTGCCAGCAGCGTCGCGTGCCAGGCGATGTTGCGCGCGGCGGCAGCCCAGCGACGCGAGGGTACGGCAAGGCGGCGCAGGCGCTCGAAGCGACCCATCGTCGTCGTGCGCAGCAGGCGTCGCGCGCGCGCGTCCAGGCGCCGCAGCAGTTCGGTGCGGCGCCACGCCGACAGCAGCCAGCTGCGCGCCGCGCCTTCGGGCCGCAGCGGACCCGGTCGGAACTGCTCCGACCAGGCCACCAGCGGCCGGAAGACCAGGACGTCGTACAGCACGATGACACCGAGCATCGTCGCGAGCGCCCAGCCGATCGCCGTCAGGTTGCGATCGGCGATCGCCACCGCGACGTAGGAACCGATCCCCGGCAGCGGAAGCGTGTGCGCGCCCACCGAGATCGCCTCGGAGGCGACGACGAAGAACCAGCCGCCGGACATCGACATCATCATGTTCCAGACGAGGCCGGGTATCGCGAACGGCACGTCGAGGTGCCAGAAGCGCTGCCACGCCGAGAGCCGGAACGAGCGCGCCGCATCCGACAGGTCGGACGGAACCGTGCGCAGCGACTGGTAGAAGCTGAAGGTCATGTTCCAGACCTGGCTGGTGAAGATCGCGAAGATCGCCGCCAGTTCGGCACCCAGCACCGACCCGGGAAACAGGCTCAGGAACAGCACCACGGTGAACGACAGGTAGCCGAGCACCGGCACCGACTGCAGCACGTCGAGCAGCGGCAGCAGCACCGACCGCGCGCGCGCGTTGCGCGCGGCCAGCGTGCCCACCACGAACGTGAACACGAGCGACGCTCCCATTGCCGCGAACATCCGCACCGTGGTGCGCAACGCGTAGCCGGGAAGTTCGCCCGGGTCGAGCGAGATCGCCGAGGCTTCGAGCGTGACGAGCGGCGCGCGCATCTGATGCGCGGCCACCGTGAGCAGCGCGATCGCGCCGAGCAGCAGCGCAACCGCGAGCAGGTCCCACCGGTTCGCGCCGAGCCGGATCGCGAGGGGGGAGGCGTGCAGGCGCCGCATGGCCGCGGATTATCGCAAGGATCTGCGGCCGCGCGGGGAGCAGCCGCACCGGGGCGGCCGCGCGGAAATGGCCGCGCGAGGGGCGGCCGGCGCCGCGCCCCGGGGTCCTGCGTTTCTACAGCAGCTGCGCGCGAAGTTCGGCCGGGCTCTTCGGCGACAGCAGCGCCGGCGCGATGTCGAACACGGTGCGCGCGCCGAACTCGCCGGCCTGCGCGAGGCGGAACGCAGCGCGCGCGTACGCGACGAGCACGCTGGCGGTGAACTCCGGATTGCTGTCGAGCTCGAGCTTGAATTCCATGAGCTGCGAGGTGTCCTGCCCGGTCTTGCCGGTGCGCAGCACGAATCCGCCGTGCGGCATCGCCGAGTGCTCGCGCCGCAGCGTGTCGGCATCGACGAAGCGCACCGCGGTGTCGTAGTCGGAAAAATAATCGGGCATCGTGACGATCGCGCGCTCGACCGCCGCCGCATCGGCGCCCTCTTCGAGCACGACGTAGCATTCGCGCGTGTGCCTTTCGCGGGTCGACAGCACCGGCCGATCGCCGCTGCGCACCCGCTCGATCGCCGTCGGCACCGGCACCGTGTACTGCACGCCCGCACGCACGCCGGGCACCCGGCGGATCGCGTCGGAATGGCCCTGGCTGAGCCCGCGGCCCCAGAAGGTGTAGGTGGCGCCGTCGGCAAGCACCGATTCGCCGTACACGCGCGCCAGCGAGAACAGGCCCGGATCCCAGCCGACCGCGATCACCGCGGCGCGGTCGTTGGCACGCGCCGCACGATCGACCGCGTCGAAATACTCGGGGATCCGCGCGTGCGTGTCGAAGCTGTCGACCGTGTTGAAGCGCGCGGCCAGCGCCGGCCCCTGCTCGGGGAGGTCGGATTTCGAGCCCCCGCACAGCACCAGCACGTCGATGCCCGCGGCGAAGGCGTCGATCGCGTCGAGCCGGTGCACCTGCGCGCCCAGGGTACGCACCGAACCGGGATCGCGCCGCGTGAAGACGCCCGCCAGCGCCATGTCGGGGTTCTGCGCGATCGCCGCCTCGACGCCGCGTCCGAGATTGCCATAGCCGGCGATTCCGATCCTGATTCTCTGGTTCACGGTCGATGCCCCGCGCGTTCGCGCCTGTTGGAAAGGCGCGATTATGCTACGCGCCGGCGCTGTAGACTCGCGACGTCATCCCAAGAAAGGAGCGCGCGCGCATGGACCGCGACTTCCTTGCCAGCGACGACGGACTGCTCCACGCGCTCGAACTGCTGCGCCGCGACCACGCGGACGTGGCCGCGATCGACCTGCCCGCGCGGCTGCCCGACGCGGGGCTCGGCCCCCGAGAGGCGCTCGACCTGCTGGCGCCGATCGTGCTGGGCCGCGCAGCGCGGCTGAACGAGCCGACTGCGTTCGCGCACATGGATCCTCCGACCCCGTGGATCACCTGGGCCACGACGCTGTGGAACGCGTCGCTGAACCAGAACCTGCTTCATCCGGCCACCGCGCCCGCGGCCCGTGAACTCGAAGCGAAGGTGCTCGCGTGGCTCGCGCCCTGCTTCGGCATGTCGGGCGGCCACATGACGCCCGGATCCACGCTGGCCAACCTGACCGCGCTCTGGGCCGCGCGCGAGTGCGCCGGCATCCGCGAGGTCGTGGCCTCGGCGAGCGCGCATCTGTCGGTCGGCAAGGCAGCCCATATCCTCGGCCTGGGCTTCCGGCAGCTGCCCGTGGATGCGTCGGGTGCGCTGCGGCGCGACGCGTTGCCGGACCTGTCGCGCGCCGCACTGGTGCTCACCGCGGGCACGACGAGCACCGGCGCGATCGACCCGCTCGACGCGGTGGGCCGCGCGGCGTGGACGCACGTGGACGCGGCCTGGGCCGGGCCGCTGCGGCTCACCCGCCACGCGGCTCGGCTGGCCGGCATCGAACGCGCCGACTCGGTCGCGGTCTCCGCGCACAAGTGGCTGTTCCAGCCCAAGGAATCCGCGCTGGTGCTGTTTCGCGACAACGCGAAGGCCAGTGCGGCGATCAGCTTCGGCGGCGCCTACCTGGCCGTGCCCAATGTCGGCGTGCTGGGCTCGCACGGCGCGACCGCGGTGCCGCTGCTGGCGACGCTGCTCGCCTGGGGCCGAAGCGGTCTTGCCGCACGGATCGAGCGTTGCGTCGAGCTCGCCGAGCGCTTCGCGCAGTTCGTCCGCGACGACGCGCGCCTCGAATTGCTCGCGCCGCCGCAGTCGGCCATCGTCGCCTGGAGGCCCAGACAGGCCGCGGCGTTCGAGCGCGTGCGCGAGTCATTGCCGCCGGGATCGACCTCGACCACCATGTTGGCGGGCGAACCGTGGTTCAGGAACGTGGCGGCCAATCCGGATGCCGACGTCCAGCTGCTGGCCGACGCGGTACGCCGGGCGCTTCGAACGGGAGCGATCCCATGACCATCGCAGAACCCCGATCGGAGCAGCTGCAACGGCAGTTGCTCGCGCTGCGCCAGGCGGCGCGGCGCAGGGACCACTTCGCCCACCTGCCGACGTTCCGGACGGCCTTCGTGCGGGGGATCCTGCAATTCCGCAAGGAATTGCGGAGCCTGCGCCGGGACAGGGATGTGTGAGCGGCGTGCCGGCAAGCGCGCAATCGGCCAGAAGCCTGTTCTCAGGCCGGCCCACGCCCGCTGGGCCGACTCGTCTGCGGGCCCTCGCCGGCCGGGCCGCCCGTCCCGCCGGCACCCGGGCGGGCGTCGGCTCGCCGATCGTCGCCTGCACGCGCCGTCGACGCCCCGCGCAACGCCGACAGCATGTCGCCGAACTCGACCGGAAACGGGAAGACGATCGTCGTGCTGCCCTGCGTGCCGATCGCGGTGAGCGTGTTCAGGTAGCGCAGCTGCATCGCCTCGGGGCGCGCCGAGAGGATCTCGGCGGCCTCGAAGAGCTTCTGCGCGGCCTGCTCTTCGCCCTCGGCGCTGATCACCTTCGCGCGCCGCTCGCGCTCGGCCTCGGCCTGGCGGGCGATGACGCGGATCATGCTCTCGTCGAGGTCGACGTGCTTGATCTCGACGTTCGAGACCTTGATCCCCCACGCATCGGTCTGCGCGTCGAGGATGTCCTGGATGTCGTTGTTCAGCTTGTCGCGCTCGGAGAGCATCTCGTCGAGGTCGTGCTTGCCGAGCACCGAACGCAGCGTCGTCTGCGCGAGCTGGCTCGTCGCCTGCTGGAAGTCCTCGACCTGGATCACCGCCTTGTCGGCCTGCACCACCCGGAAATAGATGACGGCGTTCACCTTCACCGAGACGTTGTCGCGCGAAATCACGTCCTGCGTCGGAACGTCGAGCACCAGCGTGCGCTGGTCGACGCGCACCATCTGCTGCACGTACGGCAGCAGCAGGATGAGCCCCGGTCCCTTCACGCCGGTGAAGCGGCCGAGCGTGAAGACGACGCCGCGCTCGTACTCGCGAAGGATGCGGATCGACGCCGCGAGAATCGCGACGACGATGACGAGGATGGGCAGGTAGACGGCCAGGTTGACCAGCATCGGATTTCCTCGCAATTGACTTCAGATCGTTCAGGATTCGGCGGTGACCCGCAGGACCAGCCCGTCGATCGAGACGATCCGCACGCGCTGCCCCGGTTCGAGCGGCGCATCGCCGATCGCCTGCCATCGTTCTCCGGCTGCGAGCACGCGCCCGCGACCGTCGCGCCATTCGAGCACCATGGCGCGCTCGCCGAGCATGCCGCGCTCTCCGGTCTGCACCGGCCGCCGGCGTGCGCGCCACAGCATCCGCAGCACGAGCAGCGAGAACGCGAGGCTGGTCGCGACGATCGCGCCGATCGACGTCCACGGTACGCCGAAGCCGGGCGCCTCGGTGTCGACGAGGATCGTCGCGCCGAGCACGAAGGCCACCGCGCCGCCGAGCGCAGCCGCCCCGGCCGACGGCGTGAACGCCTCGGCGATCATCAGCAGCAGGCCGAGCACGACGAGCCCGAGCCCGGCGTAGTTCACCGGCAGCACCGACAGCGCGTACAGGCCCAGCAGCAGGCAGATCGCGCCGATCGTTCCCGGGTACAGCGCGCCCGGATGCAGGAACTCGAAGATCAGCCCGTAGAAGCCGATCGTCATCAGGATCAGCGCGAGGCTCGGGTTCGTCAGCGCGGACAGCAGCTTCGCGCGCCAGTCGGGATCGAGCACCTGCTGCGCAAGCCCGCGCGTCTTCAGCTCGACCTGCTCGCCGCCGATCGACACCTTGCGCCCGTCGGCCTTTTCGAGCAGGTCGTCGACGCTGGTGGCGATCAGGTCGACCACGCCCTGCGCCCTGGCATCCGTCGCCGACAGGCTCGCCGCGTCGCGCACTGCGCGCTCGGCCCAGTCGGCGTTTCGCCCGCGCATCTCCGCGAGCGAGCGGATGTAGGCGACCGCGTCGTTGATCGCCTTGGTCGCCATCGTCGAATCGGACTCGCGCTTGCGCTGCGCCGACGGTGCCGCCTGCCCCCCGGGCTGGGCTGCCTTGCCGCCGTTGCGGCTCGTCGCGCCATCGCCGGCAGGCGTCGGCGTGTCGCCGTCCTTTTGCGAAGCGCGATCGCCCGCACCCCGATCGCCGCGATCGTCGCCGCCTCCGAACGGAAGCGCGCCGCCGATCGCGACCGGCGTCGCCGCGCCGAGATTCGTGCCCGGCGCCATGGCCGCGACATGGCAGGCGTAGAGGATGTAGGTGCCTGCGCTCGCTGCGCGGGCGCCGCCCGGCGCGACGTAGCCGAGCACCGGGATCGGCGAGGCGACGATCGCGCGCACGATCTCGCGCATCGAAGTGTCGAGCCCGCCCGGCGTGTCCATGCGCAGCACGACGGCGGCGGCACCGTCGCGTGCCGCGCGCGAGATGCCGCGAACGACGTAGTCGGCGCTCGCGGGGCCGATCGCTCCGTCGAGCGTGAGGACGACCGCGTTGCGTGCGGCGGCCTGGGCCGGGGCGGCGATCGCAGGAAGCACCGCACCCGCGATCCCCAGCACGATCGCTGCGCATCGCACGAGCGCGCGAGCCAGAACAGGTCTCGCGCGCGGGAAGCCGGTCGGCGCAACTCGGATCATGCGTCCGATGATACGTTCGATCTACCGGCCGCAGGCATCAACACTACTATCGCCGTGCAGCCCCTCGTGCGCAGTCGGGTAGCGCAGTCAGTCGCTGATCGCCCCGACGAGTTGCGCGCGGCTGCGCGGGGCCTTCGACGCGATCATCGCCGTGGCGGCCTCGATCTGGCCCCACGTGTTCCACAGCAGCACGCCGCGAACCCGGCCCTCGCGCAGGTAGTAGACCACTCCCTTCCGGAAGGGTTCCTTCCAGTCCTCGACGACGTCGAGCCGCGAATCGAGCTCGCCCACCGCCTCGTAGCCGAGGTCGAAGAGATCGGAGTAGAAGAACGGCAGGTGGTGGTACGGTTCGGTCCGCCCGGCCATGTTGCGTCCGGCCACGCCCCCCATCGTGTTGGCGTTGTCTTCGTGCTCGAGGCGCAGGCGGCGATCCAGGACGGGACTGTAGAAGCTGGCAACGTCGCCCGCGGCAAGGATGTCGGGATGGCCGGTGCGCAGGTACTCGTCGACCACGATGCCGTTGTCGACGGCCAGCCCGGCCGATTGCGCCAGCCCGACCTCCGGAACGATGCCGATGCCGGCCACCACCGCATCGGCCGACACCTCGGTCGTGCCGGTCGACAGCGCGATGCGCGCGCCGTCCCTGCGCAGGCCGCTCACCGACTGGCCGGGCAGGACGGTCACCGACCTTTCCCGGAAGTAAGCGTCGAGAAAAGCCGACAGGCCGCGGGGATAGATGCGCGCGCCGATGCCCTCCTCGGGAAATACCATCGTGACGCGCTTGCCGTACATGGCCAGCGCCGCGGCGATCTCCGAGCCGATGAAGCCTCCGCCGATCACTGCAAAGCTCGCCCCACCATCGGCGAGCTCGCGCAGCCGAAGGTAGTCATCGAGCGTGCGGAAGTAGATCGTGCCTTCGTCGGCAAAGGGCAGGCGCCGGGGCGCACCGCCGGTGGCCAGCAGGAGCTTCTCCCAGCCATGAACGTTTCCCGCATCGTCGGTGACCGTCTTCTTCGCCGCATCGAGCGCCACGACCCGTTTGCCGAGGTGGAGTTCCACACCGGGGCCGGCGACATCGCGCGAGAGGGCCGCCACGGTCTTCTGGCCGGTCCACAGCGCCTTGGAAAGCGGCGGGCGATCGTAGGGGGCGTGCTTCTCCGCGCAGATGACGGCGATGCTGCCGTGCGGATCGACCTCGCGGATGCCGCCGACCGCGGCCGCGGCGGCCATGCCGCCGCCGACGATCACGTACTTGTGTGGCTTCATCGGGCACCTCTTCACGTGGTGCCCGCGGCTCGCAGCGTCCTTCGCCCCGAGCCGCGGGCGCACGAACCACTATAGAGCCCGCTCGTGCAGCCTGCCATCGGCAGGTCTGGGCACGCGATGTCGGGAAACCTTGACCCGGAGCACCTGAAGCGGCGGCTTCGGGACTACGCGGCCAGGCAACGGATGAAGGATCGAGGGAACTGGCGGAGACGGAGGGATTCGAACCCTCGATGCAGTTTTTGGCCGCATGCTCCCTTAGCAGGGGAGTGCCTTCGACCTCTCGGCCACGTCTCCGGGCTTGGCGCGATTGTACCGCAGCCCATCGCCCGGCCGGAGTCCGCCGGGCGGCAAGCGATTGGCGCCCCGGGGTGCGCCGATCAGGCGTCGCGCGCGCCCGCCGGCTGGTCGAGGCCGAACGCCTTGTGCAGCGCCCTCACCGCCAGCTCCATGTACTTGTCTTCGATCACCACCGAGATCTTGATCTCGCTGGTGGAGATCATCTGGATGTTGATGCCCTCTTCGGACAGCGTGCGGAACATCTCGCTGGCGATGCCCACGTGCGAGCGCATGCCGATGCCCACGGCCGAGACCTTGCAGATCTTCGGGTCGCCGACGATGTCGCCGGCCTTGATCACCTCGCGCACCTTGCCGTTGAGTACGTCGAGCGCCCTCTGGTACTCGTTGCGGTTCACGGTGAACGAGAAGTCGGTCATGCCGCCGACGCTCTGGTTCTGGATGATCATGTCGACGTCGATGTTGGCGTCGGCGATCGGCCCGAGGATCTGGAACGCGATGCCGGGCCGGTCGGGCACGTTCATCACGGTGATCTTGGCTTCGTCGCGGCTGAATGCGATCCCGGAGATGACCGCCTGTTCCATGCTTGCGTCTTCCTCGAAGGTGATCAGGGTGCCTGAATTGGCCTCGACCTGCAGCGGGATTTCCGGCGGCGTGAGGCTCGAGAGCACGCGCGTCTTGACGTGGTACTTGCCGGCGAACTCCACCGAGCGGATCTGCAGCACCTTCGAGCCCAGGCTCGCCATCTCGAGCATTTCCTCGAAGGTGATGCGCTCGAGGCGCCGCGCCTCGGGGACGACGCGCGGGTCGGTGGTGTAGACGCCATCGACGTCGGTGTAGATCAGGCACTCGTCGGCCTTCAGAGCCGCGGCGATCGCCACCGCGGAGGTGTCCGAGCCGCCTCGGCCCAGCGTGGTCACGTTGCCGAGCTCGTCGATGCCCTGGAATCCGGTGACGATGACCACGCGACCGGCGTCGAGGTCTGCGCGCACGCGAGCGTCGTCGATCGACACGATGCGGGCCTTGGTATAGGCGCTGTCGGTGCGCACCGGCACCTGCCAGCCGGTGTAGCTGACCGCGTCGGTGCCCAGCGCCTTGAGCGCCATCGCGAGCAGCCCGACCGACACCTGTTCGCCGGTGGAGGCGATCATGTCGAGTTCGCGCGGGTCGGGCTGGGGCTGGATCTCGCGCGCCAGCGCAATCAGCCGGTTGGTCTCGCCCGACATCGCCGAGGGCACGACCACCATGCGATGGCCTGCGGCGCGCCACTTGGCGACGCGGCGGGCCACGTTCTGGATGCGCTCGACCGAGCCCATCGAGGTGCCGCCGTACTTGTGAACGATCAGTGCCATGATTGCCGGAGGATGGCGCGGCCGAGGGGCGGGCCGCGAAAAACCCGAAATTATACGGCAGGCCCCGACTCGAACCCGGCGCTGCGCGGGTCGCCGAGGTCGTCCGGGCGCCAGTGCAGGCGCACCCGCTCGCCCTCGACGGGCGGCTCCGACGCGTCCATGCCGAGGCCGGCGGCGTAGATCAGGCGCTCGCCGGCGAACACCGCCGGCAGCGCGGCGCGCAACCAGGGCGGCACGCCGCGCTCCTGGTACAGGTTCTTCAGCGTGCGGCTGGGGCCACCCGGGCGCGGCCGCAGTCGCGCGCCTGCAGGCGACGAGCGGATCTCGAGCGGCTGCGCGGCCAGCCAGGCAGCGCCCACCGCGCCGGGCTCGTCGCTCGCGCGCACCGACAGGCGCCCTGCCCAGCCGGGCAGCTCGATCACCGCTTCGCCGCGCCAGCGCAGCGCCACCGGCGGCGGCGGGTCGCGGCGCCAGTCGCGCGCGTCGGCGGGTTCGGCCGCGATGCGGTCGCGGTAGCGGCGAAAGCGCAGCGGCGCGACTTCGACGCTCGCGCTGGCCGACCCTCCGAGCAGCATCTGCGCGACCCATTGCGCCAGCCGCGCCTGCGTGGGCATCGGCAGACCCAGCAGGCGGAACCATTCGCGCACCGCCTCGTTGCGGCGAAGCGGCGGCAGCGCGGCCAGCGTGCAACGGTCGAGCGCGCGCAGGTCGACCGTCATGCCCGCGGCCTGAAGGTCGGCCGCCGCCGCAGCGCGCAGCGCCTGCCCGGTTTCGCGCAGCAGCGCGGCGCTGCGCAGCACATTGTCGCGCAGGCCCGGCACCGCGGCGGCGAGCGCCGGCAGCACCCTCGCGCGCAGCGTCGTGCGCAACAAGGCCTCGTCCGCATTCATCGGGTCTTCGACCCAATGCAGCTCGCGCGCCTTCGCACAGGCGTCGATGCAGTCGCGGCCCACGCCGAGCAGCGGCCGCAGCAGCCATCCTGCGGGGCGATGCTCGGCCGGCGCCATGCCGCCGAGCGCCTCGGGGCCGCTACCGCGTGCGAGCCGCATGAACACCGTCTCGACCTGGTCATCGGCATGGTGCGCGGTGAGCAGCGCATCGGCGCGGCAGCGCGCGAGCGCCGCCCACAGCGCCGCGTAGCGGGCCTCGCGCGCCCACGCCTCGATGTTCTCGCCGCGCACGGGCGCCGGGCCCAGCCGGGTGTGGCCGAAGCGCACGCCGTAACGGGCGGCTTCGCGCTCGCACCAGGCGAGCCATCGGTCGGCGTCGGGCTGCAGGCCGTGGTGCACGTGCCAGGCCACCAGCTGCGCCGGCCCGCGCAGGCGAACGAGCGCGTCGAGCAGCACGGTGGAATCTCGCCCGCCGCTGAACGCAACGAGCAAGGTCGAACGATCGGGAAGCCGACCCAGCGCCTCGGCGAGCGCCGCGTCGACCGGGGCCTCAGCCCTGCCCGATCTCCTTGAACTTGCCATAGTGCATGATGCGCTCGTGCCGCTGCTTGATCAGCTCCTTCGGGCTCGTGCCCTGGAACTGGCGCAGCGCGTCGGAGAGCGCTCGCTTGAGCAGTTGCGCCATGTGCGCCGGGTCGCGGTGCGCGCCGCCCACCGGCTCGCTGATGATGCGGTCGATCAGGCCCAGCGCCTTCAGGCGATGCGCGGTGATGCCCAGCGTCTCGGCGGCCTCGGGCGCCTGCGCGGCGCTCTTCCACAGGATCGCTGCGCAGCCCTCGGGCGAGATCACCGAGTAGATCGCGTATTGGAGCATCAGCGTCACGTCACCCACCGCGATCGCCAGCGCGCCGCCCGAGCCGCCCTCGCCGATCACCGTGGTGATGATCGGTACCTTCAGCGCCGCCATCTCGTACAGGTTGCGGCCGATCGCCTCGGACTGGTTGCGCTCTTCGGCACCGATGCCGGGAAACGCGCCGGGGGTGTCGACGAAGGTGAGCAGCGGCAATTCGAATTTCTCGGCGAGCTTCATCAGCCGCAGCGCCTTGCGATAGCCCTCGGGTCGCGGCATGCCGAAGTTGCGGTAGCCGCGCTCCTTGGTGTCGCGGCCTTTCTGGTGGCCGATCACCATCACCGGCTGGCCGTTGAATCGCGCCGGCCCGCCGACGATCGCCGGGTCGTCGGCGAACTCGCGATCGCCGTGCAGTTCGTGGAAGTCGGTGAAGATCGCCTGCACGTAGTCGAGCGTGTAGGGCCGCTGCGGATGGCGCGCCACCATCGCCACCTGCCACGGCGTGAGCTTCGCGTAGGTGTCCTTGAGCAGCGAATGGCTCTTCTTCTCCAGCCGCGCGACCTCTTCGGCGATGTCCACCGCCGAATCTTCCTGCGCGAAACGCAAGGCCTCGATCTTCTGTTCGAGATCGGCCACCGATTGCTCGAAGTCGAGAAATGTGGTCTTCATCAGTACTCCACCGGCAGCGGATCGAGGCTGCGCCACAGGTACCAGGTGGCGACGGTGCGCCACGGACGCCAGGTCTCCCCGATCGCGCGTGCCTCGTCTCGCGAAACCTTCTGCCCGTCCCGATAGTTGGTTCCGATGCCCCGCAGCAGGCCGATGTCGTCGACGGGATAGACGTCGGGGCGCAGCAGATTAAAGATCAGGAACATCTCCGCTGTCCAGCGCCCTATGCCGCGCACGCAACAGAGCTCGTCGATGATCGCCTCGTCGTCGGCCTGCGGCCAGCGGGCCGGATCGACCTCGCCGTTGACGAAGCGGACGGCCAGGTCCTTGAGGTATTCGGCCTTGCGACCCGACAGGCCGCAGGCGCGCAGCGTGGCCGGGCGCATTCGCGCGACCCGCGCCGGCGCGACCTCGCCCGCCCTGCCCGCGAAACGCTCCCAGACCGATTGCGCCGCCTTGACCGAGATCTGCTGGCCGACGATCGAGCGCGCCAGCGTCTGGAACGCGTCGCCGCGCGAGACCAGGTGCGCCGGCCCGCAGGCCCGGATGATCCGGCCCATCGTGCGATCGCGCCGCGCAAGCGCCCTGCAGGCGTCGTCCCAGTAGTCGGGCTTCATCAGTGCCCGCGCAGCGGCAGGTTGAACAGCAGGTTCTGCGGCTTCATCCTGAGCACCCCCTGCTCGTCGGCGGCCAGTGCCAGGTAGACCGGCTTGCCGGCCACCGCCGGATCCTGGTCTTCGAGCCGCTCGAAATCGAGCCGCATCAGCAGCAGGATGCGCCGCAGCTCGTCGGGCGAAAGCCCCTGCTCGCGATACAGCCTGTCGAGCAGCGCGGAGGCCTGCGCGTCGAGTCCGACGTGCCAACGCCAGCGCGCATCGTCGATCGACGAGAGCGTGGCCACGCGCACCGGCACGCCGAGCAGGTGCCCGATCCAGCGCCGCACCAGGTCGCACAGCATGGCCGACGCGGTGCGCCCGTGCGTGATCTCGACCGCGAAGTCGTGGCGCTCGTCGCGCCCGAAATACGCGGCCGCGTTGACGCGGTCGATCACCTCGAGATCGGTTTCGGCGCCGGCGGTCTTCGTGCGCACGTTGGCCTGCGCAAGCAGCCGGCCGATGCTTCCGAGGCCCGGATCGCCGGCGCGCGACTCGACCGTTTCGAGGTCGGCAAGCACGACGCGACTGTCGACCAGCGACACGCGCTGCTCGCGAAACCACAGCTCGGCCACCCGCAGCAGCAGGCCGTCCTCGCTGTCGGCCAGCATGTGGTGCACGATGATCTGCGCAAGCTGCTCGACGAACAGCGGCGGCACGTCGATGCGCCCGCTGTGCTGTGCGTCGGCGAAGATCGCCACGTAGGCCGCCTGCAGGTTCGGGGCGGCGAGCAGCCGCTCGCGAAAGCGCAGGAACAGCCGCCAGTTCTCGCGCGCGTCGGCGTCGGCGATTGCATCGGGCCCGCCGCCCGCGGCACCGTCGAGCGCGCGTCGCGGCTCGGCCACGAGCGACGCGTGCAGCGCCCGTTCGGCCGCGCATGATTCGTCGATCGGCGCGAGCTCGGGGCGCTCGAGATAGGCGCGCAGGAACGCGTCGGTGACCTGCAGGCCGCCGTGCTCGTCGACGTCGAGCAGCGCCAGCCCCGAATGGATCCAGAACGGCTTCATGCCGCGGGCGACCGTCCCGGCGAACGCGGCGCGGCGGCGCGGCTCACGAGCGCCGCCAGACGGTGCCGGCGGGCGTGTCCTCGAGGACGATGCCCTGCGCGGTGAGTTCGCCGCGGATGCGGTCGGCGGTAGCGAAATCGCGCGCCTTCTTCGCCGCGGCGCGGGCGGCGATCATCGCGTCGATCGCCGCATCGTCGGGTGCGCCGGCGCCGGCCTGCGCCGCGTCGCTGCCGTGCAGGCCGCTGCGCTTGACTTCGGACGGTGCACGCCCGAGCAGGCCGAGCACCCCGCCGAGCCGGCGCAGCCGCGCCTCGAGCGCGCGCACCTGCGCGGCGGCATCGGCGCCGCCCGCGCCCGATGCGGCGCGCGCGCGGTTCAGTTCGCTCGCGAGATCGAACAGCACCGACAGCGCCACCGGCGTGTTGAAGTCGTCGTCCATCGCTTCGCGAAAGCGTGCCGCATGCGGCTCGTCCCAGTCGATCGGGGCGGCGTCGGGCTGCGCGGCCGCGCCTTCGTCCGAGAGCGCTCCGTAGAGCCGCAACAGGGCCTGGCGCGCGTCTTCGAGGTGCGCATCGGAGTAGTTGAGCGGGCTGCGGTAGTGCGCGCGCAGGATGAACAGGCGCACCACCTCGGCATCGAACTTCTTCAGCACCTCGCGGATCGTGAAGAAGTTGCCGAGCGACTTCGACATCTTCTCGTCGTCGACGCGCACGAAGCCGTTGTGCATCCAGTAGCGCACGAAGCGGCAGTTCAGCGCGCCTTCGCTCTGCGCGATCTCGTTCTCGTGGTGCGGGAACTGCAGGTCGGCGCCGCCGCCGTGAATGTCGATCGTCTTGCCCAGCAGGCTGGTGGCCATTGCCGAGCATTCGATGTGCCAGCCCGGTCGCCCGAGGCCGTAGCGCGACTCCCACTTCGCCTCGTCCGGCTCGTCGGCCTTGGCCGCCTTCCAGAGCACGAAGTCGAGCGGATCCTGCTTGGCGTCGTCGACCGCGACGCGCTCGCCGGCGCGCAGGTCGTCGAGCGACTTGCCCGACAGCCGACCGTAGCCCGCAAACTTGCGCACCGCGTAGTTGACGTCGCCGTCGCCGGCGCGGTAGGCCAGCCCGTTCTTCTCGAGCAGGTCGATCAGCCCGAGCATCTGCGGCACGTATTGCGTGGCGCGCGGCTCGTGGTCGGGACGCTCGACGCCCAGCGCGTCGCCGTCTTCGTGCATCGCGCGGATGAAGCGCCCCGTGAGTTGCGCGATGGTCTCGCCGTTTTCCACTGCGCGGCGGATGATCTTGTCGTCGATGTCGGTGATGTTGCGCACATAGGTGAGCCGGTAGCCCGAGGCGCGCAGCCAGCGCTGCACCACGTCGAACACCACCAGCACCCGCGCGTGGCCGACGTGGCACCAGTCGTAGACCGTCATGCCGCAGACGTACATGCGCACCTTGCCCGGCTCGAGCGGAACGAATTCTTCCTTGCTGCGCGTGAGCGAGTTGTAGAGTCGGAGCATGGGTCGGAGCCGGTCGGATCGCCGCGCGCGCCCGGCCGCAGGGCGCGAGGCCGCGGGCGGCCGGCAGGGCTCGATTGGCTAGAATGCGCGGATGCGATCGAGTATAGCAGCGTCGACCCTGCTTTTCGCCGCCCTCGCCGTGTGGGGCGCGCCGGCGGTACAGGCGCAGGACGCCGCCAGGCCAGCCGCCGCCATGGAACCCGCGGCGGCGGCGCCGGGAACCGCCGCCACGCCGGCCGGCGGACCCCGCGCCGCCACCGCCGCGCTCGAATCCGCGCGCAAGCTGTTCGCCGAGCATCGCAACGACGAAGCGCTCGCGGCGATCGACGCCGGCCTGAAGGCCACGCCGAACGACCTCCAGTTGCGCTTCGAGCGCGGCGTGGTGCTCGCCGACAGCGGCCGCACCGACGACGCGATCGAAGTCTTCGAGGCGCTCACGCAGGAATTCCCCGAGTTGCCCGAGCCGCACAACAACCTGGCCGCCCTGTACGCGGCGCGCGGCGAACTCGACCGCGCGCGCGCGGCGCTCGAAGACGCGGTGCGCGCGCTGCCCTCGTACTCGCTCGCCAACGAGAATCTCGGCGACATCCACCTGCGGCTGGCCGAGCGCGCCTACCAGCGGGCCGTGCAGGCCGATGCGGGCAATCGCGCCGCGCGCGGCAAGCTCGCGCTGGCCCGCGAACTGATCTCGAAGGTCTCGCCCACCGGCAACCGCCCGGCGGTCGCGCCCGCACCGGCGGCACCTGCCGTTCCCGCTTCACGTCCCCCTCGGAGCCCATGATGTTCAGAAAACTGCCGCTGATCGGCGCACTCGTCATCGCCCTGTCCGCCGTGCCCGATGGCGCGGGCGCCGCGCCCAATCCGCAGGTGCTGGTGAAGACTTCGATGGGCGAGTTCGTGATCGAGCTCTATCCCGACAAGGCTCCGCTCAGCGTGGCGAACTTCCTTCAATACGTGAACGACGGCTTCTACGCCGGCACGATCTTCCACCGCGTGATCGGCAGCTTCATGATCCAGGGCGGCGGCTTCACCGCCGATCTGTACAAGGGCCAGATGAGGCCCAAGCCCACGCGCGCGCCCATCGCGATCGAATCGCGCAACGGCCTGAAGAACGACACCGGCTGGGTCGCGATGGCCCGCACCGCCGACCCGAACTCGGCGACCAGCCAGTTCTTCATCAACGTGGTCGACAACGCCGGCCTGAACCATCCGCAACCCGATGGCCACGGCTACGCGGTCTTCGGCAAGGTGGTGAGCGGCATGGACGTCGTGAACGCGATCCGCAAGGTGCGCACCGGCTCGGTCGGTCCCTACCAGGACGTGCCGGTGGACGCCGTGGTCATCGACTCGATGGCCGTCATCGGCGGCGGCAAGTGATCGTCGTCGGGCAGACGGCGCGCGAAGTCGCGCTGTTTTGCTCCGACATGCACCTGGGCGATCACGACCCCGCCACCGCGGCGCTGTTTCTCGACCGGCTCGACGCGCAGGCGCACGCGGCGAGCCACCTGTTCCTGCTCGGCGACCTGTTCGAAGCCTGGGTGGGCGACGACCAGCCCGACGCAGCCGCGCAGCAGCTCATCGAGCGGCTGGCCGCGCTCGCCGCCTCCGGTGTGCGGGTGCATGCGATGCGCGGCAACCGTGACTTCCTGCTCGACGTGGCGTTCCCCATGGCGGCGACGGCCGCGCCGCGCCCCTTCCACGCGCGCGCCGGCGCCGTGATGCTCGACGATCCGTGCACGATCACGCTGTTCGGCGAGCCGGTGCTGCTCGCGCATGGCGACGCGCAGTGCACCGACGACCTCGATTACCAGCATGCGCGCGCGCTGGCGCGCACCAGCGCGTGGCAGCGCGACTTCCTCGCCCGACCGCTCGACGAGCGGCTGCGAATCGCCGGCGAACTGCGCGGCGAAAGCCGCCGCGTGCAGGCCGAGCGCGCAATGGGCGGCGCCGAGCCCGGCGACGTCAACCGGCAGGCGGTGGAGGCGACGATGCGTGCCGCGGGGGTACGCACGATGGTGCACGGGCACACGCACCGGCCGGCGTGCCATCGGTGGGAACTGGACGGCGTGCCGGCACGGCGCTGGGTGCTGCCGGACTGGCACGCGGGTAGTGCCGCGCGTGGCGGCTTCCTGCGGGTGGATTCCTCGGGCTGGTCGACGATCGGCTGCTGAGCCCCGCCTACTCGACCATCCGGTTCAGCGCCGGCGCATCCAGCGGCTCGCCCGACTCGCTGACTTCGGCACCCAGCCGCGCCAGTGCCGCCTGCAGCTGCTCGATCACGCGGTCCTGCTCGGCGACATGGTCGATCAGCCGATGCAGCGCAAGCGACAGCGGATCGTCGCCGCCCTGCGTCACCGCATAGGCCGAAAAGCCCATCTTCTGCGCCTGCGCCTCGCGGCGCTGGTCGGCTTCCTCGACGATCACGCGCGCCGGAATGCCGACCGCGGTCGCGCCGGCAGGCACTGCCTTCACCAGCACCGAGTTGGAGCCGATGCGCGCGCCGGCACCCACGGTGAACGGGCCGAGCACCTTGGCCCCGGCGCCGACCACGACGCCCTTTTCGAGCGTCGGATGGCGCTTGCCCCGGTTCAGCGACACGCCGCCGAGGGTCACGCCCTGGTAGATCGTGCAGTCGTCGCCGACCTCGGCCGTCTCGCCGATGACCACACCCATTCCGTGGTCGATGAAGACCCTGCGCCCGATGGCGGCCCCGGGATGGATCTCGATGCCGGTAAGAAGACGCGCGCATTGCGACACGAACCGCGCCAGCGTGTGCAGCCCCGTTCCCCAGAGCGAGTGGGCCATCCGGTGCATCGCGAGCGCATGCACGCCCGGGTAGCACAGCAACACTTCGAGCCTGGACCGCGCTGCCGGATCCTTCTCCAGGACAGCCGCGACATCTTCGCGCAGGCGCTCGAACATCCGTGCTCTCCGATACTCGTCGAAACGTTTCAGTTTAAGCGCTTTGCGGCTGCCCTGGCGACGATGCAGGCAAGTGCGCCCAGCCGCTCATCAGCCGGCGGGCGCTGCGCGAGAGCACCGCCTTGTCGAAGCGCCAGCCGTCGCCGGCGCGTCGCGACACCTCGGCGCCGACCGCCAGCACGCCCGAGACGTGGCCGATGCGCGTCGGCACGCCCGGCAGCGTGCGCGCGATCTCGGCCACCAGCGTGCCCGGCAGCGCGGCGGCTGCCGCCAGCGCGATCGAGCCGGTGCCGGTGAATGCGTGGTGAAGCTTGCCCATCGACATGATCCGCGCGAGCAGGTCGATGCGCTCGGCACCCACCTCGACGCCGGCACTGCTGCGGTAGCTGGCCGGGCGAGCGACCCAGGCCACCTTCGGGGTGGCCGGGCGCGAAGCGGTGGCGTGTTCGGCGCTGTCGGCCAGCCCCATGCGGACTGCCGCCGCCGCGCGGATCGCCTCGAGCTGCGCGAGCAGTTTCCGTTGGCGGTTGATCTCGTCGGGCAGCTCGCGGCCAGTGAGCCCGAGCGCGTCGGCACGCACGAAGACGGTCGGATTGCCGGCGGTGATCATCGTTGCGCGGATCCGGCCCAGGCCGGGCACCGCCAACTCGTCCTGCGGCTTCCCGGTGGGCAACAACGCGAGCACCGCGCCGTCGCCTGCCTCGGGCTGCGGCTCGTGGAACTCGAGCCGGATCTCGGCCCCCGGGAACGGGACGCCGTCCTCCATGAACTCGCCGTGCTCGAGCACCTCGCCGTGGCGCACCGGCACGAACGCGTCGATGCGCTGGCCGATGTTCTGCTGCCAGATGCGCACCCGCGTGAGGCCGTCCACCGGCGCGACCAGCCCCTCGGAGATCGCGAACGGCCCGACCGCCGCCGTCAGGTTTCCGCAGTTTCCCGACCAGTCGATCAGCGGTTCGCCGATGGCCACGGCGCCGAACAGGAAATCGACGTCGCAGTCCTCGCGCGCCGACGGCGCGATCAGCACCACCTTGCTGGTGCTGGAGGTCGCGCCGCCCAGGCCGTCGGTGTGCTTGCCATACGGATCGGGGCTGCCGATCACGCGCAACAGCAGCGCGTCGCGCTCGCGCGCCACGCGCGGCAGGTCGCGCAGATGGAAGAACACGCCCTTGCTGGTGCCGCCGCGCATGTAGACGGCCGGAATGCGTCGAGGGTTCATCGCGAAGCCCTGGTCAACCTTTCGATGCGCGTGCAGATGCCGCGCAGGATCGCCACTTCTTCGGTCTCGAGGCGCGCGCGGGCGAACAGCCGGCGCAGCCGCGGCATCAGCTTCTTCGGGCGGCGGGGGTCGAGAAAGCCGATGCCCGTGAGCGCGCGCTCGAGATGTACGTACAGCGCCTCGACCTGCGCCTGCGTCGCGTGCGGCGAGGCCGGTGCCGTGGTGGCTCCGGGCGCGGCTACGGCCGCCGCCGTGTCGGCGGCTGCAAGCGTTGCCTGCGTTGCCTCCGTCTCGGCGGCTTGCGCGCGCAGGCAGTACGCGATGACCTGCACCGCCTGCGCGAGATTCAGCGACTGGTAGTCCGTCTCGCCCGGGATGCTGCACAGCGCCTGGCACAGGCCGACTTCCCCGATCGACAGGCCGGTGCGTTCGGCGCCGAAGACGAAGGACACGCGATGCGCCGTATCGGCCGCGAGTTCGTCGCGCGCCAGCCGCACGCAGGCCTCCGGCGTCTGCGCGGGCGGCCCGAACTCCCGCGTCTCGGCGCTCACCGCGATCGCCAGCGTGCGGTCGGCCAGCGCCTGCGTCAGCGACGGGACGATGCGCGCGGCCGCCAGCACGTCGTCGGCCCGGCTGGCGCGCGCGATCGTCTCGGGGTGAGCGCAGACCTGCGGATCGCGCGGCGCGGCCAGCACCAGCCGGCGCAGTCCCATGGCGCGCATCGCGCGCGCGGCCGCGCCGACGTTGCCGGGATGGCTGGTGCCGACCAGCACGAACTCGACGCGGTCGAACCACGCGGGTGCGGGGCGGTGAAGGCTTGCCAGGGCGATCCCTTAGAATGACGGGTTCTGTTCAGTCACTACAGGCCCGATCGCCCATGCATCCGATGCTGAACGTGGCGGTCCGGGCGGCGCGACGCGCCGGCCGGATCATCAACCGCGGAAGTCTCGACCTGGAGACGCTCGCGGTAGCGCGCAAGCAGCGCAACGATTTCGTGACCGAGGTCGACCACGCCTCGGAAAAGGCGATCATCGAGACCCTGCTCACCGCGTATCCGGACCACACGATCTTAGCAGAGGAGTCCGGCCATCTCGTCAAGGGCGTGGCCGCAGGCCCGGGGCACAAGATCGAGCACGCCGAGCACATCTGGATCATCGATCCGCTCGACGGCACCACCAACTTCATCCACGGCCTGCCGCAGTACGGGATCTCGATCGCACTGATGCAGCGCGGCGTGGTCACGCAGGCGGTCGTCTACGACCCCAACCGCGACGAGCTGTTCACCGCCACCAAGGGCGCGGGCGCGTTCCTGAACGACCGGCGCATCCGCGTGTCGAGGCGCCAGAAGCTCGACGAGGCGCTGATCGGCACCGGGTTTCCGTACCGCAAGCTCGATCACCTCGAGGAATACCTGGCGATCTTTCGCAGCCTGACCGAGCGCGCCGGCGGCATTCGCCGCCCGGGCGCAGCGGCACTCGATCTTGCCTACGTCGCCTGCGGCCGCTTCGACGGCTTCTTCGAGATGGGCCTGTCGCCGTGGGACGTCGCGGCCGGCAGCCTGCTGATCACCGAAGCCGGCGGACTGATCGGCGACTTCCACGGCGAACCCGACTACCTGTTCTCGGAGCGGGTCGTAGCCGGTTCGCCGAAGGTGTTCGCGGCGATGATCGCGCTGCTGCGCGGCCTGCCGCCGACGGCCAGGGTGCAGGGCTGAACTCGCGCGGCGGCGCACAGCGCCCCGATCGCTGAACCGACCGCCGTCTGGCGGCCGTTGCGTCGCCCGAGCCTATCGGCCCGCGCCCGGCGCGCCGGCGTCCAGCCAGGCCGCCAGCCCGTCGGCGTTCAGCATGATGTCCAGTTCGAACAGGTCGAACAGCGCCTGGCCACTCACCGGCCAGTCGTTGCGGCGTGCTTCCTCGAGCAGCATCGCGCGCACGCCCTCGCGCAGGCCCTCGCCGCGCCCGGGGCCGGCGTCGCGGCAATCGAGCGCCAGCTGCACGTGCGCGTCGATCAGCCGATGCAGGTCGGCAGCGCAGCGCTGCACGTCGGTCACCTGCCCGAAGTGGGTCACGTAGATCGCGCCGGGCGCGCGCGCGATGAGCCGGTCGATCGACGCATGCAGTGCCGGCGGATCGAACTGCACCGGTGTGGTCGACGGGAAGATCGCGTGGCGGCCGTCGCGCTCGAGCTCGCGATACGACAGGCCGAAGGTGTCGCCCGCGAAGATGTGGCCGGTGCGCTCGTCGACGATGCAGGCGTGGTGGCGGGCGTGGCCCGGCGTGTCCAGGAATTCGAAGCGGCGCCCGTTCAGCGACAGCGTCGCGCCGTCGGGCATCTCGACGACGCGGTCGGCCGGCACCGGAACGATGTCGCCGTACATCCGCCGCGCCGCCTCGGCGCCATAGACCTCGATCGTCGCGGCGGTCAGGCGCGACGGATCGATCATGTGCCGCGCGCCGCGCGGATGCACCGCCAGACGCGCATTCGGGAACTGCGCCATCATCGCGCCGGCGCCGCCCGCATGGTCGAGGTGCACGTGTGTGAGCATCACCCAGTCGACCTGCGCGGCCGACAAGCCGCGCTCGGCGAGCGCCGCCAGCACGTGCGGCACCGATTCGTTCGAGGCCGTGTCGACGACCGCCGCGCGGCCGCCCTCGACCACGAGATGCACCGCGTCGAGCATCGGGCGCACGAAGCCCGAGTCGACCGCGACGATGCCGTGGCCGTAGTCAATCGAAGAGCGCATCGAATCCTCCTGGCGGCTCGAAGCGGCCTTCGCGCACGACCAGCCGCGTCGGACCGGGCATCGCGCGCGTGGGCACGCTGTGGCGCTCGTCGCCCGGGTAGACCGCGGTGCGCACGCCGTCGGCCTCGAACGATTCGGGCTCGATCACCGGCGGCGGCCGGCGCCGCGCCTCGTCGAGCACGCCGGCCACGCTGGCGTGCCGGCCGACCTGCGCCAGGCTCATGATCTGCGCCGGCGCCAGGACGATCTCGCGGCGCCGGTACCGCTCGATCGCCTCGCGGGGCGTGAGCCACGCGCTGTCGGTAGCCTCGTGGTCGTCATGGTGCGCCTGCTGGCCGCCAGGCAAGGCCGCGACGAAGAAGCGCGCGTCGAAGCGCTTGTTCATCATCGCCGGCACCTTCGGGGTGATCCAGCGCGTGAACGGCACCAGCGCATCGCTGGCGAGCTGCAGCCCGAACTCGGCCAGCAGCGCCCCGAACGCCAGCCCCTCGCGCGCGCGACGGTTCGCCCGCTCGGCCAGGCGCGCATCGGCGTCACGCGCAAGCAGCACGCTCGCCTCCTCGAAGGTCTCACGGCACGCGGCGACGAAGAAGCCGGCTGCGAGCCGCGCGTCGAGGCCGGGTTCGCCGAGCCGCTCGCGCAGCATCTCGGCCGGCGCGCCGGCGCGCGCGATCGATGCGTCGGCACTGTCGGCGCGGTCGAGCTTGCCCCCGGGAAAGACGTAGGCGCCGCCGAGCACGTCGGAGTTGCCGTGCCGGCGCAGCATCAGCACTTCGGGGCCGCGATCGCTGTCGCGCAGCAGCACCACGGTAGCTGCCGGACGCGGCGGGGTGAGAACGGGTCGATAGAGCGGTTCCATGGCCGACCCGCATTCTGCCTGATGACGCCCGGTGCCCCGGTGAGGGCTCACGGGGCCCGGCGCCGCGATGGGGCCTCATGGCGCGCTGCGCCGTGGTGGGCTATCATTCGGGAGTGGAACCTGCCATGAACGCGATGCATCCGAACCGCCAGCGCCCCCGCGCCGCCGCCCAACCGGGCGCCGGCCGTCGTTCGCGCGCGCGCATCGCGTCTCCCGGACGCCAGTTCGAGGCCGCAAGCCGCAACGGCACTTCGGCCTTCGACCACTGAGCCCGGCGATCCACCGCACGATTCACTCCGCCCCACACTGATCGCCGGGCCCCACGAGGGGCCAGGTCGCGCTGTGCGCCGCAAGGCGCATTTACAGGAATTCGCCATGAACCGTACCGCCACTGCCCTGCGCGTGCTCACCGAACTCGACCACGTGCGCATCGACCGCCTTCTCTCGCGCTCGCAGCAAGCGTCCGGCGACGCGCTGCATTCGGTGCTCGACGACGCCGACATCGTGCCGAACCGGCAGGTGCCGGCCGACGTCGTCACGATGTACACGCAGGTCCGCGTCGAGGATCCGCGCGACGGCTCGCAGCGCAAGCTCACCGTCTGCTATCCGGAAGACGCCGATCCCGCGGCCGGCTTCGTCTCGGTGCTCTCGCCGATCGGCACCGCGCTGCTCGGCCGGCGCATCGGCGAGACGGCCGAGTGGAGCGCACCCGGCGGCACCGTCCAGAAGCTGCGCATCGTCGAGCTGCTGTTCCAGCCCGAGGCGAGCGGCGACTTCACGCTGTAGCCGCGAGCGCGCCGGGCTTCGGCCCGCCGCTGCCTGCTTCACCCGAAGGCCGCGCCGGATGCCTCAGCGGCCGAGCGCCCGCATCACTGCGCCGGTGCGATTCCCGACGCCCAGCCTGCGGTACATGTTCTGCAGGTGCTTGCCGACGGTGCGCCGGCTCACGCCGAGCAGTTCCGCGATGCACTCGTCGGTCTTGCCGGCCGCAATCCAGCCGAGGATCTCGGTCTGTCGCGGCGTGAGGCGGGAAGCCGGCGCGAGCGCCCGGTCCGAAGGCTCGGCGCACTCGATCAACAGGGTGCAACCCGACGGGCACGAGCGGGGCAGGCAATGCAGCACCAGCCGCGTACCGCCCGATTCGTCGACCAGCGAAGCGCTGCGCCGGTCCTGCCCGCATGCGGCGGCCTCGCTCACCTGAGCCCGTAGCCATTGCAGCACCGGCAAGGGCAGCGCGGATCCGGGCGCGGGCGGCGCATCGCGACGCGCGATCTCCGCGAGCCAGCCGAGCGCAGGACCCGATGCCTCGACGATGCCGAAATGGCGATCGAAGGTGATTGCACCGACCCGGCCGCTGCCGGCGACGCCGTGCAGCAATCCCACCGCGCAGTCCGAGCACGCTTTCGACACTGCCTGCCGATAGAGCGCCGCGACCTGCGAACGCACCGCCTCGAGCAGGCCGATCTCGGCGTCGCTGAAATCGCGGCCCGCGCGGTTCAATACGATGCCTGTCAGCCTGCCCGGCTCCCAGGCCAGCGGCAGTAGTGCCACCCGGTCCAGGCCCAGCGGTCCGTAATAGTCGCGGAAAAGCTCGCTGCGGCGGAAGTCGGCGTCGTTCACGCAATCCGTGAGCCGGACGGCTCGCGCGTGCGGATGCCGCAGGTGGTGCCGCACCAGCGGATGTCCGGCAAGAAGCCGATCGAAGGCCGCAGGGTCGATGTGCCCCGGCGGATCGGGCGGGCAGGCGGACAGGAATCGCCTGCCGGCCGCCAGGTCGCAGACGCTGAGGGTCGTGAACTCGGAAGCGACGATGCGCGCCAGCCTTCCGAGCAGGCCGAGCACCTGGTCGGGAGCCGGGCGCGCGCCGTCCCCGAGCGTTCCGAGCAGGCGGAACGCGCGAGCGAGTTCGCCCTGGCGCGGCTGTCTCACGATGCAGTGCCCGGGGAGGCGCTTACGCAAGGATGCGTATTTACCCCCCGCCTCCGGAAGCGGAAATTATCCGCGTCCGATGGCGCGCGCGCCATTCGCGGTGCAGCGAAGGCATCGGGTCATCACATTCGATCCGGGGAGACAGCCATGGCATTCGACGAAGCGAAGCTGAACGCGCTGGTGGGCCGGATCGTCGAGGAGTTCGGCGCCATCGCGAACGCGCCGCTGGTGGTCCTCGGCGACCGGCTGGGCCTCTTCCGCAAGATGGCGGGTGCCGGTCCGATGGACGCCGAGGCGGTCTCCGAGGCCACCGGCATTCGCCTGCGCTATGCCCAGGAGTGGCTCAACGCCATGGCCGCGAGCGGATACGTCGACTACGACGCCGGGACCGATCGCTATCGCTTGTCTGACGAGGCCGCGATGGTCTTCGTCGACGAGGACAGCCCGGCGTTCCTCGCGGGCGGCTTCGAGGTGCTGGGGTCCCTGTTCAACGACCTGGACAAGATCCAGCGCGTGTTCAGCACCGGCACCGGGCTCGGCTGGCATGAGCACCATCCGATGCTGTTCTCGGGCACCGAGCGCTTCTTCCGTTCCGGCTACAAGGCACACCTGGTGCCCGAATGGATCCCGGCGCTCGGCGGTGTCGAAGAGAAGCTTCGCAAGGGTGCGCGCGTGGCCGACGTCGGCTGCGGTTACGGCGCCTCGACGATCGTGATGGCCAAGGCCTACCCGGCGTCGCGATTCGTCGGCTTCGACTACCACCCGCAATCGGTCGAGACCGCCCGCCGCAGGGCCGCCGAGGCCGGCGTCGCCGACCGCGTCGAGTTCAAGGTTGCCGGCGCGAAGGACTATCCCGGCAACGACTACGACATGGTGGCTTTCTTCGACTGCCTGCACGACATGGGCGACCCGGTCGGCGCCGGTCGGCACGTGCGCGAGACGCTCGCGCCCGAAGGGGCGTGGATGCTGGTCGAACCGTTCGCCGGAGACAGCGTCGCCGAGAATCTCAATCCGGTGGGCCGCGTCTACTATGCCGCCTCCACGATGGTGTGCACGCCCTGCTCGCTGTCGCAGGAGGTCGGACTGGGGCTCGGCGCGCAGGCAGGGGAGCGGCGACTGCGCAAGGTCGTCCAGGAAGCCGGGTTCGCGCACTTCCGCCGCGCGACGCAGACGCCGTTCAACATGGTGTTCGAGGCACGCGCGTGAACTCATCGTCGGCGCGAGCACCGGCGGGATGCCCGCCGGTCTGCGGCTGGGGCTGAGCGAACGCGCGCTGTACCGGCGCCTGAAGCGCGTGCTGCCACCTGGAATCAGCGGGCCGGCGGCGAGCGCACGTCGACCTGGCGCGCGAGCCGCTCGGTGTCTTCCTCGAACGCGAGCCGCGTGCCCGGCGCGAGCAGGGCCGCCGTGCCGCCGGCCACCCCGTACCTCAGTGCATCCTCGAGCGAGCCGCCCGAGGAAAGACGCCACAGCATCGCGGCGACGAAGCTGTCGCCCGCGCCGACCGTGCTGGCGATCTCGACCTGCAGCGCCGGCGCGCGCAAGGTCCTGTCGCGCGCCGCGAGCAGCGCACCGCGATGGCCGAGCGACAGCGCAAGGAGCTCCGCCCTGCCCGCCCGCACCATGGACTGCGCGGCACGCGCCCAGTCGTCTTCGGCCTGCGGTCCCTCGCCGGTGAGTTCGCGCAGTTCACGCAGGTTCGGCTTGGCCAGGTAGACCCCCTCCTCGAGCGCCGCCGCCAGCGGCGGGCCGGACGTGTCGAGCACCATCCGCGCGCCGCGCTGGCGCGCCGCGCGCGCAAGGCGTGCGAAGAAATCCTGGGGAACCCCCGCCGGCAGGCTCCCGCTTCCGACGACGTAATCCAGCGGGCCGGAGTACCCGCCGACGAAGTCGAGGCAAGCCTGCCATTCGCCCGGCTCGAGTTGCGGCCCCGGCAGCACGAAGCGGTACTCGCGCCCGCTGGCGCGCTCGAGCACCGTGAAGCTTTCGCGCGTTTCCTCGGCGATGTCGAGGGCGATGCTCGGGACGCCTTCCCGGTCGAGCAGCTCCCGCAGCAGCCGCCCCAGGATCGGGCCGGCCGGGTAGAGCGCCGTGCAGCGGGCGCCGAACCGGGTGAGCACGCGCGCGACGTTGATGCCTCCGCCTCCGGGGTCGCGCCGAACGTCGGCGCAGCGCAGCTTGTGTTCGGGCGTGACGGTCTGCGTCGATGCCGAGATGTCGATCGCCGGATTCGGCGTCACCGTCAGGATCACGGCACCCACCGTGTCATGGCGGCCGCCGGAGCGGGCCGAGCCTCGCTGTGCTCGAAGCAGAGGGCAAGCATTGGATCTCCAGCACCCGAAATGGTTCGAAGGGCGTGCGTGCAGCCAATGCTGCCCCGCCCGCAACGCTCGAGGTCGATCCTGATCAAACTCGCACCTCGCACGGCTTCGGAAGCACCAGCGCCGGATCTGAGCGACGATATATAAAGTATTTTATTAAAAGTATTGTATAGCATGCTGTTTTATCGAATCTAATTGATGATAAACCAGGCTTCAACCACGGCGCCGCAGCCGGCCCGCGAAGACTGCCGCGATGCCCCACGCAATGGGCTGCTCCCCGCTGGCATACTTGCGGACCAGATCCCAGGTTCAGCGCCCGTGCCCCTGCCGCAGCCCTCACCGGACCCCCGCCCTGTCGAGTCGGACCTGGCCGCCCACACGCCGATGATGGCGCAATACCTGCGCCTGAAGGCCGAGCATCCCGACCGGCTGATGTTCTACCGGATGGGCGACTTCTACGAGCTCTTCTACGGCGACGCCGAGCGCGCGGCGCGCCTGCTCGGCATCACGCTGACGAAGCGCGGCACCTCGGCCGGCGCACCGATCCCGATGGCCGGCGTGCCGGTGCACTCGGTCGAGCAGTACCTGGCCCGGCTGATCCGGCTCGGCGAGTCGGTCGCCGTCTGCGAGCAGATCGGCGATCCGGCGACCTCGAAGGGGCCGGTCGAACGCAAGGTGGTCCGCATCGTCACGCCGGGCACGCTGACCGACGCGCAGTTGCTGCCCGATCGCGACGACCGGATCCTGCTGGCGCTGCTCCCCGCCGCCTCGGGCCCGCTCGGCCTCGCGTGGATGGTGGTCGCCAGCGGCGAGTGCTGGCTCGCCGAGCTCGCCCCCGAGGCGTTCGCACGCGAGCTCGACCGCCTGCGCCCCGCCGAGATCGTCGTACCGGAGGGAACCACGCTGCCGGCCGCGCTGGGTGAATGGCTCGCGGCGGCGGCGATCGCGCGCGCGCCCGGATGGCAATTCGACGCGGCACGCGCGCGGCGCCGGCTCACCGAACTGCTGGGCACCCGCGATCTCTCCGGCTTCGGCGCGCAGGGGCTCGATTCGGCCACTGCGGCCGCCGGCGCCCTGCTCGACTACGTCGAGCGCACGCAGGGGCAATCGCCTTCGCACCTGCAGGCGCTGCGCGTGTTCGTCGGCGACGAATTCGTCGTGCTCGACGCAGCGGCGCGGCGCAACCTCGAGATCGTCGAGCCGATGCGCGGCGACGACGGCGCATCGCTGCTCAGGCTGCTCGATCGCTGTGCGACCAGCGCGGGCGGACGCCTGATGCGGCGCTGGCTGCTGGAACCCCTGCGCTCGCAGCCGCAGGCCTCGCGCCGGCATGGCTGCGTCGAGGCGCTGCTCGCCCCTGCTGCGGCACCGTCGATGCTCGAGGATGCCGCTGCCGCGCCGCTGTACGAAGCCATGCTCGCCGACCTGCGCGAACTGCCCGACCTCGAACGGATCGCGGCGCGCATCGCGCTACGCTCGGCCCGGCCGCGCGAGCTCGCGGCGCTGCGCGACGCCGAGCCCGCGCTGCGCCGCCTGCACGCGCGCGTGGCCGGCCTCGACCCGGCGCTCTTCGGCGAACTGCGCGACGCGCTGCAGGTCCCCGATGCGGCGCTCGCGCCGATCGCCGGCGCACTCGCCGACGAGCCGGCTGCGCAGGCGCGCGACGGCGGCGTGATCCGCGACGGCCACGACGCCGCGCTGGACGAGCTGCGCCGCATCGACCGCGACTGCGACAGCATGCTCGCCGCGATGGAGTTGCGCGAGCGCGAGCGCACCGGCATCGCGAACCTGCGCGTCGGCTACACCGGGGTGCACGGCTTCTACATCGAGGTCACGCGCGGCCAGGCCGATCGCGTGCCCGACGATTACCGCCGCCGACAGACGCTGAAGAACGCCGAGCGCTACATCACGCCCGAGCTGAAGGCCTTCGAGGACAAGGCGCTGTCGGCGCGCGAACGCGCGCTCGCGCTCGAGCGCGAGCTCTACGAGACGCTGCTCGACGCACTGGCGCCATCGGTGTCCGCCTGGCAGCGCGCGGGTCGCGCAGCCGCGCAACTCGACGTGCTGGCCGCGTTCGCGCAGCGCGCGCACACGCTGCGCTGGGTGCGTCCGCGCTTTTCCGCGGCGCCCGGCATCGAGATCCGCGCAGGGCGCCATCCAGTGGTCGAGGCCGGTGTCGAGCAGTACACGCCGAACGACTGCGTAATGCGCGAGAACCGGCGCATGCTGCTGCTCACCGGGCCGAACATGGGCGGCAAGTCCACCTACATGCGTTCCGTGGCGCTGATCGCCCTGCTCGCCTGCTGCGGCAGCTTCGTACCCGCCGACGCCTGCGAAATCGGGCCGATCGACCGGATCTTCACCCGCGTCGGCGCCTCCGACGACCTCGCCGGCGGACGCTCGACCTTCATGGTCGAGATGACGGAGGCGGCGGCCATCCTGCACGCGGCCACCGAGCGTTCGCTGGTGCTGATGGACGAGATCGGCCGCGGCACCTCGACCTTCGACGGTCTCGCGCTGGCGCACGCGATCGCCGCGCGGCTGCTGTCGCACAACCGCTCGCTGACGCTGTTCGCGACGCATTATTTCGAGTTGACGCAGCTCGCGGCCACGCATCCGCAGGCGGTGAACCTGCACCTGGCGGCGGCCGAGCATCGCGGCGGCATCGTGTTCCTGCACGAGGTGCGCGACGGTCCGGCCAGTCGCAGCTATGGGTTGCAGGTGGCCCGGCTCGCCGGTCTGCCGGCGCCGGTCGTTCGCGCAGCCAGTCAGCTGCTCGGCGAGCTCGAGGCGCGTGCCCGCTCGCGCGACGAGCAGCTCGATCTGTTCGCGATGCCGCAGGAGGCAGGCCCCGACCTCGCCGGACCCGACGGGGGCGGCAGCGATACGGGCAGCAGCGACGCGGACGGTGCCGCCTCGCCGCCCGGCGCACGCCGTGACGCGGAGGTCGCGCTGCATCTGCTCGAGCGGCTGCGCCGGGTCGATCCCGATGCACTGAGCGCGCGCGACGCGCTCGAACTGCTCTACGAACTGCACGCACAGCTCGGCGAGGTGCCCGGCACAGGCTGAGCCGGTAGAGCGGCCACGAGGGTGAGCGCGCCGGCCGTGAGGGCGAGCGCACCGGGGCCGCGAGGCTCGCTAAGTCAGCGTCGCGCGGGCACTCCCGGCCGGTCACTGTCGGCTGGTCGCGGCCTGTCAACCGCCGGATCGCCCCGGCCGCATCGAGGCCGTCGTGCTGCCGGCGACCGCGGCCAGTGCCGCCGCGAGCAGCGCAGCGACCGCGTTGTGCAGCGTGGCGGTCGTCAACGCTTGCGCGCCGAGCGCCGTGCCCGCGCCAAGCAGGATCTGCGCAATCGCCAGCGCGGCCAGCCACGCGGCGAGCACCGGGCGCGCGGCGCGCAGCCTGAGCGCGAGCAGCGCGACCAGCGCAGCGAACACCAGTCCGGCCACACGGTGCGCGAGATGCATGCCGCGCGCCTCCGCGACGCCGACCGCCACCGTCGCGCGAACCGGATTCATCGCGGCCGGATCGAAGCGCGCTCCGGCGCACAGCGGCGCGTCGCACGCATCGATCGCGTGCCGCGCACCGATCATCGTGCCGCCCCAGGCGAGCAGACCGAGCAGCGCCAGCGCCGCCAGCGCGATGCGCGCCGCGCCGGGCACGCCGCGCGCGGCAGCGGCCCTACCCGACGCGCCGGCCGGACCCGACGCAACGGGCGTGCCGCGGCCGACGCGCGCCGCCGCGATCCAGGCGAGTGCCGCCGCCAGCAGCAGCCCGCCGACCAGATTGCCCAGCGTGACCAGCGGCAGGTCGTGCGGCGTGTAGCGCCCCAGCCAGGCGAGGAACACCGTGTCGACCAGTGCGACGGTGGCCGCGATCCGTTCGCCGCCGCGCATCGACGACCAGCCGAACACCGCGATGAGCAGCACCAGCACGCCCACCAGCGTCGCGCTCACCCGGTGCAGCGACCGGGCGATACGCACCGCACCCGTCGCCTCGGCCGTGGGCGCTGTGGCGGCGGCAGCACCCGCCGCACCGTCCGACTGCGCAGCGCCAGAGGCGCGCGCTTCGGCGGCAGCCTGCGCCGCGCGGTAGCACGCCGGCCAGCCGTCGCAGCCGACGCCGTTCTGCGCGTGGCGGATGAATGCGCTCGACGCGGTGATGCACACCGTGAGCAGGCACGCGAGCAGCGCCAGGACGCGGATCATCGGGCGCACCGCGCGGCGATCACGCTGTCGAGCACCACCCAGACGAACAGGATGCCGCCGACGATCGCGAGCAGGCCCCCGAACCCCATCAGGCCCATGCCGAAGATTTCCTGCGTGGTGCGCAGCGTCTGCTCGGCGCCGGCGACCTTGCGCTGCACCCCGTAGCCGCCGGACCACATCAGTCCGAGGATGTGCAGCAACTGGCCGCCGCCATACAGCCACGGTTGCCAGTTCGCGATGCGGCCGCTGGCCTCGCGATACCCGAAGCGCGGCAGCAGCGCGTAGGCCAGGCCCATCAGCGCCAGCGTCACGCCGACGATCGAGCCGTGGTAGTGCGCGGGCACCCGGACGTCGGATCCCTGGATCAGGAAGCCGAGCACGCCGCCGGTGGAGAACAGAAGCAGCGACGCGATCAGCGACGCGCGCAGCGGACGCGTCGCTGGCGTGGACGCGACGCGACGCGCCAGCGCGACCGCCAGCGCCAGCACCATCGGCAGGATCGCCAGCCCACCGCCGAAGCGCATCAGCCAGGTCATCATCTTGCGATGCTCGACCGACGGCACGGTCCAGTTCAGGTAGATGAGCGGCGCGACGAACACCGAGACGAGCCCGATCGCGTAGACCAGCACCACCACGCGCGGGCTCAGCGGCAGCGGCGAACCGATGAGGGTGGCCAGCCAGGCCCAGGCGACCAGCATCAGCAGGGTCCAGGTGAACTGGATCACGTGGCCCGGCCCCCAGAACAGCAGCTCGTAGTAGGTGGGCGCGTCGAGCTCGCGCGGCACCTCGACGATGGACCATGCCATCGCCATCAGTGCGACCGCGCTCGACACCGCGGCCGCCTTCAGGCCGAAGCGCAGCGCATCGGCGCCGTCGAGCTGCAGGCTCATGCGCGCGGGGGCGACGAACGAGCGCAGCGTGAGCAACAGGAAACCGGCGCCGAGCACGACCAGCCCGTACAGGAACGCGTCGTTCTCGAGCACCGGCACGTAGTTCGACATCACCGGCGCGGCGGCACCGGTGAACGGCGCCAGGGCCATGAACACCGTGCCCAGCGCGGCGGCGAACAGCGCGAGCCATCCGAGCCACAGCAGCCGCGGCGAAGTGTCGATCGTCCACAGCATCCCCGCCATCGAGACGAACCAGACGAGCACCGACAGATCGACGTGCACCACCAGCGCGACGCGGAAGAAGTCGCCGGCGGGAACCAGGTTCGCAACGAAGGGCGTGCGCGCAAGCACCAGCAGGATCGAGAACACTCCCGCGCCGATCAGCGCAGCCACCCCCAGCAGCAGCCAGCCGGCGGCGATCGTGCGCTGCTCGGTGGCCGGAACGCCGATGTCGAAGCGATCGTCGCGCGTCGCCGCCGGCGCACGGCCGAACGCGCGTGGAAAGCCGGCCGTCTGCGCGTCCCTCATCGGATCACCACGCCGCCCTGGTCGGGAATGAAGTCGACCAGCACGACCTGTCCGGGCACCACCTTCATCTGCCGCTCGCCCTCGTGATTGAAGCCCTTCACGCGGACGTCGTCGTTCAGCTGCACGCGCAGCACGTGTTCGCCGGCCGGGATCGGCAGCCGGTGATAGCCGCTGGCCGCCCCGTCACGGCGCAGGCCCGCCGGCTGGAAGGTGTCGTCGTACAGCATCTTGCCGTCGAGCTCGACGCGCACGTGCACCGGCGAGCGCTCGCGCGGGCAATCCATCTGCGCGCGAAGTTGCGGCGGCAGCTTCGCCAGCTCCTCCGGTGTTCGCACGCGGCAGTCGGTGGTGAACTGCCCCGGGTGCCGGAACGACAGGCGCAGCAGCGCCTCGCCGGGCGCCAGGTGCTGGTAGGCCGGCGCGGTCGAGAAGTAGCCGATGAACGCCGCGAACAGCAGGTAGAGGATTGCCTGTCCGCCGTAGCGCAGCACCGAATTAGCCATGTCCGTTGCCTCCGAAAATGCGCCGGCGCACACCGCCGGCTGCCGATCCTGCCGCGGCCGCGGCGAGCCGCGACCTGAACGATTCGATCTGCGCCTCGAGCGCCGCGCGATTCTCGCGGCCGGCGTGGATCACCGCGAGCCGCGCGCGATCGACGCCGCGGCGCAGGCGCGGCTCGCGCTCTCCGGCGAGCCGCTCGACCGTCCATCGTACCCCGAAGCGGTATTCGCAATCCCCGTGCGCGCATGTGGCCACTGCCACGCCGGCGGCGCCCGCGCGCAGCCCGTATTCGACGAACGACGGCGGCAGCATGCCCGCGCAGGGCAACCCGAAGACCACGAGCCCGGGCCGCGCCTGCGGCATCGCCCCGCGCCGGCACGCGAATACGAGCGTCGCGCCGGCCGCCCCGGGCTGCCGGAAGGCCGCGTCGACCTCGTCGCGCAACGCACCCACCGTGAGGCCCGGCAGGTCGATGCCGCTCACCAGCCGGTCGCCCGGCCTGAACGGCACCGCCGACGGGCACGAGCCCGCGCAGATGCCGCACGACGCGCAGCGATCGGCGTCGACCACCGCGATCTCGCCTTCGCCGCCCGGATGCGGCGCCATCGCGATCGCCGCGAACGGGCAATCGGCGAAGCAGCGCCGGCAGCCGTTGCAGTATTGGGGAACCACCTCGGCCGGCGCCGGCCGGCCCGGTCGCCCGAGCCACGGCGCGACGGCCAGCAGCAGCGTGAGCCCGATGCTCAGCGCCCACACCAGCTCGGGCGACGCGGCGTAGATCGCCGGCATCGGCGCCATGTAGAACCAGTCGATCGGCAGCGAGGCCGGCAGCCGCACCAGGTCGGCGGGCGGACCGGAGAGTGCGGGCTTCGCCAGCGACAACACGAGCATCGCGGCCAGGCTCCACAGCGCCACTGCGCGGCTCGCGCCGGTCTGCGGGCGGGTGAGCCGCTGAACGTGCGCCCACATCGTGAACAGCAGCACCAGCGGCAGGCCGATGTGCAGGAACACGACCAGCGAGAAGAAGCGGTCGGAGACCGCGCCCTCGGAGATGAAGTTGCGCACCAGCGCCGGACCGAAACCGGGCAACGCTCCGAACCACTCCGCGGTGGCCGTCGCGACGAACAGCGCAATCGTGTCCCAGACCATCCAGTAGCCGATCACGCCGGCGGCCACCGCGAGCCACAGCGTCGGCACTCCACTCACCCACGAGTACCAGCGAAAGCCGCGGAAGCGCCCGAGCATCAGTTCGCGCACCAGGTGCAGCACGATCACCGCGACGAACGCATCCGAGGCGTAGCGATGCAGGCTGCGCATCACGCCGCCGGCCCACCACTGCCCGTGCGTGAGCGCCTCGACCGACGCATGCGCGCCATCGACGCTGGTGTCGTAGAAGATGTACAGGTAGCCGCCGGTGACCGCGATCAGCCAGAACAGGTAGAAGCCGAGCCCGCCGAGCTGGCGCAGCGGGTTGTCGTCGACCCCGCAGACGCGGTCGAGCCCATGCTCGGCCGCACGCCAGGCACGCACGGCCGCGCCATCGGCGGGCGGCGGCGCATCGCCGGAACTCGTGGACAGGAACAACGACATGCTTTGGCGGCGAAAAGCCCGGGAGAGATACGAACCGCGCACTCAGGCGCGCCTGGACCGCCGCAGCTCCCGGATCGCGAACCAGGCGATCGCTCCCAGCGTGGTCACGCCGGCGAAGATCTCGAAGAACAACGAATAGTTGACCCGGTAGACGCCGGTCTGCGGATCGTACACGGTGCAATACAGGATGACCTTGTCCCAGACGTTTTCGAGGGTCACCTCGCGCGAGGCCTGTCCCGAGAGCAGCTCCTTCAACGGCTGCACCAGCATCGGCAGGTCGAAGTTCTCGCCGTATACCTGCCGGTAGATCACGCCCTCGGCGTCGACGATCGTGACCTGCGTGACGTGGTCGAAGCCCTTCGGCGTCGCCTCGTAGACGAAGCCGAGATTGGCGGTGAGCGCGTCGACCTGCGCCGGATCGGGACTCAGGAAATGCCAGCCGGGCTCGACGATACGGTTCTGGCGCTTGAACGCGGCCATCGCCGACGGGCTGTCGAACGGCTGGTTGAAGCCGATCGAGACGACGGTGAACCGGTCGTCACCCAGCGCCCGGCGCGCCTCGCGCACGGCCTCGGCGAGGAACTGCGTGGCCACCGGGCAGGCCTGGAAGCAGCCGGTGTAGACGAGGCTGATCAGCAGCGGACGGCCCTGGTAGTCGCTGAAGCGCACCTCCTTGCCGTTGCTGTCGCGCATCCGGATGTCGGCGAGCGGACGACCGATCGCGGCCTGGCTGGTTGCGATGATCTGGCGATAGTCGGGAGTCCGGCTCGGGCTCGCGGAATTCGGCGCATCGGCCCGGACCGGTGCCGCGCCGAGACAGGCGAGCGCGCCGAACGCCAGCAGCAGGTTTCGCAGCCTGGCGGCGAAGAAGCGGCTCACGCCCGGGCCCGACACCGCCTCAGGCACCGAGCGAAGCCCTCATCCACCCGTCGGCAATGGTTCCGAGGAGCAGCAACGAGAGCTGGATCAGCGAGGCGTGGAAACTCGCCATCGCGTTGGCGCGATTCGGCACGAGCGCGAGCAGCCACGCGCGCCGGATCAGCAGCGCGCCGCCCAGCGCGGCGCAGGCCAGGTAGAGCCAGCCCGGCCCGAGCAGCGCCAGTGCCAGCGAGCAGCCGACCATCACGATGGCGTGCCAGAAGATGGCCCAGGACGCGAAGCGGTCGCCCTTGACCACCGGCAGCATCGGCACGCCGGCGCCCGCGTACTCGTCGCGAAAGACGATCGACAGGCTCCAGAAGTGCGGAGGCGTCCAGAGAAACAGCACCAGCGCGAGCAGCAGTGCCTCGGCCGAGAGCTGCGGCGATACCGCTGCGGCGCCGGCCAGCACCGCGAAGCTGCCTGCCAGTCCGCCGATCACGATGTTCCACGCGCTGCGGCGCTTGAGCCAGACGGTGTAGACGATCGCGTAGAAGAAGGCGCCGAGGAAAGTGTAGAGCGCGGCGTTCGCGTTGGTGGCCAGCCAGGCGGCCGCCACCGCGATGCCGGTGAGCGCGACGATCAGGGCGAGCCAGCCTCCGTGGTGGCGCATGTGCCCGCTCACGAACGGGCGGCGCCGGGTACGCGCCATCCGCGCGTCGAGGTCGACTTCGTAGAACTGGTTGAACGCGCCCGCCGCCGCCGAGGACAGCAGCACCGCGAGCGTGAGGACGACCCCTTGCCAGGGTTCGAGTGCGCTGCCCGGGGAGACCATCAGGCCGGCGACCGCGGTGAGCGCGATCGCCACCCCGATACGGAGCTTGAACAGGTTCAGCAAGGCCTTCATGGCCGGCCTGCTTCGCCGGGCCGCGCGCGGCGGCCCGGCATGCTTCGTTCGTCGCTCAGGCGCACGGCTGGGTGCTCAGCTCAGGCCCCAGACCGTGGACAGGTACTTCCAGTTGACAAAGTAGTACAGCACGAAGGCTCCCAGGAAGACCAGCGCGAACACGAAGGTGCCCGGCACGCCGAAGCCGCCGCCATGGCCGCCATGGCCCGTGAGTGCCGCCTGCACCGGCAGGCGCAGCGGGCTCACCTTGGTGGAGTACGAACCCGCGTCGAGCTTCTTGCCGAACAGGATCGTGCCGACTGTGACGATGATGTACATCGCCCCGCCCACGACTGCGATCACGCCGCCCACGCCGAAGATCGCGATCATCAGCAGCGCGGTGCCCGGATACTCATACGGCAGCGCGGCGCCCGCGAAGGTGATGTCCCAGTGGCGGCGCGGCACGCCGAGGGTTCCGGCGCCCATCATCGCCAGCGTGAACACGCCCATGCCCAGGCCGAACAGGTAGGGCTGCAGCTTCGCCCATCCCGGCAGGATCAGCTCGCGGTTGAACAGCGTGGGCAGCAGGAAGTAGGTGAGCGACATGAACGCCAGCGTCGTGCCGATCACGACCGTGGCGTGGAAGTGCCCCGGCACGTAGATCGTGTTGTGGATGATCATGTTCAGCTGCTCGGTGCCCATCATCACGCCCGAGATGCCGCCGAGGAAGCCGAAGCCGATCAGCGAGATGAACATCCCGGAGAACACCGGATTGCCCCACGGCGCCTTGCGCAGCCACTCGAACAGGCCCTTGGTATAGCCCTTCTCGCGCTGGGCCGCCTCGATCGCGCCCGGCACCGTCAGGCCGTGCAGCATCGACGCGAGCACCGCCAGGTACATCGCATAGCTGGTGTTGAAGATCTTCCACTCGGTGCCCACCGCGGGGTCGGCCAGGATGTGGTGCGCCGACGCCAGCTGCAGGAACAGGATGTACAGCAGGAACGCGGAGCGGCTGACACGCTCGGACATCGGCTTGGCGCCGAAGACGATCGCGGCGATCGCGTACCAGACCGCGATGTGCGCCGACACGTTGATCTGCTGCGACGAGTGGCCGAACGCCCACCAGATCACCCGGTACATCGCCGGGTCGATGTGCTTGATGTAGCCCGTCGACCAGAGGAAGGTGGGGATCAGGATGATCGCGCCCGAGGCGATCGTGAAGATCGCGATGATGCAGGCCGTGAGCGCCCCGAAGGTGACCAGTGGAACCGACCCCTCGTAGGTCTTCTCGGCCTTGGCCACGACCAGCGTGCCCAGGAAGATGAAGCAGCCGATCAGCGCGCCGACCGCGAACAGGATCAGCCCGAGGTAGAACGCCGGGTGCGCGGGCATCGGCACGTACGAGGTCATCATCACCGTCGCGTTGCCGCTGAAGATCGCCACGTTGAACGTCAGCGTGCCGATCACCATCAGCGCCCATGCGAGCCATGCCAGCCTGGGCGTGGCGAGCCTGCATCGCAACAGCGTGGACGAGCAGAAGTAGAGGATCGCGATCTCGAAGAAGATGATCCAGACCACGAGCATGTCGAGGCCGTGGGCGGTCAGGTAGAGGTAGAAGTTGTCGGCGTCGATCAGGTGGATCGCCTGCCAGCGCGTGAGCGTGATCAGCAGCGCGAGGATGCCCCCGACGAGCAGCGACACGACGGCCGCGACCGCGTTGACCTTGATCAGCGTCTCGGCCGACTTGTGAAACTGCAACCCCGTGCGGGGGCAGATTCGGTACTGCGCTTCAGCGGTTGCCATGTTTCCCCCGATCACTTGACGTAGAGCCGCGAGACCATCTTGTGATGGCCGATGCCGCAGAATTCATTGCAGACGATCGCGTACTGCCCCGAGCGGTTCGGCGTGATCGTCACGACGTGCTGGTAACCGGGCAGCACCTGGATGTTGATGTTCTCGGGCTGCAGCGAGAAGCCGTGCTGGTAGTCCATGGCGCTGAGGTTGAGCCGGTAGGTCTTGCCCTTCTCGAGCTCGAGGATCGGCCACCAGTCCCAGAGCCGGGCGATCAGGTAGATGTCGCTGCCGGCCGGCGGCGCGACCACGGGAACCTTGTTCTCGCCTTCTTCGCGAACCTTGTACTTGTCCACCATGTCCTGGGCGGCCTTGGCGAACAGCTCCGGCTTGACCTTGTAGGTTTCCGGCGAGAGGTTCTGCTTACCGAACACGTGCCAGTACGGCATCATGAAGAACATGATCATGCACCAGACGAAGGCGATCACGATCCAGAGGATCTCCACCTTGTCGACCGGCTGCTTCCACCAGATTCGATGCTGCGGGGGCAGTATGGCGCTCACGTTTGTCTCCAGGTTGCTCGCGTACGATCACTTGGCCAGCGGCGTGACCGGCACGCCCGCGATCTCCATCACTCCCCAGAGGATGTAGAGCACGGTGGGCAGCGTGACGCCCAGAAACAGCAGAAGGAAGGGATTGTCGAGGAGCTGCTGCATCACGGGAATGCGTTCTTCTTCCTGGTTTTCGGCCTGCGATCGACCTTGGTCAGCCATGGCAGCTCCCCTTCCCTGTCGAAAAGATTGGTAACGAAATCGGTAACGCCGGCCATCATGGTTGGCCGCGACATGAACCCGCCTTGACGCGCATCAAAGGTAACCCGGTTGTGGCGTCGCGGCAATCCAGAATCCGGCGCGGCGCGCCGCGACGCTCCCGAAATGTCGCTTCCACGTCGCCATGTTCTTGCAATGGCGCGACGTTGCCGCTAGGTTCCGCATGTTTTTCGCACCGCGCGCGGCCCGTGCCGCCGGCGGCCTGCGATGTGCCCGGCGCGCCGCCGGGCGTCATGGAGAGATACGTTGCTCAAGAAACTCCAGGGCTTCCTGCAGTGGTTCTTCCTGCGGATGGAGGCCGTCGGCAACCGGGTGTTCGGCGACCGGCTGAACCCGATGTACTACCTCGGCGCGACCAGCTACTGGATGTTCTGGATCGTCGTCGCCAGCGGCCTGTACGTCTACGTCTTCTACGAGACCGGGGTCGACAAGACCTATGCGTCGATGGAGTCGATCACCCACGGCCAGTGGTGGGCCGGCGGCATCATGCGCAGCGTGCACCGCTACGCCTCCGACGCGATGGTGCTCACGATGCTGCTGCACATGGTGCGCCACTTCGCGTTCGACCGTTATCGCAGCTTCCGTGCCTTCTCGTGGGTCACCGGGGTGGTCGTCCTCTGGCTGGTCTACGCGTCGGGGGTCAACGGCTTCATGCTGCCCTGGGACAAGCTGGCGCAGTTCGTGGTGATCGGCACCACCGAATGGCTCGACTCGCTGCCGGTGTTCAACGGCATCCTGACCCGCAACTTCATCACCCCCGAGGCGATCACCGACCGGCTGTTCTCGTTGCTGTCGTTCCTGCACATCGGCATTCCGCTGGTCGTGATGCTGGCGCTGTGGGTGCACACGCAGCGAGTGCCGCGCGCCGCGCAGATCCCGCCGCGCCGGCTCGCCTACGGGCTGGTGGCGATGCTGCTGGTACTGGCGCTGGTCAAGCCGGTCGTGAGCCAGGCGCCGGCCGACTTCCATACCGCGCCGACGACGCTCGACTTCGACTGGTTCTACCTCACCGTCTACCCGCTGATCTACGCCTGGGATCCGCTCAAGCTCTGGATCGCCTGCGCAGGCGTCACCGTGCTGCTGCTGGCGATGCCGTGGCTGCCGCCGGCGCGCACCGGCAAGGGCCAGGCCTATCACCTGACCGCGCATCCGGGCCGCCAGGGCGCGCCGGTGCGCGCCGGCGAGACGCTGCTCGACGCGGGCCTGCGCGCCGGCATTGCGCTGCCGTACGAATGCCGCTCCGGCGGCTGCGGCGTCTGCAAGGCAACCATGATCGGCGGCCAGGTCGAGATGTCGGGCTACCAGCCGAGCGCACTCTCCGAAGAGGAGCGCCGCGCGGGGCGCATTCTGCTGTGCTGCGCGCGCGCGCTGTCGGACGTCGAGTTCGAATACGAAGAAAATGCCGCGGCCCGCGGCACGCAGGTAGCCACCTACGAAGCCCGCGTGGAGCGGCTCGAGCGGCTCGCCCACGACGTGATGCTGGTCGCGCTGCGGCTGCCGGAAGGCCGCAGGATCGACTTCGAGGCCGGCCAGTACCTGAACGTGGTGCTCGAGGACGGCGCGCGGCGCAGCTACTCGTTCACCACGCCCTCCGGATCCACCGACCTGGTCGAGCTGCACGTACGGCTGATGCCGGGCGGGCGCTTCACCACCCGCGTATTCGAGTCGATGAAGGTGGGCGACCCGGTCACCTTCGAAGGGCCGGTGGGCTCGTTCGTGCTTCACGAGCCGAGCGACAAGCCGCTGATCTTCGTGGCTGGCGCCACCGGCTTCGCGCCGGTCAAGAGCCTGCTCGAGCAGGCTTTCCGCATGGGCATCCAGCGACCGCTTCACCTGTACTGGGGCGTGCGCCGGCGCCGCGACCTGTACCTGACCGAACTGCCGCAGCAGTGGGCTCGCGAGCACCCGAACTTCCACTTCGTGCCGGTGTTGTCCGAGCCAGCGCCGGAAGACGAATGGACCGGCCGCATCGGGCTGGTTCACGAGGCGATCCTCGCCGACTTCCCCGACCTGTCGGGCTTCTCGGTCTACGCCTGCGGCTCGGTGCGCATGGTCGAAGCGGCACGCCCCGCCTTCGTGGCGCAGGGTCTGCACGAAGACGCCTGCTTCTCCGACGCGTTCACGCCCGCCGGCGGAGCCCCGAAGCCGTAGGATCGGCGCGACCGTTGCTCCCGTGATACGCATCCGGGCGGGGACACCCGCCCGAGTCCGGGCTGCTTGCCATAAGTTTGCTAGAATTCGGCCTTCGATCGGCAGTCCAGTGCGGGTTAACACCTACGGGTTCGACCCAAGCCACGCCCCGGACGCGATGGCGAACCGCCGAGCGACAAAGCTGAATCCCTCAGTGCTTTCCTTCCAGGAACGAATCACATCATGAAGAAATCGCTGCTCCTCGCCTCGATCATCGTCGTCACCCTGGCCGCCTGCGGCAAGAAGGAAGAGGCGCCCGCCCCGGCGCCCGCGCCGGCCACCACCGCTCCGGCCCCCGCCGAGGCTGCGAAGGAAGCCGCGGGCGCGGCGGTCGACGCTGCCAAGGAAGCCGCCGAGAAAACCGGCGAAGCCGTGAAGGAAGGCGCGACCGCCGCGGTCGAGGCCACCAAGGATGCCGCCGGCGCCACGGTGGATGCCGCCAAGGAAGCCGCCGACAAGGCTGCCGCAGCTGCCAAGGAAGCCGCCGACAAGGCTGCCGAAGCCGCGAAGAAGTAAGTCGCGCAGCAAGTCGCGCGAGAAGCGACGCTTCGCACGCACGGCCGACGCGAGTCGGCCGCGCGGCCGGGCCTGAGCGCCCGGCCCCCGAAAACCGGCCCTCGCGGCCGGTTTTTGTTTGTCTTCAGACCGCGATCCAGTCGATGCCGCGATCCTGGTCGGCCACCCGGATCATTTCGTCACTGCCCGGTTCCAGCACCGAGGCAAGCGCCTCGCGCGCCAGTTCGGGACGGTTGTTGTGGCGACTCAGGTGCGCGGCCACGACGGTGCGCAGTCGCGAGCGGTCGATCGACGCGAGGATGCGCGCCGCCTCGCGGTTGTCGAGGTGCCCCCACGCCCCCGCAATGCGGCGCTTGAGCGCGGCCGGATAACGCGGATTGTCGGCGAGCAGTTCACCGTCGTGGTTGCATTCGAGCACCAGCGCGTCCAGCCGCGCGAGCGCGCGCACCACGTGCGGCGTGCCCTGTCCGAGGTCGGTGAGCACGCCCAGGCGACGCCGCCCGTCGTCGATCACGTACTGCACCGGTTCGCGCGCGTCGTGCGGCACCGGCACGGGCTCGATGCGCAGCCCCGCGCAGTCGAAGTGCGCATGAGAGTCGAACACGCGCAGCAGCGGCTCGACCTCTCCGGCCGCATCGGGCATCGCCGCGGCGGCGCGCAGCGTGCCATGCGTGAGGTGCACCGCGATGCCGTGTGCGCGCGCCAGCCTGAACACGCCGCCGATGTGGTCGGCGTGCTCGTGGGTCACCAGGATCGCGTCGAGTTGCTCCGGCTCGACGCCCGCGCCACGCAGCCGGCGCTCGGCCTCGCGCCGGCCGAAACCGCAGTCGACCAGCACCCGCGTGACGCGGGTGCCGTCGCTGCTTTCGATCAACAGCGCGTTGCCTTCGCTGCCGCTGCCCAGGCTCGCGAAGCGCACCGCGCCGTCACCGCAGCTGCTCTTGCAGCAGCGCGAGGATGCGTTCGGCCGTGCGCTGGTCGACTTCGCCGACCGGCTTGCCGTCGGCGGCGAGCACGCTCACGCGGCTGCTGCTCTCGCCGCTGCCTTCGACCCGGATGCGGAACTGCCGGCTCGCGTCGGCACGCGGCTTCGCCGATCCGAAGATGCGCGAGAGGAAGCCGGGTTTTTCCGCGACGCGACCGCCCTCGACCTCGGGATCGATGTAGCGAACGAAGTACAGGCCCTGCGCACGGTCGCGGTCTTCGACGGTGAAGCCGCCGCGGTCGAGCGCCAGTCCGACCCGGCGCCACGCACGGTCGAAGCCCTCGAGCACCTCGAGCACCTGTGCCCCCCCGCTGCTGGCGAGCCGTGCACGATCGCTCGCACCGGCGGCTGCCGTCGTCGTGGCCGCAGCCCCCGAGGGAGCGAACTTCAGCATCAGGCGCCGCAGGAACTCGGCCTCGAGCTCGGGATCGCTCGGCCTTGGCTGCCAGGCAGTGTTCTCGCGCGCCGACGAGGTGTAGACCTCGACCATGCCGCGGTGGCTGATGTAGACCTCGGTCTTGCCGTTGGCCGACTCGAGCCGCGTGCGGAACTTGTCGCGCTCGCCGGTCGAGTAAAGATTGTCGAACGCGCGGCCGATGGTCGAGCGGATGAAGTCCAGCGGCAGCTTCGCGCGGTTCTCGGCCCAGTCGGTTTCCATGATGCCGGTTTCGGGCGAGGCGGACTTGACCACGAAGCCGTTGTCCTGCCAGAAATCGCGCAGGACCGCCCACACCTTCTCGGGCGGCAGGTCGACCACCAGCCAGCGCTGCGAGCCGTCGCGCTCGAGGTGCGCGCCCTCGACCTTCGGCAGCACCGCGGCGGTGGCAGCCGGCGCCGCGCGCTCGGCGGCGCGCGCGCTCTCGTAGGTGGAGGCGGTGCGCTTGCTGCGCTCGGGCACCGCGTAGCGGCTGTCGGCCGCCGGCTTCGTCAGATCGGGCGGCACGTCGAGCGAAGGCCCCTTCGTGGCCGACTTGTATTCGATCCGGCTCGCTTCGTCGATCTTCTCGCCGATTGCGCAGGCGCCCAGCGCGCCGGCCAGCGCCGGGATCGCGGCCGCGCGCAACGCGCGCACGACGACCGCACGGAAATTCATCGTCAATTGAGCACTCCTGAGCGCTCGAGCGCGGAGCGCACGAGTTCCTGGCGTTCGGGCGACAGCGGCGTGAGCGGCAGCCGGATTCCGGGGCCGATGCGGCCCATCCGGGCCAGCGCCCACTTGACCGGAATCGGGTTGGCCTCGCCGTACAGGTCGGTATGCAGCGGCAGCAGCCGGCGGTTGATCGCCAGCGCCTGCGCCCAGTCGCCGGCCAGCGCGCATTCGCACATCCGGGCCATCGGGCCGGGCGCGAGGTTGGCGGTGACCGAGATGACGCCGTGCGCACCCATTGCCATCAGGGCGAGCGCGGAGTCGTCGTTGCCGCTGTAGATCGCGAAGCTCGCCGGCGCCTGCGCGAGCAGCACCGAGCCGCGCGGGATGTCGCCGGTCGCGTCCTTCAGGCCGATGATGCCGGGCACCTGGGCCAGGCGCAGGACGGTGGCATTGGAGAGGTCGGCCACCGTGCGCCCCGGCACGTTGTAGAGCACGATCGGCAGGTCGACGGCTTCGGCCACCGCACGGAAGTGCCGGTACATGCCCTCCTGCGTCGGCTTGTTGTAGTACGGCACCACCTGCAGCGACGCCTGCGCGCCGTGCTTGTGCGCATACTCGGTGAGCTCGATCGCCTCGCGCGTGGAGTTGCCGCCGGTGCCCGCGATGATCGGCACGCGTCCGGCCGCGTGCTCGACGGCGACGCGGATCAGCGTCGCATGCTCTTCGACATCGACGGTCGGCGATTCGCCGGTGGTGCCGACGGCCACGATCGCCGCCGTCCCCTCTTCGACGTGCCAGTCGATGAGCCGCCGGTAGCTCTCGAGATCGAGGCTGCCGTCTTCGTGCATCGGACTGACGATCGCGACAATGCTGCCCTTGATCATGGCTGGTCGCTTGCAAAAATCTGCATTCTATCCGAGCACGCGCAGCCCCTCGGGGCCGGCGGCACGCGTCGCGCAGACGCGCTGGACGACGGCCGGTCGCGGCTGGTCGAGCAGCCCGTGCTCGTAGGCCAGCACCGCGAGTCCGGCGCTGCGACAGCGCTGCAGCAGCTCGCCCGGAGCGAGCAGGAACGCCGGGTTCGACGGCTTGCCGTAGCGCTCGTTGCCCTGCGCGAAAGTCTCGTAGACGAGCAGGCCGCCGGGCGCGACCAGCGCCGCCAGCAGCGCGAAGCGGGCGCGAAAGAGGTAGTTCGCCACCACCACCGCGTCGAAGCGCTCCGGCCCGAACGGCCACTGGTCGCCCTCGAGGTCGGCCACGCGCGTGGCGATGCCCTCGCCCAGGCCGGCCAGCCCCGCCGCGTCGCGATCGATCGCGGTCGCGCGCAGGCCCAGGCGCCGCGCCTCGAGCGCGTGCCGCCCCGAACCGGCGGCGAAGTCGAGCACGCTCGCGCCGGCCGGCAACGCCGCGAGCCAGCGCCGCACCCACGGCGACGGTGCGGCAGGTGCGGCAGGGTGCGGAATCGCTGGCAAGGTGGACATATTCCTCGGCTCCGGACGGGCGATCCGCTACATTACGCTCGATCACATCCGGAGAGCGACGATCGAACCGCTGGCCGCCTCGCCGAGTTTCCGGCTGCCCTCGCGCAGCCTCGCCGCGTGTGCGGCTGCACTCGCAGTCGCCGCGATCCTGGCGCTGATGGCGTGGGTCACACCGTCGCTGCTGCCGCGGCAGGCCGCGCTCGCGATCGCCGCGCTGACCGCAATCGCCGCGGCGACCTCACTATCCCTGGCGCTGCGAAGCGCGCTTCGCGCCGCGCGCAGCTCGGACGAGTTGCTGCGCGACCTGGGCGACCATCGTCGCGCCGCGGAGCAACTGGCCGCGCTCGGATCCTGGGTGCACGACCTGCGCCACAACACGCTGCAGTGGAGCGATGGCGCGTTCCGACTGTTCGGCGTCGACCCGGCGGCCGGCGTGCCACCGCCGGCCGCGTTCCTGTCGCACATTCACCCCGATGACCGGGCTCGCTGGCAGGAAGCGCATCGTCGCGCACTGCGCGACGGCCGCGAGGCGCGCGTCGAGTTCCGCTGGGTGCGCCCGGGCGGCGAGACCGCCTGGGTCCGCAGCGTCGCGCGTCCGGAGCGCGACGCGCAGGGTCGCACGGCGCGCATCGCCGGCATCGTGCAGGACATCACCGGCATGCGCGCGATGCAGCAGCAACTCGCGGCCAGCGAAGCGAAGTTTCGCGACCTCACGCACCTGAGCTCCGACTGGGTGTGGGAGACCGACGCGCAACACCGCGTTTCGTTCCTGTCGGACTCGCTCGACGCGGTGATCGGCCCGTGGCGGCGCGTGCTGATCGGAAGGCGGCGCTGGGAGATGCCCGAGGCCGATTTCCTGCGTCCCGACTGGGACGGCCACCGCACGACCTGCGAGGCGCACAAGCCGTTCGAGAACTTCGAGTTCGGCCAGATCGATCCGCAGGGCAACGTGTACCACCTGTCGCTGAGCGGCCATCCGGTGTTCGACGAGGCCGGCCGCTTCGCCGGCTACCGCGGCACCGGTCGCGACATCACGCGCGAGAAGCAGCAGCGGATGCTGCTCGAAATCGAGGGCGACATCGCCGGAATCATGCGCGAGCAGACCGAGCCGGCGCGCGTGATCACCGCGATCGTCATCACGCTGTGCGGCAAGCTCGGCTGGCTCGGCGGCGTTCACCTGGTGCGCACCGACCGCGGGCTGGCCGCGCGCGAGCGCTGGGGCTATCCGGCGTTCACGCGGATGGTCTCCGACCTGCCCTCCGAATTCTCCCCCGGCGACGACAGCGTCGAGGGCAGGTGCTGGCGCGAGGGCCGCCATGCCTGGATCACCGACCTGCAGGCGCATCCGTCCTTCGTCGCCCGCTATCGCACCGGCGTGCTGGGCGCGAAGGCGGCATTCCTCGCGCCCATCGGCGACGAGCAGGGGCGCACGCTCGGCCTGCTGCTGTTCCTCGGCCCCGTTGCGTTCCACGGCGAATCGTTCCTCGGCCAGGCCGCCGAGACGCTGTCGCGCACGCTGTCGCTATACCTGCAGCGCAAGGCGGCCGAGCGGCGCCTGCTGCTCGCCTCGATGCACGACGCGCTCACCGGGCTGCCCAACCGCGCTTTCCTGCTGCAGCAGCTCGAATCGCGGCTGAAGTCGGGCGAGCGCGCGGCGCTGCTCTACATCGACCTCGATCGCTACAAGCTGATCAACGACACGCTGGGCCACGCCGCCGGCGACCAGGCGCTGATCGAGGTCGCGCGCCGGTTGCGCGCCGCGCTGGGCACCGACGACGTCGCCGGCCGCATGGGCGGCGACGAGTTCGTCGCACTGCTGGTGCACCCGGGCACGCGCGACGAGATCGAGCGCGTCGCGCGGCGCGCGCTCGCGGCGATCGAGAAGCCGCTGGTGCTGGCCAACCGGGCCTATTTCCTGTCGGCGAGCATCGGCGTGGCGCTGGCGCCCGACGACGCCCAGGAAGCCGAAACGCTGATCCGCTGCGCCGACAGCGCGATGTACCAGGTGAAATCGGAGGGCCGCGGCGACGTGCGCTTCTTCGCCGGCGGCCTCTCCGACGAGCGCGCCGAGCGGCTGCAACTGGCCGCCGAACTGCCCAGCGCAATCCATCGCGGCGAAGTCGACCTCTACTACCAGCCGGTGATGAACATCGACGAGCGCACGGTGATCGGCTACGAGGGCCTGCTGCGCTGGCGCCATCCGACCCGCGGCCTGCTGCTGCCCGACCGCTTCCTGCCAGCTGCCGAAGAGAGCAACCTGATTCGCGAGATCGGCCTGTGGGTGATCCGGCGCGCGCTCGACGACCGCGTGCGCCTGGGCATCGAGGCCTGGCCCGACCTGGCGGTCTCGGTGAACGTCTCGGCGCGCCAGCTCTCCGAAGAGGGCTTCCTCGCCACGCTGGCCGAGCTGATGCACGAGCGCGACTTCCCGTCGCGGCTGTTGCAGCTCGAGCTCACCGAGAGCGCGTTCATCGAGAACCCCGAGCGCACCGTCGCCCTGATCGGCGAGTTGCGCCGGCTGGGCGTGCGCGTGTTCATCGACAATTTCGGCACCGGCTATGCGTCGCTGTCGTACCTGAAGAACCTGCCGGTCGACGGCATCAAGATCGACCACACCTTCGTGCAGGATCTGCCGGCCGACCGCGGCAACGCGGCGATCGTGCAGGCGATCACGACGATGGCCGCGAAGCTTGGGCTGCAGGCGATGGCCGAGGGGGTGGAAACCGCGGCCGAGTTGCGCGGCCTGCGCTCGCTCGACTGCCACCGGGTGCAGGGCTCGCTGATCGCCGAGCCGCTGCCGTTCGAGCAGCTGAAGGAATTCCTCGAAGCGCTGCCGACGCTGCGCCGCATGCACCTCGTGCACGACTCGCGCAACAGCGCGGCCTGAGAATCGCCCGGAGCCTGCGGCCAACGGACGGCCGCGACACGCCGCCTCAGTCGAAGTCGAGCCCCATCGCCTCGCGGACTTCGCGCATCGTCTCCTGCGCGATCTTGCGTGCCTGCTCGCAACCGTCGGCGACGATGTTGCGCAGCAGGCTCGGGTCGTCGAGGTAGGGCTGCGCCCGCTCGCGAAACACCTGCTGCTCGGCGAGGATCGCGTCGATCACCGGCTGCTTGCATTCGAGGCAGCCGATGCCGGCGCTGCGGCAACCCGCCTGCACCCAATCGCGCGTGGCCTCGTCGGAATAGACGAGGTGCAGCTGCCAGACCGGGCAGCGCTCGGGTTCGCCCGGATCGGTGCGCCGCACGCGCGCCGGGTCGGTGGGCATCGTGCGGATCTTCTTGCGCACCGACTCGGGGTCTTCGCGCATCGCGATCGAGTTGCCGTAGCTCTTGGACATCTTCTGCCCGTCGATGCCCGGCATTCTCGACGCCTCGGTGAGCAGCGCCTGCGGCTCGGCCAGGATGATCCTGCGGCTGCCTTCGAGGTAGCCGAACAGCCGCTCGCGATCGCCCATGCTCAGGTTCTGCGCCAGCTCGAGCAGTTCGCGCCCCTGCTGCAGCGCGGTGTCGTCACCCTGCTCCTGGTAGCGGGTGCGCATCTGCTCGTACAGCTTCGCGCGCTTGCTGCCCAGCTTCTTCACCGCCTCGCGCGCCTTCTCCTCGAAGCCCGGCTCGCGGCCGAACAGGTGGTTGAAGCGGCGCGCGATCTCGCGGGTGAACTCGACGTGCGGCACCTGGTCTTCGCCCACCGGCACCCAGGCGGCGCGGTACATGAGGATGTCGGCCGCCTGCAGCAGCGGATAGCCGAGAAAACCGTAGGTGGACAGGTCGCGGTCGGACAGCTTCTCCTGCTGGTCCTTGTAGGTGGGCACGCGCTCGAGCCAGCCCAGCGGCGTGATCATCGACAGCAGCAGGTGCAGCTCGGCGTGCTCGGGCACGCGCGACTGGATGAACAGCACCGACTGCTGCGGATCGATGCCCGCCGCCAGCCAGTCGATCACCATCTCCCAGACGTTGTCGCCGATCACGTCCGGCGAATCGTAGTGGGTGGTGAGCGCGTGCCAGTCGGCCACGAAGAACAGGCAGGGATGCTCGGACTGCAGCCGCACCCAGTTCTTCAGTGCGCCGTGGTAGTGGCCCAGGTGCAGCGCGCCGGTCGGGCGCATTCCGGATACGACTCGTTCGGTGAACATGGTCGGTCGTTCAGTCGGACAGCGAAAAGAGCGCCGCGATCACGCCGACCCCGATGTCGATCAGCGGTGCGACGACGAAGCCCAGCACGCCGGTGGCCAGCAGCGCGAGCAGGATGAACAGCCCGTAGGGCTCGAGCCGCGAGAACGCCGCGGCAAGCCGCGCCGGCAACAGGCTGGTGAGGATGCGTCCGCCGTCGAGCGGCGGCACCGGGACCAGGTTGAGCACCGCCAGCGCCAGGTTGACGAAGATGCCGGCGATCGCCATGCGCGGCAGGAATTCGCCGTCGCTGCCGAAGAGGCTCATCAGCTTGAGCGCGAAGCCCCAGCCGAGCGCCATCGCGAGGTTGGCCAGCGGCCCGGCGGCGGCCACCATGCCCATGTCGCGACGCGGCGAGCGCAGGTTCGAGGGCACGATCGGCACCGGCTTGGCCCAGCCGAAAAGGATCCCCCCGCCCACCGCCTTGCTCGCGAGCAGGATCAGCGCCGGCACCAGCAAGGTGCCGATCGGGTCGATGTGGCGCAGCGGATTCAGGCTGACGCGGCCCTGCAATTGCGCGGTGCGGTCGCCCAGGCGCGCAGCGACGAGGCCATGCGCCGCCTCGTGCAGCGTGATCGCGAAAATCACCGGAATCGCATAGACCGCGATCAGCTGCGGAAGGCTCAGATCCATGTGAAGGATTGTAGCAGCCGGCCCCTGCCGCACCCGGGCGCGCGCACCGGCTGCTTCAGAAGCGCACCCGCAGCACCGACTTCTCCGCGCCGCGCGCGACCATGCCTTCGACGCTGCCGCAGCCCATGCGCACCACCAGCGGCTCCGGGCCGGTGAGGTCGATCACCGTCGTGGGCACGAAGCCCTGTCCGCCTGCGTCGATCACCAGTTCGATGCGGCGCGACAGGCGCTCGACGATCGTGTCGGCATCGGTGATCGGATCGTCCTCGCCGGGCAGGATCAGGCTCGAGCACAGCACCGGCTCGCCGTGCGCCTCGAGCAGGCCCTGGGCGACCGCAGCGTCGGGCACGCGCAGCCCGATCGTTCGCCGCGACGGGTTCCACAGGCGCCGCGGCACTTCCTTCGTCGCATCGAGCACGAAGGTATAGGGACCGGGCGCCCATTCCTTCAGGAAACGGTATTGCCGGCTGTCGACCATCGCGTAGGTCGACAGCTCGGAGAGGTCGCGGCACATCAGCGTGAGCAGGTGCCGCTCGTCGAGCCCGCGGATCGCGCGCAGCCGGTCGACCGCGCCCTTGTCGCCCAGCCGGCAGGCGAGCACGTAACAGGCATCGGTGGGCAGCGCCACCAGCCCGCCGGCGCCCAGCACGTCGGCGGCCTGCCGCAGCAGCCGCACCTGCGGGTTCTTCGGATGCAGCGTGAAGCGCTGGGTCATGCGCGCGCCACCGCGTCGCCGCGCGCGGCCTGCGGGCGCGAGGCCGCCAGCGCGGCCTCGGGCCAGTCGAGCCACACCGGCACCAGCGTCGCGGGCAACGGCGGCAGGCTGCCCAGTTCGACGCGGCTTTCGTCGGGACCGTGGAAATCGGACCCGCGCGAGGCGCGCAGGCCGAATTCGCGCGCGACCTGCGCGAAGCGCCGGTACTGGTCGCGCGTGTGCGAGCCGCTGACGACTTCGATGCCCTCGCCGCCCGCCTCGCGAAACGCCGCCACCAGCGCCCACAGCGCGGTGTCGTCGAGCCGGTAGCGGCCCGGATGCGCGAGCACCGCGACGCCGCCCGCGCTGCGGATCCAGCCTGTCGCGTCGCCCAGGCTCGCCCAGCGGTGCGCGACGAAGCCCGGCTTGCCTTCGGACAGGTAGCGCTGGAAGACCTCGGCGACGTCGCGGCACACGCCGAGTTCGACGATGTAGCGCGCGAAGTGCGTGCGCCCCACCATCGCCGGGTTGCCGACGAAGCGAAGCGCTCCGTCGTACGCGCCGGCGATGCCGGCGCGCGCGAGATCGTCGCCCATCTCGCGCGCGCGGGCGTCGCGACCGCTGCGCGTGCGGGCCAGTCCTTCGCGCAGCAGCCGATGGTCGGGATCGATGCGCAGTCCGACCACGTGGATCGTCTCGCCGCCCCAGCTGACCGAGATCTCCACGCCCGGCACGAAGGCGAGCCCGAGCGCGGCGGCGGCCGCACCCGCCTCCGCGAGCCCGTCGACCTCGTCATGGTCGGTGAGCGCGAACAGCTGCACACCATGCGCGTGCGCACGTCGCGCGACCTCGGCGGGCGCGAGCACGCCGTCGGAGACGCGCGAATGCGCGTGCAGGTCGGCGTTGAGCCGCAGCGGATCGCCGGGCAGCGTCATGGCGCAGGCGCCCCAGCCAGGTGTTCGACGACGAGGCGTGCCACCTCCTCGGGGCGGTCGTGATGCAGCATGTGCCCCGCGCCGGCGACCGTCGCCTCGCGCAGGAAGCGGATCGCCCCGAGCCGCCGCCGGTATTCGGCACCGTGGACGAAGGACATCGTCTCGCTGGTGTGCTCGGCCAACACCCAAAGCACCGGCGCGGTGATGGCCCGCCAGCAGGCCATCACCTCCGGCACGCGGTACAGGATGGGCGAGGAGGTCCGGTGAGCCGGATCGGCGAGCAGTTCGAAGCGCCCGGCGGCGTTCTCGCGCGCCCAGTGCAGTGCGAGGAAATCGGCGAATTCGGGGCGCAGGCGCGGATTGCCGCGCATCAGCCGTGCGGCGACCTCGTCGCGCGAAGCGTAGTCGCGCAGCGCAGCGCCGTCGCGCAGCTCGTCGAGCCAGCGCGCATAACGACCGGGCGCCTGCGCCGGGCGCGTGGCCTTCAGGCCCACGCCTTCGAGGTTCACCAGCCGGCGCACCCGCTGCGGCCGCACCCCGGCGTAGAGCGCCGCGACGTTGCCGCCCATGCTGTGGCCGACGAGGTCGACCTGCTGCTCGGGCGCGAGCGCGTCGAGCAGCGCGTCGAGGTCGCCGAGATAGTCGGGAAACCAGTAGGCGTCGGCGCCGCTGCGGTCGGTGAGCCCGAAGCCGCGCCAGTCGGGGGCGATCAGTCGCCAGTGGCCGGGCAGCAGGTCGACCACGAACTGGAACGACGCGGAAACGTCCATCCAGCCGTGCAGCAGGAACACGGTGGGCGCCTGGGCCACGTCCTTGCGCTGCGGCTCCCAGCAGCGCAGGTGATGGCGCAGGCCGCGCGCCTCGACGAACAGCGAGCGGCTCTCGCGCCGCGGCCGGTACGGCCGGGTGCCTGCGCGCGGCGCGCGCGCGGACGGCAGCGACGCGGCACCGGGGCTGGACGACAACGCAGTGGAAGCGGGCACAATACGGATTCCTGCCGACATTATAGAAACCCGGGGGGTCATCGATGAGGATTGCCGCACGCGACGACTACGACGAGCTGCATGGCACCTTCCGCTGGCTCGTTCCCGAGCGCTTCAACATCGCCGAGGCCTGCTGCACGCGCTGGGCAGGCGACGCGCGGCGCACCGCGATCATCGTCGACCACGGCGATGGCCACGTCGAGCGCGTGGCTTATCGCCGGCTGCACGACGAGGCGAACCGCCTGGCCAATGCGCTCGCGGCGCTGGGCGTGCGCCGCGGCGACCGCATCGCGGTCGTGCTGCCGCAGCGCCCCGAGACCGCGGTTGCGCACATGGCGATCTACCGGCTGGGCGCCGTGGCGATGCCGCTGTCGATCCTGTTCGGCCCCGATGCGCTGCGCTTCCGGCTCGACGACAGCGCGACGGTGGTCGCGATCGTCGACGCCGGCTACGTCGACAACCTTCGCGCCTCGCTCGGCGAGTCGGTCCGGCACGTGGTCGTGGTGCCGGCCTCGGGCGAGCGCCCCGCGCTCCGGTCCGGCGAGCACGACTACGTCGAGCTGCTCGCGCGCGCGCGCGACCGCTTCGCAGCGGTGGACACGCTGGCCGCCGACCCGGCGGTGCTGATCTACACCAGCGGCACCACCGGCCCGCCCAAGGGCGCGCTCATTCCGCATCGCGCGCTGATCGGCAACCTCAGCGGCTTCGTCGCGTCGCAAAACTGGTTCCCGCGCCCGCGCGCCGTGTTCTGGTCGCCGGCCGACTGGGCCTGGACCGGCGGGCTGATGGACGCACTGCTTCCTTCGCTGTACTTCGGGTACCCGATCGTCGCGCAGCGTGGCCGCTTCTCGCCCGAGCGCGCCTTCGAACTGCTCGAGCGCCATCGCGTCACCAACACGTTCCTGTTCCCGACAGCGCTGAAGATGATGATGAAGCACGCGCCCGAGCCGCGTGCGCGCCATCGGCTCGCGCTGCGCGCGATCATGAGCGCGGGCGAGGCGGTGGGCGAAACGCTGTTCGACTGGTGCCGCGACGCGCTCGGCGTCACCGTCAACGAGATGTTCGGGCAGACCGAGGTCAATTACGTGGTCGGCAACTCGGCGCAGCGCTGGCCGGCGCGCCCCGGATCGATCGGCCGTGCGTACCCGGGGCACCGGATCGCAATCCTCGACGACGAAGGACGCGAGTTGCCGCCGGGCCAGCTCGGCGAGATCGCGGTCAACCGCTTCGACCGGCACGGCCATCCCGATCCGGTGTTCTTCCTCGGCTACTGGGGCAACGACGCGGCCACGCGCGCGAAGTTCAGCGGCGACTGGTGCCGCACCGGCGACCTCGCGACCGCCGATCCCGACGGCTATCTCTGGTACGGCGGGCGTGCCGACGACATGTTCAAGGCCGCCGGCTACCGGATCGGGCCGAGCGAGATCGAGAGCTGCCTGGTGCGCCACCCGGCAGTGGCCAACGCGGCGGTGGTGCCCAAGCCCGATGCCGAGCGCGGCAACGTGATCAAGGCCTTCGTGGTGCTCGCGCCGGGCCATGCCGCCTCGCCGGCGCTGGTCGAGCAGTTGCAGCAGCACGTGCGCGGCAAGCTCGCACCGTACGAGTACCCGAAGGAGATCGAGTTCATCGCCGAGCTGCCGATGACCACCACCGGCAAGGTGCAGCGGCGCGTGCTGCGCGAGCGCGAACAGGCGGCAGCCGGCGGGCGGTGACCCGGCGGGCAGTGGGCCGGGGCCGCGGCTGCCGATCGCTTACACTTGCGGGCCGCGCGGGGCCGGTCGCCCTGCGCGCCCTTTTCCGGCACCACAGGAATTCCCGTCCATGGCGATTTACCGTCTCGGCGATCGCGAGCCGCGCATCGATCCCACCGCCTGGGTCGCCGCGTCGGCCGACCTGATCGGCCTGGTCGAGCTCGCCGCCGAATCGAGCGTCTGGTTCCACTGCACGCTGCGCGGCGACAACGAGCCGATCCGCGTGGGTTCGCGCAGCAACATCCAGGACAACTGCGTGCTGCACACCGACCCCGGCTACGCGCTGGTGATCGGCGAGGGCGTCACCATCGGGCACCAGGCGATGCTGCACGGCTGCACGATCGGCGACGGAGCGCTGATCGGCATCCAGGCGATCGTGCTGAACGGCGCGCGCATCGGCCGCGACTGCCTGATCGGCGCCGGCGCGCTGGTCGCCGAAGGCAAGGAGATCCCCGAGCGCAGCCTCGTGCTGGGCGCACCGGGCCGCGTGGTGCGCGAACTCACCGACGCCGAGGTGGCCAACCTGCGGGCGGGTGCCGAGCGCTACGTGCAGCGCGCGCGCCAGTTCCGCGACGCGCTGGTCGCCCTGCCGCGCGCATGATGATCCCCAGGCTGGCCAGCGACGGCGTGCTGCGCTTTCTGGTGCGCGGTGCCGCGGTGCGCGGCGAAGTGGTCGTGCTCGACCGCGCCTGGCGCGAGGTGATCGCGCGCCATGCGCTGCCCGGGCCGGTGCGCGACCGGCTCGGCGAGTTGTCCGCGGCTGCTGCGCTGCTCGGCGCAACGCTGAAGTTCGACGGTTCTCTGGTGCTGCAGATCCACGGCGACGGCCCGGTCGCCCTGTTCGTCGTCGAGTACCGCTCCGACGGCGGCTACCGCGCCACTGCGAAGCTGCGCGAAGGCGCATCGATTCCCGAGGGCGCGCCGCTGCCGGCGCTGGTCGACGCCCAGGGTCACGGCCGTTTCGTGGTCACGCTCGACCCGCGCGAGAGCGCGCCCGACAAGCCCGCCTGGCAAGGCATCGTGCCCTTCGAGGGCGCCACCGTCGCCGGCGTGCTCGAACGCTACATGCAGCGCTCCGAGCAGGTGCCGACGCGGCTATGGCTGGCCGCCGACGGCGAGCGCGCGGTCGGGCTGCTGCTGCAGCGCCTGCCCGACGAGGGAGGTTACCCGGAATCCGACTCCGACGGCTGGAACCGCATGCAGCAGCTCGCCGACACCGTGGCCCACGAGGAGCTGCTGACGCTGCCCCCCGACGAGCTGCTCCGACGCCTGTTCTGGCAGGAGTCGCTGCATGCGTTCGACCATCGGCCGTGCCGCTTCGCGTGCCGCTGCACCCGCGACAAGGTGGGCGACATGCTGCGGATGCTGGGCAGCGACGAGGTCGAGGCGATCCTGGCCGAGCGCGGCGACATCGAGGTGCGCTGCGAGTACTGCAACCAGGCCTACCGCTTCGACCTGGTCGACAGCGTCGCGCTGTTCCATGCGGTGGCGCCTGCGCCCGAAGGCGCCCAGACCCGGCACTGAGCGGGTCCGATCGGCTGCTGTGTGCCGATCGGACCCGCTCAGCGGCGCGGCGTCGCGGCCACCGCAGCGGTGCGGATCTGTTCCTCGGCGGCGGGCCGGCGCGCGCCGGCCTCGTTGATCTGCACGAAGATTTCGCCCGGCATGACCATGCCGAGTTCGTAGCGGGCCCGCTCCTCGAGTGCCTGCTTGCCGGCGCGCAGGTCGTCGACCTCGGCCTGCAGCGCACTGTTGCGCGAGGCCAGCCGGGCGTTGACCTCCTGCTGCGCGTGCAGCTGGCGGTCGAGCTCCCAGACGCGCAGCCAGCCGCCCTTGCCCAGCCAGAGCGGGTACTGGATCAGCACCAGCAGCGAAGCGAGAACGATGCCCAGCGTGCGCATCCGGCTTGACCTCGCGCGTTCGGGCGCGCCTCGCGCGCCTTCAGCCCAGATTGTAGAACGCCGAACGACCCGGATACCCAGCGACGTCGCCGAGGTCTTCCTCGATGCGCAACAGCTGGTTGTACTTGGCCATCCGGTCGGTGCGGCTCATCGAGCCGGTCTTGATCTGCAGCGCGTTGGTCGCCACCGCGATGTCGGCGATCGTCGTGTCCTCGGTTTCGCCCGAGCGGTGCGAGATCACGGCGGTGTAGTTGTAGCGCTTGGCCAGCTCGATCGCCGCGAAG
>MEED01000023.1 GCA_001724855.1 Lautropia sp. SCN 69-89
GACCCGGGAACGTATTCACCGCGACATGCTGATCCGCGATTACTAGCGATTCCGACTTCATGCAGTCGAGTTGCAGACTGCAATCCGGACTACGATCGGTTTTCTGGGATTGGCTCCCCCTCGCGGGTTGGCGACCCTCTGTACCGACCATTGTATGACGTGTGAAGCCCTACACATAAGGGCCATGAGGACTTGACGTCATCCCCACCTTCCTCCGGTTTGTCACCGGCAGTCTCCCTAGAGTGCCCTTGCGTAGCAACTAAGGATAAGGGTTGCGCTCGTTGCGGGACTTAACCCAACATCTCACGACACGAGCTGACGACAGCCATGCAGCACCTGTGTCCAGGTTCCCTTTCGGGCACCAATCCATCTCTGGAAAGTTCCTGGCATGTCAAGCGTAGGTAAGGTTTTTCGCGTTGCATCGAATTAATCCACATCATCCACCGCTTGTGCGGGTCCCCGTCAATTCCTTTGAGTTTTAACCTTGCGGCCGTACTCCCCAGGCGGTCTACTTCACGCGTTAGCTGCGTTACCAAGGAAATGAATCCCCGACAACTAGTAGACATCGTTTAGGGCGTGGACTACCAGGGTATCTAATCCTGTTTGCTCCCCACGCTTTCGTGCATGAGCGTCAGTGTCATCCCAGGAGGCTGCCTTCGCCATCGGTGTTCCTCCGCATCTCTACGCATTTCACTGCTACACGCGGAATTCCACCTCCCTCTGACGCACTCTAGCCTTGCAGTCACAAATGCAGTTCCCAGGTTGAGCCCGGGGATTTCACATCTGTCTTACAGAGCCGCCTGCGCACGCTTTACGCCCAGTAATTCCGATTAACGCTCGCACCCTACGTATTACCGCGGCTGCTGGCACGTAGTTAGCCGGTGCTTATTCTTCCGGTACCGTCATCCCGCCCGGGTATTAGCCAGGCGGATTTCTTTCCGGACAAAAGTGCTTTACAACCCGAAGGCCTTCTTCACACACGCGGCATTGCTGGATCAGGCTTTCGCCCATTGTCCAAAATTCCCCACTGCTGCCTCCCGTAGGAGTCTGGGCCGTGTCTCAGTCCCAGTGTGACTGGTCGTCCTCTCAGACCAGTTACGGATCGTCGCCTTGGTAGGCCGTTACCCCACCAACAAGCTAATCCGACATCGGCCGCTCCAATAGCGCGAGGCCTTTCGGTCCCCCGCTTTCTACCTCAGTACGTATGCGGTATTAATCCGGCTTTCGCCGGGCTATCCCCCACTACTGGGCACGTTCCGATGCATTACTCACCCGTTCGCCACTCGCCACCAGGGTTGCCCCCGTGCTGCCGTTCGACTTGCATGTGTAAGGCATGCCGCCAGCGTTTTGGTTGGCCTGTTTCCAGGCCTGCTCAACGGAATCGACATTCATTGGTTTCCCAATGGATGTTCGTTTACCGTGTGAGCGTTCGATTTTCCGAGATCCGCACCGGAACGAGTCCGGATTGGAACCCGCCTCGGGTCCGTGAGAACCCTCGGCTTGGCGCGTTCGCCCGAACGCCCACACTTATCGGCTGTTGATTTTTAAAGATCGTGGATCGCGCTGCATTTGCAGTGGGTCGCGATCAGCAGAGAAAGGAGAGTATGACGAATCCCTGAGAACCTGTCAACTCGACCGCCTTCCCTGCCCGGCGCTTCGTTCCTTCCCGCCTTTGCGGTGAGGCCCTGCCGGCTCCGCAGCGCCGAAGCACTGCAGAGCCCGCGACTATAGCGGCAAACCTGGACGCATGCAACTCAGCGGTGGCGGAACTGCGGCTTGCGCTTCTCGACGAAGGCCGCCATCCCTTCCTTCTGGTCCTCGGTGGCGAACAGCGAGTGGAACAGCCGCCGCTCGAACAGGATGCCTTCGGCGAGCGGCGTCTCGTAGGCGCGGTTGATCGCCTCCTTGGCCATCATCAGCGCGGGGAGCGAAAAACCCGCGATCGAGGTGGCGGCCTCGAGTGCCTCGTCGAGCAGCCGCTCGGCCGGCACCACGCGCGACACCAGCCCGGCGCGCTCGGCCTCCGCCGCGTCCATGGTGCGGGCCGTCAGGCACATGTCCATCGCCTTGGCTTTCGAGATCGCGCGCGGAAGACGCTGGGTGCCGCCGGCGCCCGGGATCACGCCGAGGCGGATCTCCGGCTGGCCGAACTTCGCGGTGTCGGCGGCGATGATGATGTCGCACATCATCGCCAGCTCGCACCCGCCGCCGAGCGCATAGCCGGCCACTGCGGCGATCACCGGCTTGCGGATGCGCCGCAGCGTCTCCCAGTTGCGCGTGATGTACTCGCTGCGGAAGACCTCCATGTAGCCCCAGCCGGCCATCGCCGCGATGTCGGCGCCGGCGGCGAACGCCTTGTCGCTGCCGGTGATCACGATCGCGCCGATGCCGTCGTCGGCGTCGAAATCGAGCAGGGCCGCGCCGAGCTCGTCCATCAGGCGGTCGTTGAGCGCGTTGAGCTGCTTGGGCCGGTTCAGCGTGACCAGGCCGACCCGACCGCGGGTTTCGACCAGGATGTTCTCGTAGGACATGTGCAGTGCTCCTCGTGGCGCCCATGCTGCGGGCGGTCGTCGACACCGATTCTGCCACGCGGCCGGTACGCGAGACGCCGGCCGGCGGCGCAGGGTTTAACATCGGATCGCCACGGACGACGGCCATCGGGCGGCCGGCCCGCGTGCCACGAGAACGGAGGAGTCGCCATGAGCAGCAAGGAAGCCGCAGCGATGGTCTCGGCCGGAGGGTTTCCGCTCGAGCCGATCGAGCGGGCGAGCGTCGACGAACTGCGCGCGCTGCAGCTGCAGCGACTGCGCTGGTCGCTCGACCACGCGTACCGCAACGTTGCGCACTACCGTGCGAAATTCGATGCCGCAGGGGTTCGCCCCGAGGACCTGAACTCGCTCGACGACCTGGCACGGTTTCCGTTCACCACCAAGGCCGATCTGCGCGAGACCTACCCGTTCGGCATGTTCGCAGTGCCGCGTGAGAAGGTGGTGCGCATCCATGCGTCCAGCGGCACCACCGGCAAGCCGACCGTCGTCGGCTACACCGCACGCGACATCGACGCGTGGGCGAACCTGATGGCGCGATCGATCCGCGCCGCGGGCGCCCGTCCGGGCGACATCGCCCACGTCAGCTACGGCTACGGGCTGTTCACCGGCGGGCTGGGCGCCCACTACGGCGCCGAACGGCTGGGCCTGACGGTGATCCCGTTCGGCGGCGGCCAGACCGAGCGGCAGGTGCAGCTGATTACCGACTTCCGGCCGGCGATCATCATGGTCACGCCCAGCTACATGCTGGCGATCGCCGACGAGATCGAGCGCCAGGGGCTCGATCCGCGCGGCACCAGCCTGCGCATCGGCGTGTTCGGCGCCGAGCCGTGGACCAACGAGATGCGCACCGAGATCGAGAAGCGGCTCGCGATCGACGCGGTCGATCTCTACGGCCTGTCCGAGGTGATGGGGCCCGGCGTGGCCTGCGAATGCCTCGAATCGAAGGACGGCCCGACGATCTGGGAAGACCACTTCTATCCCGAGATCGTCGACCCGCAGACCGGCAAGGTGCTTCCCGAGGGCGAGTTCGGCGAACTGGTGTTCACCTCGCTGTCGAAGGAAGCGCTGCCGATCGTGCGCTACCGCACCCGCGACCTCACCCGGCTGCTGCCGGGCAGCGCCCGCACGATGCGGCGCATGCAGAAGATCACCGGCCGCTCCGACGACATGATGATCGTGCGTGGCGTGAACGTGTTCCCGTCGCAGATCGAGGAGCTGATCCTGCAGCGGCCCAACCTCGCGCCGCACTACGTTTGCGAGCTCACCCGCGAAGGGCCGCTGGACGCGCTCACGGTGCGCGTCGAACTGAAGGCCGGCGAGCACCACGACGGTGCCGATGCGGTCGGCGCGGCCGCCGCGCTCGAGCACGCGATCAAGACCTACATCGGCGTGACGGTGACCGTGCGGGTGGAGCCACCGGGCGCGATCGAGCGCTCGGTGGGCAAGGCGAAGCGGGTGATCGACAAGCGGGGGCGGTGAGGGTCGGCCGGCATCAGCCCGGCGGCGGCGGCACGAACTGGGCGCCGAACGAGCCGATGGCGATCAGGCCGTTGCTGGTGCGGAAGCGGAAACGCCCGGCGAGTTCGTACGAATAGTCGCCGGACACGCCGAAGTATTTTGCCTCGAAGCGACCATCGACGAGGTCGGCATCCGGACCGGCGGCCGAAATCATCGATCCGGTCAGGGCCATGTCGACCGTGTCCGTCCCCGACTGCTGGAGGCTCACCGGATCGACGCGGAGCACGTCGAACTTGAGCAGGTTCGAGTCATAGTAAGGCATCACCATCGTGCCGATCTGCGCCGAGGCGATCCGCCCGCTGCTGCCATCGACCTGGATTTCGATCGGGGCGCTGAAGCTGCGCAAGTGGCCGAGCGCAGCGCTGCCGTCCTCGTCGGGCCCGATCGCCCCGACGATGTAGCCGAGATAGCGCCGATTCGTCCCGCTCGGCCAGAAGTTCTTCACGTTCTCCGAGATCGGTTCGTACCAGGGGCCTACGAACCCCTCGGTGCTGATGGGCACCTTCTCCCAGGTGCCGAAGCGGACGTACTGCAGCTGCGGAGGCAACCAGGGCGGGTTGTAAAGATAGGCCGTAGGGCTGTGAAAGTCGGTCAGTGCCACATACGGCGCGCTCAGCATCGTGTTCAGCGGGTTCTCGTAGGAGACGCCTTGCAGCGCGCCTAGGACGTTGCGACCCCATTCAGGCGCAGTCAGATTCGCGGCAGTGAACCCGGTGGGACCATCGTTTGCGTCGAGCGCCGCCGGGAAGTTCAGCGTGAGGATGTAGCTGTCGGTGGGCAGCGGTATCTGCACCGCGCTACCGACGTCGACGAACACGCTGGTCGCAGTCGACGCGCACATGCCGATCGTAAAGCCGTCGGCACTCGACGCCGACGCCGAATCGCAGGCTACCGGCGCCGGGACGAAAGGATTGGGCCCGGTGCTCGACCCGCCCCCGCAAGCCGCGAGGCCGGTGGCGAACAGCAACGCGATCGCTGCTGCGCGGAAAGGCCGGTGTTCGCTCGTGCGGGCGGGATTCATGGCAGCGGTCCCCAATGCAGGCACCTCTGTACGGTTCGAGTGTCGGCGCAGGCCGCGGCGTTGCGCCCGATGGGCGGACGAACGGAGGGCATGTCCCGCCGAGTGTACCTGCAGGCAGCGGCAAGGCCGGCCCCCCGACCGCGCCGGCAACCGTGACGGAAATCACATCCCGTGAGGAAGCGGGCAAAATATCGCGCTTCGAGCGACAACCTGCAGGAGCACCAACGATGTTCGACGCGCTTTACCTGGAGAAGTCCGACGGGGGATTCTCCGCGACCCGCAGGACGCTGAGCGACGACGAGCTCGCGGCAGCCACGCCCGATGCCGATGTCACGGTGCGCATCGAGTATTCGACGATCAACTACAAGGACGCGCTCGCGCTCACCGATCGTTCGCCGGTGGTGCGTCGCTGGCCGATGGTGCCGGGCATCGACGGTGCCGGCGTGGTCGAGGCGAGCTCGCATCCGGGCTTCGCCGTCGGCGACCGGGTGATCCTCAACGGCTGGGGCGTGGGCGAGACCCACTGGGGATGCCTCGCGCAGCGCGCGCGGCTCGAGGGCGACTGGCTGGTCGCGATGCCTGCGGGGATCGACGCGCGCCGCGCGATGGCGATCGGCACCGCCGGCTACACCGCGATGCTGTGCGTGATGGCGCTCGAGCGCCGCGGCGTGACGCCTGCGCAGGGCGAGATCCTCGTGACCGGCGCAGTGGGCGGCGTGGGCAGCGTCGCGATCGCGCTGCTCGCGCGACGGGGTTTTCGCGTCGTAGCCTCCACCGGGCGGGCGGGCGAGGCTGACTACCTGCGCGCGCTGGGCGCCGCCGAAGTGATCGATCGCGCGACCCTGTCGGCGCCAGGCAAGCCGCTGCAGAAGGAACGCTGGGCCGGCGTCGTCGACGCGGTGGGCTCGCACACGCTGGCCAACGCGTGCGCGCAGGCGAAGTACCGCGGCACGGTCGCCGCCTGCGGACTGGCCGGCGGGATGGACTTCCCCGCGACGGTCGCTCCGTTCATCCTGCGCGGCGTGGCGCTGATCGGCGTCGACTCGGTGATGTGCCCGATCGACGAGCGGCGCGAAGCCTGGAAACGGCTGGCGAGCGAACTCGATCCTGCGCAACTCGAGCGCATGACCACCGTCGTCGGCCTCGACGACGCGCTGAAACTCGCTCCGGAGATGCTGGCCGGCAAGGTGCGCGGCCGCGTCGCGGTCGACGTGAACCGTTGAGCGCGCCTGCAAAGCGCCGGGCCGGCGGCGCGCCGGTCTCGTACCGGATCGTCCCGGTCGATCCGCACGCGCACCTGTTCGAGATTGCACTCACGATCGCGCAGCCCGACCCGGAGGGCCAGCGCGTGGCGCTGCCGGCCTGGATTCCCGGCAGCTACATGATCCGCGAGTTCGCGCGGCACGTCGTCTCGATCGATGCGCGCAGCGGCGCGTGCGCGGTGCGCGTGCGCAAGCTCGACAAGCACACATGGCAGGCAGCGCGCTGCGACGGCCCGTTGACCCTCGTCTACCGGGTCTATGCCTGGGATCTGTCGGTGCGCGCGGCGCACCTCGACGCGACGCACGGCTTCTTCAACGGCACCAGCGTGTTTTTCAGGGTGCTCGGCCAGGAGGACCAGCCCTGCGAGGTGCTGATCGAACCGCCGGCCGGCGACGGATACGCCGACTGGCGCGTGGCCACCACGCTGCCCGAGGCCGGCGCGCGCCGCCACGGCTTCGGCCGCTATCGCGCGGCCGACTACGACGAGCTGGTCGATCATCCGGTGGAGATGGGGCGCTTCACGCTCGCCGGCTTCGAAGCGGGAGGCGTGCGCCACGAAGTCGCGATCACCGGCCGCCACGATGCGGACACCGCGCGGCTGTGTCGCGACCTCGCCCGCGTCTGCGCGCAGCAGGTACGCCTGTTCGAGCCGCGCACGCGCCGTGCGCCGGTCGAGCGCTACCTGTTCCTGGTGATGGCGGTCGGCGACGGATACGGCGGCCTCGAGCACCGCTCGAGCACCGCGCTGATCTGCTCGCGCAATGACCTGCCGTGGCGCGGCCAGCGCGAAACGTCCGACGGCTATCGCGGCTTCCTCGGACTGGCGAGCCACGAGTACTTCCATACCTGGAACGTAAAGCGGATCAAACCCGCGGCGTTCGCGCACTACGACCTGCAGCAGGAGAACTACACGCGGCTGCTGTGGATCTTCGAGGGCTTCACTTCGTACTACGACGACCTGATGCTGGTGCGCTCCGGCGTCATCGACCACGACGCGTACCTGGGTTTGCTCGCGAAGACGATCAGCGGCGTGATGCGCGGCCCGGGCCGGCAGGTCCAGAGCGTGGCCGAGTCGAGCTTCGATGCATGGATCAAGTACTACCGGCAGGACGAGAACTCGCCGAATGCGATCGCCAGCTACTACGCGAAGGGCTCGCTGGTGGCGCTGGCGCTCGACCTGACGATCCGCATCCGCACCGGCGGGAAACGCTCGCTCGACGACGCGATGCGGCTGATGTGGAGGCGCTACGGACGCGACTTCTTCGCACGGCGCGAAGGACTCGCCGAAGACGAGTTTCCGCGCCTGCTCGAAGAAGCGACCGGCCTGCGGCTCGACGCGCAGATCCGCAGCTGGGCCTACGGCACGGCAGAGCTGCCGCTCGCGCCGCTGCTGCGGGCGGTGGGCGTCGAGCCCGGATTCGGTCCCGGCGACCAGGGGCCGGCCTCGCTCGGCGCCAAGCTCGCCACGCGCGAGGGCCAGTTGACGATCGCGACCGCCTACACCGGCCAGGCGGCGCAACGCGCCGGTCTTTCGGCCGGCGACACGCTGGTGGCCGTCGACGGCCTGCGCATCGACGAGCGCGCGCTGAAGGCGCTGCTCGCGCGCCGCAAGCCGGGAGACCGACTGCGCGTGCACGCATTCCGTCGCGACGAGTTGTTCGACTGCGAACTCCAACTCGACGCACCGCCGGCGACCGACGCGAAGCTGACGCTCGCGCCGAAGCCCGGAGCGCGCGCGGCGCGGCTGCTCGCCGGGTGGCTGGGCGGGAGCCGGCCGGCCCGCGCCAGCCGAGCCCCCTGACCCGCGAGCAGCGTCGGCCTGCTCAGCCGAACAGCGTCGCCAGCGCCTCGCCGGGGTCGGGCGCGCGCATGAAGGCTTCCCCGACCAGGAACGCGTTCACGCCGGCCTGGCGCATTCGCGCCACGTCGGCCGGAGCGAGGATGCCACTCTCGGTGACGACCAGCCGGTCGGGCGGGATGCGCGGCAGCAGCGCCAGCGTGGTATCGAGCGAGACCTCGAAGCTGCGCAGGTTGCGATTGTTGATGCCTACGAGCGGCGTGCCCAGCGCGAGCGCGCGATCGAGTTCGGCCGCATCGTGCACCTCGACCAGTACGTCCATCGACAGCGCGCGGGCGATCGATGCGAATTCGGCGAGTTGCGCGTCGTCGAGCGTCGCGACGATCAGCAGGATGCAGTCGGCGCCGTTCGCGCGCGCCTCGTAGACCTGCCAGGCGTCGACGACGAAATCCTTGCGCAGCACCGGCAGCGCACACGCCGCGCGCGCGGCCCGCAGGTCGTCGAGCGAACCCCGGAAGAAGCGCTCGTCGGTGAGCACCGACAGGCAGGCCGCACCGTGCGCGGCGTAGCGGGCGGCGATCGCCGGCGGATCGAAGGGTTCGCGCAGTAGGCCCTTGCTCGGGCTCGCCTTCTTGATCTCGGCGATGACGGCTGCGCGGCCGGCCGCGATCTTCGCGCGCAGCGCGCGCTCGAAGCCGCGTACGGGTTGCGCGCTGCATGCCGCCTCGGCCTGCGCGCGCAACGCGGCGTCGCTTTGCAGCCGACGCGCCGCCGCCACTTCCTCGCGCTTGACGGCGACGATGCGCGCCAGGATGTCCTCAGCCATGACCCTGCCCCGCGCAGCGCTGCGTGAACTGCACGAACGCGTCGAGCCTGGCGCGCGCCGCGCCCGATGCGATCGTCTCGCGCGCCAGCGCGATGCCGGCTGCGATCGAGTCGACCACGTCGGCCGCATAGAGGGCCGTGCCCGCGTTCAGCGTGACGATCTCGCGCGGCGTGCCCGGCTGGTTCGACAGCGCCTCGAGCACCATCTCCTTCGATTCGAGCGCGTCGGCCACCCGCAGGCCGCGGTTGCTGATCATCGACAGGCCGAAGTCCTCCGGATGGATCTCGTACTCGCTCACTTCGCCGTTCTTCAGTTCGCCGACCATCGTCGCGGCGCCGAGCGAGACCTCGTCCATCCCGTCCTTGCCCCAGACGACGACCGCGTGCCTCGCGCCCAGCCGCTGCATCACGCGCACCTGGATGCCGACCAGGTCGGGGTGGAACACGCCCATCAGGATGTTCGGCGCACCAGCCGGGTTGGTGAGCGGGCCGAGGATGTTGAAGATCGTGCGCACGCCCAGCTCGCGGCGCACCGGCGCGACGTTCTTCATCGCCGGGTGGTGATTGGGCGCGAACATGAAGCCGACGCCGGTGGCGCGAATGCAGTCGGCGACCTGCGACGCGTTCAGCATGATGTTGGCGCCCAGCGCCTCGAGCACGTCGGCGGCGCCCGACTTCGACGAGACGCCACGGTTGCCGTGCTTGGCCACCGTCGCGCCGGCCGCCGCGGCCACGAAGGTCGACGCGGTCGAGATGTTGAAGGTGTGCGAGCCGTCGCCGCCGGTGCCGACCACGTCGACGAAGTGCGGGCCGCCGTCGACCTCGACCTTGGTGGCGAACTCGCGCATGACCTGTGCTGCAGCGCTGATCTCGCCGACCGTCTCCTTCTTCACGCGCAAGCCCACCAGGATCGCCGCCATCATCGTCGGCGACATCTCGCCGCTCATGATCTGGCGCATGATCCTGAGCATCTCGTCGTGGAAGATCTCGCGATGCTCGATGCAACGGGTGAGCGCTTCCTGCGCGGTGATCGTCATTTCGGTTCTCCCAGGAAATTGCGCAGCAGCGCGTGGCCGTGCTCGGTGAGAATGGATTCGGGATGGAACTGCACGCCTTCCACGGCCAGTTCGCGGTGGCGCAGCCCCATGATCTCGCCGTCGTCGGTCCAGGCCGTGACTTCGAGACAGCCGGGCAGCGACTCGCGCTCGACCGCCAGCGAGTGATAGCGGATCGCGGTGAACGGGTCGGGAAGCCCGCGGAAAACGCCGGCCCCGTCGTGACGGATCGGCGAGGTCTTGCCGTGCATCACCTGCTTCGCGCGCACCACGCGCCCACCGAAGGCGGCGCCGATCGCCTGGTGTCCCAGGCAAACGCCGAGGATCGGGATGCGGCCCGCGAAACGCTCGATCAGCGGCAGCGAGATGCCGGCCTCGGCCGGCGTGCACGGGCCCGGCGAGATCACGATGCGCGCCGGGGCCAGCGCGACGACCTCGTCGAGCGTGATCGCGTCGTTGCGCACCGTGCGCACCTCCTCGCCCAGCTCGCCGAAGTACTGCACCAGGTTCCAGGTGAAGCTGTCGTAGTTGTCGATCATCAGCAGCATGTTCGTCTCCGGCCGCGTCAGATCTGGCCATCCAGGCCGGCCTGCACCAGTTCGGCTGCACGCAGCACCGCGCGCGCCTTGTTCTCGGTCTCCTGCCACTCGTTCTCGGGGATCGAGTCGGCGACGACGCCGGCGGCGGCCTGCACGTACAGGGTGCCGTCCTTGACCACTGCGGTGCGGATCGCGATCGCGAGGTCGAGGTCGCCGAGAAACGAAATGTAGCCGCAGGCGCCGCCATAGACGCCGCGTCGGGTCGGCTCGAGCTCGTCGATGATCTGCATCGCGCGGATCTTCGGCGCGCCGGTGAGCGTGCCCGCCGGGAAGGTCGCGCGCAGCACGTCGATCGGCCCCATGCCGGGCTTCAGCTTGCCCTCGACGTTCGAGACGATGTGCATCACGTGCGAGTACTTCTCGATCGCAAGCTGGTCGGTCACGCGCACGCTGCCGATTTCGGCGATGCGGCCGATGTCGTTGCGCGCGAGATCGATCAGCATCACGTGCTCGGCAATCTCCTTCGGGTCGGCCAGCAACTCCTGCGCGAGCGCTGCATCCTGCGCCGGCGTGGCGCCGCGCCGGCGCGTGCCCGCCAGCGGACGGATGGTGATGCGGTCGCCGTCGGGCTGGCGCTCCTGGCGCACGAGGATCTCGGGCGAGGCACCGACGATGTGGAACTCGCCGAGGTTGTAGAAGTACATGTACGGCGACGGGTTGATCGAGCGCAGCGCGCGGTACAGCGTGACCGGCGAATCGCGGAACGGCTTTTCGATCAGCTGGCCGACCTGCACCTGCATCACGTCGCCGGCCATGATGTATTCCTTGGCCCGCGCGACCGCTGCGAGGTAGTCGTCCCTGGCGAATTCGCGGCGCGTGCCGGTCTCGAAGCTCGGCTCGAGCGAGGGCATCTCCAACGGCCGCGACAGCTGCGCGTAGAGCTCGCGCAGGCGCTTGCGGGCACGCTGGTACGCCTCGCCCTCGGCGGGATCGGCGTAGACCATCAGGTAGATCTTGCCGGTCACGTTGTCGACGATCGCGAGTTCTTCGGTGAGCAGCAGGAACACGTCGGGAACGCCGACCGGATCGGGCTTGTCGCGACCGGCCGCGCGCGGCTCGATGTGGCGCACCGCGTCGTAGGCGAAATAGCCGGCCAGCCCGCCGCAGAAGCGCGGCAGGCCCGGGCGCACCGCGACCTTGAAGCGTTTCTGGTAGGCGTCGACGAAGTCGAGCGGGTTGCCCCGGTAGCGCTCGATCGTTTCGCCGTTCTTCACCACCTCGGCGCCGTCGGCGGTCGAGCGGATGATCGTGCTCGCGGGCAGGCCGATGAACGAATAGCGCCCGAAGCGCTCGCCGCCCACCACCGATTCGAGCAGGAAGCTGTACGGCTGGTGCGCCAGCTTCAGGTACAGCGACAGCGGCGTGTCGAGGTCGGCGAAGCACTCCAGCAGCAGCGGAATGCGGTTGTAGCCCTGGGCGGCAATCGCCCGGAATTCGATTTCGGTCATGACTCCCTCGCGGAACTGCGGCCGGGTCCACTGCGGACCCGGAGGCGCCCGCCATGGGGCGCCCAGCGATGTTTCAGGAAACCCGGCCGGGGGCGCGGCGCCGCGAGGGCGCTAGCGACACGGCCGGTGTGCGGCGATCAGCGCCAGCACCACCAGCGCCAGGCCCGCCAACCGTTGGCGTTGCGGGCCGAGCGAAGTTCCTGAACGTTGCGCATGAGGGAAAGGATGTCCTGGCTGTTTCTGGACGTGGCGGACTATAACACCATCGCCGGCGAGGGCGTCAACCGGCCTCGATGCATGTCGCCGCCTCGAGCAGGTCGGCGACGACCGCGTCGGCGTCGATCGTGCTCACCGGCAGCCCTTCGTTGTAGCCGTACGGCACGATCATCACCGGCATGCCGGCCGCGCGGGCAGCCTGTGCGTCGTTCAGCGAATCACCGATCGCCACCATCTGCGACGGCCCGAGCCCGAGGAGCTCGCACGCGTGGTGCAACTGCATCGGGTCGGGCTTGCCTCGCGGCAGCACGTCGCCGCCGATCACGAACTCGAACTGCGCGGCCAGCCCGGTGCGGGCGAGCAGCGTGTGGGCGAAGGCCTGCGGCTTGTTGGTCACGCAGGCGAGCCTGAGTCCCTTGGCGTGCATCGTCGCGAGGCCCTCGACCACGTTCGGGAACAGCGTCGCCGAACGGCCGTTCTCGCGCTCGTAGTGGCGCTCGAACGACTGCATGCCGCGCCCGGCGGTCGCATCGTCGACGCGCCCGTCGAGCGAGCCCGACAGCGCGCGGTGCACCAGGATGCGTGCACCCTTGCCGACGTAACTGCGCACCGTCGATTCCGGCAACGCCGGCTGCCCGAAGTCGGCCAGCATTGCGTTCACCGCAGCGGTGAGGTCGGCGACCGTGTCGAGCAGGGTGCCGTCGAGGTCGATTGCCACTCCGCGGGCGCGGAACGTGCGCGCGGCCATCGGCTCAGGCCGACGCCAGCGCGGCGCGCATCTTCGCGAGCACGCCGCGATATCCGCCGTCGTCGTCGGGGGCCCCGAAGACCGCCGACCCCGCGACGAAGGTGTCGGCCCCGGCGCGCGCGACCTCGGCGATGTTGTCGACCTTCACGCCGCCGTCGACCTCCAGCCAGATCGGCTGGCCGCCGGCCGCGACGTGCGCGTCGATGCGTTCGCGCACCGCGCGGATCTTCGGCAGCGTCGCCGGGATGAACTTCTGCCCGCCATAGCCCGGGTTCACCGACATCAGCAGCACCATGTCGAGCTTGTCCATCACGTGGTCGAGGTAGAACAGCGGAGTGGCCGGGTTGAACACCAGGCCGGCACGGCAACCGCATTCGCGGATCAGCTGCAGGGTGCGGTCGACGTGGTCGGACGCTTCCGGATGGAAGCTGATCAGGTTCGCGCCCGCCTTGGCGAAGTCGCCGACGATGCGATCGACCGGGCTGAGCATCAGGTGCACGTCGATCGGGATCTGCAGGTGCGGGCGCAGCGCCTCGCACACCAGCGGGCCGATGGTGAGGTTCGGCACGTAATGGTTGTCCATCACGTCGAAGTGGATCATGTCGGCACCCGCGGCCTCGACGGCCCGCACCTCCTCGCCGAGTCGGGCGAAATCGGCCGACAGTATGCTGGGGGCGATCCGGAAGGCTTGCGTCATGGTGGAGTCCTGCTTGTGGTCGGATGGGGACGCGGCCCCGCTTTGTCTACAATCGCGATTGTAGCCACCGGCCTGCCGCCCCTTCCCGACCCTCATTCCCGTGTCCGACAAGCACTACCAGTTCCGCGTCGAAGTGCAGGCGACCTACCTGCCCGAGCAATCGAAACCCGAAGACGCGCAGTTCGCGTTCGCGTACACGGTGCGCATCACCAATACCGGCAGTGTCGCCGCGCAGCTGATCAGCCGGCACTGGATCATCCGCGACGACAGCGACCGCGTGATCGAGGTGAAGGGGCTCGGCGTGGTCGGGCAGCAGCCGCTGCTCGAACCGGGCGCGCGCTTCGAGTACACGAGCGGCAGCCAGATCGCGACGCCCACCGGCGCCATGCGCGGCAGCTACTTCTTCGTCGCCGAGGACGGGCACCGTTTCGAAGTGCCGATCGAGGAGTTCACGCTCAGCATGCCGCGCACGCTGCACTGAGCGATGGACCACGGACGGATGCGGCGCGCGTCACTTCTTGCCGCGCATCGTCCACCAGACGAAGAACAGCATCAGCGCCAGCACGCCGCCGGCTTCGGCGAACAGGATCCACGCGTCGTCCATGCGGCCGATTCTAGCGCGGTGGTGCGGACCGACTCGCCAATCGCCCCGCTGATCGTCTCGCCGGCTGTCTCCCTGATCGTCTTCCTGTTTCGCCGGCTGCGCGCCGCGCTGCTGGCGGTTGCCCTCGCCCCGGCGGTCTGCATCGCATCGGAGCGCTTGCCGCTGGCGCCCGACCAGCTTCCCGGCTGGGACGGCGATACGCTCGCCGGATTGCACCGGGCGATCGAGCGCCAGTGCGCGCTGCCGCGGCCGCCGCAGCCGTGGCCCGCGCTGTGTCCGGCCTTGCCGCCGGCCGACGCCCTGAAGGAATGGCTCGGCGCGAACTTCGTCGCCTGGCCGCTTGCGCGCGCGGACGGTGCACCGGGCCTGCTCACCGGCTACTACGAACCGGTGCTCGAAGGCAGCCGCAGCCGCGAGCACGACGGCCAGGCGCCGCTGTATCGGCCGCCGCTCGACCTGGTGCGCGGCCCCGACGGCAGGCGGATGCGGGCGCCGGCTTCGACCGGCGCTGCACCCCCGGCGGCAGCGGCGGCCTCGCCGGGCGCGCTGCAGCCGTATCCGGCGCGGGCCGAGATCGAGGCCGGGCGGTTGCTCGAAGGCCGCGAACTGGTCTGGCTCGACGATCCGGTCGAGGCCTTCTTCCTGCAGGTGCAGGGCTCGGGGCGGGTGCGGCTGCGCGACGGCAGCACGATGCGCGTCGGCTTCGCCGACCACAATGGCCAACCGTACTACCCGATCGGTCGCGAACTGGTCGCGCGCGGCGCACTCGCGCCGGAAGCGGTCGACGCCGACGCGATCAAGGCGTGGCTGCGCGCCCACCCCGGCGAGGCGGGCGACGTGATGCGACGCAACCGTCGCTACGTGTTCTTTCGCGAACTGCCGGGCGGCGAGGACGGACCGCCCGGGTCGCTCGGCGTCTCGCTGACGCCGATGCGCTCGGTGGCCACCGATCCCGCGCAGGTGCCGCCGGGCGCGCTGCTGTTCATCGATTCGACGCACCCCGACGACGGCGCGCCGCTGCAGCGCGCGGTGCTGAGCCAGGACCGCGGCGCGGCGATCACCGGCGCGGCGCGGGCCGATCTCTTCTGGGGTTCGGGCGATGCGGCCGGTCGCCTGGCCGGCCGCACGAAGCAGCCGCTGCGGATGTGGCTGCTGTGGCCGAAAGGGCTGATCAGCCCTTCGAGTTCTCGGTCAGCAGGCGGTTGAAGCGCTCGGGCGGCGCGTAGCCCTGCAGCCGCTTGCCGTTCGCGAAGAACACCACTGGCGTTCCGGTGATGCCGAGCTTGCGCGCGAGTTCGGCCACCTTCGCGAGCGGTGTGTCGCAGGTGCCGGTGTTGCCCGGAATGCGGTTGTTCAACAGCAGGTCGTTCCAGGCGCGCGCCTTGTCGGCCGCGCACAGCGCCTTGCGCGCCTTCGACTCGGAGTCGGCCGCGAGGAAAGCCATCGGGAAGGTGTAGATCGTGACGTCGTCGAGCTTGACCAGGTCGGCGCGCAGGCGCTTGCAGTAGCCGCAGTTCGGATCCTCGAACACCGCCACGACCCGCTTGCCGTTGCCGGCGACCTGCTTGATCGCCAGGTCGAGCGGCAGCGCGCCGAAGTCGATCGCGAGCAGCTCCTCCATGCGTTCCTGCGTGAGGTTGCGCTCCGCCTTCAGGTCGATCAGGCTGCCGTCGAGAAAGACGTACTGGCCGGTTTCGTCGGCGTACATCAGCACGTCGTTGCGCACGCGCACTTCGTAGATGCCGCGCAGCGGCGTCTTGCGGACCTCGTCGACCGCATAGCGGCCCTTGAAGAACCCTTCCACCGCGGCCTTGACGCGGGCAGCGCCCGGGTCGGCGGAGGCCGCCCCCTGCGCCTGCGCGAGCGGGGTCGCGATCCAGAGCGCCGCGGCAGCGACGAACGCGACCGCTGCGGCAGCGACGCGGGTGAATCTCATCGAATCGATCATCGGTACCACATCCTCGGCTGCGCGATCATCGTCGCGCGGGTTGAAACGGCGCGGCGCGAAACGCCTCAGCGAACCGCCTGCGCCACCAATTGTCGCTTGATCCAGCGCGAACCTGCCACTGCCCGCCAGCCGAGCGCGACCGCCGACTCGACCAGCGGGGCGAGCGTGGCCGCCGCCGGGGTGCGCGTCGGATCGAACAGGCGTTGCAGCGCGTCGGTGGCGCCGCGCATCGCCGCCACCGGCTCGGCGCGCGCCCGCGCGTAGCGGCGCAGCAGCAGCCGGTCGCCGGGGTCGCTGCCCCGCTCGCGCTCCCGCAGCACGTCCGCGAGGGCCGCCACGTCGCCAAGGCCGAGGTTCATCCCCTGCCCGGCCAGCGGGTGCACCAGATGCGCGGCGTCGCCCACCAGCGCCACCCTCTGGCCGATCATCGACCCGACGCGGCCCAGGCGCAGCGGGAACGCCTGCACCCGCGAGATCGCCGTCATCGCTCCGAGCGCCGAGCCGGCGGCCTGCTGCACCCGAGCCGCGAGCTCGCCGGGCGTCATCGCCAGAAGTGCGTCGGCCAGCTCGTGCGGCGCCGACCAGACCATGCTGACGCGCCCTTGCGGCGCGCCAGGGCCGGTGGCCGGCGGCAGGGGCAGCAGGGCCAGGATGCCGTCGCGCCCGAACCATTGCCAGGCGATGTCGCGATGCGGGCGCTCGGTGTCGAAGTGCGCCACCAGCGCGCGTTGCGGGTAGTCGGAAACGCTCCAGGCCAGCCCGGCGGACTCGCGCACCCGCGATCCGGCGCCATCGGCGCCCACCAGCAGCCGCGCCGACAAGCGGCGCCCGCCTTCGAGCCTGAGCGGGATCGTCGGCTCCGGCACCGCGCCCGACGCCGGCTGCAACGCGCGCGGATCGGCGTCGATGCCGTCGAAGCGCTCGTCGACGATCGGCAGGCCCGCGAAGCGAACCGCCTGGCCGAGCGCGCGCAGCAGGTTGCGCTGCTCGACGATCCAGGCCAGCGCCTCCACGCGCGCCTCGTAGGCGCTGAAGTGCAGCGCGTCGCGGTCGGAGCCGAAGGCGGGGAACACGCGCATGTCGTAGACCGGCGCGACGCGTGCGGCGTCGAGCGCATGCCAGACACCGATCGACTCGAGCAGCGCGCGCGTGGCCGGAGACAGTGCGAAGACCCGCAGGTCCCAGGGATCGGCCTCGCCGACGACATCGACCGGCGGCAGCGCGCCGATCAGCGTGGCAGGCAGCCCGATGCGCGACAGCGCCAGCGCGGCGGCCAGGCCGACGGCTCCGCGGCCGACGACGGCGACATCGGCCCGCATGGCGGCAGGGCTGGAAAGCATCGGGCGATTATAGGGTCGCGGCTCGACCGTCCGCCGACCCGGTTCTGCTATGATTGCGGGCTTTCGGGCGCGGCGTTCTGGTCCGCGCCCCGGCGGCCAAGTAGCTCAGTTGGTAGAGCAGAGGACTGAAAATCCTTGTGTCGGCGGTTCAATTCCGTCCTTGGCCACCATCCTCACGCCTGCAGGTCGCGCCGCTTCTCCTCGAACTCCGCCTTGTCGATCTCGCCGCGCGCGTAGCGCTTCTTCAGGATGTCGAGCGCGGTCTCGGCGGGCACGGGCGGCGGTGACGGCGGCACCGCGCCGCTTCCTCCGCCGCGGGCGAGCAGGCGCACCAGCAGCACGATCCCCAGGATGACGAAGATCCACCACAGCAGGCCGTGGACCATGCCGATGCCCCAGGTCCAGCCCCAGCCCCAGCCGTCCATTCCGTGCCACATCTCAGGATCTCCTCGAGATCGAGTGCCGCGGGCCGGCCCGGCGACCGAGTGTGGGCGCCGGCCGCCGGCGGATCATTGGCCGTCGCGGTCGAGCCACCACGGTCCCGAGCGCCTCAACTGCTCGCGCTGCTGCTCGGTGAGGACCTTGTCGAGGCGGTCGGCTGCGTCGAGCGACTGTTCGAGCGACTGCTGGCGCAATTCGCCCAGCCGCTTGTAGCCGGCCAGGATCGCGGCGCGGTCGCGCTTGGGCGCCAGCCAGGCGTCACGCAGCTTCGCCATTTCTTCCTGCGCCTTGCCGGCGAGTTCCCAGTGTTTCCTGCGCAGGTCGTCCTGGATCGCTAGCACCTGCTTGCGCTGCGCATCGTCCAGGTCGAGCGCCCAGAGCGCACGGCCGATCCCCGGACCCATCATGCCGTCGGCGCCCATCATCCCGAAGCCCGGGCCGTAGCCGCCCATCATCCCCGGCCCCATGCCGTAGCCGGGGCCGTAGCCACCCATCATTCCGGGACCCATCCGGTAGCCGTACCCGGCACCCGGGCCGTAACCGGGGCCATAGCCCATCATTCCCGGCCCCATCCGGTACCCGGCCGGCGGAGGCGTGCCGGGCGCGGGCTGCGACGGTTGCTGGGCCAGCGCCGCGCCGGCCACCAGCGCGAGCGCCAGGAATGTCGATCGATGCAGGGGAACGCACATGAGGACCTCCCGTGGTACGAGTTGCCGAAGACGGCATCGCGAAACAGCCCGATCGGAGCGCCCATGGCGCCAGATCCGTCTTGTCGGAATCCTGCGCCCGAACTTGCAGACACGCCAGCCTTCGCCGGGGGCCGACCGCTCGTCGGCCGCGCGAGCGAGGGGTGGCGGAAAACCCGACCATTGACGGATGCAGACGATGCCCCGCCATCGCCCCTTCATCGGCCGTGGAAATCCGCACCCTGCGACCGCGTCATCGCGTCGGTTGCGCGCCGGTGGCCTGACCCTGCTGGGCCTGTTGGTGGCGGCCTGCGGTGGTGAAAGCAGCGACGGCGGCGCCACGACGACGTCGCCGGCCCCCACTGGCACGGCATCGGCGACCAGCACCATGGCGACCGCCGTTGGTGCCTCGACGAGCATCGATGCGGCGAGCGCGCTCGATCAGCTCAACGCCGCGCGCGCGGTCGAGCGCACCTGCGGCACCTCGCAGATGCCGGCGGTACCGCCGCTGCGCTGGAGTGCGGCGCTCGAGCAGGCAGCGACCGGCCATTCAGAGTGGATGCAGGCGAACGACATCTTCGACCATATCGGCGACGGCGGCTCGGACGTCGGCATGCGCGCGACGGCCGCTGGCTATGCGTGGAAGATGGTCGGCGAGAACATCGCCGCGGGGCATCCCGACGTCCCGAGCGTGGTAAGAGCCTGGCTCGAGAGCCCCGGGCACTGCATGAACATCATGCATCCGGACTTCGTCGATGTGGCGCTCGCGATGAAGCCGGGCACCTCGTCGAACACCTACCGCACCTGGTGGACCCTCGACTTCGGCCGGCCGCGCTGATCAGCGCACCAGTTCGGCGCGCAGCGCGCGCAAGACCTTCTTCATCTGCGCTGCGTGCTCGGGGCCGATGCGGATCATGATCTTGCGCCCCGCCGACAGTTTCTCGAGCAGCGGATCGGCGAACCTGTAATTGACCTTCGGCTGCACCAGCCGGATCGGACCGCTGACCTCGGGCGCGGTGAGCATGTCGTCGATGGCCTCGATGACGCGATCGTGGAAGTGCGCGTTCGGGAATCCCATCGCGCGGTATTCCTGCTGCAGCAACGGATAGAAGCGCAGGTAGATCGCGACCATCGTCTTCGGGTCGAGCGACTCGGCCAGGCGCACGAAGGCGTCGTAGCGCGCGAAGTTGGCCGGTTCGAGCGTCATCGAACCGTGGGCCGACGCCACCGAGAGCTGGCCGGGCACGCGCTTGACCGCGCTCAGTTGCGCAGGGATCCGCTCGCGCGGCAGGTGGTCGACCGTGACCACGAAGCGACGCGCGAAGTCCGGCATGTTCAGCACCTGCGCCAGCGCATCGCGCCGGGCCAGTTTCAGCAGCGCTTCGAGGATCGGCGCATCGCTGCGCTCGGCCGGCGGCATCGTGCCCGCGTCGGGCACCGCGCCCGGCAGCGGATTCTTCGGCCCGTCGGCAACCGGGGCAGGAACCGGCGGCGCAGCCTCGGCAGGCTGCGCGGGCGCCGGCGCGGCTCCGGCCGCGGCCCCACTCTCGGAAGCCGGGGCCGTGGCGGTGGTGGGCGGCGGCACCGGCCTGGGCGTTTCGCGCTGCCACAGGTAAATGCCGCCGGCGATCGCCGCGATCGCCAGCACGACGAGCCACCACGGCGGACCCGCAGTGGAAGCCGGAGGGGCGTTCGGTGGTGGCATCGGCGTCCTTCGCGGCGCGCGTCTCCCGAAAGGGTCGAGGGTAACTCAGATCACGCCTTGCGCGATCATCGCATCGGCCACTTTCACGAAGCCCGAGATGTTGGCGCCGTCGACGTAGTTGATGCTGCCGTCTTCGCGCCGCCCGTGGCGCACGCAGCTCTCGTGGATCGCCTTCATGATCGCGTGCAGTCGCTCGTCGACCTCGGCGTGCGTCCAGCCGAGCCGCTGAGCGTTCTGGGCCATCTCGAGCCCCGAGGTGGCCACGCCGCCGGCATTGCTCGCCTTGCCCGGCGCGTAGAGCACGCGGGCGTGGTGCATCACTTCGACCGCGTCGAGGGTGCTGGGCATGTTCGCGCCTTCGGCGACGCAGACCACGCCATTGGCCACGAGGTTCTTCGCGTCGCGCTCGTCGAGTTCGTTCTGGGTGGCGCAGGGCAGCGCGATGTCCGCCGGTATGTGCCACGGCCTGCGTCCGGCCTCGAAGCGCAGCCCGAACTCCTGGGCGAACTGCTCGAGCCGCCCGCGCCGCTCGTTCTTCAGTGTCATGAGCGCGGCGAACTTGTCCTCATCGAAGCCTTCGGGGATGTGCACGGTGCCGCCCGAGTCGGAGGCGGTGATCACCTTCGCGCCGAGGTCCATCGCCTTCTCGATCGCGTACTGGGCGACGTTGCCCGATCCCGAGACCGAGACGGTCATCCCTTCGAACGAGCGGCCCGACCGGCGCAGCATCTCCTGCGCGAAGTAGACGGTGCCGTAGCCGGTGGCCTCGGGCCGCATCAGGCTGCCGCCGTAGCTCAGGCCCTTGCCGGTGAACACGCAGGAGGCGTTGTTGGCCAGCCGCTTCATCATGCCGGCCATGAAGCCGACCTCGCGCGCGCCCACGCCGATGTCGCCGGCCGGGACGTCGGTGTCGGCACCCAGGTGACGGTGCAGTTCGAGCATCAGCGACTGGCAGAAGCGCATCACCTCGCCGTCGCTCTTGCCCTTGGGATCGAAGTCGGAGCCGCCCTTGCCGCCGCCCATCGGCAGCGAAGTGAGCGCGTTCTTGAAGGTCTGCTCGAAGGCCAGGAACTTCAGGATGGAGAGGTTCACCGACGGGTGAAAGCGCATGCCGCCCTTGTACGGGCCGATCGCCATGCTGTGCTGGATGCGGAACGCCCGGTTCACGCGCGTGTTGCCTTCGTCGTCGACCCAGCAGACGCGGAACTGCAGCACCCGGTCGGGCTCGACCAGGCGTTCGAGCAGCGCGTCGTCGGCGTAGTGCGGGAACTCCTGCAGGAAAGGCCAGATGCTTCCGATCACTTCCTTGACCGCCTGCAGGTACTCGGGCTGGTTCGGGTCGCGCTGCGCGACCGACGCGAGAAACGCTTCCGGGCTGGCGTGTTTCACCTGGACTCCTGGTTCGTCATCGTTGCATGTGTGTGGGTGGCTCGCCACCCGCGATGCATGTCAGGAGTGCGCGTGGCGCGGGCAGCGAAACGCGGAACCGCGAATCGTAGCAGGTTCGCCGGATCGGCTACCGTTGCGATTTTGCGACCCCGAGCACGACAGGCCATGACCCGCCCCACCCGTATCCTGATCCTCGGCGCCGCCGGGCGCGACTTCCACAACTTCAACCGGGTCTATCGCGATGATCCGGGGGTCGAGGTCGTCGCGTTCACCGCGGCGCAGATCCCGGGCATTGCCGGGCGGCGCTATCCGCCGGAACTGGCCGGACCGCATTACCCGGCGGGCATTCCGATCGAGGACGAAGCGCGGCTGGAGGTTCTGTGCCGCGAGCGCGGCGTCGATCGCGTCGTGTTCGCCTACAGCGACGTCACTCACGCCCACGTCATGCACTGCGCGTCACGCGCGCTCGCGTCGGGCTGCGACGTGAGCCTGCTCGGCCCGGCAGCGACGATGCTGGCGTCGAGCCGTCCGGTGGTCGCGATCTCGGCGGTGCGCACCGGCTGCGGCAAGTCGCAGATCGCGCGCTGGCTATCGTCCTGGCTGCGCGAGCGGGGCTGGCGGGTCGCGGTGCTCAGGCATCCGATGCCCTACGGCGACCTGGCCGCGGCGCGGGCACAGCGCTTCGCGACCATGGCCGACCTCGACGCCGCGCGCTGCACCGCCGAGGAGCGCGAGGAATACGAGCCCCATCTCGCCGCCGGCAACCTGGTGTTCGCGGGCGTCGACTACGCCGAGGTGCTGCGACGGGCCGAAGCCGAGGCCGACCTGATCGTCTGGGACGGCGGCAACAACGACTTCCCGTTCGTGCGCCCCGGCCTGCACCTGGTGCTCGCCGACGCGCTGCGTCCGGACCAGGTGGACACGCACCATCCGGGCGAGACGGTGGCGCGGATGGCCGACGCGCTGATCGTCAACAAGGTCGACGCCGCCGAGGCGCCGGCGATCGAGGCACTCGAACAGCGACTGCGCGCGGTCAATACGCGCGCGCCGATCGTGCGGGCGGCCTCGCCGGTACGGCTCGATGACCCGCAGGCGGTCGCCGGGCGGCGCGTACTGGTCGTGGAGGACGGCCCGACGATCACCCACGGCGGCATGGCGAGCGGCGCTGGCTACGTGGCCGCGCTGGCCGCGGGCCCGGCGGCGATCGTCGATCCGCGACGTTTCGCCGAGGGCTCGCTGGCCGCGACCTACGCGGCCTTCCCGCACATCGGGCCGGTGCTGCCGGCGATGGGTTACGGCGCCGCGCAGCGCGCGGAACTGGCGCGCTGCATCGCAGCCAGCGGCGCGGAGGCGGTCGTCGCGGGCACCCCGATCGACCTCGCCTCGATGCTGGGACTGGCGGTTCCGGTGGTGCGCGCGCGCTATCGCTTCGAGCAGCGCGGCGGCGCCCGGCTCGACCAGATCGTCGGCGACTGGCTCAGCGCCTTGCCATCTCGAAGTCGATGACGCGGGTGCTTCCGCGCAGGCGGCCGAGCGGGGTGTCGATGTGCTGCTCGACCTCCAGGAACACGCCGAGTCGTTCGAAGTACAGCACCGTCGCGCCCGCTCTCACCGGGATTCCGTGATAGCGGCCGCGGCCGTCGCACTCGATCGTGCGTGCGCTGCCCGGCATTTCCGGATGCACGGTCGACGCCGCAAGCGAGGCCCCGACGACGCAGTGCTGCGTCAGCGACGCGCCGTCCTCGTCGTAATCGAGCCGGAAGCGCGCGCCCGGCGAGAGCGGCAACTGCAAGGCCTGCACCTGCACGTCGAGCACGGTGTCGCCCGGGTGCACGACGGTGAGGCCACGTACGCTGATGCCGCGGCGCGGCCCGCGCGGCTTCGGCGCGAGCGTTTCGTGGACCACCGGGCTCAGGCCAGGCGGCAGGTCGGGGCCGCCACCCTCGAATCGCTCGCGGACCCGGCGGGCCGGGCGCGTCGGCCGCTTGGTCTCGAGCGTCCAGTCGAAGGCGGCGACCGGCTCGCCGCGACCGATGAGCCCGGCCGAAAACAGCGTATCGACCAGCGCCGGCGGCAGCGAAGCCGTACCCGGCTGTGCGGACGCGGCCGCATCGGGGGAAGCGGGGGAAGGCGTGGCCGCGTCGGCCGCTCCGATGCACAGCGCGATACAAAGCGCCAGCGAGTGCAGCGGCATGCACGGCGATGCGCGTCGCGCCATCGGCCGCATGGCGGCGCAGCGCGGCAACGACGCCACGCGCAACGCCCCGTCAGTGGCCTGCGGGCCGCGCGAGGCCACGGCTGCGGCCACCCCGGGCTTCGATCCGCGCGATCCGCGCTTCGAGCGCGTCGAGCGCAGCGCCGAGCGCGGCCAGCTCACCGCGCGCGACCAGATGGTGGCCGTCACCCGCCAGATGGGCGACGGCCGAGCTCTCTACCCGCATGCGAAGGTCGCGCGCCGCCGCCCGGCCGGATTCGACCCCGGTGCCGATACGGCGCGCGAGCACGTCGCCCACCACACGGCTGAGGTCTTCCTCGACGTCCCAGCGAAGCTGCCTGGCGATTTCCCCCAACGCCTCGGCCAGCGCCGCTTCGCCCTCGATGCGCAGATGCGGTGTCAGCGCCCGGGGCCCTTCGCGCAGCAACGCGAAGGCGGCATCGACCGAGGGCCGCAACAGCATCCGCACCGCGGCCTCGGGCTCGCCTTCGTCGGGCCAAGGGAGCAGTTCGAGTCGCCCGTCGTCGAGGATTCGCGCCAGTAACTGCGGGGGCGGCAGCCCGGGCAGCGGGGCCGCCTCGACGCCGACGCGAACGATGCGACCGGCAAAGCCGGCGAGCCGGGCGCGCGCCCAGTCGTGCTGGCGCAGCAGATGGTCGAGCGCCGCGAGCAGCGCCGAAGCGCCGCCATCGGCCAGGCGGCGCGCAAGCGGCATCGCGCCGACCGATGGATCAGTTGAGCTGCTGGATGCCCGCGAGCACCCAACCGCCGCTGCCGCTGACCGGCTTGACCAGGTTCCAGACCTCGTCGAACGGCCGCGCCTCGCCGTCGGCGTCTTCCCGGATCATGCCGGTGAAGCGCAGGCTGGCGATGTGCTCGGCCGCGGTGGTCTCGATGCCGAGCAGCTGCGCGTCGAGCGTGACCACGTCGGTGCGGTTGGACGTGCCCTTGCGTTCGCCGATGTCGAGCGCGAGCTCGGCGTACATCTCGGGCGTGGTGAATTCGCGCAGGTCGGCCAGGTCGGCCGCGTCGAAGGCGGCCTGCAGGCGCACGAACTGGACTTTCGCGGTGCGCACGAAGCCCTCGACGTCGAAGTCGGCCGGAACGCCCCACCCCTCGGTCGGAGCGGCGGCCGGCGCCACCGGGGTGACCGTCCGGCGCTGGTCTGCGTCGGTTCCGCCCTGCGGGAGCGGCGAATAGCGGACTGCGGCCTCCTGGCCGAGGTTGGCCTGCGAATAGCCCGCCCCCTGGTAGGCGGGCTGCTGCCCGCCCGCAGTGCGCCGGCCGGCGAGCATGCGGAATACTGCCAGCGCCGCGATCGCCAGCAGCGCGATCAGCATGAACGACGCGAGTTCTTCGCCGAAACCGAGATGACTGGCCAGCGCGGCCAGCCCCAGCCCGGCAGCCAGGCCGGCGATCGGCCCGAGCCAGCGATTGCCGGTGCCGGGCGCAGCCGCACCCGCCTGACGCGCCGGAGCCTGCGGCGCAGCGGCCGGCTGTTGCGGCGCCGCGCTGCGCTGGGTCACCTTGCTGGATTGCTGACCGATGGACTTGCCGCCGCCCAGGCGGCGCGCCTCGGCTTCGGGAGAGACCAGCGCGATCGAGGCTACGAGGGCAACGAGCACCGACAGGATCCGGGACATCAGTTTCATGAACACTCCGCATTCAGGGCCGTTCGGACGACCCGATAGTGGGGCCGAGCCCCCCGAAAACCAACGAGGACAAACCCGCGGCCGACCCGCTACGCCTTGAACCCCTCGTGCAGCGCAACGACGCCGCCGGTAAGGTTGAAGTAGCGAACCCGCGAAAAGCCTGCCTCCTCCATCATGTTCTTCAGGGTTTCCTGGTCGGGATGCATGCGGATGGACTCGGCCAGGTAGCGATAGCTGGCCTCGTCGCCGGCCACGCGCTTTCCGAGCCACGGCAGCACCGAGAACGAGTAGAGGTCGTACAACGGCGCCAGTGCCTTACGCACCTGCGAGAACTCGAGCACCAGCAGGCGGCCTCCGGAGGCGAGCACGCGGTGCATCTCGGCGAGCGCGCGCTCCTTGTGCGTCATGTTGCGCAGGCCGAAGGCGACCGTGACACGATCGAAGTAGCCGTCGGGAAACGGCAGCGCCTCGGCATCGCACTGCACCGCCGGCTGAAGGCATCCGTCGTCGACCATGCGGTCGCGCCCCACCGAGAGCATCGATCCGTTGATGTCGGTGAGCCAGACCTCGCCCTGCGGCCCGACGCGGCGGGCAAACGCGCGCGCCAGGTCGGCGGTGCCGCCGGCCACGTCGAGCACGCGCATGCCGGGGCGCACGGCGGCCTGTCCGATCGTGAACGCCTTCCAGAGCCGGTGCATGCCGGCCGACATCAGGTCGTTCATCAGGTCGTAGCGCGTGGCCACCGAATGGAACACGCCGGCGACGCGCGCCGCCTTGGACGCCTCGTCGACGGTCTGGTAGCCGAAGTGGGTGGTGCGGGGCTCGCTCATCGACGCGACGCCGCCTTCAGTGCTTCGGCCGTTTGGCAGCGCTCGACTGGATCGGCGACGGCGCGTGGCGGCTCATTCCGGCCTCCTCGAGCCGTGTCAGGTATTGCTGCCACAGCTGTTCCTGGTTGTCGCCGAGCCAGTAGAGGTACTCCCACGCGTAGATGCCGGTGGCATGACCGTCGGTGAAGGTGGGCTGGATCGCGTAGTGGCCCACCGATTCGACCGAGGCGATGCCGACGTCGGCCTTGCCGGCCTGCAGCGTCTCCTGGCCGGGCCCATGGCCGCGCACCTCGGCCGACGGCGAATACACGCGCAGCAATTCGAACGGCAGCCGGAACAGCTTGCCGTCGGAGAACTCGATCTCGAGAACGCGCGAGCCCTGATGGACGACGACGCGGGTGGGCGACACGCTTGCGGAATCGGAGCCGGACATGGATGTATCGGAGCCTGATCTGCACCGGACAGGACGCCCGGCATCAGGGTCGATGTTAGCCGAATTCGCGGCCCGCTCCCCGGCCCTGACGAGGTTCCTGACGGGGGCTTTCGATCCGCAGCGAAAGCCGCTCGTAGCCGGGTCCGCGCTCGATCAGCGACGCGAAGCGGATCGCCACCTCGCGGTCGGGCTCGCGCAACACCGCGCACGCGCCGGCATGGGCGCGCCTGGGCGGCAGCACCAGGCTGGGCAACTCGCCTGCCGCCGCATCGCCCGGCAGCAGCCATGCGTCGACGAAGAACAGCGCCTCGCCGATGCGGACCCCCACCGGCACCGGCGTTCCGCGCCAGCAGCGCAAGCCCAGCCGCTGGCAGCGAAGGCCCAGGTAGTCGGACTCCGGGACCTGCTCGATCGACTCGACCGTGGCCAGCGACAGGCCGGAGCCGCGCGCGATCGCGACCAGGGCACCGAGTGCGGCGCGCGGCGCCGAACCGTGGCGCATCAGCGCGAGCCGCCCCGCGTCGAGCTCTTCGAGCCGATCGACCGCCTCGCCCTCGGCCATGACCAGCGCAGCCGGATCGCACCGGTCGACGTCGCTGCCCAGCGCCACGCGCATGATCGTGTTCTGTTCCCAGCGCCTGGTGTAATCGTAGGCCGCATCGGTTGCCGCCTGCGGGGCACGCGCCTCGGCCACCGGCTGCATGTCGGCCGCGTGGATGCGCGGCAGGCCGAAGCGCAGCCGCGTATTGCGCGCGCCCTCGGCGCCGTCGCCGGCGGCCTCGCGACCGGCGCCCGGCGCGGCGAGCAGCGAAGCCTCCGTCCAGCGTCGCTCGAGGTCTTCGAGAAGCGCCCAGGTGGCGCTGCCGGCCAGCGGCAGCGACTTGCGCGACGACGCCTCGCCTGCCGAAGCGAGCCACTGCTGGCGGCGACGGCCAATGCTGGCCGGCAGCCTGTGGGCGTCGAGCCGCACCGCGTGCCCGGAGCTCAGCACGATGGTAGGACCGTACGGATTGGGCTGGGGCGCGCCATCGTCGATGCGGTAACCGACCTTCGCGGCCAGCCGCGTGGCGAGCCGGTCGGCGACGCCCCCCTCCGCGCTCGCGCGCGACGGCAGCGCCGCCGCCTGCAGCAGCAGCGGATAGACGAACAGCGCGCGCGCCGTCGTCGGCTTGACCAGTGGCACCTCGTCGATCAGCGCCTCGTCCTGGAACGTGGTGCGGCGCATGTGACGCGCGAGTACGCAGAGCGCGTCCCAGTCGGCCGCCAGCGGCGTGATCCGATGGCGCAGCAGCAGCGACACGATCCGCGCCTGCGCGTCGAGCGCGCGAGCCAGCGGCATCGCGACGCGCAGCGCATTCGTGGCTCCGGGGATGATCGAGCGGGTGTCGTCGCCGTGGATGCCGAGCATCAGCGAGTAGGCACGCTTGAACAGGTCGCGACTGGCGCGCAGGCTGGCCAGCGCGCTTCCCAGGCGCTCCCAGTCCGGCTCGGCGAAGGGCAACACAAGTCCGGCCAGTGGCGCCACGCAACGGTCGATGGCGCGGACCTGCTCGATGCGCGCCTGCTCCAGGATCTCGAACAGCGGATCGGCGGCCGGGCCCGGCCGGGCCAGCCGCGCGAGCAGCATGTCGATTGCCGACAGGCGCTGCCGGGCCTCCGTGGGCAGTTCGTCGAGCCACTGCCGACAAGATGCGGCGTCGCGCACGCGCGCGAGATCGGAGTGCGGACCGTTGGTCATGGGAGTCTTCGTGATCGTTCCAGGCTCGTCGTCGTCAGCGGGCCCAGTGTGCGCCGGCGCAAGCCGCACGCAACGGCATTGCCGCACACTGCTCGGCCACGGGGGACGGGCGGCCGTGGCGGGCCGACGGACGGCCGACCGCGAGGCGCGTTCAGGCTCCCGGGGCTAGGAGTCTGTTCACGCCACGGACGAGCGCCTCGAGATACGACGGCAGGCGCGCCGCGACCCAGGCGCGCCGGGCCTCGACGGCGACGTCTCGACCGTCGGCCGCTCGCCCCCAGACCGGCTCGGGGAAATGCCGGTCGTCGCGCCAGCGCGGAATCACGTGCCAGTGCAGGTGAGGCACGACGTTGCCGAAGCTGGCGAGATTGACCTTGTCGGGCGCCAGCACCGCACGCTGCGTCTGTTCGACCGCGAGCACCACGCGCATCAGCTCGTCGCGATCGGCCGCGCCGAGCTCGCTCATCTCGGCGACGTGCGCGTTCCAGATCACGCGCGTGAACGCCGGATAGTCGTGCTCGGCGGCCAGCACGACGTGCCAGTTGCGCGTGCGTGCCAGCAGCGTGCCGCCCTCGCCCGTGCAAAGCGGGCAGCGCAAATCGGGAGTGCCGTTTCCGGCCATGGTGGCAGGCTGCGCGCTCAGACGAGCACGCGCTCGATGCCGCCATCGTTGGCGCGGCGCACGTAGGCCTGCAGCCAGTCTTCGCCGAGGATGTGCCTCGCCAGTTCGATGACGACATAGTCGGCTTCGACCCCGGCGTCCTCCTCGTAACGCACCAGGCCCTGCAGGCACGACGGGCACGAGGTGAGCACCTTGACCGGACCGGCGAAGGGTTCGCCGGGCACGCCGTCGCCAGTCGTCACCGGCAGTGCGCGCAGCGCCTGCGCGTCGCGGCGGATCTCCTCTTCCTTGCGAAAGCGCACCTGTGTGCTGATGTCGGGCCGCGACACCGCCAGCGTGCCCGACTCGCCGCAGCAGCGGTCGTTCTTCTCGACGCGGCCGTTCAGCGAATCGTTGATCAGCGCGTTGACCACCTTCAGCGGCGCGTATTCCTTGATCGGGCTGTGGCAGGGATCGTGGTACATGTAGCGCGCGCCGGTCACGCCGTCGAGCCGCACGCCCTTCTCCATCAGGAACTCATGGATGTCGACGATGCGGCAGCCGGGGAAGATCTTCTCGAAGCGGTAGTCCTGCAGCTGGTCGTAGCAGGTGCCGCAACTCACCACCACCGTGCGGATGTCGAGGTAGTTCAGCGTGGTGGCGACCCGGTGCAGCAGCACCCGGTTGTCGGTGATGATCTTCTCGGCCCGGTCGTACTGGCCCGAGCCGCGCTGCGGATAACCGCAGCACAGGTAGCCGGGCGGCAGCACCGTCTGCACGCCCACGTGCCAGAGCATCGCCTGCGTGGCCAGCCCCACCTGCGAGAACAGGCGCTCCGACCCGCAGCCCGGGAAATAGAACACCGCCTCGGAGTCGACCGTGGTCGCCTGCGGGTCGCGGATGATCGGCACGTAGCGGGAGTCCTCGATGTCGAGCAGCGCGCGCGCCGTCTTCTTCGGCAGGTTGCCCGGCATCTTCTTGTTGACGAAGTGGATCACCTGCTCCTTCAGCGGCGCCCGGCCGACCGTGGCCGGCGGCTTGCGCGTCTGCTCCTTCGCCAGCCGTCGGAACAGGTCGCTGGCGAGCCGTTGCGCGCGATAGCCGATGCCGACCATCGCCGCGCGCGTGGCCCGGATCGTGTCCGGGTCGGTGGCATTGAGGAAGAACATCGCTGCGGCGTTGCCCGCGTTGAACTTCTTCTTGCCCATCTTGCGCAGCAGGTTGCGCATGTTCATCGACACGTCGCCGAAGTCGATGTCCACCGGGCACGGCGCCAGGCACTTGTGGCAGACGGTGCAGTGGTCTGCCACGTCGGAGAATTCGTCCCAGTGACGGATCGAGACACCGCGCCGCGTCTGCTCCTCGTAGAGGAACGCCTCCACCAGCAGCGAGGTGGCGAGAATCTTGTTGCGCGGCGAATAGAGCAGGTTCGCGCGCGGCACGTGCGTGGCGCACACCGGCTTGCACTTGCCGCAGCGCAGGCAGTTGCGCACCGAGTCGGCGATCGAGCCGATGTCGGACTGCTGAAGGATCAGCGATTCGGCACCCATCAGCCCGAAGCTCGGGGTATAGGCGTTGCGCAGGTCGCCCGGCAGCGCGGGATCGTCGAGCAGCTTGCCGCGGTTGAAGCGGCCGTCGGGATCGACGCGCCGCTTGTAGGCGCGAAAGTCGGCGACTTCCTCGTCGGTGAGGAACTCGAGTTTCGTGATGCCGATGCCGTGCTCGCCGGAAATCACGCCGTCGAGCGAGCGCGCCAGCGCCATGATGCGCGCCACCGCTGCCTCGGCCTCCTTCAGCATCGCATAGTCGTCGGAGTTCACGGGGATGTTGGTGTGCACGTTGCCGTCGCCGGCGTGCATGTGCAGCGCGACGAAGACCCTGCCGCGCAGTACCTTGCGGTGGGTCGCGTCGAGCGCCTGCAGCAGCGGCGCGAACGCCAGCCCCGAAAAGATGTTCTCGAGCGGCGCGCGCACCTCGGTCTTGAAGGACACGCGGATCGTGCGGTCCTGCAGCACGCGAAACAGCGTGGCGCCGGGCTCGTGCCCGAGCCGCTCGTCGAGTGCTGCCCGCAGGTGCCCGAGTCCGAGCCCGGCGAGCGAGTCGCGCAACGGGGCAAGCGGCGCGTCGATGCGTTCGAGCAGGAAGCGCCAGCGCCGGCGCGCCGTCCGGATGACTTCCAGCGCCTGCAGGCGGCGCGCGGCAGCCATCTCGCGGTCGGCTGCCTCGTCGCGGCCGGCCACCGGGCGCGGCAGGTGGGCCTCGTCGGCGAGCAGGCGCTCGAGCGCGTCGAGCATCGCCAGCTTGTTCTTCGTCGACAGCTCGATGTTGATGCGCTCGATGCCGTCGGTGTACTCGCCCATCCGCGCGAGCGGGATGACGACGTCCTCGTTGATCTTGAACGCGTTGGTGTGCCGCGCGATCGCGGCGGTGCGCGCGCGGTCGGCCCAGAATGCCTTGCGCGCCTCGGCCGATGCGGCGACGAAACCTTCACCGGCGCGCCGGTTCGCCAGCCGCACCACCTCGGAGGCGGCGCGCGCCACTGCCTCGTCGTCGTCGCCGACGATGTCGCCGATCAGCACCATCTTCGGCAGGCCGCCGCGACGCGACTTCGTGGTGTAGCCGACCGCGCGCAGGTAGCGCTCGTCGAGGTGCTCCAGGCCGGCGAGGATCGCGCCGTGCGGCCGCTCGTCGAGGTATGCCTTGATCTCGACGATCGACGGCACCGCGTCCCTGGGCTGGCCGAAGAATTCGAGGCAGACGGTGCGGATGCAGCCGGGCATCCGGTGCAGCACCCAGCGCGCCGAAGTGATGAGACCGTCGCAGCCCTCCTTCTGGACCCCCGGCAGCCCCGCGAGGAACTTGTCGGTGACGTCCTTGCCCAGTCCGGGCTTGCGAAAGCGCCGCCCCTCGATCTCGAGACGCTCGCTGCGGATCGGGTCGCCGCGCATCGCGCCGTCCGCGCCGAGTTGCGCGGGGGCGTACCACTTCAGGTCGAACGACGCGCTGGGCGCTTCGTGGATCTTGCCCAGGTTGTGCCCGACGCGCGTGACCTCGAGCCAGTTGCCGTCCGGGTCGACCATCCGCCACCAGGCGAGGTTGTCGAGCGCGGTGCCCCACAGCACCGCCTTCTTGCCGCCGGCGTTCATCGCGATGTTGCCGCCGATGCAGGAGGCGTCGAGCGAGGTGGGGTCGACCGCGAACACCAGCCCCGCACGCTCCGCGGCCTCGGTGACGCGCCGGGTGACGACGCCCGCCTCGGAGAAGACGGTGGGCACCTCGCGATCGAGGCCGGGCAGCCGGATGCGCTCGAGTTCGCCGAGACGCTCGAGCTTCTCGGTGTTGATCACTGCCGAGAGCGGCGTGAGCGGAATCGCGCCGCCGGTGTAGCCGGTGCCGCCGCCCCGGGGGATGATCGTCAGGCCCAGTTCGATGCAGGCGGCCACCAGCGCCGCGATCTCGGGCTCGCTGTCGGGCGTGAGCACGACGAACGGATACTCGACGCGCCAGTCGGTGGCGTCGGTGACGTGCGAGACACGGCTCAAGCCGTCGAAGCGTACGTTGTCGCGCGCCGTGTGCCGCGACAGTCGGCGCATCACGCGCGTGCGCAGCGCCGCAGTGCGCGCGCACTCGTCCTCGAAGGCGGCCACCGCCGCGCGCGCCAGTCCGAGCAGCCGGCTGACCCGGACGCTGCGCTCGCCGGCGGCCTGGTCGTCGTGCTCGCTCAGGTCGAGCGCGCGCCGCTTCTCGATCTCGCCCAGCCGGTGATGCAGCGCCTGGACCAGCAGTCGCCGGCGCTTCGGGTTGTCGAGCAGGTCGTCCTGCAGGTACGGATTGCGCCGCACGACCCAGATGTCGCCGAGCACTTCGTAGAGCATGCGCGCCGAGCGCCCGGTGCGCCGCTCGGCGCGCAGTTCCTCGACGATCGCCCATCCCTCGGCCCCGAGGAGGCGGATCACGATCTCGCGGTCGGAGAACGAGGTGTAGTTGTAGGGAATCTCGCGCAGGCGCACTGCATCGGCGGCCTGCCCGTCGGCGGCGGGCGGCGGTTCGGGGCGCGGGCCGGCGGCCGTGTCGGAAAGGGAAGCGCTCATCGGACCCGTCATTTTATCCGACCGCGATCGCGGCGGCCGGCACAGGGGAAATCGGTGTCTCAGCCGCCGGAGAACGGTGTCTCAGCCGCCGGAGAACGGCCTGAGCAGTGCGTGCCACCAGGCATTGGGTACGCCCATCAGCGCGGCCGTCATCAGCAGGTAGCGCAGGCACTTGCCGAGTGCCATCCAGCCCACGCACGGCCAGAACGGCAGCCGCAGCCAGCCGGCCAGCGCGCACAGCGGATCGCCGACCGCGGGCAGCCAGGCGAAGAACAGCGCCTTCGGCCCCAGGCGCTCGAGCCACTTCAGGTAAACGGTGCGCTTGCCGCGGGCCACCGCTTCGTGCGCGCCCAGCCCGAGCCAGTAATCGACGGCGCCGCCCAGCGTGTTGCCGACGGTCGCCACCATGATCGCCAGCCAGAACTGGTCCGGATTGAGCTTGACGAAGCCGAAGACGGCCGGCTCCGAGCCCATGGGCAGCAGCGTCGCCGACACGAACGCCACGACGAAGATCGTCGACAGCCCGATCTCGGGCAACGCGAACCAGTCGAGCAGGGTCCGGAGCAGGGCTTCCATCGGCCGGGCAGTCTATCAGCGGCCGCGGCGACAGCCCGGTCCACGGCCGCCGTCCTCGTCGCGGGGCGGTAGAATCTGCCGCTTCATGTCGATCGACTACCTCAAGCGCATCCTCACGGCGAAGGTCTACGACGTCGCCGACGAGACACCGCTCGACGCGGCGGACATCCTGTCGACCCGGCTGTCGAACCGTGTGCTGCTCAAGCGCGAGGACATGCAACCGGTGTTCTCGTTCAAGCTGCGCGGGGCGTACAACCGCATGGCGCGGCTGTCGGCCGGGCAGCTGGCGCGCGGAGTGATCGCTGCCTCGGCCGGCAACCATGCCCAGGGCGTCGCGCTGGCGGCGCGCCGCCTCGGCTGCCGGGCCGTGATCGTGATGCCCGTCACCACGCCGCAGGTCAAGATCGACGCAGTCAGGGCGCTGGGCGGAGAGGTCCTGCTCACCGGCGAGTCCTACAGCGACGCGGCGGTGGCGGCGACCGCGCAGCAGGAGCGCGATGGGCTCACCTTCGTGCACCCGTTCGACGACCCCGACGTGATCGCCGGCCAGGGCACGATCGGCATGGAGATCATGCGCCAGCACCAGGGCCCGCTGCACGCGATCTTCGTGCCGATCGGCGGCGGCGGTCTGGCCGCCGGCGTGGCCGCCTACGTGAAGCAGGTGCGGCCCGAAGTGCGCGTGATCGGCGTGCAGACGATCGACTCCGACACGATGGCGCGCTCGATCCGGGCGGGCCGGCGCGTCGAGCTGCACGACGTCGGCCTGTTCTCGGACGGCACCGCGGTCAAGAAGGTCGGCGAAGAGACCTTCCGGCTGTGCCGCGCGCTGCTCGACGACATCGTCGTCGTGGACACCGACGCGATCTGCGCGGCGATCAAGGACGTGTTCCAGGACACCCGCTCGATCCTCGAGCCTGCGGGGGCGCTGTCGGTCGCGGGGCTGAAGGCGTGGGTCGAGCGCGAGAAGCTGCACGACGAGACGCTGGTTGCGGTGGCCAGCGGCGCGAACATGAATTTCGACCGGCTGCGCTTCGTCTCCGAGCGCGCCGAGATCGGCGAGCGGCGCGAGGCGGTGTTCGCGGTAACCATCCCCGAAGAGCGCGGCAGCTTCCGCCGCTTCTGCGAGACGGTGGGGCCACGCAACGTCACCGAGTTCAACTACCGGATCGCCGATCCCACCCAGGCGCACGTGTTCGTCGGCATCCAGACCTCGCGTCCCGGCGAGGCCGCGCAGATCGCCGCGGGCTTCGAGGCGGCAGGCTTTCGCACGCTCGACCTCACCGACGACGAGCTCGGCAAGCTGCACCTGCGCCACATGGTGGGCGGCAACTCGACGCTGGCCCGGAACGAGCTGCTCTACAGCTTCGAGTTCCCGGAGCGCCCTGGCGCGCTGATGCGCTTCCTGTCGAGCATGAGCCCGAACTGGAACATCTCGCTGTTCCACTACCGCAACCACGGCGCCGACTACGGCCGCATCCTGGTCGGCATCCAGGTGCCGGCCGGCGAGAAGAAGCAGTTCCGCGAGTTCCTCGCCACGCTCGGCTACCCGCACCGCGACGAGAGCCAGCACCCGGCCTACCGGCTGTTCCTGGGCGCGCACGCTTCCTGAGCGTCGCGGCAGTCGGCCCCGGGTGATTCCGATCAAGCCAGCGGCATCGGAATCCGATAATATTCAAGCTCTTATGCAACTTCTCACGCTCGGCCTGAACCACCAGACCGCGCCGCTCGCGCTGCGCGAGCGCGTGTCGTTCCCGGGCGAGACGTTGCGCGCGGCGCTTGCCGACCTGCGCGAGCGGCTGCATGCGGTGGCCCCCGAATCGGCGATCCTGTCCACCTGCAACCGCACCGAGATCTACTGTGCGACGCGCGAGCCGCAGGAAGCGAAGGAAGCGATCGCAGGGTGGCTCGACCATCGCCATCGCGTCGACGGGGCGGCGCTGCTTGCGCACCTGTACGCGTTGCCCAACGGCGAAGCGGTGCGCCATGCGTTCCGCGTCGCTGCCGGGCTCGATTCGATGGTGCTCGGCGAGCCGCAGATCCTCGGCCAGATGAAGCAGGCCGCGCGGGTCGCGCACGAGGCCGGCGCACTGGGCTCGCACCTTCACCAGCTGTTCCAGCGCTCGTTCGCGGTCGCCAAGGAGGTGCGCAGCACCACCGAGATCGGCGCGCATTCGGTGTCGATGGCCGCCGCCGCCGTGCGGCTGGCGCGGCGCATCTTCGAAGACCTGCGCGACACCCGCGTGCTGTTCGTCGGCGCCGGCGAGATGATCGAACTGGCAGCCACGCATTTCGCCGCCCAGCACCCGAAATCGATGGTGGTGGCCAACCGCACGATCGACCGCGCGGCCCGGCTCGCGCAGCGGCTCGGCGCCGAGACCCTGAGGCTGGCCGAGTTGTCCGAAAGGCTCGACGAATTCGACATCGTCGTCTCCTGTACGGCGAGCTCGTTGCCGATCATCGGGCTGGGCATGGTCGAACGCGCCACGCGCGCGCGACGGCGCAAGCCGATGTTCATGGTCGACCTCGCCGTGCCGCGCGACATCGAAGCCGAAGTCGCCCGCCTCGACGACGTCTTTCTCTACACGGTCGACGACCTCGGCCGGCAGGTGGCAGCCGGCCACGAGAACCGGCGCGCCGCAGTGGCGCAGGCCGAGGCGATCATCGAGACCCGCGTCGACGCGTTCATGCAGTGGATGTCGACGCGCCGCGCGGTGCCCGCGATCCGCTCGCTGCACGCGCGCGGCGACGCGATCCGCCGTGCCGAGCTCGAGCGCGCGCGGCGCGCGCTGGCTCGTGGCGAAGCGCCCGAGCAGGTCGTCGAGCTGCTGGCGCACGCGCTCACCGCGAAGTTCCTGCACGGGCCCACCAGCCTGCTGCACGGACCGGACACCCAGCGCGAGCACCTGCTGCCGATCATCGACCAGTTGCTCCCCGACCGTTTCGCCCCGGCGGCGTCCGATGCGCCGGGCAGCGACGACGACGCGCCCGTCGCATCCACGTAGCTGACTCGAGCATGAAGGCCTCGATGCAGGCCAGGCTCGAGCAACTCGAACGCCGCCTGGCCGAAGTCAACCTGCTGCTGTCCGGCGAGGACGCCGCGCGCGACCTCGAAGCGTTTCGCCGCGCCAGCCGCGAACACGCGGAGCTGGCGCAGGTCGTCGAATGCTACGAGGCCTGGAAACGCGCGATCGCCGACCTGCGCACCGCCGAGCAGATGCGCTCGGAGCCGGCAATGCGCGAGTTCGCCGACGAGGAGGCGGGCGCAGCCACGACCCGTGCCGCCGAGCAGGAGGCACTGCTGCAACGGCTGCTGCTGCCGAAGGATCCGAACGACGAGCGCAGCGTGCTGCTCGAGATCCGCGCCGGCACCGGCGGCGACGAATCGGCGCTGTTCGCCGGCGCGCTGCTGCGCATGTACCTGCGCTTCGCCGAGCGCCGCGGCTGGCGCACCGAAATCGTCTCGGCCAGCGAGTCCGAGCTCGGCGGCTACAAGGAGGCGATCGTCCGCATCGACGGCAACGGCGCCTGGTCGCAGCTGAAGTTCGAATCCGGCGGCCACCGGGTGCAGCGGGTGCCCGAGACCGAGGCGCAGGGGCGCATCCACACCTCGGCATGCACGGTGGCGGTGATGCCCGAAGCCGACGAGATCGGCGAGATCGACATCGATCCCGAGGAGATCCGCGTGGACGTGTTCCGCGCCTCTGGCGCGGGCGGGCAGCACGTGAACAAGACCGAATCGGCGGTGCGCATCACGCACCTGCCCACCGGGATGGTGGTCGAATGCCAGGACGATCGCTCGCAGCACCGCAATCGCGATCGCGCGATGCAGGTGCTCGCCACGCGGCTGAAGGATCGCCAGATGCGCGAGGCGCAGGCGCGCGAGGCTGCGCAGCGCAAGTCGCTGATCGGCTCGGGCGACCGCTCGGAGCGCATCCGCACGTACAACTTCCCGCAGGGGCGGGTCACCGACCATCGCATCAACCTCACGCTGTACAAGCTGCAGCAGGTGATGGACGGGGACCTCGACGAGATGATCGCGGCGCTGTCGACCGAGCACCAGGCGCGCCTGCTCGCCGAACTGGGCGAGGGCACCGCGTGAGCGCGGGTCGCGCCGCGCCGGCTCCGCAAGCCCCGGCGATCGCCTCGACAGCGACCCCCCGGACGCCCGAAGCCGACGCTTCGGCTGTACCGACCTGGGAGCGGCTCGCGCTCGCGAGCGGCCTGCCGCGCCTGGAAGCCAGGGTGCTGCTCGGGCACGCGAGCGGCCGGCGGCGCGAATGGCTGGTCGCACACGGCGACGAGCCCGCCGAAGCGCGCGCTGCCGTCGCCTTCGCCGAACTGGCGCGACGGCGCCGCGACGGCGAGCCGATCGCCTACCTCACCGGGTCGCGCGAGTTCCTCGGCCGCGACTTCGAGGTGTCGCCGGCGGTGCTGATCCCCCGACCCGAGACCGAACTGCTCGTGCAGGCGGCGCTCGAGCGCGCGCCCCGCGGCGCCCGGGTACTCGACCTCGGCACCGGCAGCGGCGCGATCGCGATCAGCCTGGCCTGCGAGCGGGCCGACCTGAGCGTGCTCGGCTCCGACGCGTCGCCGCAGGCGCTGGCCGTGGCCGCGCGCAACGCGCAGCGGCTGGCCGGCGACGCGCTGGCGAGCGGGCGGCTGCGGCTGCGCGCCGGCAGCTGGTGGGAAGCGGTCGACCTCCAGGAGCGATTCGACCTCGTCGTCTCGAACCCGCCCTACGTGCAGGCCGGCGACCCGCATCTGGCGCAGGGCGACCTGCGCTTCGAGCCGCCGCAGGCGCTCGCGGCCGGGCCCGACGGGCTGGCGGCGCTGCGCGAGGTCGTCGCGGGAGCGAGCGGCCGCCTGCAGCCCGGCGGATGGCTGCTGCTCGAGCATGGCCGCGACCAGGACGCGGCGGTGCGGGCGCTGCTGGCCGGTGCCGGCTTCACGGCGATCCTGACGCTCGGCGACGCCGCAGGCCTGCCCCGCGTGACGCTCGGGCGTCGGCCCGAATAACCCCGGTTTGACGCTGGGTCCGGCTCGTTCCTAGAATCGATCTCCCGCCGCATCTCGGCGCAGCCGTTCTCCCCGAGGCACTCAATGGACGCAAAGGCATTCATCCAGAAGACCGTCACCGAAAACCCCGTCGTACTGTTCATGAAGGGCACGGCGGAGTTCCCCCAGTGCGGCTTTTCGGGCCGCGCGATCCAGATCCTGAAGTCCTGTGGCGTGAAGAACCTCGTCACGGTCAACGTGCTCGAAGACGACGAGGTCCGCCAGGCGATCAAGGAATACGCGAACTGGCCGACGATTCCGCAGCTCTACGTCGGCGGCGAGTTCGTCGGCGGCTCCGACATCATGAACGAGCTGTATCAGTCCGGCGAATTGCAGAAGCTGATCCCGCAGGCCGCGCAGGCCTGAACCGGCCCGGACGGCGCCAGTAGAATGGCGCCGTGAATTCCGGCCGACTCATCGTTGCGATCACCGGCGCCACCGGCGCCCTCTACGGCGTGCGCCTGCTCGAGGTGCTGCGGGCGACGCCGGGCGTCGAGATCCACCTGATGGTCACGCCCGCCGGCTGGATGAACGTCGAACAGGAGTTGCAGCGCCCGCGCGGCGAGATCGAGGCGCTGGCCCACGTGATGCACAGCGTGCGCGACGTGGGGGCGAGCATCGCGTCGGGCTCGTTCCCCACCGACGGAATGATCGTCGCGCCGTGCTCGATGAAGACGCTGGCCGCGATCGCCCACGGGTTGTCGGACAACCTGGTCACCCGCGCCGCCGACGTGGTGCTCAAGGAGCGCCGCCGCCTGGTGTTGCTCGCGCGCGAGACGCCGCTGAATCTCGCGCACCTGCGCAACATGACCGCCGTCACCGAGATGGGCGGCATCGTCTTTCCGCCGCTGCCTGCGTTCTATCACCGGCCGCAGACCATCGGCGACCTGATCGACCACACCTGCGCCCGCGTGCTCGACCTGTTCGGGGTCGGGCACCGGCTGGCCCCGCGCTGGGGCGGCCTGCGCGCTGCCGAAGAAGGAGAACCCGAATGACAATGAAGATGCTCGTGGCCACCGACGGATCGAAAAACGCGTTGAGCGCGGTGAAATACGCGGCGCAACTGCTCGCACGGATCGCCGACGGCGGCTCGATCACGCTGATCAGCGTGCACGACGACGTCGCCCTCCGGCATGCACGCCGCTTCGTCGGCAAGGAGGCGGTGAACGACTACCTTCGCGAGCTCGGCGAACAGGATCTCGCCGACGCGCGCAAGTTGCTCGACAAGGCCGGGGTCACCCATGACATGATCATCCGCACGGGGCACGTGGCCACCGAGATCGCCGCGGCGGCCGAGCGCGGCAAGTTCGACCTTCTGGTGCTCGGCTCGAAGGGCCGCAGCGCGGTGAAAGACCTGCTGATCGGCTCGGTCGCCCGGCGCGTGGCCGAGATCTCGAAGGTTCCGGTGCTGCTGGTGAAGTAAGCCGCCGCCCACTGACAAGGAGCGCACCATGTCGCTGATCATCGGATGGGCGATCAACGCGGCGAGCCTGCTGCTGCTCGCCTGGCTCATGCCGGCGGTGACGGTGGCCGGCTTCGGCACCGCACTGGTCGCCGCGCTGGTGCTCGGACTGCTCAACACGGTGATCCGCCCCGTATTGCTGGTGCTCACGCTGCCGGTGAACCTGCTCACCCTCGGGCTGTTCACCTTCGTGATCAATGGTTTCCTGTTCTGGCTCGCGGCGCGCTTCCTCGAAGGCTTCGAGGTGCGCAGCTTCGGCTGGGCGGTGCTCGCGGCGATCGTCTACAGCCTGATCAGCTGGACGGTGAGCGCGCTGCTGCCCCGGGGTCGCTGACCGCCGCGGCCGGCCGCGCCTGCGCGACCACCCAGTCCTGCACCTCGTCGAGCAGGCGCCCCAGCGCCTGCCCGAACGCAGCCACGGCCTGAGCAGCCGACTCGCTCGCCAGCGGCTCGACCTGCGCGAAGCGGCGGCGGGCGATCGTGCGCAGTGCCGCGCGGTCGGTGAGCTCGGCCACCAGTTCGATGCGCGCCACGCCCGGCGGCACCTGGTCGTCGTGATAGAGCTGCTCGAGCTGAAGCTCCAGCAGCCAGTCGCCGCGCACCGGCGCGGTCGCGGCCGCGACGTCGGCAAAGGCGCCGCTCGCCGTGAGCCGCCGCCCGAGCAGACGCGCGATTCGCGCCGCCGGCCGCTCGGTCCAGCTGGCGAACTGGTAACTGGCACGGGCGCCGGGCGCGCGGCTGTACGCGATCGCGGTGCTGTCGAGAAACGCGTTGGCCGCGACGCCGTCGATGAGCAGCGTGCGTGTTCGAGCGCTCGCGCTGGCGGCCGCATCTGCGCCGTGCCCGTCCACGCGCGGCCCCCCCGCTCCCGGGTCGTCGAGCTCGTAGTACAGATGCGCGGGCGCCTGGCCCGGCCCGATGCAGCCGGACAGTGCCGTGGCAAGCGGCGCCGCGCCGAGCACACCCAGCAAGCGCCTGCGCACCGCCGCCTTCATTGCGGCTTCTCCCCGGGGCCGAGTTGCGCCGGCGAAGGCCCGAGCAGCGCAGCGCGCGGATCGCGCAGCCGTTCGGCCGCGCGCGACAGCTGTTCGGCGCCGTGCCGCAACTCGCGCGCGGTGGCCCGCAATTCGAGGGCGCCGGCATCGGCGGTGGCATCGAGCCGCTGCGCGATCGCCGCAGATTCGCGCTCGAGCGCCTTCGCGGCCGCCGAGAGATCGGCGAGCGTCGCCTGGGCCTGCCGGCCCAGCGGCTGCATCTCGCGCAACAGCGCGCTGCCGTCGCCGGCCACCTGCCCGATCGACGCGGCAATGTCGCGGCTCGAGCGCTGCATCGCCAGCGCCGTCTCGCGTATACCGTCGGCAGCGAGGTCGAGCCGATGCAGCCGCTCGTCGAGCCCGTTGGCCAGTTCGCGCACCGCCGCAACCGCCTCGACCAGCGTCTTGCGGTTTTCCGCGTTCAGCAACTGCTCGAGGTTCGCCAGCGCTCCCTCGCCGGTCACCGCGAGCCGGCTGAGCGCGCCGGTGATCTGCTCGAGGCCCGAGGTTCCCTCGGGAATCACCGGATAGCGCTCTCCCGGCGGCACCTCGACCAGCTCGGGGCCGGGCGTGCCCGGCGTGACCAGGTCGATGCGCGCCAGGCCGGTGACCAGGTTGCGCGAGATCACCGCTTCGGTGTTGCGGCTCACCGGCGTCTGGCGGTCGACGCGCACGACGACCTCGACGCGGTTGATGTTGTCGCGCGAGATCGAGTATTCCTGCACGCGGCCGACCTTCACGCCGCGCATGTTGACGTCGCTGCCGAGCTGCAGGCCGTCGAGCGACTGCTTCTCGAAGTGGATCGCGTAGAAGCGGTAGCCCGCCGCCCCGCCCTCGCGCGCGAGCCACACGTAGGCGATGCTGACAGCCGCGACCAGGGCCAGCACGACCGCGCCCACCAGCGTGTACCGGGCTTCAGGCTCCATTGGACGATGCCTCCGCGAGCATTCTACGGCCCTCGAAATACGAGCGTATCCACGGATCGGGACTCGCGGCCACCTGCTCGAGCGTGCCGTCGGCCACCACCCGCCCCTGCCCGAGCACGACGACGCGCTGCGCGATCGAGGCGAGCGTATCGAGATCGTGCGTCACCAGCAGCACGGTGATTCCGAGATCGCGGCACAGCGATGCGAGCAGCGCGTCGAAAGCGCGTGCGGTGATCGGGTCCAGCCCCGCGGTCGGCTCGTCAAGGAACAGCACCTCGGGCTCGAGCGCGAGCGCGCGGGCGATCGCCGCTCGCTTGCGCATGCCGCCGGAGAGCTCGCTGGGCCGCTTCGTGCCTGTCTGCGGCGCCAGCCCGGCCATCGACAGCCGCAGGTCGACCAGTGGAGCGACGAGATGGGCGGGAATGCCGCCGTGCTCGAGCATCGGCGTGGCGACGTTGCCGGCCACGGTCAGCGACGAGAACAGCGCGCCGTCCTGGAACATCACCCCGATCCGGCGCCGCAGCGCGGTCAGCTCGCGCGCCGACGCTGCCCAGACGTCGATGCCGAGCAGCCGGATCCGGCCCGTGTCCGGTCGCTGCAGCCCGATGATCTCGCGCAACAGCACCGACTTGCCGCTGCCGCTGCCGCCGACGAGCGCGACCAGTTCGCCACGCCCGATCCGCAGGTCGACGCCATCGTGCACCCGCTGCGCCCCGAAGCGCGTGTGCACCGACTCGATCTCGATGACCGGTTCGCTCAAAGCCCGAGCTCCTGCAGGATCACCGCGAACAGCGCATCGAGCAGGATCACCGCGACGATGCCCTGCACGACCGTGGACGTGGTGTTGATGCCGATCGACCGGGTGTCGCGGCTCACCGACAGGCCCATGCGGCAGCCGATCACCGCGATGAACAGCGCGAACACCGGCGCCTTGGACAGCCCGATGACGAAATGGCGTGGCGCGAGCGCGTCGTGCAGGCGGCCCACGAAGGTGGACGGCGTGATGTCGAGCATGCGCTCGGCAATGACCATCGCGCCCAGCGAGCCCATCACGTCGCCCACGAACACCAGCAGCGGCAGCGAGATCACCAGCGCCAGCACGCGCGGCACCACCAGCACCTGCTCGGCCGACAGCCCGAGCGCGCGGATCGCGTCGATCTCCTCGGTAAGCTTCATCGTGCCCAGCTGCGCGGTGAACGCGGCGCCCGAGCGGCCGGCAACGATGGTGGCCACGATCAGCGGCGAGAACTCGCGCGTCAGGCCCAGTGCCACGCCGTCGACGACGAAGATGTTCGCACCGTACTTCTCGGCCTGCAGGCCGAGCAGGTAGGCGATCACGAGACCGATCAGGAAGCTCACCAGCGCGACCACCGGGATCGCCGTCACGCACACCTGCGCAAGTTGCGCGGACAGTTCCCGGCCACGCAGGACGGCCGGTCGTGCGGCCACGCGAGCCAGCTCGACGATTACCCGGCCGAGGAAGTCGAGGTGGCCGTGCAGCAGCGCGGACAGCTGCAGGCTCGACGCACCGAGTTGCCCGAGGGCGCCGCGGCGGCGCTGCGGGGCGGCTGGCTGCAATTCGGGCAGCCGCTGCCGCACGAGTTCGACGATGCGCGCCTGCGCGCCGCCGAAGCCGCGCAGGACGACCTCCGCGGCCGGCACGCCTGCCTGCGCCAGATGGCGCCAGAACAGCAGGGCTGCCGCGGTGTCGATCTCGACGAGACCTGAGCCGTCGATCGCGACCGGACGGCGCCAGCCGTCGGCCGCGGCCGGCAACGCGCGCAAGGCCGCATCGAGTTCGGCAAGACGCGCCAGCCGCCAGCTGCCGGCCAGCCGAAGCACGCTGCCTTCGGCACCGTACTCGAGCAGACAGCTGGCGTCGGCGGGGTTCATCGCGAAGGCAACCGGAGCGGCGCGGTGGGGCCGTAGCGGGTCTCGTCAGCCTGCGACACTAACATAGGGGCATGAGCGACGAGACAGCCGCCATTCCCGCCTGGGCGTCGTGGCGCCGGGTCGAGCGCAGCCGGCTGATCGCGGCGCGCCTGGCCATGCCGGCCCAGGCGCGGCGCGAAGGCGCGCGCCTGATCTGCGCGGCGCTCGACCGCCTGCTGCCCGAGCCCGGCGGACTGGTCGTCGCGGTCTACTGGCCGATTCGCGGCGAACCCGACCTGCGAGAGTGGGTCGCGTCGATCCGCAGCCGCGGCGCGCGTTGCGCGCTGCCGGTCGTCGCCGCCCGCAGCGCGCCGCTGGTGTTTCGCGAATGGCGCCCCGAGGCGCGCCTCGTTCCCGGCGTCTGGAACATTCCGGAGCCGGCCGACGGCGAAGCGCTCGCGCCGCAAGTGGTGATCGCTCCGCTGGTCGGCCACGACCACCGCGGTTATCGCCTCGGCTACGGGGGTGGCTACTACGACCGCACCCTTGCGGCCTGCCCTGCGCGCCCCTTTGCCATCGGGGTCGGCTACCGCGCTGCAGCGCTCGCCGGCTTCGAGCCGCAGCCGCACGACATCCCGATGGACGCGATCGTCGATGAGCAAGGAGCGACCCTTCGCCCCGGTCTTCGTCCCACCGCTCTGCCCACTTTTGTGATGGGACCCGAAAAGCCTTGACATCCCACTGGCGATCCACTGAAATCGACCGGGGACAAGCAACGGGCTGGGACGGGTGCGCAGGTGGAGGCCGACACGCTGCTGCGCGAAATCGTCGAATACTGCCGCAAGGCGGGCGTCGCCGAGTCGACGTTCGGGCGATTCGCGGTCAATGACGGCAAGTTCGTCAACCGCCTGCGCGACGGCGGACGAATCACCACGGCCACCGCCGAGCGCGTACGCCGGTTCATCGCCAACGACGCGCGCGCCGGCGCGCGCAACGGCCGGGGGTTCCTGATCGACGCGCCACCCGGCGCACCCCTGCCGATGCCCCGGATCGACCCGCAGGAACCGCCCGCGCACGTCGACCGCAATTTCCGCTTCTTCGACAACCGGCAGAAGTACCAGCTCTTCGTCAGCACCTGCTCGGAGAAGGCGGTGGTGGCGCAGCGCGTGGCGATGGAGCTGGTCAACATCCACCCGACGCCGCCGGCGGTGCGCATCTTCGACGCCGGCTTCGGCGACGGTACGGTGCTGCTGCGCGTGATGCGCGCGATGCACAAGCGCTTCGCGACGATGCCGTTCTACATCGTCGGCAAGGAAATCAGCGTCGAGCACGTGCGGCTCACGCTCGAGAAGATGGCCGACCGCTTCTTCGAGCATCCGGCCACGGTGCTCGTGCTCACCAACCTGAACTACACCGAAGCGCCGTCGCTGGCGCCGGCCTCGATGGCCGCGGCCACCTCGCTCGTCTGGCACGAGGTCGCGCTCACCGGCGCCACCTCGCACGACTTCGAGGAGCAGATCGCCGCGCTCGGACCGTTCCTCGCCGAGAACTGGCGCGTGAACATCGACCCGGCCACCGGCAACCCGGTCTACGCGCGGCCGACGGTGCTGGTGCTGTATCGCGACGATCACCGCTTCCTGCTCGAATCGGTGATCCCGAAGCGCGGCGGCAGCGAGGCCGGCTACGACCTGGTCATCGCGTCGCAGCCGTACCGCGCACGCGCCGACCTGCGCTTCAAGGCCTCGCGCGTGATCGCACCGCTGGCGCGCAGCCTGGCTCCGGGCGGGCGGCTGCTGGCGATCCACTCCCGCGGCGACGACCCCGGGCTCGAGATCCTGCAGAAGATGTGGCCCGGCGAGAACCCGTTCATCCACGATCGCCACCAGATGCTCAAGGCGGTGAAGGAGGCGCTCGGAACGGCGGCGCGCGGCCTGAACTTCAACGCCTATTCCGACGCGCGCTCGCTGTTCCGCTTCGACATGCACGCGCTGCCCACCGAGCTGTCGGCGTCGATCGGCACCTCGATGCTGTTCGCCGCCTGGAACGCCGCAATCTACGTGGGCCAGATCGACGACGCTCGGCTCGAGAGCGTGATGGGCGACCGGCGCTACCTCGAGATCACCGGCGAGGTGCTGCACCGCTACAACGGGCTGTGGTTCCAGGACGAGTCGTACATCATTTCGCGGCATCGCGACTGAAGGGCGCAAGCATGGACCTCGGGCACGCGACGGCAGGCATCGTGCGCCTGGCGCGCAACGCGTCGATCGAGACCTCCACGCGCAACGTCGCCGAGGTCAACGGCTACGCGCGGATGCTGCCGCCGGGAAGCGACGTCTACATCACGTTCCTGCCCGGCACGCCGTACCACCACATCCTGAGCACGGCGACCCGGCTGCGCCAGGTTGGCCTGAACCCGGTGCCGCACCTGGCGGCGCGGCGCTTCGCCAGCGCGGCCGCGGTGGCCGATTTCCTCGCGCGGCTGCGCGACGAGGCCGGCGTGACCCGCGTGCTGCTGGTGGCCGGTGACAGCGACGCCGCGGCCGGCCCCTTCGACTCGAGCCTGCAGGTGCTCGAGACCGGCGTTTTCGAGGCCTGCGGCATCCGCAGCATCGGCGTGGCCGGCTATCCGGAAGGTCATCGCCGCATCCCGCAGCAGGCGCTCGACGACGCGCTCGAGCGCAAGATTCGCTACGCCGAAGCGCACCGCCTCGAACTCTTCGTCGTCTCGCAGTTCTGCTTCGAGCCGCAGCGCGTGCTCGACTGGCTCGGGCGGTTGCGCGCGCGCGGCGTCACGCTGCCGGTGCGCGTCGGCGTGGCCGGGCCGGCCACCGTACGGACACTGCTCGCGTACGCGCTGCGCTGCGGAATCGGCGCCTCGATGAAGGCGCTGGGCTCGCAGCCGGTTTCACTGAACCGGATGCTCGCGCGGCACGGTCCGGACGATTTCACGCGCGCCATCGCGCCGCGCGCGGCAGAACTCGGCGTGACGGGGCTGCACCTCTTTGCCTTCGGCAATTTCGCCGACTGCGCGCAATGGATCCGCGACGCCGCGGCCGGCCGCATCGGTCCCGAAAAGGACAGCACGGAGTCCGCCGCCCGCGGGTGACGGATCAGGGCTTCAGAACAGCCCGACCACCTTGCCGTCGACCAGGTCGATGCCATCGGCCGACGGCACTTTCGGCAAGCCGGGCATCGTCATGATGTCGCCGCAGACCATCACCACGAAGCCGGCCCCCGCCGCCAGGCGCACCTCGCGGATGTTCAGCACGTGCCCCTCGGGGGCGCCGCGCAGCTTCGGGTCGGTGGAGAACGAATACTGCGTCTTGGCCACGCACACCGGGAAGCGCCCGTAGCCGTCTTCCTGCAGCTTGCGGATGCGCGCGCGCACCTTGCTGTCGGCGGTGACCTCGGAGGCGCGATAGACCGTCTTCGCGACCTTTTCGATCTTCTCCCAGAGCGGGTCGTCGTCTTCGTAGACGAAGGCCGGACGGGCCGGCTTGCCGCACAACGCGACCACCGCGCGCGCGAGATCGGCAGCGCCGCGGCCGCCCTCGGCCCAGTGGTTCGCGGTGATCGTCTCGATGCCGAGCCTGGCCAGGCGCTCGCGCACCAGCTCCATCTCGTCGGCCGAATCGAAGGCGAAGCGGTTGATCGCGACCACCGCGGGCAGCCGATAGACGTCGCGCAGGTTCCCGACGTGGCGCTCGAGGTTCGCCATGCCCTTGACGAGCGCCTTCATGTTCTCGTGGCCGAGTTCGCGCGGGTCGACTCCGCCGTGATACTTGATCGCGCGGATCGTGGCGACGAGCACCGCGGCATCGGGCATCAGGCCGCTGCTGCGGCACTTGATGTCGAGGAACTTCTCGGCGCCGAGGTCGGCGCCGAAGCCCGCCTCGGTGACCACGTAGTCGGCCAGCTTCAGCGCCGCGCGCGTGGCGATCACCGAGTTGCAGCCGTGCGCGATGTTGCCGAAGGGGCCGCCGTGGATCAGCGCCGGGTTGTTCTCCAGCGTCTGCACCAGGTTGGGCTTGAGCGCATCCTTCAGCAGCACGGTCATCGCGCCGTGCGCCTTCAGGTCGCGCGCGCGCACCGGGTGCCCGTCGCGGGTCCATGCGACGACGATCTCGCCCAGCCGCGCCCTCAGGTCGTCGAGCGACGTGGCCAGGCAGAAGATCGCCATCACTTCGGAAGCGACGACGATGTCGAAGCCGTCCTCGCGCGGGTAGCCGTTCGCAGGGCCGCCGAGCCCCACGACGACCTCGCGCAGCGCCCGGTCGTTCATGTCGACGACGCGCCGCCACTCGATGCGGCGCGGATCGATGCCGAGCTCGTTGCCGTGCGCGATGTGGTTGTCGATCAGCGCCGCCAGCAGGTTGTTGGCCAGGCCGATCGCCGAGAAGTCGCCGGTGAAGTGCAGGTTGATGTCCTCCATCGGCACCACCTGCGCGTGGCCCCCGCCGGCCGCGCCCCCCTTCATGCCGAACACCGGTCCCATCGACGGCTCGCGCAGGCAGATCAGCGCCTTGCGACCGATCCGGTTCAGCGCGTCTCCCAGGCCCACGGTGGTGGTCGTCTTGCCCTCGCCGGCCGGCGTCGGGCTGATCGCGGTGACCAGCACCAGCTTGCCGTCGGGGCGGTCGCGCAGCGACGCCAGGTAATCGAGCGAGATCTTCGCCTTGTAGTGACCGTAGGACTCGACGTACTCCTCGGGAATGCCGAGTTTCTCGAGGGCGATGCGCGAGATGCGCTGCATCTTCGCGGCCTGCGCGATCTGGATGTTCGACGACACGTTGACTCGGTGACTCGGTGGCTCAGAAATCGGTGTGCATGGCGCCCATGGGGATGTCGCCCGGGTGGAACGGCGTGACCTGGTAGACGTGGTAGTTCAGCCAGTTCGCGAACAGCAGGTTCGCGTGGCCGCGCCAGCGCACCAGCGGCGGGCGCGACGGATCGTCGTCCGGGTAGTAGTTGCGCGGCACCCGGATCGGCAGGCCCTTCGCGACGTCGCGGTCGTATTCGGCCTTCAGCGTGAGTGGGTCGTATTCGGAGTGGCCGGTGACGAAGACGTGCCTGCCGTCCCTGGAGCCCACGAGGTAGACGCCCGCCTCGTCGGATTCGGCGAGGATCTCGACCTCGTCGACCCGCTCGATGTCGGCGCGGCGCACCTCGGTGTGCCGCGAGTGCGGCGCGAGGAACACGTCGTCGAAGCCGCGCAGCAGCCTGTCGGTGGGCGCGAGCGTGCGATGCTCGAACACGCCGAACATCTTCTGTGGCAGCGGATGCTTCGGAATGCCGTAGCGGCGGTACAGCGCCGCCTGCGCGCCCCAGCAGATGTTCAGCGTCGAGGAGACCGCCTCTTCGGCCCAGTCGATGATCGCCGCGACCTCGGGCCAGTAGTCGACCTCCTCGAACGCCATCTGCTCGACCGGCGCGCCGGTGATCACCAGGCCGTCGAACTTCTGGTGACGCACCCGCTCGAAGGTGGTGTAGTGCTCGAGCAGGTGCTCGGCGGCGACGTTCTTCGACTCGTGCGTGGCGGTGTGCAGCAGCGTCACGTCGATCTGCAGCGCGGTGTTGCCGAGCAGGCGCAGCAGCTGCGTCTCGGTGGCGACCTTCGTCGGCATCAGGTTGAGGATCGCCACGCGCATCGGACGGATGTCCTGGCGCGCCGCGCGCTCCTCGCCCATCACGAAGACGTTCTCGCGCTCGAGCGTCTCGCGGGCGGGAAGCGTCGACGGGATCCTGACCGGCATGATCGGCTCCGGCTACGGCCTTTCTCGCGTCGGGCGGGCGCGCGGTGCGACCGCCCCGCGAGGTCCCAGAGGATGTCGTCGACGTCCTCGATGCCGATGCTCAGCCGGACGAAGTCCGGGCTCACGCCGGCCGACGTCAGCTCCTCGGGACTGAGCTGGCTGTGCGTGGTCGTCGCCGGATGAATCGCGAGGCTCTTCGCATCGCCGACGTTGGCCAGGTGGCTGAACAACTGCAGGCTCTCGATGAACTTGCGACCCGCCTCGACGCCACCCTTGACGCCGAAACCCATGATCGCGCCGGGCCCCTTCGGCATGTAGCGCTTTGCACGCTCGTGGTCGCGGTGGCTCTTCAGGCCCGGGAAGCTGACCCATCCGACCTTCGGATGCTTCTCGAGGAACTCGGCCACCGCCTGCGCGTTCTGCGTATGCCGCTCCATGCGCAGGCTGAGCGTCTCGACGCCCTGGATCGTCTGCCAGCTGTTGAACGGCGACGCGCAGGCGCCGATGTCGCGCAGCACGTGCACGCGCGCCTTGATTGCGAACGGCGGCAGGCCCATTCCGACCAGGTTCGCGTAGACCAGCCCGTGGTACGAGGGATCGGGGGTGGTGAAATTGGCGAAGCGGCCGCTGGTCCAGTCGAAGTTGCCGCCGTCGACGATCATGCCGCCGATGCTGGTGCCGTGGCCGCCGATGAACTTGGTCGTGCTGTGGACGACGACGTTGGCACCCCACTCGATCGGCCTGAACAGGTATGGCGTGGCGAAGGTGTTGTCGATCATCAGCACGATCTTGTGCTTCTTCGCGATCTCGGCCACTTCCTCGATCGGGAACACCGCGATGTCGGGGTTGCCCAGCGATTCGCCGTAGATGATCTTCGTGTTCGGGCGGATCGCACGCTCGAAGTTCTTCGGATCGGTCGGGTCGACGAAGGTGACCTCGATGCCGAGGTTGCGCAGCGTGTGGTTGAACTGGTTGTAGGTGCCGCCGTAGAGCCGGCTGCTGCTGACGATGTGGTCGCCCGAATTGCACAGCGTGAAGATCGCCTGCGCCTGCGCGGCGTGGCCCGAGCTGGCCGCCAGGCCCGCCACGCCGCCTTCGAGCACCGCGATGCGCTGCTCGAGCACGTCGGTGGTCGGGTTCATCAGCCGCGTGTAGATGTTGCCGAGTTCCTTGAGCGCGAACAGGTTGGCCGCATGCTCGGTGTCGCGGAACTGGTAGCTCGTGGTCTGGTACAGCGGCACCGCGCGGCTGCCCGTCGTCGGATCCGACTTCTGGCCGGCGTGCAGTTGCTGGGTGGCAAAGGCGAACTTGCGTGCTTCGGTAGCCATCGAACGTCCCCTGTCAGCCGCTTGCCATATTAGCCGGCTCCTCGGCGCTCCGGGAGAGCCATTGCGCGGTCGCCGCCATGCCGCCGAACGCGAACAGGTGAAGGGAAAGCGGATCGAGCGCCGGCTGCACCAGGCGCTCCGCGGCGATCTCGCGGATCAGCTCCGCCGGATCGTGGGTGGCTGCGAGCCGGGTCAGCGACCCGAGCCGTCCCCTGAGCGCCCGCAACGAGTTGCCGATGCCGCACTGCACACCCAGCTTCAGAAGCCGCGCGACCGAAGTCGGCCCGGCCACGCCGATGCACAGCGGAACGTCGACGCCGCGGGCGCGCAGCTCGCCCGCCCAGCGGGCGATCGTCGCACCGTCGAAGCAGAACTGCGTCACCACGTACAGCCGCAGGCCGTGGCTTCGCGCATGACCGAGCTTGAGGTCGAGGTCCGCGCGCAGCACCGCATCGGGAATCCGCGGATGCCCCTCCGGATAGCCGCAGATGCCCGCCTGCGCGAAGCCGCAATCCTGCAGCAGGCCGCTGTGCAGCACCTCGAAGCTCGAGCGGAACGGGCCGGCGGGTTCGCGCAGGTCTCCGCCCACCAGCAGCACCGACTCGGCGCCGCGCCGGCGCAGCTCGCCCAGCAGTTCGCGGGCCGCTGCAGCGCTGACGAGGCGGCGCGCCACCACGTGCGGCACCGGCGCCAGCCCCAGCTCGCGCGCCCGCGAGGTTGCCGCGATGATCGCCGTCGCGTCGAGATTCGGCGTCCACGGGATGAACACCCGGCGCCCCTTCGCCAGCGCGGCCGCATCCTCCAGCTCGCGCGCGGCGATCTCGATCGACGCGCCCGCCAGCAGTTCGCGCACCGCCGCCGCGACGCCGGGCATCCGGGACGGGGACGGCATCATGTTCGCGGCCTGCTGCAACCTAGAAGCTGCGGCGCCGCGAGATGCCGAAGGCCTCGTCCCAGAACCACAGGCCCCCGTGCCGGCGCAGCACGTCGCGAGTGACTTCGAGATAGCGGCCCGACGCGAGCGCCTGCTCGAGCCGGGCATCCTCGATCTGCCCCACGTAGACCGCCGCGTTCCAGGCCGCCAGCAGCGTCGAGGTGCCGATCGACCCCTCGATTTCGGCCGGCAGCGTGTGCATCTCGTGCCTGAACAGCGCGCGCTCCTCGGGATTCGCGTTGAAGTTGTACGACCTCGCCGCCGGGCCCAGCGCCTCGCGCACCGCCTTGAGCACCTGATGCCGGTCGTGGACGAACGGATTCTCGCCAGGCCAGACGCCCTGCAGGATCTCCTGGCCCGGATCCGCACCGTGCGACTGGACGACGAGCAGTCGTCCGTCCGGGCCGAGCGCCTTCGCCAGCGGGCCCAGCACACGCGAGGCCTTGAACTCGAGCGGTGCGCGCAGACGGTAGGGCTGCGACGCGATCACCAGGTCATAGTCGGCACGCGTCGAGCCGCGCCGCGGAATCACCGAGTTGAGCAGGAAGCGGTGGTCTTCGCGATAGATCACCAGCACGGCCGGCCGCTCGTAGCCGAGCGCGCCGGTGGCCTTGTTCACCACGGTGCCCCAGTTGCCGGCGAGCAGCGGCTGCAGGTCGGTGATCTGCTTTTCGAATTCGCGCGCGGTGGTGCCGGTGAGCGCAACCTCGTGCCAGTTCAGCGTCGAGGCGGCGGTGACCGACTGCGGGTTCAGCCACGGCGCCTCGCGGTAGTAGAGGTTCGTGATGACCAGGACCGTCGAGGGGTGCTCGAAGAAGCGATCGGGCGTCTTCTCGAGCGTCAGCCTCACGTCCTCGAGGCTGATCTCCTTGGCGACGACGTAGAACGGCAGGGTCGGGTACCGCAAGTGCATCGAACGCATCACGCGCGTGAGCACCGTGCCGTCGCCGACGCCCGCGTCGAACACCCGGATCGCGGGGGGCTTCGGATGGATGTTCTGCAGCTCGCGCTCGACCCGTTCGGCCACCGCCCACTTCTCGGTGCAGGTGTTCACGAACATCAGGTACTTCTGGCGATTGTCGTAGAAGCGAAAGCTGCTTCGGGAATCGCCGTCCGCGGATGTCGCGGGCACCGCCTCGGGCACCTGACCGGCCCGTGCCGCGACCGGAGCCGGCGCCTCGATCGTGCCGGCCGCCCCGCCGGCCTCGCCGCGTTCGACCAGTGCTGCGCTCGATGTCTGCATGCTGCGATCCCTCCTTCGTCGCCGCCCTTGCCGGACGATTCAATCGGCGCGCCGGTGCAGTGTCAACCCATTTCGAGCCCACGCCGGAAATGGGAGATTTCATGGGCAGGCTCCCGGCACAGTGGGAGCCGGGCGCGTCTTTTCGGGAGAGAATGTGCGCCCGAACGCACCCACCGGAAAGGCGGCCCGATGACCGAACGCTGGCTCGACGACTACGTCCCGGGCACCGTGCACGAACTGGGCACGGTGAGCGCAAGCGAAGCCGAGATCATCGATTTCGCGATGCGCTTCGATCCGCAGCCGATGCACGTCGACCCCGAGTTCGCCGCGCGCGGGCCCTTCGGCGGCATCATCGCCAGCGGCTGGCACACCTGCAGCCTGATGATGCGGCCGTATGCGCTGCACTACCTGTCGCCGGTCTCGAGCCTGTCCGCGCCGGCCATCGACGAATTGCGCTTCCTGCGACCCACGCGCCCGGGCGAACCGCTCAGAGTGCGCGTCACCGTCGAGCACGCGCGCCGATCGACCTCGAAGCCCGACCGCGGCGTGGTGCGCTCGCGCGTCGAGCTGCTCGACCGCGACGGCGCACAGGTGATGACCCTGTGCGTCGTGAACCTGATCGCCTGCCGCCCGGCGGGCGCGCGGGAGCCGGCCGGCGCGGGCCGTGCCGCCGGCAATGCGGGCACGGCCTGAGCCGGTCCCCACGCCGACGCGACGCCGCCGATCGCGCCATGCCGATCCCGCGCATCGATCCCTGCGAACCCGACGAGGGCTGCGAGCGGCTGCGGCTCGAGGTACGCGAGTTCCTCGCCGAAGCGCTCGCCGGCTATCCGGCCGCGGCACGCGCGCATCACTGGAGCGTCGCCGACCCCGAGTTCAGCCGCCGCCTCGGCGAGCGCGGCTGGATCGGCATGACCTGGCCGGCCCGCTACGGCGGCCATGAGCGCTCGCAACTCGAGCGCTACGTGGTGATCGAGGAACTGCTGGCCGCGGGCGCTCCGGTCGCCGCGCACTGGACCGCCGACCGGCAAAGCGGGCCGCAGCTGATCCGCTTCGCGCCCGAGACGCTCGCGCCGAAGATCGTGCCCGGAATCGTCCGCGGCGAAACGTACTTCTGCATCGGCCTGAGCGAGTCCGACACCGGCTCCGACCTCGCCTCGGTGCGCACGCGCGCCACGCGCAGCGGCGATGGCTGGGTGCTCGACGGCGCGAAGCTGTGGACCACCGGCGCGCACCGCGCGCACTACATGATCGCGCTGGCGCGCACCGGCCCGCCCGACGGCTCGCGACACGCTGGCCTGTCGCAGTTCCTGGTCGACCTGAAGGCACCGGGCGTGAAGATCCGCCCGATCCGCAACCAGGCCGACGAGGACGACTTCAACGAAGTCAGCTTCGAGCGCGTCGAGCTGCCCGCCGAATGCCTGGTGGGACGCGAGGGCGAAGGCTGGACACAGGCGACGACCGAACTCGCCTTCGAGCGCAGCGGCCCCGAGCGATACCTGAGCGGAATTCGGCTGCTGCTCGAGATGCTCGACGCGGCTCCGGCCGGCGACGCCCGCGCGCAGGTCGCGCTCGGTCGGCTGGTCGCGCACTACGCAACGCTGCGGCAGATGTCGCTCGGAGTGGCCGGAGTGCTCGCGCGCGGCGAGGATCCGTCGCTCGCCGCGGCAATCGTGAAGGACCTCGGCGCCACGCTCGAGCAGTCGCTGCCCGACGTGGCGCACGAGCTGTTCGGCGGCGCGATGCCGGCCGGCTCGACGCTCGAACAGGTGGCCGACTACGTCACACGCGCCGCGCCCTCGTTCTCGCTGCGTGGCGGCACGCGCGAGATCCTGCGCGGCATCGTCGCGCGCGGACTGGGGTTACGATGACCGTGCCCGATCGATCGCCACGGCCGGGCGCCAGCAGGTCGGCGGGAGCCGACGACGCGATCCGTGCGCAGATCGAACGCAGCGTCGAGCGCGTGTTCGCCGACCACGCCGACACCGCGGCACACGCGGCGGTCGAGCGCGGCGAGTGGCCGCAGCAGTTGTGGCAGGCGGTGCTGGATGCCGGCTTCGCCGCGGCGGCCGCGCGGTCTTCGCACGGGGGGATCGAGGCCCACTGGGCCGAAGCCTGGCCGATCCTCTTCGGCATCGGCTACTGGCAGGTGCCGCTACCGCTGGCCGAGACGATGATCGGCGCGATGCTGCTGTCGATCGCGGGCGAGGCGCCGCCGCAGGATGCGATCACGCTCGTCGAGCATGGCGACGACGCGCAACTGCTGCCGGGGGGCAGCGCGCAACGGCCCACGGTCTGCGGCCATGCCCATCGCGTGCCGTGGGCCAGGTACTGCCGATGGGCGCTGGCGTCGATGCCGGCCTCGCGCGAACTGCTGCTGGTCGACCTGCGGCAGCGTGAGGGCGTGCGCCTGAAGCCGGGAGCGAACCTGGCCGGCGAGCCGCGCGACGAGATCGCGTTCGCCGACGCGCATGTCGCGCTGCGCGTCGAGCAGCCGCTGGCCGGCCTGGACGAGCCGCTACGGCTGCTGGGCGCGTTCGCGCGCAGCGCGGCGATCGCCGGCGCGCTGGAGTCGGCGCTCGCGCAATCGGTGCGCTACGCGGGCGAACGGATCCAGTTCGGCCGACCGATCGGCGCGTTCCAGGCGATCCAGCATTCGCTGGCGATCCTCGCGTCCGAAGCAGTCGCGGCGCGCACCGCGGCGCTGGTCGCTGCCGGCTCGGTGCCGTCGGTCGCCGCGGGGGACCCGCGGCGCGCCGCCTTCGACGTCGCAGTGGCCAAGCTGCGCGCCAGCGAGGCCGCGACCCGCGGCGCGCCGATCGCCCACCAGGTGCACGGCGCGATCGGATTCACGCGCGAGCATCCGCTGCATCGCGCGACCTGCCGCCTATGGGCCTGGCGCGCCGAGCACGGCAGCGACGCGCAGTGGGCCGACTGGCTCGGACGCGCGGCGATCGGTGCGGGATCGGAGGGGTTCTGGCCGGGGCTGACGCGGCGGCGGTTCAACGAAGCCTGACAAGGCTGGTTCAGCCGAAAAGGGTGCCCGGCGGCAGTTGCACCTTGAGCCCCTGAACGAACAGCAGCTGAAAGCCGATCACGACCAGCACTCCGACCACGAGATAGCGCGCCAGCCGGGCAACGGTCAGTGGCTCGCGCTCGGTAATGGCGGCAAGCGCGACGAAGCCCACGACCCCCGCGACCGCGAACCCGACTCGTTCGAGCATCGCGATCCAGGCGACCAATACCAGCACGAGCAGCAGGCTGCGCATCGCCCCGTCTCGCGGGATGCCACGGCTCATCGGCGCGCGGCCGCGCAGCGAACGCCACAGCGATACCGCGCCAGCCACCAGGAGTGCGGTGCCGATCGTGCGCGGGAAGATCGCGCCCATCGCCGAGAATTCGCGCGATTCCCACAATGCCGCGACCGCGACCAGCATCAGCAGCACGGCGACTGCCACTGCTCCGGCGTCAGTGCGGCTTGTCGATTGCACGCCTGCTCCTTCTTTCATAGTAGAGACGCGAGAACGTCGGATAGAGCAGCGTCAGCGCCGCCATCGCCATGATGGCCAGCGAGATGGGCCTGCCGAAGAACATTCCCCAGAGGTTGTCGGTCGCGGAACCAATCATCCACGCCTGGACGAAACCCTGTTCGGCCAACGGCCCGAGGATCAGCCCGAGCACGACCGGCGCGGGCGCGAAGCCGAAGCGGCTCAGCACCCAGCCGATGACCCCGGTGCCCAGCATCACGATCACGTCGTCGATGTTGTTGTGGATCGCATAGCTGCCGATCACCGTGAGAAAGGCTATCGCAGGTACCAGAAAGGTCTTGGGGACTGCGATGATCGAGCTGTACGCGTAGCGTCCGAGCACAAGGCCGACCGGCAGCATCAGCACGGTCGCGACCAGCAATCCGATGATGAAGGTGTACGCGATCGCGCCCTGTTCGTTGAAGAGTGACGGCCCGACCTTGATGCCCTGGACCAGGAGGGCGCCGAGCACGACTGCGTCGGCCGGGGTGCCGGGAATGCCCAGCACCAGCGTCGGGATGAATCCGCCGCCGACAGTCGCGTTGTTCGACGACTCGCTGGCGATGATTCCCGCCGGATTGCCCTTTCCGAAGCTGTCCGGATTGCCCGACGCGCGGCGGGTCTCCGAATAGGCGACCAGCGCGGCGATCGAACCGCCAGCGCCGGGCAAGATGCCGATCACGGTTCCGATTGTCGAACTTCGCGCGAGATTGACCTTGTTCGACAGTGCAATGCGGATCGCTTCGCCGAGGCGGAACCCCGCGACCTTGCCCTGCAACTCGAGATGCTCCTCGCGCGATGCGACCAGGTCGATCAGAACCGGTATGCAGAACAGCCCGATCAAGGCCGGTACCACGTCGATGCCACCAAGCAGGATCTCGGAATCGAGCGTGTAGCGGATGTCGCCGCCGACCACCGCCGAGCCAATCATCGACAGGAGCAAGCCAACGCAGGCGCCGACCACACCCTTCCAACTGTCCCCGTCGGACAGCGCGGCCACCAAGGTCAGGCCGAGGATCGCCAGCCAGAAATACTCGATCGGACCGAATGCCAGCGCCACTTCGGCAAGCGGTGGCGCCAGCAAGAGAAGTGCCAGCGCCCCCACCAGCCCGCCGAACACCGACGACAGGCAGGCCAGCGTGATCGCCAGGTCACCGTCACCGCGACGGGCCATCGGGAAACCGTCGAAGGTGGTCGCGATCGCCGACGGCGTGCCCGGGGTGTTCAGCAGCACGGCCGAATAGGCGCCGCCGTAGATCGCGCCGGTGTAGATGGCGCCGAGCATGATCAGTGCCGGCGCCGGTTCCATCGTGAACGTGAACGGCACCAGGACCGCCACCGCCATGGTGGCGGTCAGCCCCGGCAAAGCGCCGATGATGGTGCCGGCGGCCACGCCCAGCAGCGCCAGCAGCAGGTTGCCTGCCGACAGCGCCGCCTGCGCGTTTGCGAGCAGGTCCATGCTGCTACTTGATCATGCCGACTTCGCGGGCAGCGGCCTCGTATTCCTTGCGCTTGGCGTCGAGGAACGCGCCCACCTTCTCGTACGGGATATCGAGGATCACGAAGCCCGCGTCGGCCATCTTCTTGCGGTAGCCGGGATCGGCGTTCACCTTGTCGAACAGGTCGGACAGACGCTTGCGCTCGACTTCCGGCGTGGCCTTTGGCACCGCGACACCGCGGAAGACACCCGACATCATGTCGATACCCAGTTCCCTGAACGTCGGCACGTCGGGGTGGCTGGGAAGGCGTTTCTCGAGCGCCACCGCGAGCATGCGCACCTTGTCGCCCTGCTGGATCGCGGCCGTCGTGAACGTCATCGCTGCGTTGACCTGCTTGCCGAGCATGGCCGCCACCGAGGTCGCTGTACCGGAGAAGGGGATGTAGGTGGTCTTGATACCGGCCAGCTTGTTGAACGTGGTCGTGCTGAGATGCGGGCCGCTGTTGGTGCCGCTGCCCGACATCGTGATTGCGCCCGGCGACTTCTTCGCAGCATCGATCAGGTCCTGCAGCGTCTTGAATGGGCTGTCGGCCGGCACCACGATTGCATCCGGCGTCAACTGGAACACGTAGACGTGAACCAGATCCTCTGTCTTGTAGCCGACGTCCTTCTGCATCGGCTGCAGGAAGACGTGCGGCAGGTTCGTTCCCATCACCGTGCTGCCGTCGGCCGGCAGCTTGTTCAACGATGCCCATGCCGTAGCACCGCCGGCACCGACCTTGTACTGGACGACGACGTCACGCCCCGAAACCGCCCGCAGCACCGGCTCCTGCAAGCGCGCCGTCACATCGGACTCGCCGCCCGCGGGGAAAGGGATCACGTAGTTCAGCGGCTGCGACAGGGCAGGGGCAGCGGCCATCAGGCCCGCGGCGAACCCGAGGCTCGTCAACCAGCGGCGGGATTCGGCAAAGCGTCGGTCAGTCATGTTCGATCTCTCCTTTGTTCCGCGGGTGCAGCCGCGGGTCCTCGTTCCCTGGCGCGAGTCCAGAGGGTTTCATGGCGGCGTGAACGGCATTCGACGGAGTGGCCCCCACCTCGCGCCGGCTGCCGATCAACTCGATGTCGAGGCGCACGAAATCCGCCCGATAGGTGATGTTCGCGACGTAGACCGCGCGTCCCGCCGGATCGAGCACGATGCGCCGAACGAACGCGACCGGATCGCCGGCATCGATGCCGAGATGGCCCGCGGCCTCGGGATCGGCCTTGCCGATCGTCAGCGTCTGCCAGGCCTGTCCGATCAGCTCGGGAGCCACCCGGGTCAGTGTCGGCAGCACGAGTTGCGCGTCGAAGCCGACGGGGTCGCGCTGGTAGGCGTCCCAGGCGAGATACAACTCGATGATGCAGAACGGCTCGTTACCTCGGCAATGCACGCGCTTCTGGAACAGGTAACGGACGGCGGGCGAGCCCTCGTGCGGCCCCAGCACCGGAGCGAATTCGCCGCGTTCCATGGGGACCAGCCGCACGGTAGCGCCCGCCAGTAGCTCGAGCAGCGACGACCAGCTCGTGCCAAGCGATAACCAGTCGGGCGGCGGCACGCTGCCGACCACGAAAGTGCCCAGCCCCTGACGTCGCTCCACAAGGCCTTCGCGCTCGAGCAACTCGATCGCCTGCCGGATCGTGACCACCGCAACATCGCTCTGCGCAGCGAGCGCCTCGAGCGAAGGCAGGCGGGTGCCGATCGGCCAGTCTCCGGTTTCGATCCGATGACGCAGCAGCCTGGCATGCTGCGCATACAGCGGCAGCGCACCGCGTCGGCCCGGCATCCGCCGCAGGCGCCCTCGGGGCTCGGTATCTCGATCGTCGATCGGCATCGGCAGGGTTGCTGGCAGACTTACTGATCCGGTCATTCCATTGTTGGAAGGACAGTCTATCAGTGGCACCCGTAGCGTCAATTCGGGTTCCTACCGTTGGGCCCGCTGGCCGATCCCGAAACGCGCAAGCGCTCCGAGATCCGGCAGCGGTCCAATGCCGGGGGCGGCGCTCAGTTCCACGGCACCGTCGCGGACGGGCAGCAAGCCGTCGCAGGTCAACTCGCGTAGCGGATTCGGATTCGCGTCGATTTCGAGAAGACCGTCGCCGCCCGCCGCCGCCAGCAGATGCGCGGACATCCTCAGGCCGATGCCGGCGCCGAGGAAATGCGGACAGTAGCGAATCCCCGCCTCCATCGCGGAACGCGCCACACTGAGACAGCCGCTGACGCCGCCCCACTTCGCGACATCCGGTTGCAGCACGCCCAGCGCCCGGGCAGAAATTGCCGCGTCGAAGCTTGCGCGTCCAACGAGATTCTCGCCAGCCGCCAAGGCGGTACCAGCATGCGCGGCGAGCTGGCGCCACGCTTCGACGGGCGCATCCGCGCGCAGTGGCTCCTCGATCCAGTGCACGCCGAATTCCGCCATCTCCGGGCATCGCTGCATCGCCATGTCGGGGTCCCACGCCTGGTTTGCATCGACCATCAGCGTCGCCTCGGGGCCAAGCGCGTCACGCAGGGCGCGCAGCCGACGCAAGTCGTCGACATGATCGAATCCGACCTTCAGCTTGAATGCCACATGACCACGCTCGCGTGCAGCCAGCGCAGTTGCCACCGAGCCGTCGGGACCGAGACCGCTTGCGTAGACGCGGATTGCGCCGTGCTCGCCGCCGAGCAATCGCCAAAGCGGCAGCCCCAACCGGCGGGCCGCGAGGTCCCACAGGGCCTGGTCGATGCCCGCCAGTGTCTGTGCGATTGGACCGAACTCACCACTCTGGATGGCGAGCACCTCGAGCTTCCGCTCGAGCGATCCGGCCAGTGCCGACGGGGATTCCAGCACGGCGCCCTTCAGCATCGGGGCGACAACGGTCCGGACCAGCGCCGCGCGATGGTCTGCGCCGACGGCGGGGAAGTTGCACCAGATCTCGCCCCAGCCTTCCCCACCGTCGCGGTCGCGCACGCGCACCAGCACCGCCGGACGGTCGTGCATCACCCCGAACGAGGTACGCACCGGCACCTCACAAGGCGCGCGAAAGACGAACGCATCGACGCCCTCGAGCGTCGCCGCGTTCCAGTCCGTGCCCGAGCCGATCATCGACGATCCCCTCAATACCCCGGCTCGCGCTGGTACTCGTGCCGCGCCGTGTTCACGTACGAGCGCCTGAACTCCACCGGGCGATCGCCCGGCGTGAATGCCACGCGGCGAATCAGCAGCAGCGGGCTGCCCTCGGGCACGCCCAGCAGCAGCGCGACGTCGGCGGGCGCGCCCACCGAACGAACGGTCTCGGCGGTGCGCACCACCGACAGTCCGAAGCCGTGCTGGTACAGGTGATAGATGGTGTTGGTGCGTTCGCGCAGCCGTTCGGCCGTGAGACCCGCGAACAGCTCGGCCGGCACCGCGATGTCGTCGACGATCACCGGTTCGCCACCCAGCCGCAGCGCGTTGCGGTAGGCGAAGACCGGCGCGCGCGGCGCCAGTTGCAGCCGCTCGGCGGTCTCGTCGTCGGCGCGCGCCTTGCGAAAGCCCAGCAGCTCGACCTGCGGGTATTCCTTCACCCCGTCGTGCCGGATGATGTTGAAGAACAGGAACAGCATCCGGTCGCGCGTGTGCGTGGCCACGAAAGTGCCGCGCCCCTGCTGGCGCAGCAGCACGTTCTCGGCGACCAGTTCGTCGATCGCCTTGCGCAAGGTGCCGATCGCGATGCCGAAGCGCTCGGCCAGCCGTGGCTCGGCCGGCACCGCCTCGCCGGGCTTCCATTCGCCGGCGGCGAGCGCCGCCAGCATCTTGCGCTTGACCTCCTTGTAGATCGGCCCGCCCGAGGGCGCGGTGATGGCGTCGTGTCTGTCCATGCGTGGGTCCGCCGCGGCACGCCCGGAGCGGGCGATGCGTGTCCCGCCATTCTGACAGCAAATTCCGGAAGCGTGTAACTGAGTTGAGTCATCTAGTTGACTTGCCGGAGCCGCTCGTCTACGATCGGCCGACCCATCCCAAGGAGCGCTCAATGATTCACGTCGTACTGCACGACGCCAGGGACACCGTCGCGGTGGCCGTCGTCGAAGGCATCAAGGCCGGCACGCAACTCAACGCCTGGATCATGGACGACGACAGGACGATCACGGTCCAGGCCGCCCAGGACATCCCGATCGGCCACAAGGTCGCGCTGAAGGACATGGCGGTCGGCGACACTGTCTACAAGTACGGCATCGACATCGGCAAGGTGGTGGCGCCGATCAAGGCCGGCGAGCACGCCCACGTGCACAACATCAAGACCAAGCGCTGGTAAGCAGCCGCCGCGTCGCCACCCAACCGAAAGAGAGCGTCAAATGCCAGTGATCGACAAGAACACCACCTTCTGGGGCTATCGCCGCGAGAATGGTCGCGTCGGCGTGCGCAACCACGTCATCATCCTGCCGCTGGACGACCTGTCCAATGCCGCCGCCGAGGCGGTCGCCGCGGCGATCAAGGGAACGATGGCGATCCCGCACCCCTACGGCCGCCTGCAGTTCGGCCCCGACCTCGACCTGCACTTCCGCACGCTGATCGGCACCGGCTCGAACCCGAACGTCGCCGCGGTGGTGGTGATCGGCATCGAGGACGGCTGGACGAAGAAGGTCGTCGACGGCATCGCGAAGACCGGCAAGCCGGTGGTCGGCTTCGGCATCGAGGGCCACGGCGACCACGAGACGATCAAGCGCGCGTCGATGGCCGCGAAGCAGTTCGTCCAGCACGCGACCGCGCTGCACCGCGTCGAGTGCCCGATCAGCGACCTGTGGGTGTCGACCAAGTGCGGCGAATCCGACACGACCTCGGGCTGCGGCTCGAACCCGACCGTGGGCAACGCGTTCGACAAGCTGCACCCGCTGGGCACGACGCTGTGCTTCGGCGAGACGTCCGAGATCACCGGCGGCGAGGACATCGTCGCGGCGCGCTGCGCCAACGACCAGGTGCGCGAGCGATTCATGTTCATGTTCAACCGTTACCAGGACATGATCAATCGCTGGCGCACGACCGACCTGTCCGAGTCGCAGCCAACCAAGGGCAACATCGCCGGCGGCCTGACGACGATCGAGGAGAAAGCGCTCGGCAACATCCAGAAGATCGGCAAGAAGTGCACCGTCGACGGCGTGATCGACAAGGCCGAGGAGCCGACGCATCCGGGCCTGTGGTTCATGGACTCGTCGTCGGCGGCCGCCGAGATGGTGACGCTGTGCGCGGCCTCGGGCTACGTGGTGCACTTCTTCCCGACCGGCCAGGGAAACGTGATCGGCAACCCGATCCTGCCGGTGATCAAGCTGTGCGCGAACCCGCGCACCGTGAGGCTGATGAGCGAACACGTCGACGTCGATTGCTCGGGCCTGCTGCAGCGCGAGACGACGCTCGACCAGACCGGCGACAAGCTGCTCGAGGCAATGCTCGCGACGGCCAACGGTCGCTGGACGGCGGCCGAGGTGCTCGGTCATCGCGAGTTCGTGCTCACGCGCATCCACGAGTCGGCGTGATCGCGGCTTTCGTGGGCGCAGCCCGGCACGCCGGGCTCGCGCGGCGCCTCCGGACCGGGGCACGGCCATGACGCGCGTGGTGATCAGCGAGTTCATGGACCTGCCGGCGGTCGAGTCGCTGCGCGGCGCGTTCGAGGTCGACTACGCGCCGGATCTGGTCGACGACCGCGCAGGGTTGCTCGCGCGCGTCGCGGCCGCCGACGCGCTGATCGTGCGCAACCGGAGCCGCGTCGACCGCGAACTGCTGGCCGCGGCGCCGCGGCTGCGCGCGGTCGGCCGGCTCGGCGTCGGGCTGGACAACATCGATACCGCCGCCTGCAAGGCGGCCGGCATCGCCGTGTTCCCGGCCACCGGCGCCAACAGCCTGCCTGTCGCCGAGTACGTGGTCGCCACGGCGATGGTGCTGCTGCGCGGCGCATACCTGTCGAGCGCAGAGGTCGCGGCAGGCCAATGGCCTCGCGCGCGAATCTCCCAGGGCCGCGAGACCGCGGGCAAGACGCTGGGGCTGGTCGGCTTCGGCGGCATCGGCCAGATGACCGCGAGGCTCGCGCACGGGCTCGGAATGCGCGTGCTCGCCCACGACCCGGCGCTGGCGCCCGACGCGTCGGCCTGGTCCGACAGCGGCGTCGGCCGACGCGAACTCGACGCGCTGCTCGCCGAGGCCGACGTGGTCAGCCTGCACGTGCCGCTCGTCGACTCGACCCGCAACCTGATCGACGCCACGCGTCTCGCGCGGATGAAGCCCGATGCCGTCCTGATCAACACCGCGCGCGGCGGCGTCGTCGACGAAGCGGCGCTGGCAGCCGCACTTCGGGCCGGGCGCCTCGGCGGCGCGGCGCTCGACGTCTTCGACGACGAGCCGCTTCGAGCCGGCTCGCCGCTGGCCGGCGCGCCGAACCTGATCCTCACGCCGCACATCGGCGGCGTCACGCGCGAATCGAACGAGCGGGTCAGCTCGCTGATCGCCGGGCGCATCCGCGACTTCTTCCGGAGCCCGGGATCCTGAACGGCCTGGCACGCGCCGGCGCGCCATCACATACTGCAGGTTTGCCCGCGGAGCACGCATGCCCCGACTATCCGTCCAGCGACTGAACGAACTCGCCGCCGGCGCCCTCGAGCGTGCCGGTGCCACGGCCGAAACAGCGCGCATCACGGCCGCCGCACTGGTGGCTGCCGAGGCGCAGGGCCTCGGTTCGCACGGCCTGGCCCGCGTCGCGCAGTACGCCGCGCACCTGCGCCACGGCCGCGTCGATGGCGACGCGCGGGCACGGATCGTGCGCGATCGCGCTGCCGCCTGCCTGGTCGACGCCGGCGAAGGGCTCGCGTTTCCCGCCTGCGCGCTCGCGGTGAGCGAAGCGATCGCGCGCGCCCGCGCAGCAGGCGCCGCTTTCGCCGGCGTCACGCGAAGCCACCACTTCGGCGCAGCGGCCTGGCACCTGCAGCCGGTCGCCGAAGCGGGCATGGTGGGCCTCGCGTTCGGCAACTCGCCCGCGGCGATGCCCGCCTGGGGCGGGCGGCGCGCGATCTTCGGCACCAATCCGATCGCGGCGGTCTTCCCGCGCCGCGGCGCGCCGCCGCTCGTGATCGACCTGTCGCTGTCCGAGGTCGCGCGCGGCAAGCTGATGGTCGCCGCGCGCGAGGGCAAGCCGATCCCTGCCGGCTGGGCGCTCGACAAGGCAGGCCACCCCACCACCGACCCGAAAGCGGGCCTCGAGGGAATGATGCTGCCCGCCGGCGGCGTCAAGGGCGCGATGCTCGCGCTGATGGTCGAACTCGTCTGCTGCGCGCTCACCGGCGCCGCGTTCGGCTTCGAAGCCGATTCGTTCTTCACCGACGCAGGCAACCGGCCGCGGATCGGCCAGGCCTTCATCGTGATCGATCCGGACGCACTGGCCGGCAACGACGGGTTCCACGAGCGCATCGAGACGCTGGTGGCGACGATGCTGCTCGACCCGCAAGTGCGGCTGCCCGGGCAGCGGCGCGTCGAGCTCGCGCGGCGCGCCGAGGCCGAAGGCATCGAGGTGCCGGCGCAGTTGCTCGCGCAACTCGAGTCGCTGGCCGGCTGATCGGCCTGGCCCCGTCGATGAGAATCTTCGACGCCGAGGCCACGCGGGACGCGCTGCCGTTCGAGCGGCTCGTCGAAGCGCTGCGCGCGATGTTCGCTGGCGGCTGCCAGGTGCCGCCGCGCCACGTGCACGAGATCGTCGCGCCCGGCGGCAGCGCGCTCGTTTCGCTGATCATGCCCGCGTGGACCGCGCGTCACTACGGCGTCAAGACGGTCAACGTCGCGCCCGGCAACGCCGCGCGCGGCCTGCCGGGCCTGCATGCGGTCTACCTGCTGTTCGACGCGGTCACCGGTGTGCCGCTGGCGCAGCTCGACGGCAACGTGATCACCTCGCGCCGAACGGCAGCGGCTTCGGCGCTCGCGGCATCCTGGCTCGCGCGCGACGACGCGCGGCACCTGCTGGTGGTCGGCGCAGGCGCGGTCGCGCGGCTGCTACCGGCGGCTTATCGCGCGGTGCGCCCGATCGAGCGCGTCACCGTCTGGGCACGGCGGGCCGAAGCCGCCCAGGCGCTGGCCGCCGAGTTGCGCGGGCAGGGCTTCGATGCCTGCGCCGCGCCCGACCTCGGCGCGGCGGTCGCGGCCGCCGACATCGTCAGCTGCGCCACCCTCGCCACCGAGCCGGTCGTGCACGGCCGCTGGCTGCGCGCCGGCAGCCATCTCGACCTGATCGGCAGTTTCACCCCGGCGATGCGCGAGGCCGACGACGACTGCTTCACGGGCGCCACGCTCTACGTCGACACGGACGAGGCGCTGCAGAAGAGCGGCGAACTGCTCGGCCCGTTGTCGCGCGGTGTGTTCGCACGCGCCGACGTCCGCGGCACGCTGGCCACGCTGTCGCGCGGCGAGGCAGCCGGCAGGCGCAGCCGCGACGAGCGCACCGTATTCAAATCCGTAGGCACCGCGCTCGAGGACCTGGCTGCGGCGGCGCTGGTCTGGGAGACGGCGACCGGCACCGGCCCCGCGCCCAAACCCGGATGAACCTCCCCGTCGAGACGCTCGCGGCCGTCGGACTCGTCGTCGTCTTCGCCTACACGGTGGTCGGCCTCACCGGTTTCGGCGCATCGATGGTGGCGATGCCGATGCTGGTGCAACTGCTGCCGCTGCGGCTCGCGCTGCCGATGATGCTGGTCTACGACCTCGTCGGCGGCATCGCGATCGGCGTGCGCAACCGCAAGTCCGTCGATCGCGGCGAACTGCTGCGACTCGTGCCGTTCATGCTGACCGGGATCGTGCTCGGGGTGACGTTGCTGGTGAAGGCTCCCGAGCGCGCGTTGCTGCTGCTGCTCGGCCTGTTCGTGCTCGCGTTCGCCGGCTGGAGCCTGCTGGTTCGCCCGGGGCGCTCCCGGATCGCCCCCGCATGGGCCGCACCGCTCGGCACGGTGGGTGGCGTCTTCAGCGCGCTGTTCGGCACCGGCGGGCCGATCTACACGATCTACCTCGCGCGGCGCATCGAGGACAAGAGCCGGCTGCGCGCGACGATCTCGCTGCTGCTGTTCATGAGCGCGCTCGCGCGGCTCGCCTCGTTCGTCGCTGCCAGCCTGTTCTCGCCGCCCGGGTTGCCGCTGCTCATCGCGACGATGCTGCCCTGCGCGCTCGCCGGCATGTACCTGGGCACGCACCTGCATCACCGGTTGCCCGCCCATCGCATCGTGCAAGCGGTATGGGTGATCCTGATCGTCGGCGGCGCGACACTGGTGCTGCGCAACGTCTGAAGCCGACCCGGCTGCGGCCCGGTCGCGGCAGGCTCCAGCCGGGACGCCGGATCACCGGCGCGGCGACTCCCTCGATCATCACGTTCAGGCAGGCGGGCAGGCCCGAAGCCTGCGCGCGCGCCGCCGCAGGACCGAGCTGCGCAGCTTCGGTCACCTGCTCGCCATGGCCGCCGAACGCTGCGCAGACCTGGTCGTAGCGCGTCGGCCGCAGCTCGCATCCCACGAGCCGGTCGGCGCCGTAGTCCTTCAACTGGATCTGGTACTCGGCGTTCCAGCGCGCGTCGTTGCCGACCACGGCGACGAACGGCAGTGCGTGGCGCACCGCCGTGTCGATCTCGGCGACATGGAAGCCGAACGTGCCGTCGCCCATCACGGCGACCACCGGCGCGTCGGGCTTGGCGGCACGCGCCGCCAACGCAAACGGCAGGCCGGCGCCGATCGAGCCTGCGACACCGTTGATCACGCGATTCGGCGCCGACAGACAGGCCTGCGCCCATTGGCCGATCTCGCCACCGTCCGAAACCAGCACCGAGTCGGGATGCGCATCGAGCAGCGGCTGCAGCGGGCGACAGGCCTGCACCGGATGCAGCCGGTCGCGCTCGTTCGACGCCATGCCGTCCCACTCCGCTGGGCGCCACGCGATCGCGCTGTGCACCTCGAGCAACCAGGCGGCACGCGACGGTGATGCCGCGTCGCGCTGCTCGACTGCGCAGGCCGCCAGCGCCTCGATCGCAGCGAACGCATCGGCGACATGGGCGTCGGAAAGCCGGGCGCCGACCGCGCGCCGCGTACGTTCGATCTCGGCCTGCTCGGCGTCGACCTGAAGCACGACGGAATCCGCAGCGAAAACCGGCAGCTGGCCGAACTTCAGCGTGAAGTCGCAACGCTTGCCGAGAAGCAGCACGCAATCGGCCTGCGCCAGCATCTGCGCGAAGGCGCCGAGGCTCGGATCGTTCACGCCGCGCGGGCTCTCCATGCCGATGACCGGCACGGCGATCGCCGCCTCGAGCCTGCGCAACTGCTCGCGCCCACGCTTCGTCATGCAGGCGGGCCCGGCGAGCACCAGCGGCCGCTTCGCCTGCCACAGGCGCGCGAGCGTCGAGTGCGCATCGGCTTTGGACAGGAGTCGGGCCGGGGCTTCGAATGCGCGCGCGTCCGGCAGGCAAGCTACGCCGGCCGACTCTTCGAGTACGTCGGTGGGCAGGCTCAGGTGAACCGGCCCCGGCCTGCCCGAGCGCGCGATCGCGATCGCCCGCGCCAGGTCGTTCGCAACCTCGGCGGCGCTGGCGCAGGTCCACGACGCCTTGGTGACCGGCGCGGCCATCTCCGCCTGGCGCATCTCCTGGAAGGCGCCCATGCCGCGCTGTCCGTTGGGCGCGTGCCCCGACAGCAGTACCACCGGCGCCTCGGCCATCTGCGCGGTGTAGAGCGCCGACACCGCGTTCGCATGGCCGGGCCCGCCGGTGACCAGCGCGATGCCCGGCTCGCCGGTGAGCCGCGCCCAGGCATCGGCCATGTGCACCGCCGCGGCCTCGTGGCGCGTGTGCAGCAGCGAGATCCCGGCGTCGATGGTCGCGTCGAACACCGGCATCACGTGGTTGCCCGACAGCGTGAAGAGGCGCGCGACGCCGGCCGCGCGAAGCGCGCTTGCCAGCGCGTCGGCGCCGCGAAGGACTCGTGCCATCAGTCAGGCCGCTTCGTCGGCGGCGATCAGGCTCTGTCCGGGCCGAACACGCGTGAACTTCACCGATTCGCGATCGATGCTCACGCCGCCGTCGCGCCATCGGGCGACCGTATAGGTGGATCGCTCCAGATCGCCGGGTTCCGGGTGATCCTCGCGGAAGTGCGCGCCGCGCGAGTCCTCGCGCGAAATCGCGGCCGCGGCGATCACGCGACTCACCGAGATCAGGCTCCTCAGGTTCATCCAGTCGTGCCAGCTCAGGTTGAACGCGCGGTCGGTGTCGGCCACACCGGTGCGCGACAGCTGCGCATCGAGCTCCCCGAGCCGCTTCGCCGCGCGCGCGAGCCCTTCGGCATTGCGCAGGATGCCGACGTCGTCCCACATGCACTCGTGGAGCGCCTCGCGGATCTCCTCGACGCTGCCGGGCGCGAGCGAGAACGGCGCCTCGTGCCCGGCGATGCTGCGCGCGATCGCGGCCATGTCCGGATCGCGATGCTCGGGATGCCTGCCGACCCAGGCGGCCATGCTGTCGCCGGCGATGCCGCCGAAGACGGTGGAATTGGCCACTCCGTTGCCGCCGAGTCGGTTCGCGCCGTGCACGCCGCCGGTGTCCTCGCCGGCGGCGAACAGACCGGTGAGCCGCGTCGTGCAATCGACGCCGAACACCACCCCGCCCATCATGTAATGCGCGGTCGGGACGACCTCGACCAGGCCGCCCGCGAGGTCGAAGCCGCAATCGGCGCAGCGCTCGACCATGCCCTTGAACATCCGGCGCACGTTCTCCGGACCGAGGTGGTCCATCCGGATGTAGACGCCGCCATTGGGCGAGGTGCGGCCCGCGCGCATTTCGGAATAGATCGAGCGCGAGACGATGTCGCGCGTCGCGCGCTCGGCGCGCGGATCGTAGCGCTGCATGAAGCGCTCGCTCGCGCCGTTGAGCAACTGTCCGCCGGCGCCGCGCAGGCCCTCCTCGAGCACGGTGCCGGTCATCCTGGTGCCCGGCCCCGCGAGCAGCCCGGTGGGGTGGAACTGCACCATCTCCATGTCGCGCAACGCGAGCCCGGCGCGCAGCGCCATCGCCAGCCCGTCACAGCTCTTGTCGCCCGACGGCGTGTGGTACTTGTACATCGTCGGGCCGCCGCCGGTGGCAAGCAGCACCGCCTTCGCCTGCACGAAGACGAAGTCGCCCGTGCGCATGTCGATCATCAGCACACCGGCGAGCGCCGAGCCGTCGGCGGTGCGCACCAGTTCGATCGCGCGATGCTCCTCGAGCCGCCCGATGCCGCGCGACCAGACCTGCTCGGCCAGCCGGTTGATGATCTCGATGCCGGTGAGGTCGCCCTTGTGCACCGTGCGGTCGAAGGTCTGCCCGGCGAAAGCCTTCTGGTGCACCGTGCCATCGGGGTTGCGATCGAAGAAGCAGCCGAGTTCGTTCTCGAGCTCGTGGATGCGCTCGACCGCGCCGGTGACCAGCGTCCAGGCGAGATCCTGGTCGGACAGCCACTTGCTGCCCTCGATCGTGTCCATGAAGTGACGCTCGATCGAGTCGCCCTCGGCCAGCGCGACGTTGTAGCCGCCCTGCACCATCCGCGTGCAGCCGCTCTTGCCGAGCAGTCCCTTGACCGCCACCGTGATCGACAGCGCCGGATTGGCCTGGTGCGCATGCAGCGCGGCGAACAGGCCCGCGCCGCCGGAGCCGAGAATCAGGATGTCGGTCTGCAGACTGCGCAGCTTCACCGTGGTGTCACTCCGAGGCCGGCGAGCACCTGCGCGCGCCGCGCATCGACGTCGTGCCTGACCGTGTCGTAGAGGCTTGCGCCGTGACTGTCCATCGCCACGAGCAGCGGGCCGAAGTCGCGGATGCGGAACTTCCACAGCGACTCCGGGTTCAGGTCGTCGAGGTCGACGTCCTCGATGCTCTCGATCCAGGTGGTCTCCAGCGCCGCGGTGCCGCCGACGATCGCGAGGTAGACGCCGCCCAGGTCGCGAAACGCCGCGAGCGAGCCGTCGCGCAGCCCGCCCTTGCCGACGATGATGCGCACCCCGTCGCGCTCCATCAGCGGCCGGGTGAAGCGCTCCATGCGGTCCGATGTCGTCGTGCCGATGCACACCGGCGCATAGCCGGCCGGATGCTCCGCGCAGGGCTCGACCTTCTTCACGTTGGGCGCGGTGTGGATCACCGCGTGTCCGCGCAGGTCGAAACGGGTGGTTCGCCCGCGGTCGAACATCGCGATCTGCGTGGCGTCGCGAATGCCGAACAGCGTGCGCTGGAGCGTGACCGTGTCGTTCACGCGCAGCTGCCGGACCTGCTCCCCGGTGACCGGCGTGCTCAGTTCGTAGTGGGCCATGTTCAGAATCCGAACGACACGCCGTCGGGCGTGAACGTCGCCGTTGCGCGCCGCGCCGAGTGGCACTGCATGTTCACCGCCACCGGGTTCATCGTGATGTGCGTCGCGGCCAGCTCCACGTGGACCGCGAACGCGGTGGAGTCGCCGCCGAGCCCCTGCGGGCCGACGCCGAGGCGGTTGACGGCCGCGCTCAGCTGCTCCTCGATCTTCGCGCCTTCGGGGTCGCCGCAGCGGCTGCCCAGTTCGCGCGTGGCCGCGCGCTTGGCCAGCCCGACGCACAGGTCGGAGGTGCCGCCGATGCCCACGCCGACGATCGTGGGCGGGCAGGTCTTGCCGCCGGCCGCGATCACGCAGTCGACGACGAAGGTCTTGATCGCGTCGACGCCCTCGGCGGGAATCGCCATCTTCAGGAACGAGTTGTTCTCCGAGCCGCTGCCCTTGGGCACCATCTCGATCTGCAACACCTCGCTGCGGTCGCTGAAGTCGACGTGGATGACCGGCACCTCGATGCCGCAGGAGGTGTGCTCGTTGCGACGGGTGAGCGGATGCACGACCGACGAGCGCAGCGGATGCTCGCGCGTCGCGCGCTCGCAGCCCCTGCGGATCGCCTGCTTCAGCGCGTGCCCGTCGACCTCGACGCCGCGGCCGATCAGCACGTTGTAGATCGGGATGCCGGTGTCCTGGCACAGCAGGTTGTGCGTGTCTTCGGCCACCCGGATGTTGGTGACCATCGTGGCCAGCACGCTCCTGGCGGTGCGGTCGGTCTCGCCCGCCGACAGGCGGGCGAATCCGTCCTTGATGTCGGGCGGCAGGATCTTCAGCGCCCGGATGTAGAGCTCCCTGGCGGCCTCCTCGACCGCCTGCGGATCGACTTTCAATTCAGTTCGCCTTCAGTTTGCGGCGCTCGACCACCTTCGCCCAGTGCGCCGACTCCTTGTCGATCGCCGCGGCAAACTCGGCAGGCGATTTGCCGACCGGACTCATGCCGGCCACGAACAGCCGCGCCTTCATTTCGGTCTTGTCCAGCACCTTGACGGTGTCGCGGTGGATCTTGTCGACGATGGCCGTCGGCGTGCCTGCCGGAGCCATGAAGCCGAACCAGCCGGTATTCTCGAAACCCGGCAATCCGCTCTCGGCAACGGTCGGGACGTCGGGCAGCAGCGGCGAGCGCGTCGCGCTCGTGACCGCCAGCGCGCGCAGGCGGCCGTTGCTCACGTACGGCGCGACGGCAGCGATGTTGCCCACCACCAGCTGCAGCGCACCCGAAACGAGGTCGGGATATGCGGCGCTCTCGCCCTTGTACGGGACGTGGGCGAGGTCGATGCCGGCGGCGTCGAGGAAACTTTCCCCCGCCATGTGCACCTGGCTGCCGATGCCGGCCGAACCGAAATTGAGCTTGCCCGGCTGGCTCTTCGCGTAGGCGATGAACTCCTTCAGCGTCTTTCCGGGGACCGACGGATTCACGGCCACCACTTGCGGGCCGCTCGCGACGTTGGTCACCGGGATCAGATCCTTCTTCGCGTCGAACGGCATCTTCGCGTACATGTGCGGATTGACGGTGACGATGCTGCCCGAGGCCATCAGGATCGTGTAGCCGTCGGGCGCCGACTTCGCGACCGCGTCGGCGCCGATGTTGCCGCCCGCGCCGCCGCGGTTCTCCACCACCACCGGCTGTCCCCACATCTCCGAGAGGTCCTTGGCCACCGCGCGCGCGACCACGTCGGTGGTGCCGCCGGCCGCGAACGGCACGACGATCTTCACCGGCCGGGCGGGCCACGATTCCTGCGCGAAGGCCTGCTGCGGCGCCCAGAGCGCCAGCGTACAGGTGGCGGCCGCGAGGCCCATGATGGCTCGGCGATTGCGATCTGCGATGGTCTTCAAGGTCTGTCTCCTCATTGTTTCGATGCGACCGTCACGAATTCATGCGGTCGTCGTTCGCTAACCCACCAGCGCCAGCACGAAGGCGAGGCCCACGGCGAAGCCCAGGCCGGCCACTGCGGCGATCCAGTTCTTGCGCAGCCCCGACCAGGGCCTGAATTCGATCACGAGCAGGCGCAGCCCGCCAGTCAGGTGAATCGCCAACAGGACCACCAGCCCCCATTCGCCGAGCTTGAAAAGCGGCTGGTCGGCGAATCGCAGAAAGCCGTCGAGCGCAGCCTCGCCATGCAGCGCCTGCCCGAGCGCCCAGAAGTGCAGCGGCAGGAACGCAGCCAGCGCGATGCCCGACAGGCGATGCACGAGAAACGCCCACCACGCTGGATGACTGCGCGCGCGAAAGTCGTTGCGGCGCACCGCAAGCCGCGTCGCCGACGGCGCGCGCCGGCCCGCCATGCCGCGATCGGTGGCCGCGCTCATGCAACCACCGCGTAGACGGCGCGCAAGCCGAGAACGGCGAGCGCCAGCGCCACCACGATCGCCGCGGTGTTGGCCTGTTTCGGACTCCAGCCCAGCCATTCCTCCGCGATACGCGCGAGCCCGATCGGGACATGAACGGCACAGGCGATCACGAACGCGCCGTAGAAGATCGCCACCGGCCAGCTGCCCTGAGTTCGCGCGAGGATCTCCGCGCCGCTCAATCCGCCGCGCACCGCGTAGACGACGGTTGCCAGATGGACGCTCACGAACAGCGCGAGCGCCATCGCACTGAGCCGCTGCAGGTACCAGAGCCTGGCTTGCGTGGCAGCGGAACTCACCGCGGGCTCCTCGACTCGTGCCCTTCACCGGCCATGCGTCACAACTCTCCGCGCATCGCGCGCCGTGCAACCAGCCGTTTCAACCCCGAAATGCCGGCGGTCGGCGCGATCGCCTTCGGGCAACGCTCGGTGCACGACCCCTGCGTGTGGCACGCATGGCAGCCCGCGTCGCCCGCGACGGCCCGCAGCCGTTCGGCCTGGTCGATGTCGCGCAGGTCGTTCACCAGCGTCCACGCGCGATTGAGCGCAGCCGGGCCCACGTAGTCGGGCCGCCATGCGACCACGTCGCAGGAGGCATGGCAGACGCCGCAGCCGATGCACTCGATGCCCGCGTTCGCCGCGATGCGCTCGGGCGATGCGGGGTCGATCCGCGCGAAATCGTCGTGGCGCGTCTTCGCGCCGCGAAAGCGCCCCTTCGCGCGCGCCCACTTGTCGAAGAACTCGCCCATGTCGGTGGCCAGGTCCTTGATGACCGGCAGGTTCGACAGCGGTGCGATCTCCAGCGAATCGCCGTCGACCACCTTCGACACGTGCGTGCGACAGGTCCAGCGCGCGACGCCGTTGACGGTCATCGCGCACGAACCGCACATGCCGACCCGACAGGAAAAGCGGTAGCTCAGCGTCGGCTCGAGCCGACGCTGGATGTAGGTGACGACGTCGAGCACCGTCTGGCTCGCCTGCCGCGGCACCTCGTAGGTGGAGAAATCGCCGTCGGCGCCGCCGCGCCAGACCTTCACGCGCAAGTTGCTGGGCATGGCGGCATTGTGCGGGTTTGGTCAGGCAAGCAAAAACGATTTATTCTTCATCGATTACAAAGGAAAACTTTGGAATGCCCTCGGTTCGGACCCTGAAGACGTTCCTCGCCGTCGCCCGGCACGGCAGCTTCGCGGCAGCCGGCGCGGAAATCGGGCTGAGCGCGGCCGCGGTCGGCCTGCAGATGCGCGCCCTCGAGGAGAGCCTGAAGCAGCAGCTGTTCGATCGCAGCGGCCGCTCGGTGGTGCTGAACACGGCGGGCCGGCGCGCGATTCCGCGAATCGAGGAACTCGTACTGCGCTACGAGGACCTGATCGGCGGGCGCGACGGCGACTCGCTGTCGGGCACGGTCGTGATGGGCGCGCTGGTGTCGACACTGATGGGCGCCTTCGCCGATGCGCTGTGGAAGCTCGAGCGCGAGAACCCGGGGCTGGAAGTGAAGCTCTTCGCGGGGCAATCCAGTGACTTCGCCAACCGCGTCGAGCAGGGGCTGCTCGACGCGGCGATCGTCACCCGCCCGCCGCGGCCGCTCCCGCGCAGCCTCGCCTGGACGCAGCTGTACGTCGAGCCGATGGTGATGATCGTTCCGCGCCGGCCGCATTTCGAGCTGCCGAAAGACCCGCTGCAGGCACTGCGTGAATCGCCGTTCATCCGCTTCGATCGCGAAACCTGGACCGGCCTGCTGGTGCGCGACGTGCTGAACCGCTGCCGCGTCGAGGTCCGCGACGGGATGGAGCTGAACTCGGTCGAGGCGATCCTGGCGATCGTGCGCCAGGGCTTCGGCGTGTCGATCGTGCCCAAGCTCGCCAACGTGCGCTGGGCCGCAGACCGCGAACTGCGCGTCGTCGAGCTGCCCGATGTCGACGTGCGCAGGCGCGTGGGCCTGCTCGAGCGCTCGCGCCACACGCGAATGCGCTTCACCAGTGCGATCAAGCGCTATTTCGCCGATGCTGGCCGACGTACGAGGGTGCGAGGATAGCGCCGGGCGGCGCACCGAAGCGAAGACCCCGCCCGGATCGTCGGCATTTGCGCACCGCGCTCACGCCGCGCTATGGTCGCTGCGGGCCAAACGAAAACAGGAGAAGCTGCCATGCCTTGCACGCCTGCCCCTTCCTTCGGATGGTCCTCGCGAGCGGCTGTCCCGATGGCGTTCGCCGCCATGGTCGCCTGCGCCGCGCTGGCCTTCGCAGCCCCGTCCGCGCAGGCGCAGCCCAAGCCGGTCCGTTTCGGCGCGATCTACATCATGTCGGGCAGTGCAGCCGCCTACGGGCAATTCGCCAAGCAGGGAATGGAGCTCGCCGCCGACGAGATCAACGCCAAGGGCGGCATCCTCGGGCGCAAGATCGAGTTCGCGCTCGAAGACAGCCAGGGCAAGGTCGACGTTGCCATCCAGGCCGCGAGGAAACTCGTGTTCCAGGGCGGCGCCGACGCGCTGATGGGACTCGACAGCTCCGGGGTGGCCAACGGGCTGACGCCGATCGTGCCCGAGCTGCGCAAACCCTTCGTGATCACGCATGCGGCCTCGCCCGACGTGACCGGCAAGCTGTGCAATGCCTATACCTACCGGCTCAGCGTCAACGTCAACCAGAACATGGCGGCGGCGGCGCAGATCGCCGCCGAGAGCGGCGCGAAGCGCTGGACGACGATCGGTCCCGACTACGCCTTTGGCCACCAGTCGTGGGAGTACTTCGGCAAGTACCTGAAGCAGCGCAAGCCCGGCGTCGAACTGATGAAGGAGGTGGCTTTCCCGCGCTTCGGCGCCGAGGACTTCGTTCCGTTCATCAACAGCGTCATGCAGAGCAAGCCCGACGGCGTACTGGTCTCGCTGTGGGGCGGCGACCTCGTCAACTTCGTGCGCCAGGCGAAGAACCTCGGTTTCTTCGACCAGAAATTCCAGGTGCTGCTCACGCTTGGCGCGGCCACCGAAGTGCTGTCGGCGCTCGGCGAGCAGATGCCACAGGGCGTCTGGGCGGGCACGCGCTACTGGTTCGCCGCGCACGACAACCCGGTGAACAACGCCTTCGTCAAGGCCTACTTCGACCGCTACAAGGCCCCGCCGAGCTATAACGCCGAAGGCGCCTACGCGGCCTTGTACCTGTACAAGGCGGCAATGGAGAAAGCCGGCAAGGTCGACGGCGAGGCGGTGGCCAAGGCACTGTCGGGCATTTCCGTCGATGCGCCGAACGGCCGACTGACGATCCGCGCGCAGGATCACCAGGCGGTGGTCGGACCCACCTGGGGCAAGCTCGGCGCCTTCGATGCGAAGTACAAGGTCCGCATGCTCGACTCGATGCGCACCTACAAGGGCGAGGACGTCACGCCGCCAGTCTCCGAAACCGGCTGCAAGCTGTGAGCCGCGGCGCGCGGCGCCACGCGAGCGCGAGACGCGTCCGGGCCCGCGCGCGCCTGCCCGGCGCGCACGCGCGCGCCGGCTGACTGCGCCGTTCGCATGCAGGGGATTCTCGCCGCGCTGCTGAACAGCCTCGAGATCGGGCTGCTGCTGTTCGTCATCGCGGTCGGGCTGAACATCGTCTTCGGCGTGCTCAACGTCATCAACTTCGCGCACGGCGGGCTGTACATGCTGGGCGCGTATTTCACCTACGCGATCGTCGCGTACCTCGGCCTGCCGTTCTGGCCCGCGTTCGTGCTCGCGCCGCTGGCGGTGGCCGCGATTGCCGTTCTCATCGAGCGCGTCGTGCTGCGCCAGGTCTACGGCCGCGACGTCTCCGACAGCCTGCTCGTGACCTTTGCACTGTTGCTCGTGATCGACGACACGGTGCGCGTCGTCTGGGGGTCGGGAATCCACGTCGTACAGCCGCCGCCGTCGCTGCGAGGCACTGTCGAGGTGCTCGGCGTCACCTATCCGGCGTACAGCTTCTTCGTGATGGGCGCGGCGCTCGTCGCGATGTTCTCGCTTTGGCTGTTCTTCGTGCGCACGCGCGTCGGCCGGATCGTGCGCGCCGCAGCGGTCGATCGCCGGATGGCCGAAGGGATCGGCATCGACGTGCCGCGGGTGATCACCGGGGTATTCGCGCTGGGCGCGTGGATGGCGGGCGCAGCCGGCGTCGTTGCCGCGCCGATGCGCGCGATCGCTCCGGGAATGGGAGATCGGGTCATCATCGACGCCTTCATCGTCGTCGTCATCGGCGGGCTGGGCAGCTTTCCGGGAACCCTGCTCGGTGCGCTCGTGCTCGGCGCAATCTACGGCTTCGGCGGACGTTACCTGCCGCAGATCAACCTCGTGCTGCCCTACCTGGGAATGGCGCTGGTGTTGCTGCTGCGCCCGCGCGGACTGATGGGCCGGAGTGCCGCCTGATGTCGCGCGCGGGCCAGACGACCGCGGCGCGCGGCGCATGGCCGGCGCGAGGCGCTGCAGCGCGCGCGATCCCGGGCGCGCTGCTCGTCGCGTTGCTCGTCGCGCTGTACCTGCTCCCCGACTGGGTGCCGTACTTCTATGTATTCGTCGCGACCCGCATCCTCCTGATGGGCTTGTTCGCGGCGAGCTTCAACCTGATCTTCGGCTACGGTGGAATGCTGTCGTTCGGCCATGCCGCGTTCTTCGGCGCGGGCGCGTACGCGTCGGCGCTCGCGCTGCTGCACTTCGGCTGGCCTCTCGTCGCCGTGATCGTCGCGGCGACGATCGTCGCGGCGCTGCTCGCCTGGGCGATCGGCGCATTCTGCGTACGGCTCGACGAGGTCTATTTCGCGATGCTCACGCTCGCCTTCGGAATGATGGTCTACGCGATCGTCCACCAATGGCGCAGCCTCACCAACGGCAGCGACGGCATCGCCGGCTTTCCGCTGGGCCGCTTCGGGCTCGGTCTCGACCTGCAGCTCGCCGACCCCGCCGTCTATTACCGCGTCGTGCTCGTCGTCGTCGCGATCGCGGCGCTGCTGCTGCACCGGATCGTGCGCTCCCCGTTCGGAATGGTGCTCGCCGCAGTGCGGCAGAACGGCGAGCGCGTATCGTTCTGCGGTGTCGACGTGCGCCGCCATCGCCTGATCGCCTTCGTCGTCGCCGGTGCCTTCGCGGGCCTGGCGGGCGCGCTGTTCGCGCCCTTCAATCGCGTTGCGAACCCCGACATGGTGCACTGGACGCAGTCGGCGCTGCCCGTTCTGATGACGATCCTGGGCGGCGCGGGCCACTTCCTCGGGCCCTTCTTCGGCGCTGCGATCTTCGTGCTGCTGGAAACGTGGATCACCACGTATACCGAGCACTGGATGCTGTTCCTGGGCATCGTGCTGGCAGTGCTCGTGATCTTCTTTCGCCGCGGCATCTTCGGCACGATCCTCGATCGCTTCGCGAGGGAACGATGAGCGGGCGCGAGCGAGCGAGCCCCGGCATCGCGCCCGCATCTGCGCTGCTTTCGGTGCGCGGACTGTCCAAGCGGTTCGGCGGTGTGGCCGCGGTCGACGGCATCGACCTGGACGTGCAGGCGCGCGAGACCGTGGCGCTGATCGGGCCGAACGGCGCGGGCAAGACCACGTTCTACAACCTGCTGTCGGGCCGCATGCAGCCGACGAGCGGAACGGTCGTCTTCGACGGGCGCGACGTCACCGGCCGCGCGCCGCACGAGATCAGCCGGCTCGGCATTTCGCGTTCGTTCCAGATCACGAACATCTTTCCCGAGATGTCGGCGCGCGAGAACGTCGAGGTCGCGCTTATGGCGGTACACGGCAAGACGCTGCGGTTCTTCTCGCGCGCAGCGGCTCACGACGCGCTTCACGAGGAGGCCGATGCGCTGCTCGGGCGACTCGGTCTCGGCGCACTCGCGACCTCCCGTGCCGGCACGCTGAGCTATGGCGACAAGCGGCTCCTCGAGATCGCGATCGTGCTCGCGACGCGGCCACGCCTCGTGCTGCTCGACGAGCCGACTGCCGGCATGACACCCGACGAGACGCGCAGCGTCGTGGCGCTGGTACGCCAGCTCGCCGAGTCGACGCAGTACACGTTCCTGATCACCGAGCACGACATGGACGTCGTCTTCGGGCTGGCCGACCGTATCGTCGTCCTGCATCGCGGCCGCGTACTTGCGCACGGCAGCGTCGACGAGATCCGGGCAAGCCGGGAAGTGCGCGAGGCATACCTGGGCGAGCCCGATGACTAGCCCCAGAACTTCGTCCCCGGCGGCCGGTCGCGAGGGCGCCGTCGCCACCGAGAGCCCGCGCGACATGCAAGCGCCGCTTCTGGTCGTCGACCAGCTGCACACCTATTACGGCGAGAGCCACGCGCTGCAGGGAGTGAGCCTGCGGGTGCACGCCGGCGAAGTCGTCTGTGTGCTCGGGCGCAACGGTGCCGGAAAGAGCACGACGCTGAACAGCATCGTCGGGCTCACGCCGGCGCGAAGCGGAACCGTGCGCTTCGAAGGCGACGAGATCCAGCGCCTGCCCGCGCATCGCATCGCGCGCCGGGGCCTCGCACTCGTTCCCGAAGACCGCCGCATCTTCGCCGGACTGACCGTCGCCGAGAACCTCGAGGTCGCGTCGCCCGCGCGGCCGCTGCGGGAGCGCCGATGGCCGATCGAGCGCGTCTTCGACGAGTTCCCGATGCTCGCCGAGGTGCGCGAGCAGGACGGCGCGACACTCTCGGGCGGCCAGCAGCAGATGCTCGCAATCGCGCGGGCGCTCGTCGGCGAACCGCGGCTGCTGCTCCTCGACGAGCCGAACGAAGGGCTCGCTCCGGTGATCGTGCAGCAGATCGGCGCGCTGATCGACCGGCTCGCGCAGACGACGACGATCCTGCTCACCGACCAGAGCGTGCGCTTCGCGCTGCGCCATGCGCAGCGTGGCTACATCCTGCAGAAGGGGCGCATCGTCTACGAGGGCAGCGCGCAGCGCATTGGGCAAGACCCCGAGGTGCAGCGCTATCTTGCAGTCGCCTGAAATTCCTGGTGCCGGCTGTCTGACTCGAACAGACGACCTACCGCTTACAAGGCGGTTGCTCTACCAGCTGAGCTAAGCCGGCACGGACGGCAGAGTTTAGCCCAAGGCCACCTCGGCCCGGCCGCGCCGCGATCGGTCTACTTGACCCGCTTCAGGTGGGGCCTGCCCGTCGGCCCGGAGCCGGGGCTGGAGCCGTCGTCGTCCGGCGAATCGCGCGAAGGTCCGGCGGCACGATCGTCGGCAGAACTCGCCTTGTCGGATGGCGCCTGGTGATCTGGCGGAACCGGCCCTGCCGCCGCCGGTTCGACGTCGCGGGACGAATCGCGCGACGCCTTCCTGCCGCTCGGCACCGCCGAGATCTGAGGCTTGCGGCGCGCGGGTTTCGGCGCTTCCTCGCCGGGGGCCGGCACCGCCGAGAGCTTCGGCCGCCGGCGGGCACGGCTGTTCGATGGCGCAGCGGCAGTGCCCGCCTCGTGTTCTTCGGCAGGCAGTGCGGCCGCGTCGGATCCGGCCGCGTCGGATCCGGCCGCGGCGTCCGCCTCGCCTGCAGCAGCAGCCGGTGCGGGTCCAGGCGCTGCCTCCGGCGCCTTCGCCACTTCGAAGGCCATCCCGTGGCCGTTTTCCTGCGCGAAGATCGCCGAGACGTTCTCGATCGGGATCGACACCTGGCGGGCGACGCCGCTGAAGCGCGCCTCGAACTCGATCAACTCGTTGCCGATCGTGAGCCGGTTGGTCGCGGTCGCCGAGATGTTGAGCACGATCTCGCCGTTGCGCACGAACTCGCGCGGCACGATCGTGCGCTCGTCGACGGCCACCGCGATGTAGGGGCGGTAGCCGTTGTCCGAGCACCACTCGTAGAGCGCGCGGATCAGGTACGGCCGGGTCGAGGTTTCCGCCATCAGCGTCGCATCACTTTCTCGGACGGCGTCAGCGCCTCGATGTAGGCCGGGCGCGAGAAGATGCGCTCGGCATAGCGCAGCAGCGGCGCCGCGGTCTTGGGCATGTCGATGCCGTAGTGGTCGAGGCGCCACAGAAGCGGCGCGATCGCCACGTCGAGCATCGAGAAATCCTCGCCGAGCATGTACTTGTTCTTGATGAAGATCGGCGTGAGCTGCGTGAGCCGGTCGCGGATCTGCGAGCGCGCCTTGTCCATCGCCTTCGAGGCGTCGCGCGCCTGGTCGCGGCGCTCGAGCTGCTGCACGTGCACGAACAGCTCGCGTTCGAAGTTGAACAGGAACAGCCGCGCGCGCGCGCGCATCACCGGATCCGCCGGCATCAGCTGCGGGTGCGGGAAGCGCTCGTCGATGTACTCGTTGATGATGTTCGACTCGTACAGGATCAGGTCGCGTTCGACCAGGATGGGCACCTGGCCGTACGGGTTCATGATCGAGATGTCTTCGGGCTTGTTGTAGAGATCGACGTCGCGGATCTCGAAATCCATGCCCTTCTCGAACAGCACGAAACGGCAGCGCTGCGAAAACGGGCAGGTCGTGCCGGAATACAGCACCATCATGGTCGAGCTCCTGAAAAATCCGTGTACCGCATGAAAAAAATCAGGGTGAGCCCGGCGGCGGACTCACCCTGCATCGGGTCGGCGCCGCGTGGCTACTTGACGTCTTTCCAGTATTCGCGGTTCAGCATCCACGCAAAGACGGTGAACAGGCCGAGGAACAGCAACACCCAGACGCCCAGCCGCGTGCGCGTCTGCGCGGTCGGGTCGGACATGTAGGTGATGTAGGCGACCAGGTCGGCGACGGTGTCGTCGAACTCGGCCTGCGACAGCTTGCCACCGGCCGGCGCGCCAAGCGTCCAGTGGCGCGACGGATGGTGGTGCGTGCCTTCGAGCTTCTCGGACTTCTCGGTGCGGACGCCGTCGGTGCCGAAGGTGACGACCGACCTCGTGAAGCCGGCGGGCTTGCCGGTCTGCTCGTCGAGCACTTCCTTGACCTCTTCGAGCGTCGCGCCGCGGGTGCCCTGCAGCTCCCAGAACACGTGCGGCATGCCGACGTTCTCGAACAGCACGTTGTTCCAGCCCTGCGGGCGGGTGGAGTCCCGGAAGTAGGCGCGCAGGTAGGTGTACAGCCAGTCGGCGCCCGAGCCGGCGCCCGACGAACGCGCGCGGGCGATCACCGAGAGGTCGGGCGGCAGCGCGCCGAACCACTCCTTGGCGTCGGCCGGCCGGATCGCGACCTTCATCAGGTCGCCGACCTTGTCGCCGGTGAACAGCAGGCTTTTCTTGATCTGGTCGTCGGTGAGCCCGATGTCGTGCAGCCGGTTGTAGCGCATCAGCGCCGCCCCGTGGCAGTTCAGGCAGTAGTTGACGAACAGCTTCGCGCCGTTCTGCAGCGCCGGCTGCTGCGTGAGCTTCTCGGCGGGGAAGTGATCGAGCGGATAGCCGGCCCCGGCCGCGAACGCTCCGCCGATCGAGAGCGCCGTGACGAGCGCCGCGAGGGTCTTGACGAGATTTTTCATGTTCCGTGCAGCTCCGTGTGCCCCGGTTGCGCTCAGTGCGCCGCGAAGGTGACGCGGTCGGGCACCGGCTTGAACGTGCCCATCGTGCTCCACCACGGCATCAGCAGGAAGAACGCGAAATAGATCAGCGTGCCGATCTTCGAGAACAGTTCGTTCACCGGCGACGGCGACAGCGTGCCGAAGTAGCCGAGCACGAAGAACACGACCACGAAGATTCCGTACAGCCACCAGTGGAACTTCGGGCGGTAGCGGATCGAGCGCGCCGGGCTCTGGTCGATCCAGGGCAGCGTGAACAGGATCATCACCGAGGCGCCCATCGCGACGACGCCCCAGAACTTCGCGTCGACCACGAAAAAGCCGACGATCATCACTGCGGCGACCGCGACCGCGATCGCCTTCGACAGGCTGCTGCGCGCGGTTAGCACCACCAGCGCTGCGAACGCGACGAGGAAGGGGATCATCCAGAAGAACAGGAAGTCCGCGGTGGTCGCGCGAAGGATCGAATAGAACGGCGTGAAGTACCAGACCGGCGCGATGTGCGGCGGCGTGACCAGCGGATCGGCCGGGATGAAGTTGTTGTACTCGAGGAAGTAGCCGCCGAACTCGGGCGCGAAGAACAGCACCGCCGAGAACGCGATCAGGAACACGGCCACACCGAGGATGTCGTGCACCGTGTAGTACGGGTGGAACGGGATGCCGTCGAGCGGGATGCCGCGGGCGTCCTTCTTCGCCTTGATCTCGATGCCGTCGGGGTTGTTCGAACCCACCTCGTGCAGCGCGATGATGTGCGCGACGACCAGCCCGAGCAGCACCAGCGGCACCGCGATCACGTGGAACGAGAAGAAGCGGTTCAGCGTCGCGTCGCCGACCACGTAGTCGCCGCGGATCCAGATGGCGAGGTCGGGGCCGATGAAGGGGATCGCCGAGAACAGGTTGACGATCACCTGCGCGCCCCAGTACGACATCTGGCCCCAGGGCAGCAGGTAACCCATGAAGGCCTCGGCCATCAGGGCCAGGAAGATCAGGCAGCCGAAGATCCAGACCAGTTCGCGCGGCTTGCGGTACGACCCGTAGAGCAGGCCGCGGAACATGTGCAGGTAGACGACGATGAAGAACGCCGACGCGCCGGTGGAGTGCATGTAGCGGACCAGCCACCCCCAGGGCACGTCGCGCATGATGTACTCGACCGACGCGAACGCCTGCGCCGCGTCGGGCTTGTAGTGCATGACCAGCACGATGCCGGTGACGATCTGGATGACCAGCACCAGCATCGCCAGCGAACCGAAGAAGTACCAGAAGTTGAAGTTCTTCGGCGCGTAGTACTCGGAGAGGTGCTCCTTCCAGAGCTTCGTCAGCGGGAAGCGCTGATCGACCCAGCCCAGCAGGCCGGTGGTTTCGACTGTTTTTTCCTGCGCCATCTTCTATGCTCCCCGCGAGGCTGCGCGAGTGACGGGTTGGTTCCGGGAATCCGGGGGCGCGGTGCGCCCCGCAGGCCGACCTGGCATCGGATCGTTCGTCAGGCCGTTTTCTTGTCGTCGCCGATCAGCAACCGCGAATCGGACAGGTACGTGTGAGGCGGCACCTCGAGGTTGTCGGGCGCCGGCTTGTTCTTGAAGACCCGGCCTGCGAGGTCGAAGGTGGAGCCGTGGCAGGGGCAGAGGAAACCGCCCGCCCAGTCGGCCGGCAGCGAGGGGTCGCCGCCGCCGTGGAATTTCTCGACCGGCGAGCAGCCCAGGTGGGAGCAGATTCCGACCACGACCAGGTACTCGGGCTTGATCGAGCGGTACTGGTTCTTCGCGTAGTCGGGCGTCGGGTAGGCCGTGCGATGCGAATCGGGATCGGCGACCTTCTCCTCGGTCTTCTTCAGCGTCTCGAGCATCTCCGGCGTGCGGCGGACCACCCAGACCGGCTTGCCGCGCCACTCGACCCGCTTCAACTCGCCCGGCTTCATGTCGCCGATGTCGACTTCGACCGGCGCGCCCGCTGCCTTGGCTTTCTCGGAAGGTGCCATGCTGCTGACGAACGGAATCGCCACGGCCACGGTGCCGACGGCGCCCGCGGCACAGGTCAGACCGATGGCGGTCCGGCGCGCCGAGTCGAGGGGCTTGGGTGAATCGCTCATGACTTCCCTGTTGGAGATGGTGTCGGGCGGGATCCAAAAACCCCTCATTTTAGCGTATTGCGGCGCAACGATTAAAGGGGCGGTGGTTGCGACGCGACGCGGCGGGCCTGCGCAGCTGCGCCGGGGGGCGCATTCGCCCCCCGGACCCGGGCTTCGTGCGTGACGCCCGCGACACGCCGATGCTAAGGTGATTGCCGCAGCGCGGACGCGACCGGCGCGGCCTGCGGCCGCGTGAACAACAACCGACCCGGGAGAAGCGACATGGGCATGATGGCGGAGTTCAAGGCATTCGCGATGAAGGGCAGCGTGATGGATCTCGCCGTGGGCGTGATCATCGGCGGCGCCTTCGGCAAGATCGTCGACTCGCTGGTCGGCGACGTGATCATGCCGGTGATCTCGGCCATCCTGGGAGGCCGCTTCGACTTCACCGGGCTGTTCGTCGCGCTCGGCGCGGTGCCCGAAGGCACCGCGATGACGCTCGACGCGCTGAAGAAGGCCGGCGTGCCGGTCTTCGCCTACGGCAGCTTCATCACCATCGTGATCAACTTCGTGATCCTGGCCTTCGTCATCTTCATGATGGTGAAGATGATGAACCGCTGGAAGCAGGAGCCGGCGCCCGAGGCTCCGGCGGCCCCGCCCGCCCAGGAAGTGCTGCTGGGCGAGATCCGCGACCTGCTGAAGAACCGCGCCGCCTGAGCCCCCCCGGCAGGCGCACCTGCGCACGGCCCGGCAGGCGTCCGGGCCCTTTTCAGGCCGGGTTGTCGTCGTCGATGAAGCGGTGCGCGATGCGCAGCCGCCCGGCGACGTGCTCGCCGAGCGCCTGTACGCCGTAGCGTTCGGTGGCATGGTGGCCGGCGGCGAAATAGACGACACCGGCCTCGCGCGCCAGATGCGTGGTGCGCTCGGCGATCTCGCCGCTCACGAAGGCGTCGGCGCCCGCGTCGATCGCCTGCTGCAGCATGTCCTGCGCGGCGCCGGTGCACCAGGCCAGGCGGCGAATCGGCCGCTGCAGCGCCCCCACCGCCATCGGGGTGCGTCCGAGGCGCTGCTGCAGGCGGCGGCCGAGCAGCGCGGCGCTCGCCGGCCGCGGCAGGTCGTGCCAGGCGATCAGGTCCTGGTCGCCCGTGTGGCCGTCCACGCGCCAGCCCATGCGCGCGCCCAGTTGCGCGTTGTTGCCGAGCACCGGGTGAACGTCGAGCGGCAGGTGGTACGCGAACAGATGCAGGCCGTGGCCGAGCACTTCGGCGAGCCGGGCGCGGCGCGCGCCGGTCACGCGGGGATCCTCGCCGCGCCAGAACCATCCGTGGTGCACCAGCAGCGCGTCGGCGCCGTCGGCGACGGCCGCGCGGATCAGCGCGAGGCTCGCGGTAACGCCGCTCACCAGGCGGCGGATCGGGCGCTCGCCTTCCACCTGCAGCCCGTTTGGGGAATAATCCGCGAACCTGCTCGCCCCGAGTACTTCCTCGAAGCACGCCGACAGTTCGGCGGCGGTCACCGCCGCGGCAGCCGAATTCCCTTGCGTGTGCCCCTCTCCGCGTCGCCGAGTCATGCTGAAGAAGCTCTGGTTGGTCTTTGCGCAGGCCGTCACGATCCTGCTGGCGCTGCTGTTCACCTTCGCGACACTTCGCCCCGAGTGGCTGCCACAACGGCTTGCGCGCGAGCGACCGCCGCTGTCGCTGCCGGCGCCGGCTCCTGCCAGCCGCGGCGAACCGGGCGCGGCCAACGCCCCGCCCCCCGAAACCGGCGCCGCGACGGGCCGCGTCGCACCGATTCTGTCATACAGCGAGGCGGCGCGCCGGGCCACCGCCGCGGTGGTGAACATCTACACGCTGAAGGCGGCGCGATCGCCGCAGGATCATCCGCTGTTCGGCGATCCGCTGTTCCGCAGGTACTTCGGCGACCAGTTCGGCGAGCGCCCGCAGACCAACAGCCTGGGCTCCGGCGTCATCGTCTCGGCCGACGGCTACGTGCTTACCAATCACCACGTGGTCGAAGGCGCCGACGAGATCGAGGTGCTGCTGGCCGACGGGTCGAAAGCACGCGCCAGGGTGGTGGGCACCGATCCGGAGACCGACCTCGCGGTGCTGCGCATCGACATGTCCGACCTGCCGGCGATCGCGTTCGGCAACGCCGATGCCGCCCGCGTGGGCGACGTCGTGCTGGCGGTGGGCAATCCGTTCGGCGTCGGCCAGACGGTGACGATGGGGATCATCAGCGCGCTGGGCCGCACGCAACTGGGCATCAACACCTTCGAGAACTTCATCCAGACCGACGCGGCGATCAACCCGGGCAACTCCGGAGGCGCGCTGGTCGACACCGACGGACGGCTGCTCGGGATCAACACCGCGATCTACTCGCGCACCGGAGGCTCGCTCGGCATCGGATTCGCGATCCCGGCGAGCACGGCCCGCCAGGTGATGGACCAGATCGTCGCCACCGGCTCGGTCACGCGCGGCTACATCGGCGTGGAGCCGCAGGACGTCACGCCCGAAATCGCGGAAGCCTTCAGGCTGCCGCGCAAGGACGGCGCGATCATCGCCGGCATCATGCGCAACGGCCCGGCTGATCGCGCCGGCGTCAAGGTGGGCGACATCCTGGTCGAGGTCGACGGCAAGCCGGTGACCAACACCGCGACGATGCTCAACGTGATCGCGCAACTGCAGCCCGGCTCGACCGCGCGGTTCCGGTTCGTGCGCGATGGCGAGACGGTCGAGTTGCCGATCCGCATCGGCAAGCGCCCGAAGCCCGGCTCGCCGCGCGAGTGACCGCGCGCAAGTGACCGGCCGCGCGCTCGGGAGCGGCGCGCTCGGGAGCGCCTCGGTGATCGGCGCGCCTCGGCGAGCGTCCGCGCCTGCTACGGCTGGCTGCTGCCGGGCGAGGCCGGATCGGTCGGCGGCGCGATGGCGGCGGCGGTCGCTTCGGCGGAAGTGGTCGCTTCGGCGGCACCGGCCGCGGCCTGCCCGGCCTCTTCGTCGTCGGGAGCGCGGCTGCGCGCCTTGATGAAGCCTGCCAGCACGATGCCCAGTTCGTACAGCATGATCAGCGGGATCGCCAGCATGAACTGGCTGAGCACGTCGGGCGGCGTGAGCACCGCCGCGACGATGAAGGCGCCGACCACCACGTAGCGGCGCGCCGCGCGCAGCTGCGCGGGGGTGACCATGCCCAGCTTGACCAGCAGCATCTCGGCCACCGGCACCTCGAAGGTGAGGCCGAAGCCGAAGAAGATCGCCAGCGTGAAATCCCAGTACTTCTGCAGGTCCTGCAGCACGTCGGCACCGGTGCGCGAGGCGAACGCAAAGAAGAACCTGTACGCGGCCGGCAGCACGAACCAGTAGGCGAAGGCGATGCCGACGACCAGGAAGAAGATGCTGGAGACGATCAGCGGCAGCGCGAAGCGCTTCTCGTGCTCGTACAGCCCCGGGGCGACGAAAGCCCAGGCCTGGTACATGATCCAGGGCAGCGACAGCAGCACTGCCGTCAGGAACGAGACCTTGGTCAGCGTGAAGAACGCGCCCGCCTGGTCGATGAAGATCGGCCGGGTGCCCGGCGGCAGCGCCTGGTACAGCGGCTGCGACAGGAACTTCATGATGTCGCCCGAGAAGTAGAAGCACACGCCGAACAGCACCAGCACGACCACCAGCGAGCGGATCATCCGGTCGCGCAGTTCGACGAGGTGTGTGACGAAGCTTTCTTCCTGGCTCATGGAGATCGGGTCGGACTACGCTTGCGCGCGCAGGGCCGATGCCGCACGGCATCGGGGGCGTGTTCAGTGGAGGCGGCGCTTCGGACGCTTGTGCCCGAGCTCCTTTTCGCGCTCGACGCGCCGGTCATGGATGCGCTCGCGCAGGCGTCGTTGCGCGTAAACCTTGTCCCAGTCGGTAGCGGGCTGCTCGGTGCCGGCCGCGCCATCGCCGGCGCCTTCGAGGTCGGCAGCGATCGAATCGAACTGCGACCGGGTTTCCGAGACCGTGGATTGAAGCGTGTCCTGAAGTTCGCGCGCCGCGCCGCTGACCTCGCCCTGCAGCTTGCGCAGTTCGTCGAGCTCCATCTGGCGGTTGATGTCCGACTTCACGTCGGCCACGTAGCGCTGCAGCTTGCCGAGCCACTGCCCGGCCTGCTTCGCGACTTTCGGCAGGCGCTCGGGGCCGAGGACGATCAGGCCCACGATCGCCACGATGACCATCTCGGAAAAACCGAAATCGAACATCTTCGGGCCTCAGGCGGGCGCGCGCGCATCGGCGGCACCCGGAAACGACGCGAGCGGCCGCAGGCGACCGCTCGCAGGCGAAACGGGGCGCGAAATGCGGCGGTCAGCTCTTTTCGCGGGCCTCGACATCGATGGTCTTCGACGATGCCTGCTGCGTTTCGGAGGCTGCCTTCTCGGTGCCTTCCTTGACGCCTTCCTTGAAACCGCGCACCGCTCCGCCGAGATCGGCGCCGATGTTGCGCAGCTTCTTGGTTCCGAAGATGAGCATGATGATCACCAGCACGATCAACCAGTGCCAGATGCTGAAGCTTCCCATCGTGTACTCCTGTCAGAGGCGGTTCATGCCCGAGCCGAGAGGCGCGGGCCCGCCCAGTACATGAACATGAAGATGATACACCTCCTGCCTTCCCACCCGACCGTTGTTGACCACCAGCCGGAAGCCGTCGACCGCGCCCTGTTCGCGCGCGAGTTGCCCCGCCATGCCCAGCAGCTTGCCGAGCAGCGCCTGGTGCTTCATGTCGGCGTCGTAAAGGTTTTCGAGGTGCACGCGCGGTACGATCAGGAAGTGGACCGGGGCCGACGGATGGATGTCGTGGAAGGCGACGATGTCGTCGTCCTCGTAGACCTTGCGCGACGGGATTTCTCCGCGCGCGATCCGGCAGAACAGGCATTCGTCGTTGCGGCCCGGCTCGGGCCCTTGTTTCGTGCTCACCTGCGCACCTCCGTGGAACCGGACTGCCTCGCCGCCTTCTCGTCGAGTCCGGACAGGCCCTCGCGGCGGGCCAGTTCGTCGAGCACCTGGCGCGGCGAGAGCCCGAAGTGGGCGAGCATCACCAGGCAGTGAAACCAGAGATCGGCGGTCTCGGCGACGATGCGCTCGGGCACGCCATCCTTGGCGGCCATCACGGTTTCGGTCGCTTCCTCTCCGATCTTCTTCAGGATCGCGTCGGGCCCCTTCGCCAGCAGCCGCGCGACGTACGAGCGCTCGGGATCGCCCCCCTTGCGCGATTCGAGCACCGCGGCCAGCCGCTCGAGGACCGCCCCGGCATCGGTCGGCCCGGCGGCCGCACCCGCCTTCGGATCGTCGCGTGACGTCGTCATCGGTAGATCGACTCCGGATCCTTCAGCACCGGGTCGACCGTGACCCAGCGCCCGTCTTCGAGGCGCCTGAAGAAGCACGAATGGCGCCCCGTGTGGCAGGCGATGCCGCCGTGCTGCTCGACCGACAGCAGCACCACGTCGCCGTCGCAGTCGAGCCGCAGTTCGCGCAGCACCTGGACATGCCCGGATTCCTCGCCCTTGCGCCACAGCCGGGCGCGCGAGCGCGACCAGTAGACCGCGCGCCCGGTGGCGGCGGTTTCGGCGAGCGCCTCGCGGTTCATCCAGGCCACCATGAGGATGCGCCCGCTCGATGCCTCCTGGGCGATCGCCGGCACGAGGCCGTCGGCGTCCCAGCGGACGTCGTCCAGCCAGGCGGTGTCGCCGCCCGGCGCTCCGGTGCTCGCGGTGCTCATGGCGCGCGCTTCAGTCGAGCCGCACCGGGATGCCGCGCTCGGCCAGGTATCGCTTGGCCTCGCCGACGGTGAACTCGCCGAAGTGGAAGATGCTGGCGGCCAGCACCGCATCGGCGCGACCTTCGGTGACGCCGTCGGCCAGGTGCTGCAGCGTGCCCACGCCGCCGGACGCGATCACCGGCACGCCCACTGCGTCGGCCACCGCGCGGGTGAGCGCCAGGTCGAAGCCCTGCTTCGTGCCGTCGCGATCCATGCTGGTGAGCAGGATCTCGCCCGCGCCCAGCCGCTCGACCTCGCGCGCCCATTCGACGGCGTCGCGGCCGGTGGGCCGGCGCCCGCCGTGGGTGAAGACCTCCCAGCGCCCGGGGGCAACCGCCTTCGCGTCGATCGCGCAGACGATGCACTGCGCGCCGTAGCGCGCACTCGCGTCGGCGACCAGCTGCGGATTCTGCAACGCCGCAGTGTTGATCGACACCTTGTCGGCGCCGGCGTTGAGCAGCCGGCGCACGTCGTCGACCGCGCGCACGCCGCCACCGACGGTGAGCGGAATGAAGACTTCCTCGGCCACCGACTCGATGACCTGCAGGATGATGTCGCGCTCGTCGCTCGATGCGGTGATGTCGAGGAAGGTGAGTTCGTCGGCGCCCTGCTCGTTGTAGCGGCGCGCGATCTCCACCGGGTCGCCGGCGTCGCGCAGGCCGACGAAGTTCACGCCCTTGACGACCCGACCGGCCGTCACGTCGAGGCAGGGAATGATGCGCTTCGTGAGCATCGTCAGCCGTTCAGTTCGTCGGCGCGCGCCTGAGCGGCGCGGAAGTCGAGCTTGCCCTCGTAGAGGGCGCGGCCGAGGATCGCGCCGGTGACGCCTTCGGTCTCGATCGCACACAGCTTCTCGACGTCTTCGAGGCTGGCAAAGCCGCCCGAGGCGATGACCGGGATGCGCAACTCGCGCGCCAGGCGCACCGTGGCCTCGACGTTCACGCCGGTGAGCATGCCGTCGCGTCCGATGTCGGTGTAGATGACTGCCTCGACACCGTAGCCCTCGAATTTCCGGGCCAGGTCGAGCACGTCGTGGCGGGTGAGCTTGCTCCAGCCGTCGGTGGCGACCTTGCCGTCGCGGGCGTCGAGCCCGACGATGATCTGTCCGGGGAAGGCGCTGCAGGCGTCGTGCAGGAAGCCCGGGTTCTTGACCGCGGCAGTGCCGATGATCACGTAGCTGATGCCGTCGTCGAGGTAGCGCTCGATGGTGTCGAGGTCACGGATGCCGCCCCCGAGCTGCACCGGCACGTTGCCGCCCACCGAGTCGACGATCGCCCTGATCGCCGCCTCGTTGCGCGGACGCCCGGCCACCGCGCCGTTCAGGTCGACCAGGTGGATGCGGCGCGCACCCTGTTCGACCCAGTGGCGCGCGACGGCGCCCGGGTCGTCGGAGAAGACGGTTTCGGCGTTCATGTCGCCCTGCTTCAGGCGGACGCAACGGCCATCCTTCAGGTCGATCGCTGGAATGAGGAGCATCGGAATGGTGACAGTGGGTTCAAAAGCCCGGGGGACGCAATGCTGCCGCGCCGGTTCCGCAACGCTGCCCGGCGGCCGGAAGGCCGGGGCATGGTCAGGCTAGGGTTGCCAGTGGATGAAGTTCTCGTAGAGCCTCAGGCCGTTGGCCGCGCTCTTCTCCGGGTGGAACTGGGTCGCGAAAATGTTATCCCGCGCCACCGCCGAGGTAAAGCGACGCCCGTACTCGGTTTCCCCCACCGTGAGCTCGCGACTGGCGGGCGCCGCATGGAAGCTGTGCACGAAGTAGAACCAGGCGCCGTCGGGCACGCCGGACCACAGCGGGTGTGCGCGAACCTGGAACACGCGGTTCCAGCCCATGTGCGGCACCTTGAGCGCCGCGCCGTCGGGCGCGCGCATCGCCTCGAGGCGGAACCGCAGCACCTGCCCCTGCATGAGGCCGAGCCCGCTCGTGCCGCCCTCCTCGCTGCGCTCGAACAGCATCTGCTCGCCCACGCAGACGCCGAACAGCGGCTTGCTGCGCGCGGCCCGCAGCACCGCGTCGCGCAGGCCGGCCGCGTCGAGGTAGCGCATGCAGTCGGGCATCGCGCCCTGCCCCGGAAAGACGACACGATCGGCCGAGTCGACGCCGGCTGCGGTGCCTGCGATCACGACGCGCGCCTTCGGCGCGACGTGCTCGAGCGCCTTGGCCACCGACCGCAGGTTGCCCATCCCGTAGTCGACGACCGCGATCAGCACCCGCTCCTCCCTTGCGCCTTCTCCCTTCCCGTCCTCAAAGCGCTTCCTTCGTGGACGGGATGCGACCCGCGGCGCGCGGATCGGGCTCGATCGCCATGCGCAACGCGCGCGCGAACGCCTTGAACACCGTTTCGCACTGGTGGTGGGCGTTCTCGCCGCGCAGGTTGTCGACGTGCAGCGTGACCTGCGCGTGGTTGACGAACCCGCGGAAGAATTCGCTGGTGAGGTCGACGTCGAAGTGGCCGATCATCGCGCGGGTGAACGGGACATTCCAGTGCAGGCCGGGCCTGCCGGAGAAGTCGATCACCACGCGCGTGAGCGCCTCGTCGAGCGGCACGTAGGCATGGCCGTAGCGGCAGATGCCCTTCTTGTCGCCGATCGCGCGCGCGACCGCCTGGCCGAGGGTGATGCCGATGTCCTCGACCGTGTGGTGCGCGTCGATGTGCAGGTCGCCCTGCGCCTCGACCTCGAGATCGACGAGGCCGTGGCGCGCGACCTGGTCGAGCATGTGGTCGAGGAAGGGCACGCCGGTGGCCAGCTTCTGCTGGCCGGTGCCGTCGAGCGCGACGCGGACCCGGATGCGGGTCTCGGCGGTGTTTCGGGTGACTTCGGCGGTACGCATGGGCTCGCGGTGCTCGGGGCGGCGCGACGCGCGCGCCAGGGGTTCAAACGGATGCGCGCAGGGCCTCGACCAGCAGCCGGTTCTCCTCGGGCGTTCCGACCGTCAGGCGCAGGCAGTTGCGCAGCGACGGGTCCATTCTACCGGCGTCCTTGACCAGCACGCCGCGCGCGCGCAGCCGCTCGAAGGTCGCCGGCCCGTCGGGCAGCCGCACCAGCAGGAAATTGGCCCTCGACGGGAACACCTGCGCCCCCGGCAGACCGGCCAGCAGCTCGCCGATCGACCTTGCCAGCGCTTCGCGATCGGCGCGCAACCGCGCCGCCTGTTCCTCGAAGACGTCGAGGTGCTCCAGGGCGAAGCGTGCGGCCGCCTCGGTCAGCACGTTGACGTTGTACGGCGGGCGCAGCTTCTCCAGTTCGTCGAGCCAGGGCCGGGCCGCGCACAGGTAGCCCAGCCGCAGGCCGGCCAGGCCGAGCTTGGAGACGGTGCGCAGCACCGCCAGGTTCGGGTACTGCGGCAGGCGCGGCAGCCAGCTGTCGATGGCGAAGGGCTGGTAGGCCTCGTCGATCACGACCAGGCCGGGCGCGGCCTCGAGCACCCGCTCGACCGCCGCCGGGTCGAAGCAGTTTCCGGTCGGGTTGTTGGGCCAGGACAGCCAGACGATCGCCGGACGATGCGCGTCGATCGCCGCCAGCATGACCGGCAGGTCGAGCGAAAAGTCGGCGGCCAGCGGCACGCCGACGAAGCGGCTGCCGGCAAACCGCGCCGACAGCTCGTACATCACGAAAGAGGGCCACGGCGACAGCTGCACCGCGCCCGGGCGTGCGGTGGCGAGCGTGAGCAGCGTGATCAGCTCGTCGGAGCCGTTGCCGAGCAGCACGTCGTAGCCGGCAGGCACGCCGAAGCGCTCGCGGATCGCGCGCCGCAGCGCCGGATAGTCGGACGCCGGATAACGGTTGATCGCCACGTCGGACAGTCGTCGGCCCAGTTCGGCCCGCAGCGGTTCGGGAAGCCGGTACGGGTTCTCCATCGCATCGAGCTTGACCAGGCCGGCCGCGTCGGCAACCCGGTAGCCCTGCATCGCCAGGATCTCCGGACGCAGCAGCCCCGCCGGCGTGGCGGGCGCGGTCACGAATCGCGCTCCAGGCGCATCTCGGCGCTGCGCGCGTGTGCTTCGAGCCCTTCGCCGCGGGCCAGCGTCGCGGCGATGCGGCCCAGAGTGCGCGCCCCCGCGGCCGACACCTCGATGACGCTGGTGCGCTTCTGGAAATCGTAGACGCCCAGCGGCGAGGAGAAGCGTGCGGTGCGCATCGTCGGCAGCACGTGGTTCGGGCCGGCGCAATAGTCGCCGATCGACTCCGACGACCAGGGCCCCAGGAACATCGCGCCGGCATGGCGGATCCGCGCTGCCCATTTCGGCGCGTCGGCCGCCGAGATCTCGAGGTGTTCGGGGGCGATCCGGTTGGCGATCTCGCAGGCCTCTTCCATGCTGCGCACGAGCACCAGCGCACCGCGGTCGGCGAGCGACCGGGCGATCACCTCGCGGCGCTGCATCGTGGGCAGCAGCCGCGCGATCGAGGCCGCGACCCGGTCCGCGAACGCGGCGTCGGGCGTGAGCAGGATCGCCTGCGCCATCTCGTCGTGCTCGGCCTGCGAGAACAGGTCCATCGCCACCCAGTCGGGGTCGGTGCTGCCGTCGCAGAGCACGAGGATCTCGCTGGGCCCGGCGATCATGTCGATGCCGACCGTGCCGAACACCCGGCGCTTGGCCTCGGCGACGTAGGCGTTGCCGGGACCGACGATCTTGTCCACCGCGGGCACGGTCGCGGTGCCATACGCCAGCGCCGCCACTGCCTGCGCGCCGCCGATCGTGAATACCCGGTCAACGCCGGCGATGCAGGCCGCGGCGAGCACCAGCGGATTGCGCACGCCGTCGGGAGTGGGAACGACCATCACCAGTTCGGGGACGCCGGCCACGCGGGCGGGCAGCGCGTTCATCAGCACCGACGACGGATAGGCGGCCTTGCCGCCCGGAACGTAGAGCCCGACGCGATCGAGCGGCGTGATCTGCTGCCCGAGCCGGGTGCCGTCGGCCTCGACGTACGACCACGACTTCGCCAGCTGGTGCGCGTGGTACGCGCGCACGCGCTCGGCGGCTACCTGCAGCGCGTCGCGCTCGGCCTCGCCCAGCGAGTCGAGCGCCGCCTTCAGCTCGGCGCGCGGCAGCTCGAGCGCGGCCGCGTCGGCGACGTCGAGGCGGTCGAAGCGCCGGGTGTATTCGAGCAGCGCTTCGTCGCCACGGCGGCGAACTTCCTGCAGGATCGAGGCGACCGCGCGCTCGATCTCGCCGTCCTGCATCGGCTCCCAGGCGACGAGCGCGGCGAGCCGCCGATCGAAGTCGGGGGCACGGCTGTCGAGCCGGCTGATCGGCACGGCGGCGCTCATCGGGTGCTCCCCGCCGCGCGCCCGATCGCGGCCACCAGCGGCTCGAGACGCGCCGACTTCGTCTTCAGCGACGCCTGGTTGACGATCAGCCGCGACGAGATCTGCATGATCTCCTCGACTTCGACCAGGTTGTTGGCGCGCAGCGTGCTGCCGGTGCTCACCAGGTCGACGATGGCATCGGCCAGCCCGACCAGCGGCGCGAGCTCCATCGAGCCGTAGAGCTTGATCAGGTCGACGTGCACACCCTTGGCGGCGAAGTGCTCGCGGGCGACCTGCAGGTACTTGGTGGCGATGCGCAGCCGCGCGCCCGGGCGCACCGCCTCGGCGTAGCGAAACCCGGCCGGCGCTGCGACGGACATCCGGCAACGCGCGATGCCGAGGTCGACGGGTTGGTACAAGCCCTCGCCGCTGTGCTCGAGCAGGACGTCCTTGCCGGCCACACCGAGGTCGGCGGCGCCGTATTGCACGTAGGTGGGCACGTCGGACGCGCGCACGATGATCAGCCGCAGGTCGGGGTCGCCGGTGGGCAGGATCAGCTTGCGCGAGGCGCCGATCGAGGCGTCCACCGCGATGCCCGCGGCCGCCAGCAGCGGCAGCGTCTCGTCGAAGATGCGGCCTTTCGACAGGGCTAGCGTAATCACGTCAGTGGCTCCAGCGCGCAGGGCGCGTTCTGCGATTCGGGACGTTGGCGCGAGCAAAGGCGCGGGCCGGGCGCCGTGGGCGCGCCGGGTGCTTGCCCCCGCTTCGCGGGGGTGCCCTGCGATGCTCGCAGCACCGGCTGGCGCGGCGAAACTCGCTGCGCTCGCTGCGCGAGCTCCGCTCAAACAGATCGCCGCGAGAATGATGGACGATGCGCGCTGCGCGCGCCGCC
>MEED01000024.1 GCA_001724855.1 Lautropia sp. SCN 69-89
GGAATCGGTCACGATCAACCGGATTCCCCGGTCACGATCCGCCGGATTGCCCGGTCACGTTCGACCGGATTGCCCGGTCACGTTGCGCCGGAATACGCATCGATGGTGCCGCGCTTGCTCACCTCACCCTGCAGCCGCGCCAGGAACTTGCGCCGCGTCGGCCCGTCCTGACCGAGATCGAGCGCCTCGCACACTTCCGGCTGCGTCTCACGCAGGAAGGCCGCAAGTTGCGCGAGGTCCACGCAGTACTCGCGGTCGTACTCCTCCGCTGCACCGCAGATCCAGCCGGCGGCGTAGGTCGCCGGGCGCTGCTGCACCATGTTGGCCGGCACGCCCGGGTCGCACGGCGCGCCGGTCAGCGCCGTGCAGATCAGGCGTTCGAGGCCACGCTCGGAGGTGTCGCTGGTCATGGCACCCGCCCCCGGAGCGGGTCTTTGCTCGATCCTTTGCTAAAACCTTTGCTGGACGAAGGAATCGAGCCAACTCCTAGCAAAGCCGTAACGGCCTTCGACGAGACCCGAAGACTTCAGCCGTCGGTGCTCGTCACGATCGATTCGCTGCCCCTTCTGCACCCGATCGAGCAGCATCACCTGCCCAAGGTCGAGGTCGGTTCGGCGATGCGGCTGCCGAGCTTCGTGCCGTGCTTCATCTTGCTGAGCATGTTGGCCAGGAACAGCATCTGGCCGTCGCTCGAGCGGGTGATGAGCGAGTACTCGGGGTCGCCAGCGTGGTCGATGACGAAGCGCGGGTCCTTGATGCCGTCCTTGCCGCCCATGCGCTCGAGGTCGCTCTTCCAGCTCTTGCCATAGGGCGGGTTGGAGAGCATGAAGTCGAATTCGCGCGACGGGAAGGCGTCGTTGGCGAGCGTGGAGTGCTCCGGGCCGCCGACGATGTTGTCCGCGGCGTCGCCTTCGCCCTTGAGCAGCAGGTCGGCCTTGCAGATGGCGTAGGTCTCGGCGTTGATCTCCTGGCCGTAGAGGTGCGTGGCGACTTGCTTGCCGTGCTGCCTTGCCAGCTCCTGAAGCGTTTCCTCGGCGACCGTCAGCATGCCGCCGGTGCCGAGCGCTCCGTCGTAGAGCAGGTAGGTGCCGGACTCGATCTCGTCCGCGATCGGCAGAAAGAGAAGCTTTGCCATGAGCTTCACGGCGTCGCGCGGCGTCCAGTGTTCGCCGGCCTCCTCGTTGTTCTCTTCGTTGAAGCGCCGGACCAGCTCCTCGAACACCGTGCCCATGCCGTGGTTGTCGAGGCCGGCGTGCTTGACCGAGCGGTCGCCGTTCAACACCGGGTTGGGGCTGAGGTTGATGTCCGGCGAGAGGAACTTCTCGATCAGCGTGCCCAGCGCATCGGCCTTCGACAGCCGCGGGATCTGGTTGCGGAATTCGAAGTTCTCGAGGACGTCCTGCACGTTTGGCGAGAAGCCATCGAGGTAGGCCTCGAAGTCCGCCTTGAGCTGCTGTTGGCTGGCGCGGGCCTTGAGGTCGCGCAGCGTGAACCGGGACGTGTTGTCGAAGGCCTGGCCGGCGGCCTGGCGAAGGGCCTGATCCTGGTTGGTGATTCCGGCTTTGTCGAGCGAGGCCTTCATGTCGAGCACGGCCTGCTTGGTGGGCTCGAGCACGGCATCAAGGCGACGGAGCACCGTCATCGGCAGGATGACGTCGCGGTACTTGCCGCGGACGTAGAGATCCCGCAGGACATCGTCGGCGATGCCCCAGATGAAGTTGGCGATCCAGTTGAGTTGGGTCGGTTCCATGGTTCATAGTCCGCCATCGCTGAACAGTGCAATGTACGGTGCATAGCGAAAGCGCCGGTTCCGCGCATAGCCGGTCATCTCGCTCAGCACACCCAGCTTCACCAGCCGGGACACCAGGCTGTTTGCCGCTGCGTAGGTGGTGCCGGTCATCTTCTGCACGTCATTCACGGCGACGATCGGGCGGTCGAACAGCGATTCGAGGACCTTGTGGCCGTTACCCGCCGCGCGGCCGAGTTGCGCCGTGATCGCGGCGCGGTGCTGCTCGCGCAGTTGCAGGATTCGCCGCGCGGTCTCCGCGGCCTCGCCGGCCACCTCGATCACGCCGCGCAGGAAGAACGCGAGCCACGCTTCCCAGGCCCCCTGGTCGCGGACCGCCTGCAAGTGCTCGTAGTAAGTCCGCCGGTGCTGCTTGAAGTAGTGCGACAGATACAGCACCGGCTTGTGCAGGACGCCGCGCTCGGTGAGCAGGAACGTGATCAGCAGCCGCCCGACGCGCCCGTTGCCGTCGAGGAACGGGTGAATCGTCTCGAACTGCACGTGCGCGAGCGCGATCTTCACCAGCGGCGGCAGGTCGTCGGAGGCGTGCAGGAAGTTCTCCAGATCTCCTAGCGCCGCGGGCACCGCGTGGTGCGGCGGCGGCACGAAGGTCGCGGTGTTCAGCGTGCAGCCAGCCGGGCCGATCCAGTTCTGGCTGGTGCGCAGCTCACCCGGCTGGAGCCTGCCGCCGCGCACGCCGCGTATCAGCTCGGCGTGGATCTCGCGGATCAGCCGCACCGAAACCGGCAGCTCGGCGAGTCGCGCCAGGCCGTGGTTCATGGCGCGCACATAGTTGATCACTTCGTCCACGTCGCGCGGCAGGTTCTGCTCGAAGAGTTGCGCCTCGGCGGCGAGCAGGTCCTGCAGCGAGCTTTGCGTGCCCTCGATCTGGCTGGAGAGCACCGCCTCCTTGCGCACGTACATGAAGACGAAGAGGTCCGGGTTCGGCAGGGTGAGCACCGAGCCGTCGAGCCGGCCCAGCGCCCGGTCGGCGGCGGAAAGCAGGCCCTGAAGCTCGCCGCCCAATGCGAGTGTGGGCTGTGGCGGCAGGGGTGCCGGCATGAACGCGCGATAGCCCGTGGGCTGGGTGATGTAGCGTCCCGCTCGGGTCGGGGCTTCGCCGACGGTCGCCATCCAGATGGCTGCCTTTCGTATGGGGCCGGAATTGCTCCATATGATAGGTAGTCTTTAACAAGAGAGGAAGGTGGCGGCCTTGTTTTAGTTTCCGGAGGGTTCGAGATCGGGACAGGCCGCCGCCCGCTCGACTTTCCTCGGGCGCCGCGTCACGACACCGTCCACCACGGTACGGCCAGCACGTCGGGGGTCAGCCACTCGATCGTGCGACCGGTGTGCAGCAGGAGTCCGGCGCGCGCCTTGCGCCCGTACTCCTGCCGGAAGGTGCGCAGGTGCGCGCGGTCGGCGAGGCGCGGCTTCGAGGTGCAGCGCAACGCCAGTGTCGCCCCGGAAGATCCTGGGTGACTTGATGAGCCGCTTCGTACGCTTCTCCGCGCAGGCCGGCAGGCGCACGAGCAGGTACGAGGTCTCCAGCAGAGTGAGCCAGCGGTGTACCGTCGGCTGCGGCAGGCCGACGTCGCTGCCCAGCTCGGTCTGGTTGAGGAGCTGCCACACGCGCAGGCAGGCGGCGCGCATCAGGCGGCGGAAGTCGGGTAGCGCGCTGATCGTGAGCGGATGGGCGCTACAGCAACCCGTCGTCCTCGAGGTCTCGTAGCGCGTCGGGGCGGATCATCACCTTGTATTTCCTGCGCAGCGGCACGACTCCGGGATCGAAGTTCCTCAGCAGGTCCTCGTGCTGCGCGGCAACGAACTCGCGCATGCGCTCGGCTTCGCGCGCTTCCAGCGCACGCAGTCCGGCCAACGGACGTCCCATGCGCCGGCAGTCGTTCAGGAACGTCGCGAACCGGACCGCCGCGAGCGCCTCCGGATCACTGAAGACGACGAGCAGGTTGCGCTCGTCCGGGCGCTGATCCTCCCACGGGTGGTCGTCGAGGAAGCACACGTGCCGGCGCTGCTCGCAGAAAATCCGACCCAGTTCGCTGCGGCGACGGGACTGCTCCTCCCAGACCCTGTGCTTCAACTCCCCGAGCAGCGCTTCCTGTCCACCGGCGTCCACCCGCATGTCCCACCGGACGGAACCGCTCTCGTCGCGCTTGCCGTCTTCCGGTCCACGGACATGACGATGCGGAATGCGGACTTCGATCTCGGCGTTCGCGGCTTCCTCCATGGAGCCGTACAGATGCCAGGACGCCATCGTCAACGTCAGGTAGCACAGTCGCCCGTCCACGAGCACGCGCGCCCATGTGCCGTGCAGCGAACCGGTGTAGGGCTCCGCCACGTAGCCCTCGAACTCGCGCTGGTTGGCGTCCTGCTGGAAGGCGTGGTCGTTGCGATCGTAGTCGAGCAGTGTCGCGAAATCGAGGATGCTGCTGCCTTCGGCAAAGTGCTCGTTGAGCGAGAAGGTGTCTTCACCGATTCCCTGGAGTGGCTGCAACCACTCGTTGACGCGGTTCTGCAAATCGAGCGGGACGCGGCCGCGAGACTCGAGCCTGGCCCGCGCTACGCGACGACGCTCGCCGTGCTCGCGCAGCAGCGCCGAGAGGATGGCCTCGCGGTCGTCGTTGGGCAGATTCACTCGATACCGGAGCTGTTCCTCGGCCGACCACGTGAAGAACTCGGGGCGGGCGACCATCACCGCACGGCGCAGTTCGGGCGTCCAGCGGTCGAAGCCGGTGACGCATGCGGGGTCGGAGGCGGGAGTCACGAGCGTAATTTTCCTCCGAGACGGCGCGGATGGGGCGGTCCGCCAGCCGGACGATCGGCACGCTGCACTCGCTACCGAGCGCTACCGATTGATGCGTTTGCATTCGCGGAATCGATTTCACGAGCGGAAACGCATCAATCGGTAGCGACGCCTCCGCAAGCGGCGTTCGTTTCGGCCGACGGCGAATATTGCGTGGCGGCGAGCCGTACAGGCGGGACCATCACGGCGCCATCAGCGCTTCGGCGAGCGACCGGGTCAGCGAAGGCGCCGCCGCGCGCAGGCGTGCGTCTTCCGTGACCAGCGGCGAGCGCAGTTTCTCGGCAACCGCGAGGAACCGGGCGTCATAGGCCGAGACGCCGAAGCGGCGGGCGTGCTCGAGAGCCACGCGATGCGGCAGCGCGATCAGGCCCCGCAGCCGCGATTCCGCGGTGGCGAGCAAGGCTTCGGCCTGGCTGCGGGCGAGGTCTCCGCTGCGCTCGTAGGTGGCGAGGATGTTGGAGAACTCGATCAGCAGGAAGGCTTCGCTCCTCCACTCCGGGTCGAGGGCGTAGAGGGCCTGGGCGTCCCGGGTCCGGTCGCCCTCGATCAGCAGGTAGGCGACGATGTTCGTGTCGACGACCAGCACGATCCGGCGCCGTTCAGTCGCGCCCGGCGGCAATCGCCGCCTCGATCTCGTCGATGTTCAAGGGCCTGCGTCGCTCGAGCTTCACGGGTTTCGGCGGGCGCGTCGGCGGCTCGGCGCTGGGCGCATGCGCCAGGCCGATCTCGAGCAGTTGCGCGATCGCGTCCTTCAGTTTCTGGTCGCGTGCCGCCGCGCGCATGCGAATGCGCCGGGCGAGGTCGTCAGGCAGTTCGAGGGTGGTCTTCACCCGGCAATTATCCCAGAAATATGGCATTCGGGGAATATGGGCAGTCCCTCGTCGCTCGGGGCCAGCGTGTACGATTCCGGGGCGCGGGCCGCTACCGGCCTGCGACTGGCGCAATCCATCTCCGAGACCACCCCACGATGACGGACCCCTCATCGCTCGACGCCGATCGGCTGCTCGGGCTCTACCACACGATGTGCCGCATCCGCGCGTTCGAGGACGCGGCCGAGGAGGCCAGCCGCGGCGGCGTGGCCGCGTTCGGCCAGGCGGGAAGCGGGCGTGCGCAGGTGCGCGGGCCGCTGCACCTTTCCACCGGGCAGGAGGCAGTGGCCACCGGCGTGTGCGCGCATCTGCGCGCCGACGACTGGCTGACCTCGACGCACCGTGGGCACGGCCACACGATCGCCAAGGGCGCGAACCTCGAGCGGATGATGCATGAGCTGTTCGGCCGCGCGAGCGGCTTTTGCGGCGGCAAGGGCGGGTCGATGCACATCGCCGACTTCTCGGTGGGCATGCTCGGCGCCAACGGCGTGGTCGCCGCCGGGATCCCGATCGCGGTCGGTGCGGCGCAATCGATGCGGGTGCAGGGCCGCGACGCGATCGCGACGACCTTTTTCGGCGATGGCGCGCTCAATCGCGGGCCGTTCGCCGAGAGCCTGAACTGGGCGGCCGCGTTCGAGCTGCCGGTGCTGTTCGTCTGCGAGGACAACCGCTGGTCGGCCACGACGCGCACCGAGGCCATGTCGGCCGGCGAAGGCGCGGCGGCGCGCGCCCGCGGTTTCGGCGTGCCGGCGATCGAAGTCGACGGCATGGACGTCGAGGCGGTCTGGACGGCAGCGCGCGAACTGGTGGCGCAGGTGCGCGCGGGCGAGGGTCCTCGACTGCTGCACGCGAAGACCTACCGGTTCAAGGGCCACGTCTCGGTCGATCCGGCCGCGTATCGCGACCCGCGCGAGCTCGCGGCGGCGATGAACGACGATCCGCTGCTGCTCGCGCAGCGCAGGCTGGTCGAGCGCGGCGTCGCGAACGAGGCGATCGAGGCGCGGATGCGCGCGGCGCGCGACGAGGTCGCCGCGGCGCTGGCCTCGGCCGACGCCGCAGCGTGGCCGCAGCTGCAGGCGGCGTTCGAGGACGTACAGGACACCGGGAGCGGCCGATGGTTCAGCTGATGCAAGCCGGCGCTGCCGGGCGCGGTGCGGGCGAAGACTCGTGGAACGAAGGCGCGCGGAACGAAGGCGTGCGGACCATGAGCTATGCCGCGGCCGCAGCCGCCGCGCTCGGCGACCTGATGCGCGCCGACGAGGCGGTCGTCGCGCTCGGCGAGGACCTGGGTCGCGGCGGCATCTTCGGCCAGTACCGCGGCCTGCTCGAGGAGTTCGGCGCGACGCGCGTGATCGACACGCCGATCTCCGAAGCGACGATCGCCGGCTCGGCCGTCGGCATGGCGCTCACCGGCCTGAAGCCGGTGGTGGAGATGCGGGTCGTCGACTTCGCCCTGTGCGCGATGGACGAGATCGTCAACCAGGCGGCGAAGAACCGGTTCATGTTCGGCGGGCAGGGTCGCGTACCGATGGTGATCCGCATGCCGATCGGCATCTGGAGCGCGTCGGCCGCGCAGCATTCGCAATCGCTGGAGGCGTGGTTCGCGCACGTGCCCGGGCTCGCGGTGGTGTGCCCGGCCACGCCGCAGGACAACTACTCGCTGCTGAAGGCGGCGGTGGCCAGCGGCGACCCGGTGGCGTACTTCGAGCACAAGGAGCTCTGGGGCATCGAGGGCGAAGTCGATGCGTCGCAGTCCGTCGAGATCGGCCGCGCACGCATCGCGCGGCCCGGGCGCGATCTGACGATCGTCGCGTGGAGCCGCGCGGTGCACGACGCGCTCGACGCGGCGCGCACGCTGGCCGCCGAGGGCGTCGACGCCGAGGTGATCGACCTGCGCACGATCTGGCCCTGGGACCGCGAGACGGTCGAGGCCTCGGCGCGGCGCACCGGGCGCGTGCTGGTGGTGCACGAGGCGGTGCAGGTGGCGGGCTTCGGCGCCGAGATCGTCGCGACGCTGGCCGAGCGTTGCGACGCGAAGCTGGCCCGGCTGGGCGCGCCGCGCGCGCCGGTGGGCTATTCGCCGCCGCTCGAGGCGCAGGCGCGGATCACGGCGGCGAAGATCGCCGAAGCGGCGACGAAGCTGGTCGGGCGGGTGCGCTGAGGGGCCTGGGGGCCACGCGCCTTGCGTCCCGGCCGGAGCCGGCCTGCGGCGCGGTCACTCGTCGATCGGCTCGAACACGCCCCGTTCGCGGTTCTTGCGCACGTTCGACCACGGCCGGGCGACGCCGTTCATGGCGACCCAGACGCCCGCCGGCAGGCTGCGCGCGAAGCCGATCGCGGCGCCCAGGTTGAAGCTCGCATCGGAGTCGGCCAGCGCGAAGGGCACCATCGCGCCGGTGAGGACGATCGTCTTCGGCAGGGCCGCCCCGCCGAGCACCGCGGCGGTCTCGACCATCGTGTCGGTGCCGTGGACGACCACGAGCGCCGACTCGGGTGCCGCGCGGCACGCGGCGAGCACCCGCTGGCGATGCTCGTCGACCATCTCGAGGCTGTCGATCATCATCAGCACCTCGATCTCCAGCGGACCGGCCACGCGCGCACGGGCGGCGATCTCGTGCAGGTGGGTCTCGCCGAAGCCCAGGGCGCCGGTGATCGGGTCGTAGCGCTTGTCGAAGGTGCCGCCGGTGGCGAGGATGCGCAGGTTCATGGCAAGGTATCTCTGGAAGAGGGCGCTGCGATCGCCGGGGGCGGGCCGATGGCCTGCACCGTCGTGCAGTGTAACGTCGGCCTTCGGGTGATGCATTGGCGATGTTCGAACAGGTGGTCTTTGCCGGCGGCGGGCATCGCTGCTGGTGGCAGGCGGGATTCTGGGAGGTGGTCGCACCGGCGATCGACCTGCGCCCGCGCGTGATCGCCGGCGTGTCGGCCGGCGCCGCCACGGCCTGCCTGCTGTTCGCGAACGACTCGCGTACCGCGCTCGCGTACTACCGCGAGGCGCTGAAGAGCAATCCGCGCAACGCCTACCCGATGAACCTGCTGCGGCGCGGCCGGCGCGTGTTCCCGCACAACGAGATCTACCGCAACGCGCTGCGGGCGCTGCTCGGCGGCGAGCGCTTCGCGCAGCTGATGCGCCGTGCGCCCGAGATCCGCGTGCAGTTCGCGCGCATACCGCGCTGGCTGGGGCCGCGCAGCGCGGTCGCGCTGGGCATCGTCGGCTACAACATCGAGAAATACGTGCGGCGCTCGCTGCATCCGTCCTTCGGCCGGGCGGTGGGGTTTCGCAGCGAGATCGCGCGCGTGCAGGACTGCCGCAGCGACGACGAACTGGTGTCGCTGATCATCGCGTCGAGCTGCACGCCGCCGTTCACGCCGATCGAGTACCGCGACGGCCGGCCGACGATGGACGGCGGACTGGTCGACAACGTGCCGGTGGATGCGGTCGATCCGGACGGCGGGCCGACGCTGGTGCTCACCACTCGCCGCTATCCGCAGCACGCGCCGGTGTTCATCCGCGAAGGGCGCATCTATGTGCAGCCGTCGCGCAAGGTCGCGGCTTCGAGCTGGGACTACACCACGCCGGATGCGTACGAGCAGACCTGGCGGCAGGGACGCGAAGACGGCGAGGCGTTCCTGCGCGGCTTCCCGTCGCTGCGCGCGGGCCTCGGGCGTCCCGGGCCGGCAGCCGGACTCGCCTGATCCGGCGCGCGCCACCCGTCGGCGCAGCGGCGGGCGACTCGGCTCGCCTATTGCGGGCCGCGCTGCTGCGGTTCGCCCGATTGCCGCGGCTCGCGCTGCGGAGCCGGCATGGCCTGTTGGCGCTGCGGCGCCGGCGTGACTTGTTCGCGCCGTGGGGCTGGCATGACCTGCTCACGCTGCGGCGCTGGTCTCACTTGCTCGCGCTCGCGCTGCGATGGCGGCGCCACGCGTTCACGTTCACGCTGCGGCGGTGTCGCGCCTTCACGCTCGCGCTGCGGTGTTGGCGTGACCCGCGGCGCCGGCGCGACGCGCGGGGAGGGTGTTGGTGCGACCTGCGGGGAGGTCGCAGGTGGCGCGATCCGCGGGGCCGGCGGGGGTGCGACATGCTGGCCGGGCGCAGGGGGCCGCGCCTGGTAGCGCTCGCGCACGACCGGCGTGCGGTACTCGACGCGGCGCCGGTGCGGGGTGTCGTGATGCCATACCTGCGGTCGCGGCGCCGAGGCGTTGGTGACGATCACGTTGAACACGGGCGCGTTGTCGACGACGATCGGGCGGCTGCGCCAGACCGGTCGCGGGTCGTGCCACAACGATCCCAGCACGACGGTCAGCGGCCCCCAGACGATGCCCACCGAATAGACCTCCGGGAAGTATGGCGGGCGGTAGACGACCGGCGGCACCCACAGGAACGGCGGGTACGCCGGCCACCACCAGCTGCCGTACACGATCAGCGGGTTGTAGTACGGCACCCACAGCAGCCCCGGCTGCCACGGCTCGATCACGATGACCCGGTCCTGCACGATCACGTGCTGTTGCTCGGTGGAGCGCAACGAGCCGGCTGCGTAGGCCTTCGCGCGCAGCGACTGCACCGTGTCCATCACCTGCTCGCGCTGTGCGAGGAAGGCTTCGCCGAGGCGCTGGGTCCAGTCGAGCTCCTCGCTCATCATCGCCAGCACCGACGGGAACTGGGTCAGCGCCGCGACGCTCGGGTCCCAGCCCATCGGAGCGACCGCGCGTTCGAGCGCTTCGCCGCCCAGGCCGGGATTGCGCTGCACGAAGCGCGCAGCCTGCACGACCTCGAGCGGATAGGTCGCGGCCATCAGCACCTGTGCGATCAGCGCGTCCGGATACAGCGCGATCGGCGCCAGCATCTGGTCGAGTTCCTGCTGCGTGTACGGCGCCTGCGTGCGCCAGGCGGCCGATGCCTGCGCATGCGCGGGCGTGGCCGGAGCGGCGGCGAAGACCGCCGCGGCAGCGGCGCAGGCCAGCCAGGCGATCGGGCGTGCGTACTTCATCGGAGTTTTCCTGCGGGTTCGGTCGATAGAGTGAAGCGCAGCGGCGCGCGGTCGGTCCATGCCTGCAAGCCCATACGGTTGACGGCGGTCAACGTTCGCGACGCTCGCCTTGTTGCCAGCCGCGGGCCTCCGCCGGGCGCGGGCCGCGAGCTTCACCCGGGTGCGGGCCGCGGGTTTCGCCCGGGTGCGGACCGCGCGCTTCGGGCTGGCTGGGCGCCGGGCGGGCCGGCGGCTCGGGTTGCATACGGGGCGGCGTCGCCATCGGCGGCCGTTGCATGGGCGCGGCGACCGACGGGTGCTGTGGCGCCTCGCTTCGCTGGCCCCGCGGGCCAGTCCAGGATTGGGGCGGCGGAGCTGCCGGCGACCGTGGCTCGGCGCGCGGCGACGGCGTCTGCATGCGAGGCGGCTCGCGGTTCGCCCAGGGTTGCTGCGGCCGATCGATCCGCGCTTCTTGCGGTTCGCCGCGCGGGACCGGCATCGGCTTCTGCACCCGTTGCGGAAACGATTCGGCTCGGCGCTGCTGGGGCGGGTTGCGCAGCGTCGAATCGTCGCCGCGCTGGCCGAAATCGCGGCCGCCGGCACCGCGGCCGTTGCGGAAGTCGCGCGGCGCTTCGGGCGCCACGCCTTGCCATCGGCTGGCCGGGGGCGGGGGGCGATTCCAGCGCGGGTCGGGTCCGGCCCGGTCGCGAGGGCCCGGGCCGGGGAGTTGCTGCCATGGGCGGTCGCGACCCTGCCAGTCGCCGCCGCGACTTTGCCAGTCGCCGCCACGGCCCGGCCACTCGCCGCCGGGCCGGCGCCCGGAGTCGTGCCGCCAGATGACCGGGCCCGACGTGCCGGGGCGGGTGACGATCACGTTGTTGACGCGGTGGTTGTCGACGACCACGTACCGGTTGCGCCAGACCGGGCGCGGGTCGTGCCAGAGCCGTGGGCGCAACGCGACGTACGGGCTCCATGCGAAGCCCGAGCCGTAGACGACGGAGAAGTGCGGCGGCCGGTAGGCGGGCGGCGGCACCCAGAAGAAGGGCGCCCGGTCGGGCCACCACCAGGTGCCGAACACGACGACCGGGTTGTAGTACGGCACCCACAGGTAGCCCGGGCGCACGGGCTCGATCACGATGACCTGGCCCTGCACGATCACCTGCTGCTGGTCGGTCGAGTAGAGGTTGCCGGCAGCCCAGGCGCGCGCGCGCAGCGACTGGACGGTGTCCATCACCTGCTCGCGCTGCGCGAGGAAGGCGTCGCCGAGCTGCTCGGTCCATTCGAGACGCTCGCTCATCATCGCCAGCACGGACGGAAACTGCGCCAGTGCGCGCACGCTCGGATCCCATGGCATGGCTTCCACGGCGTCGGCCAGCGCGTCGCCGGTCAGGCCGGGGTTCTGGCGCACGAACCGGTCGGCCTCGACCACGTCGAGCGGCCAGGTCGACGCCATCAGCACCTGCGCGAGCAGCGCGTCCGGGTACAGCGCGATCGGGGCGAGCATCTGGTCGAGCTCTTCCTGCCCGTACGGGGCCTGTGCCGGCACGGACGCGTACACCTGTTCCTGCGCCTGCGACGGTGCCGTCGGCGCCAGCATCATCGTCGTCGTTGCGGCCGCGCAGGCCAGCCACGCGATCGCGCCGCGTCGTTTCATCGTCCACCCCGCATTCGATGCGTATGTCATGACCGTGAGAACGCCCGGCCGCGCGGCCGGGCCGACAGAACCGGGCCGTCGAGCGGGTAAGCAGATGTAAAGCCGCCGACCGGGCGTAACCGGGCTCCTGCCCGGGTCAGTCGCGCAGAACGCTCCAGATGCGCTCGGGGGTCAACGGCATCTGCACCGACAGGGCGCGCTCGCCCTTGCCGGCGCGCCACAGCGCGTCGACGACCGCATTGACCACGCAGGGCGTCGCACCGATCGTGCCCAGTTCGCCGACACCCTTGACGCCGAGCGGATTGGTGAGGCACGGGATCGACGGGTCCATCTCGGTGCGGAAGAAGTGCCCGGCGAGGTCGGCGCGCGGCATCGCATAGTCGAGGAAGCTGGCCGACAGCAGTTGACCGCTCGAGCGGTCGTGGATCACCTGCTCGCAAAGCGCCTGCCCGATGCCCTGCACCGCGCCGCCGTCGAGCTGGCCGCGCACGATGTCGGGATTCACCACGCGGCCCACGTCGTTGACCGACGCATAGGCGAGGACTTCGATCGCCCCGGTGTCGGGGTCGATCTCGACTTCGCAGACGTGGCAGCCATTGGGCCAGCTCGGCCCCTCGACCGAGCTGGTCGAGTCCATCCAGATCCTGCGTTCGGGCTGGCGGGCGGCCAGTTCGAACAGCCCGATCGAGCGATCGGTGCCGACGATGCGGAAGGCGCCGTCGACGTACTCGATGTCCGCCGACGGGGCTTCGAGCGCGTCGGCGGCGAGGTCCTGCGCCTTGCGTACGGTGCGCTCGGAGGCCACGCGCACCGCCGAGCCGCCGGTGAACAGCGAGCGCGACCCGGCGCTTCCGAAACCGCTGCCGCGGTCGGTGTCGCCCTGCACGATGCGGATCCGTTCGATGGGCACCTGGAACACGTCGACCGCCAGCTGCGCATAGCTGGTGGCGATGCCCTGGCCCATGGCCTGCGTGGCCGACCAGATCTCGATGAAGCCGTCGGCGGCGACGTCGACGGTGACGCGTTCCTCGAACTCGTTGCCGCCGGTCCATTCGAGGAAAGTGGCGATGCCGCGCCCGCGCAGCCGCCCGCGCCCCTTCGACCCGGCCAGCCGCGCCTCGAAGCCGTCCCGGTCGGACAGCGCGAGCGCCTGGTCCATGATCGACTCGAAGCGTCCGCTGTCGTAGGTCTGGCCCATCGCGTTGCGATAGGGCATCTGCTCGGGCCGGATCATGTTGCGCCGGCGCAGCTCGGCCTGCCCGATGCCGAGCTTGCGCGCGGCCGCGTCCATCAGCCGCTCGGTGATGTAGATCGCCTCGGGGCGGCCGGCGCCGCGATACGCGCCGGTGGTCGTGGTGTGCGTGAGGATCGCGCGGAACTCGAAGTCGATCACCGGGATGTCGTAGACGCTGGTCTGCACCCACGGCCCGATCAGCAACTGGATCGCCACGCCGGTGGGCGTGGCGTAGGCGCCGACGTTGGCCAGCGCGCGGATGCGCATCGCGAGGATGCGCCCGCCCGCGTCGAGCGCGAGCTCGGCGCGGCTTCGCACGTCGCGGCCGTGCGTCGCGCCGAGGAATTCGTCGCTGCGCTCGGCGCACCACTTGACGGGCCGCTGCAGGTGCCGCGCGGCGAACGCGACTGCGGCATCCTCGGGATACAGGCCGGTCTTCATGCCGAAGCCGCCGCCGACATCGCCCACGACGACGCGCACGCTCTCCTTGGGGATCTTCAGCAGGTCTTGCGCGAGCGTGTCGCGCGCCCCTGACGGCATCTGCGTGCTCATCCGCAGCGTCAGGCGCGCAGCGGCCGGGTCCCAGGTCGCCAGCACCGCGCGCGGCTCCATCGCCGACGGCGCGAGCCGCTGGTTGACGAGGTCGAGCGACACGACGTGCGCAGCCGCGCGAAACGCGGCCTCGGCGGCCGCCGCGTCGCCGTGGCGCATCGCGGCAGCGAGGTTGCCGGGCGCCTCGTCGCAGACCAGCGGCGCGCCCGGGGCGATCGCGTCGTCGACATCGACGACGGCGGGCAGGTCTTCGTAGTCGACCAGGATCGCGTCGCGCGCATCGAGCGCGGCCCGCTGCGTCTCGGCGACGATGGCGGCGACCGCTTCGCCGACGGAGCGCACGCGCTCGTGCGCAAGCGGCCGCCGCGGCGGCGCCACGCCATGCGAGCCGTCGGGCCGCCTGAAGCCCGCCGGGCCGGGAAAGACACCGACGCCGGCGCGCACCAGGTCTTCGCCGGTCAGGATGGCGACCACGCCAGGCAGGGCGAGCGCGGCCGACGCGTCGATCGAGACGATGCGTGCGTGCGCATGCGGCGAGCGCAGGAAGCACAGGTGCGCCTGGCCGTCGGCGTCGAAGTCGTCGACGAACGCCCCGCGGCCGGCGACCAGCGTGGCGTCCTCGATGCGCCGGACGGCCTGGCCACTGCCGAAGCGTCCGTAGCGGGTGGAATCGGGCAAGTTCTGTTCTCCGGGGCAGTGCGGCGCGACCGGGGCCCGCCGCCAGGCCATCCTACTGCAATCGTGTGAAGCGGATCTTGCGAACCGGGGCGGTTCGGCCCAGCATGGCGGATCCGTGTCCACCGGGGAACGACCATGAGCGTCCTGTCCAGGACCGCTGTCGCCGGCGCGCTCGCGCTGGCCTGCGGCAGCGCGTTCGCGTTCCAGTTGAGCAGCCCCGACATCGGCTCGCGCGCGATGATCGGCAACAAGTTCGTCTTCAAGGGCTTCGGCTGCGAAGGCGAGAACGTCTCGCCGGCGCTCGCGTGGAAGGCGCCGCCCGCGGGCACGAAGAGCTTCGCGCTGCTGGTGCACGATCCCGACGCGCCCACCGGCGGTGCGGGCTGGTGGCACTGGGTCGTCTACAACCTGCCAGCGGGCACCGCTTCGCTGCCGCAAGGCGCCGGCTCGGCCGACGGCAGCAAGCTCCCTGCGGGCGCCGCCCAGCAGAAGACCGACTTCGGCGCCCCGGGCTGGGGCGGTCCGTGCCCGCCGGCGGGCGACAAGGCGCATCGCTACGTGTTCACGATCTACGCGCTGAAGGTCGACAAGCTCGAGATTCCGGACGGAGCGAGCGCGTCGCTGGTCGGGTTCATGGTCAACGCGAACGCGATCGGCAAGGCGACGCTGGTCGGCAAGTACGGGCGGAAGAAATAGTCGCGCTGGTCCTGCTGAATCCGCGCGCCGCCGGAGGACGGGCGCGGCGCCTGGCCGATCCGGTGCGGCAGTGGCTGGCGGCGCACGCGCCCGCGGCGGTGTTCGCGCTGGCCGACGACATCGGCCGCGCGCGCGCGCTGCTGCAGGGCCGTCCCGAAGGCTCGCGCGTGGTGCTGGTCGGCGGCGACGGCACCGTGCACCGGTTGCTTCCGGAGCTGCTTGCGCGAAGCCTGGTGCTGGGCCTCGTGCCGGTGGGCAGCGGCAACGACCTCGCCGGTGCGCTCGGGCTGCGCGGACTGGCCTGGGACGACGCGCTCGCCCGCGCGCTGCACGGGTCGGCCTCGTGCTGCGACCTCGGCGAGTTGTCGAGTGCCGGCGGCGCGCTGCCGTTCGCATCGAGCCTGGCCGCCGGTTTCGATGCGGCGATCGCGCGGCGCGCGAGCGAGGGTCCGCAATGGCTGCGCGGCTTGCCGCGCTACCTGTGGGCCACGCTGGGCGAGCTGGCCGCGCTGCGCCGCAGGCGACTGCGCGTGTTCGTCGATGGCGCGCTCGCGCACGATGGCGAGGCCCTGTTTGCGTCGTGCCTGAACACGCCGAGCTACGGCGCGGGGATGCCGGCGGTGCCCGGCGCGCGCATCGACGACGGGCGGCTCGACCTGCTGGTGGCGGGCCGCTTCGGGCGTGCCGGTGCGCTCCTGATGCTGCCGCAGCTGCTCGCGGGCCGGCACCTCGGGCATCCCGAGGTGCGCACCGCGCGTTTCGCGCAATTGCGCGTCGAGTGCGACGTCGACCTGCCGCTGGCGGCCGACGGCGAACCGCTCGCGGCCACGCGCGAGTTCTCCGTCCGGGTGCTGCCGGGGGTGCTGAGGGTCGTGCGCGCTGCCTGAGGGGGCTTAAGAGCCGCCTAAGGCAGCGGGTCGACAGTCTCGTGCATCGACCCCGCAGGGTACCTGCACAGGAGAGAAGAACATGAGCACGCGTTCGATGACGCCGTCCCGCCTCGTCGTTGCACTGGTCGCCGCCGGAGTGATCGGCGGCGCGGGCGCCACCTTCGTTTCAGGATCGCTCGCCCGCGCGGCGGCTCCGGCCGCTGCGGCAGGCGCGCCCATCACCGCTGCGACCACTCCCGCAGTCGCGCCCGTGATCGCGCCGACCGATTTCACGCAGATCGTGCAGCGCTATGGGCCGGCGGTCGTGAACATCAGCGTGAGCGGCATGAAGAAGGTGGCAGGGCCGGGCATGCCCCCGGGGCTGGATCCCGATGACCCGTTCTACCAGTTCTTCAAGCGCTTCGCGGTTCCCGGCGGCCAGGGTGAGCGCGAGATGCCGGTGCGTGGCGAGGGCTCGGGCTTCATCGTCGACCCGAACGGCATCATCCTGACCAACGCGCACGTGGTGGCCGAAGCGAAGGACGTCACCGTGAAGCTCACCGACCGGCGCGAGTTCCAGGCGAAGGTGCTCGGCTCGGATCCGAAAACCGACGTCGCGGTACTGAAGATCGACGCGAAGAACCTGCCGGTGGTGCCGCTGGGCAGTGCGCGCGACCTGAAGGTCGGCGAATGGGTGCTGGCGATCGGCTCGCCGTTCGGCTTCGAGAACTCGGTGACCGCCGGCGTGGTGAGCGCCAAGGGGCGCTCGCTGCCCGACGACAGCTACGTGCCGTTCATCCAGACCGACGTGGCGGTGAACCCGGGCAACTCCGGCGGACCGCTGTTCGACTCGCGCGGCGAGGTGGTGGGCATCAACTCGCAGATCTTCAGCCGTACCGGCGGCTACCAGGGGCTGTCGTTCGCGATCCCGATCGACGTGGCCACGCGCGTGCGCGACCAGATCGTCGCGCACGGCTCGGTGCGCCACGCGAAACTCGGCGTCACCGTCCAGGAAGTGAACCAGACGCTGGCCGATTCGTTCAGGCTCGACAAGCCCGAGGGCGCGCTCGTCGCGAGCGTCGAGAAAGGCGGACCGGCGGACCGCGCCGGCCTGAAGTCCGGCGACGTGATCCTGAAAGCCGACGGCAAGCCGATCGTGGCCTCCGGTGACCTGCCCGCGCTGATCGGCGAAGCATCGCCGGGCGACAAGGTCGCGCTCGAAGTCTGGCGCCAGGGCAAGCGCGAGGAGATCACCGCTCAACTGGGCGACGCGAGCGCGAAGGTCGCCAGCGCGGCCACGGGCGGCGACAAGGCAGCCAACGGTCGCATCGGGCTGGCGCTGCGCCCGCTCGATCCGCAGGAGCGGCGCGAGGCCGGGGTCGACGGCGGCCTGCTGATCGAGGGGTCCGGCGGCCCGGCGGCGATGGCCGGCGTGCAGCCGGGCGACGTGCTGATCTCGGTGGACGGCACGCCGGTGAAGACCGTCGAGCAGGTGCGCGCGGCGCTGGCGAAGTCCGGCAAGTCGGTGGCGCTGCTGATCATGCGTGACGGCAACCGGATCTTCGTGCCGGTGCGGATCGGCTGACGCGGCGCCGAGCCGCGACGCGAGGTGTCGTCATGAGCACGTTCGAGGGCGTCGTCGGCCCACAAGCGGCCGACGGCGGACCGGGAGGCACGCGCCGGCAGTGGCTGGTCGCCGCCACCGGCGTAGTCGGCGGCGTGGGGCTGCTCGCTACCGCCTGGCCGCTGGTCGACAGCATGGAGCCGTCGGCCCGGGCGCTGGCGGTCGGCGGGCCGGTGACGGTCGACGTATCCGATCTCGCACCGGGGCATCTGCGCACGGTGTCCTGGCGCGGCAAGCCGGTCTGGCTGATGCGCCGCACCGACGCAATGGTGCGCGCGCTCGAGCAGCCGAACCCGGTGCTCGCCGATCCGGGATCGAAGCGCTCGGAGCAGCCGGCGTCGTGCGCGAACGCCACGCGCTCGCTGCACCCCGACCTGTTCGTCGTGATCGGCGTCTGCACCCACCTGGGCTGCTCGCCGGTGCTGCGACTCGACGATGCGGCGCTGAACGCGGAGTTGCACGCGCCCGGCGGCTTCTTCTGCCCGTGCCACGGATCGCGCTTCGACCTGGCGGGCCGCGTGGTGAAGAACGTGCCGGCGCCGACGAACCTGGAAGTGCCGGAATACCGGTTCCTGTCGGACACGTCGCTGCAGATCGGCTGAGTGGCAGGTGCGCGAGCCGCAGCCGCGCACGGCCGAGGCGCGGCGGCGCGCATCGCGGGGGCGCGGCTCAGCTCGTGGCGAACATCGCCGCCACCGTGGCGGCCATCGCCGCGGTGGCGATCCAGCCGAGCCAGCGCAGTCGCGGCCCGATCGCGTTGGCGCCCATCGTGTCGCGGCGACTGGCGAGCAGCATCATCACCGCCATGATCGGCACTGCGGTCACGCCATTGAGCACCGCCGCCCAGAACAGCGCCTTTACCGGATCGAGCGGCGCGAAGCACAGTGCAACGCCGCCCACCGTCGCGACCGCGATCACGCCGTAGAAGCCGCGGCCCTCGCCGTGCTCGAGCCGCAGGCCGAGGCTGCCGCGCCATCCGGCCGAGCCGGCCACCGCATACGCGGCCGACCCTGCGAGCACCGGCACCGCGAGCATGCCGGTGCCGATGATGCCGAGACTGAACAGCAGGAAGGTGAACTCGCCGGCCAGCGGGCGCAGCGCCTCGGCCGCCTGCGCCGAGGTCTGGATGTCGCGCACGCCGGCCGCGTGCAGTGTCGCTGCGGTGCTCAGGATGATGAAGAAGGCGATCAGGTTCGAGAAGCCCATCCCGACGATCGTGTCGATCTTGATGCGGCGAAGGTGCCGGCGCACCTGCGCAGGCGTGTGCGGCGGGCCGCCGCGAACGTCGGCGTCCTCCACTTCCTGGCTGGCCTGCCAGAAGAACAGGTAGGGGCTGATCGTCGTGCCGAATACCGCGACGACCATCAGCAGCACGTCGTGCGTGTGCGTGAGCTTCGGCCATGCGGTCTCGCGCGCGACCTGCAGCCAGTCGATCCGGATCGAGAAGGCGACTGCCACGTAGGCGAGCAGCGCCAGCGTCAGCCACTTCAGCACGCGCACGTAGCGCCGGTACGGCAGGAACACCTGCAGCACCAGGCACAGCAGTCCGAAAGTGACTGCGTAGACGTGCGTCGAGCCCCCGAGCATCAGCCACAGGGCCTCGGCCATCGCGGCGAGGTCGGCGGCGATGTTCAGCGTGTTGGCCATGAGCAGCATGCCGACCGTCGCGTACAGCACCGGCCGCGGGAACCGCTCGCGGATGTTGGCGGACAGGCCGTGTCCGGTGACGTAACCGATGCGCGCGCTGATCACCTGGATCGCGGCCATCAGCGGCAGCGTGAACACGACGGTCCACAGCATCGAGTAGCCGAACTGCGCGCCGGCCTGCGAGTAGGTGGCGATGCCACTGGGGTCGTCGTCGGCCGCGCCGGTGATCAGCCCGGGACCGAGCTGGCGCAGGCCGCGGCGCATGTTGCGCTGGACGTCGCGCTGGAAGCGGAGCCGGGTGAGGTTGCGGATGGTGGGCTCCGGGGGCCGTCCCTGACCTGGCGCCTCAGCCCGGCTGCGGCAGCGAGTGCCACCAGATCCGGCAGGTGCGGCACGCGCCGCCGGCGAACTCGGCCTGCAACACGCCGTCGAGGATCATCCGCGGCAACGGATCGCCGGGCTTGCGTTCGACGAGATTCGTGCCGGTGGACTTCGCCCAGATGCGGAACAGCTCCTCGGAGGCCACGCGGTAGCTGACGTGCCAGTGCGCGATGCCGCCTGCCGCGCTGCGTGCCAGAACCTCGTAGTCGACGCGCACGTCTTCCTGCAGCTTCACGCGACGCCAGTATTCGGCGAGTTGCGCGTGGCCGCGCTGCACCGCGAACGGCGTGTTGTGGTATTCGCCATCGGGTGCGAAGAGCGTGCAGAACTGCGATTCGTCCCGCTGCTCCCAGGCTTGCCGGTATCCCTGCATGAAGCGGTCGATGTCCACTGCGGCTCTCCGTGAGTGGGGCTGTTCGCCGACGCTGCGGCGATCATACCCGGGCGCCGGCGCGCCGCCCGGCCCGCTCAGCCCGCTTCGATCGGCACCGCGCTGGCGATCAGCGATTCCCAGCCCGCCGCGTCGGCCGGCCAGTCGCGGTCGCCGCGCTCGCCGAGCCGGCGAAGGATCTGCGCCAGCTGCCAGGTGGGCGGCTGGCCGAGTGCGGCAGGCCTGTCGCGCCAGAGCCGACGCACGACGTTGTCGCCCACCGCGAAGCGCTGTGCGATCGCCTCGATGACGGCGCGGTCCTGGCCCGCGTCGATCGCGCGCTCGAGCACGCCGGCCCATCGCAGGCTGTGAGCGCTGTCCTGGCGCGCGGCGAGCGGGCGCAGGTCGAAGGTGGGCGGCTGGCGTCGCTGCGCGCGGCGACGCGCGGCGTCGGCCGGCGTGTCGGGCACCTCCGCATCGCCGTCCTCGTCGGTCTGCGGTGCGCCCCAGGCGTCGAGCGGCACCAGTGTTTCGGCGAAGAAGGTGGCGAAGGCCGGCAGCCGCGCCAGCAGGTGCGCGCGCGGCATCGCATGGCGCGGATCGAGGCGCAGCCAGTTGTAGCACCCCAGGTGCTTGCCGGCGCCGCTGCGCGCGAGCTTGGCGAGCGTGACCGGGTCGAGGCTCGCTTCGACGATGGCGGCGATGCGCGCGTCGATCGCCCCTTCGCGCAGGTCGATCGAGCGCAGTGCGCGCCCATAGAACTCGACGTCGACGATGTCGTCGCGCAGCGCGCCGCGCAATTGCGCAAGGAAGTCCGGGCAGCGGGCGGCGCGGTCGAACAGCGACGCCGGTGCGCCGGGCTCGAGCCGGTGCTCGCGGTCGAGATGGCGGTGCCAGTCGCCGCGACGGCGATCGAGCACGGTGAGCATCTCTTCGGCGAGCGAATCGAAGAGCAGGTCGAGCGCGGCGTCGGCCCCGTCGCTGCGCGCGAGCAGGTCGACCAGCAGCTTCAGCGTGCGGTCGGAAAGCAGTGCGCGGAAGTCGTAGACGAGCTGGTCGCGGTCCACGCCGAGGAAGCGCACGTTCAGGCCCCAGGCGCGCGTGAGCTGCGCGAAGATCGGGTTGGCCATCAGCGACAGCCGCGACGCCAGCGGCAGCTGCACGACGAACAGCCGCCAGTCGGACGACGGATTGCGGAAGACCAGCGCGCGCGGGCTGGAGCGATAGCAGCGCGCCAGGTACGCGAGTTCGGGCCCTACCGTGCCTGCGTCCTGGAGCTCTTCGTCGATCGGGACGCCGTCGACCGCGAGGAACTCGACCTCTTTCAATCGGCCCGCTTGGCGAGGAAGAGCAGTCCGCCGCCGAATACCATCAGTGCGGCCGCCATCAGCGTGCGCGTGACCGACCCGCGCCAGAGCGCCTCGAGGGCAAACAGGATCCCCGCCGTCAGCACGATGCGCGCGGTGCCGGCGGTGCGCTGGGCTGGGCTGAGCTGGGACATGGCACTAATCTACCCCAGAAACCATCGCGATGCTGCCCCTCGGGTCTTCAGTCGGTGCGCCTGCTCGATGCTGACCGTGCGCTCGCCGGCGACGAGGTCGATCTGCTCGCCCGCGGCGAGCCTGCCGGGACGCACCACCGCGCAGTAGAAGCCGGTGTAGCCCGACTGCACCATCATCCTCGACGCCCAGCGAAAGCCGAAGTGGGCGTCGAACTTGTAGCAGGGCGTGCGCGGCTGCGTGACCACGAGTTCGACCTCGCCGATGCGCAGCCGGTCGCCCACCCAGACCTGCGGTTCGAGCAGCCCCGAGACGGTCAGGTTCTCGCCGAGCGAGCCGTACGGCAGCGCGCCGGCCACTCCGGCCTGGCCGCGCACCGTCTCCCAGAACGGATAGTGTTCCGCCGGGTAGAGGTAGACCGCCTTGTCGATGCCGCCGTGCGACGAGAGGTCGACCTGCTCGTCGCCATCGAGCCCGAGCGCGCCGAGTGCGACCGCGCCGCTCACCGGCGACTTGCGGATGGCGCTGGCCACGCGGCGCAGGCCGCCGTCGCCGGCGCGCGCATCGAGCGGCGCGGCGCACCCGACGCTGACCGCGAGCAGCTTCGCCATGGCCGGTCAGCGCTTCGCGCCGGGCAGGCGCGCCAGCGCCTGCGCAACGAGCGCGGCGCCCGATGCGACGACGCGACGTTCCCAGTCGCGACTGTCGGGACGAAACGCCTCGAGCATGTCGGTCTCGATCGCGCGTCCGGTGGCATCGCCGCGGTCGCCGTGATGCGCGAGCCAGTTGTCGGCGCGCATCGCGCGGATCACCCGCATCGGTTCCCAGGTGCCGTACTCCGGATAGGCGAACGCGAAGCGCGCGCCGGCGGGCAGCGCGGCCGCCAGGCCCCGGTCGAGCAGCCCATTGAGCGGCGTCGACACCGATTCGCCGCCGGCCGCCGACTTCACGCCGTCGGACCAGACCTGCTGCGAGAACGCATAGCCGGCGTCCGCGATCGGCGCGCCGGTGATCAGTTCGCAGGCGCCGAAGTCGCCCAGCCCGGTGTGGAAGTCGAGCCAGATCACGGTCTGCGCATCGCGCAGGTGTTCGCGCACCAGCGCCAGCAGGTGGCGCGTGCCCGCCGCCTGCGCGTGGCCGCCGAACTGCATGCCCGCGGGGTAGCGGTACTGGCCTTCCACGGCCGCCTGCTGGAAGCGGCGCAGTCCGTGTTCGGCAATGAAGGCATCGATGCGGGCCCAGCGCCCGGTCTCGCGCGCCGCATCGAGGTCGGTGGGGTTCAGGCAGTCGTACAGTGCCTCGTAGTCGGCCGGACACTGGGTCGGATCGAAGCGCTCGCGGAAGTTGCGGTTGAAATCGACGTTGTCCTCGTTGACCCGCCGGTGCCAGGCGAAGCCGTACGGGTTGTTCGCGTGCTGGATCACCAGCGCGGTGTCGGGCGCAAGCGCCAGCCGCGGCAGGACATTCGCGAGCACGTGGTGCTGGATCGCGCTGCCGGTGTAGCCCTCGACGCCGTGCGTGCCGCTGGAGAGCACCAGCGCATGGCGCGGCCGTCGCGCGCCGAAGCAGGCCCAGTCGAGCGCCAGCGTTTCGCCCTCGGGCCCGCGCGGCGCGATCGAACGCGAATCGACCAGCACCGGGTGACGTGCCGACAGTGCGTGTGCGGCTTCGAGCAGGCGTTCGCGCGAGACGCGGTACGACGGCTGGAAGCAGGCGGCCGGGTCGCCGGAATCAGGCGGGGTCATGGGCGGGATCCGCATCGGAGCAGGGGCGCGGCTTCGTGGGGGCGCTCCCGATGGAAAAGCGGTGGACAACCGCGGGACAGCCGCTGGACAACCGGAGGGCAAGCGGTGCACCGGAACGGGACAGCGACGGGATATCGGGTGCGCATGATGGGGAAAGTGCCCGGAACAGCGGCGGGACGATCAGCGGATATCGAGCGCGAGGCCCGGCAGGTCGACACCGTGCAGGCGGGTTTCCCAGCGCTGGCCGGGGACGATCGGCCGGGCGTCGGTCAGCGTGCCGGTACTGATCAGCGAGCCGGGCTCGATCGAGCGGCCGCGCCGGCGCAATTCGCGCGACAGGTGCGCGATCGCGTGCATCGGGCCGTCGAGCACGTTGGCGCCGCGCCCGCGCTCGACCACGCGGCCATCGCAGAGCAGTTCGACTTCGATCCCGGCAAGCCGCGCAAGCGTCTGCCCGGCCGGCAGCCCGAGGCTGGCCACTGGCAACTGCGGGCCGAGCACCAGTGCGCCGTGCAGGCCTTGGGCGGCGAAGGCTTCGGCGGCGGTGAAGCGCCATCCGGGAAACGGGCTGTGCACGATCTCCAGTCCGTGCGCAATCCAGTCGGCCGCGTCGAGCACGGCCTGCGGGGTGTCGGCGGCCGGGGCCGCGCGCAGGCCGACCACGATCTCGGGCTCGATGCGCGGCTCGGCGAATCGGGCGGCGTCGAGCGCGACGGGTGCCGCGCCGGCGCGAATCAGCGTGGTATCCCAGACCGGCGCCCAGATCGGGTGGAACACTCCGTACAGGGGCCAGATCGACCGATTCGTGAAGCCGATCTTGTAGCCTACCTGTCGCTCGCCGCGGGCGAGCCGCGCGATCGAGATGCTCGTCTGGAGTGCCTCGGCGTCGGCCAGGTTTTCGAGCGGCTCGAAGCGCGCCCGATCGAGGCTGCGACCGTGGTCGCAGGCGTCGAGCATCGTCGCGGCGGAAAGCGGCTCGGGCATGGCGGCGATTATGGCGCAGCGGGGAGGAGGTGCGGGTGCGCAGCGAAGCGCGAACCGGGTCCCCGATCACGGCCAGCCCTCGCGGGCAGGGTGTACACTCGGACCCCCCGCCTTGGCAGCGAGCGGCGTCCCCGACCCAAGTGGCCGGCGAGCGGCCCGCGTCGCGAGCACCGATCCGGGGCCGGCGGGCCCGAGATGTCGAAGCAGTCGCACCAATTCGAACAGCAGGCCCGTTGCTGCGCGCAGCGGGCAAGGGCGCGGCGGATTCCGCGCCGATGCAGCCGGTTTCCAATCACGGAGGTTCTCCCATGTCCCACGCTCGTGCCGAGGCGGCCATGACCGCAACCGGTGGCGCTGCTACGAACATCTCCGCGGCGGTTCCGCTCCAGGCACCCGACTGGGTGCAGCATCCGCGACTGGTCGAGTGGGTCGGCTCGATCGCCGCACTGACCCGGCCCGATCGCGTCTACTGGTGCGACGGCTCGCAGCAGGAATACGACCGGCTGTGCGAGCAGATGGTTGCCGCGGGCACGCTGCGCAAGCTCAATCCGGCCAGGCGGCCCGGTTCGTTCCTCGCGCTGTCGGACCCGACCGACGTGGCCCGCGTCGAGGACCGCACCTTCATCTGCTCGCAGCAGCGCGATGACGCCGGCCCGACCAACAACTGGGTCGATCCGGAAGAAATGCGCGCGACGATGCAGCAACTGTTCGACGGCTGCATGCGCGGACGTACGATGTACGTCGTGCCGTTCTCGATGGGGCCGATCGGCAGCCACATCGCGCATATCGGCATCGAGATCACCGACAGCCCGTACGTGGCGGCGAGCATGCGCATCATGACGCGCATGGGCCGCGCGGTGTTCGATGTCCTGGGCGAAGACGGCGGCTTCGTGCCCTGCGTGCATTCGGTGGGCAAGCCGCTGGCACCCGGCGAAGCCGACGTGCCCTGGCCGTGCAACCCGACCAAGTACATCGTCCACTATCCCGAGACGCGCGAGATCTGGTCGTATGGCTCGGGCTACGGCGGCAACGCGCTGCTCGGCAAGAAGTGCTTCGCGCTGCGCATCGCGTCGAACATGGGGCGCCAGGGCGTGCAGGCCGGCGGCATCGGCTGGCTGGCCGAGCACATGCTGATCCTCGGCGTGACCTCGCCGGAAGGGAAGAAGTATCACGTCGCGGCGGCCTTCCCGTCGGCCTGCGGCAAGACCAACTTCGCGATGCTCGTGCCGCCGAAGGGCTTCGAGGGCTGGAAGGTCACCACCATCGGCGACGACATCGCGTGGATCAAGCCGCATTCCGACGGCCGCCTCTATGCGATCAACCCCGAGGCCGGCTTCTTCGGCGTGGCGCCCGGCACCAGCGAGAAGACCAACCCGAACTGCCTCGCGACCCTGCGCGAGAACACGATCTTCACCAACGTGGCGCTCACCGACGACGGCGACGTCTGGTGGGAGGGCCTGTCCGAACCGCCGGCGCACCTGATCGACTGGCAGGGCCGCGACTGGACGCCGGCCGACGGCAAGGCCGGGCGCAAGGCGGCGCATCCGAACTCGCGCTTCACCGTCTCGATCGCCCAGTGCCCGTCGATCGATCCGCACTGGGACAGTGTCGACGGCGTGCCGATCGACGCGTTCATCTTCGGCGGCCGACGCTCGACGACCGTGCCGCTGGTGACCGAGGCTCGCGACTGGGTCGAAGGCGTCTACATGGCGGCGACGATGGGTTCGGAGACCACCGCCGCGGCCGCAGGCCAGCAGGGTGTGGTGCGCCGCGACCCGTTCGCGATGCTGCCGTTCTGCGGCTACAACATGGCCGACTACTTCGCGCACTGGCTCGACCTCGGGCATCGGCTGAAGGCCGGCGGCGCGACGCTGCCGAAGATCTTCTGCGTCAACTGGTTCCGCACCGACGAGCACGGCCGCTTCGTCTGGCCGGGCTTCGGCGAGAACATGCGGGTGCTCGAGTGGATGCTCGGCCGCATCGAAGGCCGCGCCGGTGGCGTCGAGCACGTGTTCGGCACGTCGCCGCGCCACGAAGACCTGAACTGGAACGGCCTGTCGTTCAGCGCCGCCGATTACGCGAAGATCACTTCGATCGACCGGGCGGCCTGGCAGAACGAGTTCGAGCTGCACGCCGAACTGTTCGAGAAGCTGGCGGCGCGCCTGCCTCGGGCGCTGAGCCTCGCGAAGGCGGAGCTGGAGAAAAGGCTGGCCGCCTGACGGGGCGCTCAGCGGCGCCGCAGGTAGTAGCGCTCGTCGAACAGGCGGACGCTGCCCGGGGCGAAGACCACCAGCAGCGTGGTGAGCATCCCCTCCAGCCACGCTTCGCCGCTGGCCAGCAGCAGCGCGTACGGCAGCATCATCGACCAATAGTCAGCGAGCGCTTGCATACGAAGCGGGGGGCCCGAGGCCCCCGCCAGCGCCCAGGCGCCCAACCCGGCGGCGGCCAGCAGCGGCAGCGCGTAGGCGACGAACAGGCCGAGAAAGCCCGCGCCCAGCAGGAACACGAAGATGTTCGGCGGAAGCCAGAGCCGGCAGCCGCGCGTGATCAGCCAGATCAGCCAGGCCGGCGCCACGCCGAGCACCAGCAGCGGCAGGGCGTGGTCGGCGAGCGGCAGGTCGAACTGCGCAGCGTGTGCGACCTGGATCAGCACCATCGACAGCACCGCCCGCGGGTAGCCGAGCAACAGGGCGAGCCAGGCCGCACCGAGGTACTGCAGCGACATGCCGCCGGGCATGGTCACCGTCATCTGCCGGGCCAGGAAGACCCCGGCAGTAGCGAGCGCCCACACAGCGTGCTCACGGACCGGAGCGCCCCAGTCCGCGCGCCGCGCGGCATCGAGGGTCAGCAGCGCTGCGAGCAGGATCGCGAGCCAACCGACTGGGGCCGGCAGGCCCTCTACAGGCATGTGAGCACCCGCTGCGTCAATCGGGGCGCCAGGCGGTCGCGCTGAGGGCGTCGGCCTGGCGAATGGCGGCGACGAGGCTGCGCGCGCTCGCCAGGCCGCGCCCGTCGGGCCCGACGCGGCCCGCGAGATCGAAGGCGGTACCGTGGTCCGGACTGGTGCGCACGAAGGGCAGGCCGAGCGTGACGTTGACGCCGTCGTCGATGCCCAGGTACTTCACCGGGATCAGGCCCTGATCGTGATACATCGCGATCACGACGTCGAAGTCCTGCAGGCCCCGGGCCCGCATGAATACGGTGTCCGGCGGGAAGGGACCGCTCGCTTCGATTTCCCGCTCGCGCGCCGCGGCGATCGCCGGTGCGATCACTTCGATCTCCTCGCGCCCGAACATTCCGCCTTCGCCGGCGTGCGGATTGACCCCGGCCACTGCGATCCGCGGGCGATCGATGCCGGCCCGCTGCAAGGCGGTATGAGTGATGACGATCGTCTGAAGCACGTTGTCGCGCGTGACCTGGTCGAGCGCTTCGCGCAGCGACAGGTGGATCGAGACGAGTACGGTGCGCAGTTCGGGGCTGGCCAGCATCATCCGCACCTCGACGCCGCCGGCGAGTTCGGCCAGCAGCTCGGTGTGCCCCGGAAAGCGGTGTCCGGCGGCGTGCATGGCTTCCTTCGCGATCGGTGCCGTGACGATCGCGCGCACCTCGCCGCGCAGGGCCAGCTCCGCAGCATGAACGATGAAGCGCCAGGCGGCATCGCCCGCGCGGGGATCGACGCGGCCGACCCGGAGGTCGGCGGGCAACTCGACGATCGAATCGACCTGCGCCGGCATCGGCAGGCCCAGGCGCGCGGCCTCGCGCGCGAGCAGCGCCGCGTCGCCGACCACGCGCAGCGGCATCGACAGCGAGCGGTCCGTGCAGGCGGCGAGCACGATTTCGGGGCCGATGCCGCAGGCGTCACCGATGGTGATCGCGATCGGCCGCGGATCGCGGCGCGGGGCGCCGCCGGTGTTGCCGTAAGCGGGTCTGTCTTGCATCCGGACCTCGTCGTCAGGCGCCGAGTCGCTGCGACCCGCGGGCGGCCAGCTCGCGGATCGCGGCCACGACTTCGTCGCGCCGGCGCGCGCTGGTCGAGGCCTTGATCAGGCTGACCGCGACCGCGGCGACCGCCTCGCTGCGGCCGGCAGCGAAAACCGGCGCGCCGAAGCAGTGCATGCCCTCGGCGGTTTCCTCGTCGTCGACCGCGTAGCCCTGCGCGCGGAACTCCGCGAGCTGGCGCAGCAGCGCCGTGACGCTGCCGACGCTGTGGCGCGTGAGCCGCGGAAGGGCGGCGCCGCCGAACAGCTCGCGCACGCGCCCGGCCGGCAGTGTTGCCAGCATCGCCTTGCCCGACGAGGTGCAGCTGGCCGGGAAACGGCCGCCGACGCGAAAGTTCACGGCCAGCGCCCGGGTGCCCGGCCGGCACGCAAGATAGAGTACCTCGGCGCCGTCGAGCACCGCGAGCATGATCGCCTCCTCGCGCAGCGCGGGAAGCGCGGCAGCGGCAGCGTCGAAGGCCGCCACCACCCCCGATTGCTGGCCGAAGGCGCCGGCCCATTGCACCGGCTTCGCGCCGAGCGCGTATTCGCCGCGCTCGTTGCGAGTAGCCAGCCCGAGCGCGACCAGCGTGTTCAGCAGCCCGTGCAGGCTGCTCTTGGGCAGCTTCAGTGCCTTCGACAGCTCGGCCAGCGGCTGCGGCCTGCGCAGCTCGGCGAGGTGATCGACCAGTCGCACCGCACGCTCGACCGCGGGCACCAGCGCGGGCGCGCGATCGGGCGCCGGCCCCGGCCAGAAAGGTTTCATTGCGCGTGGCGATCGGGTTGACATCGTGGCGTCGTGAGCTACACTCGTGTTCCTGCTGATGAACAAGCGTTCAGCAGGTTGAACGAACTCATTGTCCATCAGGAATGCAGGAGGCGCAAGTGGGCAACATCGAAACGACCCTCGCCACGAAAACCCAGTCGCCCGCGCCCGCGGGCGCGCCGGTGTCGATCGGGCACTGGATCGGCGGCCAGGCGGCCGCGCCGGCCAGGGGCGCCCGCTGCTCGCCGGTGTACAACCCCGCCACCGGCGCGGTGACCGGAGAGGTCGGGCTCGCCTCGGCGCAGGAGGTCGACGCGGCGGTGCGCGCGGCGGCCGCTGCCTTCCCCGGCTGGGCGGCGACCTCGCCGTTGCGGCGCGCGCGCGTGATGTTCCGGTTCCGCGAACTGGTGGAGCAGCACGCCGACGAACTGGCCGCGTGCATCGTCGCCGAGCACGGCAAGGTGCTCAGCGACGCGATGGGCGAGGTCACGCGCGGGCTGGAGGTGGTCGAGTTCGCCTGCGGCATCCCGCAGCTCCTCAAGGGCGAATTCAGCGAACAGGTCGGCACCGGCATCGACATGTACTCGATCCGCCAGCCGCTGGGCGTGTGCGCGGGCATCACGCCGTTCAACTTCCCGGTGATGGTGCCGATGTGGATGTTCCCGGTGGCGCTGGCCTGCGGCAACAGCTTCGTGCTCAAGCCGTCCGAGCGCGATCCTTCGGCCTCGCTGCTGATCGCGCGCCTGTTGCGCGAGGCGGGGCTTCCCGACGGCGTCTTCAGCGTCGTGCAGGGCGACAAGGAGGCGGTGGATGCGCTGCTTGCCCATCCGTCGGTGGCGGCGGTGAGCTTCGTCGGGTCCACGCCGATCGCGAAATACATCCACGAGACCGCGTCGCGCCACGGCAAGCGCGTGCAGGCACTGGGCGGCGCGAAGAACCACATGGTGGTGATGCCCGATGCAGACCTCGACCAGGCGGTCGACGCGCTGATCGGCGCGGCCTACGGCTCGGCCGGCGAGCGCTGCATGGCGGTGTCGGTGGCGGTGGTGGTCGGCGACATCGCCGATCGCCTGGTCGCGCGCCTGGCCGAGCGCGTGCCGAAGATCCGCGTCACGCAGGGCATGGACCGCGCTGCCGAAATGGGCCCGCTGGTGACGCGTACGCACCTCGACAAGGTGCGCGGCTACGTCGACGCCGGCGTTGCCGAAGGCGCGAAGCTGGTGGTCGACGGGCGCAAGCTCAGCGTCGAAGGCCACGAGCAGGGCTTCTTCCTCGGCGGCTGCCTGTTCGACGACGTGAAGCCGGGCATGCGGATCTACAACGAGGAGATCTTCGGGCCGGTGTTGTCGATCGTGCGCACCGATTCGTTCGAGACGGCGCTGCGGCTGGTCAACGAGCACGAGTACGGCAACGGCTGCGCGATCTTCACGCGCGACGGCGACGCGGCGCGCGAGTTCGCTCACCGGGTGCAGGTCGGCATGGTCGGCGTGAACGTGCCGATTCCGGTGCCGATGGCGTTCCATTCGTTCGGTGGCTGGAAGGCTTCGCTGTTCGGCGATCACCACATGCATGGGCCGGAGGGGGTGCGGTTCTATACGCGGATGAAGGCGGTGACGCAGCGGTGGCCGGCGGGCATTCGGGCTGGGGCCGAGTTCGTCATGCCCACCATGAAGTGAGCTCCGCGAAGGCAGGCACGGCGTGTGGGCCAGGGCGCGGGGCCGGGGCGCGAAGCGCGGGCAAGCCGAGCCCGGGGGGCAGGGCGGGCCCGAAGGGCGCAACGGCAGCGGCGGGCGCCGTGCCGGGCCATGGGCGGCCGCCGGCGCCTCTGCCCCCGACTCGCCGCATGCGCGCCCAGCCGGCGCGGCGCGCGAAGGCGCTGTCCTGCGGAAACGCTTGGTCGCGCGGACGCGAAGCCCGGACCGTCGGCCCCAACTCGGTCCCCCTTCGGGGGCCCTCAGACAGGGGCCGACTCGCGCTTCGCGCGTCCGGTCTTCGCTGCGCTCCCGCGCCAGCGCCTACGCGCGCCGCGCCGGCTGGGCGCGCATGCGGCGAGTCGGGGCCAGGCGCCGGCGGCCGCCCATGGCCCCGCACGGCACCCGCCGCTGCCGTTGCGCCCTTCGGGCCCGCCCTGCCCCCCGGGCTCGGCATGCCCGCGCTTCGCGCCCCGGCCTCGCGCCCTGGCCCACACACCGTGCCTGCCGTCGCTCCGCTGAAATGAACCAGCACCAGCGGCCTGCTTCGAGTGGCGCGAGAATCCGATGGCTGGACGATGGCGTGGATGTTGCGCGGTGGGTCCGGTCGGTCGACGGGGGGAGCGGGCGATGAGCTTGTCGGTGGGTCAGGCCTGGGCGGTGCTGTTGGTGGCGGGGCTGTTCGAGATCGTCTGGGCGCTGGGGTTGAAGTACAGCGACGGGTTCTCGAAGCTGTGGCCGTCGGTGGTGGTGGTCGTGGGGGCGGCGGTGAGCTTCTGGCTGCTGGCGCTGGCGATGCGTTCGCTGCCGGCGGGAACTGCGTATGCGGTGTGGACGGGCATCGGCGCCGCGGGCACCGCGCTGTTGGGAATCATGCTGCTCGGCGAATCGGCGAGCGTGGTGCGGCTGGGCTGCATCGCGCTGATCGTGCTGGGCGTGTTGGGGTTGAAGTTCGCCGGCGACGCATCGTGATGCCGGCGTGTCGGGTTCGAATCGGGAGAAGGTGATGGCGCTGCAACTGAAGGACATGCGATTGCTGGCCCACAGGGGCTACATCGACGGAAAGTGGGTCGACGCCGACGCGGGCGGCCGCTTCGCCGTGACGAACCCGGCCAGCGGCGAGACGATCGCCGAGGTGGCCGACATGGGCGCGGCCGAGACGCGGCGCGCGATCGAGGCGGCACAGCGCGCGCTGCCGGGGTGGCGCGCAAAGCCGGCGAAGGAGCGTGCCGCCGTGCTGCGCAAGTGGTACGACCTGATCCTCGCGCACGCCGAAGACCTGGCGCTGCTGATGACCACCGAGCAGGGCAAGCCGCTGGCCGAGGCGCGCGGCGAGGTCGCCTACGGTGCGTCGTTCGTCGAGTGGTTCGCCGAAGAAGGGCGGCGCGCCTACGGCGACGTGATTCCGACGATCGCCGCCGATCGCCGGCTGCTCGCGATCAAGCAGGGCATCGGCGTGTGCGCGGCGATCACCCCGTGGAACTTCCCGATCGCGATGATCACGCGCAAGGTCGCGCCCGCGTTCGCGGCCGGATGCACGGTGGTCGCCAAGCCCGCCGAGGCCACGCCGCTGTCGGCGCTGGCGCTGATGGTGCTCGCCGAGCAGGCGGGATTCCCGCCGGGCGTGTTCAACGTCATCGTCGGCAACGGCGACAAGTCGCCGGAGATCGGGCTGGAGATGTGCACGAACCCGGTGGTGCGCAAGGTGTCGTTCACCGGGTCCACCGAGGTCGGGCGCATCCTGCTGCGCCAGTGTGCGGACACGGTGAAGAAGCTGTCGCTCGAGCTGGGCGGCAACGCGCCGTTCATCGTGTTCGACGACGCCGACCTCGATGCGGCGGTCGAGGGTGCGCTCGCGTCGAAGTACCGCAACGCGGGCCAGACCTGCGTCTGCGCGAACCGGCTCTACGTGCAGGACGGCGTCTACGACGCGTTCGCGAAGAAGCTCGCCGCGCGCGTCGGGCAGTTCCGCGTGGGCGCGGGCACCGAGGAGGGCGTGACGATCGGCCCGCTGATCGAGCCGGCGGCGATCGCCAAGGTCGAAGAGCACGTGGCCGATGCGCTGGCCAAGGGCGCGAAGCTGCTGCTCGGCGGCAAGCGGCACGCGCGCGGGGGCCTGTTCTTCGAGCCCACGATCCTCACCGATGTCACTTCGCAGATGCGCGTCGCGCGCGAAGAGACCTTCGGGCCGGTGGCGCCGCTGTTTCGCTTCCGCACCGACGAGGAGGCAATCGCGATGGCCAACGACACCGAGTTCGGCCTGGCGGCGTACTTCTACTCGCGCGACATCGGGCGAATCTTCCGTGCCGCCGAGGGCCTCGAATCGGGCATGATCGGGGTGAACACCGGGCTGATCTCCACGGCCGAGGCGCCGTTCGGCGGCGTCAAGCAGTCGGGCCTCGGGCGTGAGGGTTCGAAGTACGGCATCGACGAATACCTGGAAGTGAAGTACGTCTGCCTCGCGGGGCTCTGACCCGCGCGAAGGCTGCAGGGGAGGGGCGATGACGAGAACGATGCGCGCCGCCGTGCTGCGCGCGATCGGCCTGCCGGCGCCGTATGCGCAGAGCCGGCCGCTGTCGATCGAGGAGGTCGCGCTCGAATCGCCGGGGCGCGGCGAGATCATGGTCCGGATCCGCGCGGCGGGCCTGTGTCATTCCGATCTCTCGGCCATCAACGGCGATCGGCCGTGGCCGATGCCGATCGTCGTCGGCCATGAGGCGGCCGCCGAAGTGGTCGAGCTCGGCGAGGGCGTCGACGATCTCGCGATCGGCGATCACGTCGCGCTGATCTTCCGCCCGAACTGCGGCACCTGCCCGAACTGCGCCACGGGTCGGCCTGCGCTGTGCGAGCCGGGCGGCGTGTCGAACGCCAGCGGCTCGCTGCTCGGCGGCTACAAGCGATTGCGCTCGGTGGCCGGCCCCGGCATCGACGGCAAGCCGGGTTCGCCGTTGCATCATCACCTGGGCTGCGCCGCGTTCGCCGAGTACGCGACGGTCTCGCGGCGTTCGGCGGTGAAGATCGATCCCGCGTTGCCCTGGGACGAAGCAGCGCTGTTCGGCTGCGCGGTGATCACCGGCGCGGGCGCGGTGCTCAACACCGCAAAGGCCGAGGCGGGTTCGAAGGTCGCGGTGGTGGGTCTCGGCGGCGTCGGCTTTTCGTCGCTGCTGGCAGCACGCGCGATCGGTGCGCGCGAGATCGTCGCGATCGACATGCTCGAGTCGAAGCTCGCGAAGGCGCGCGCGCTCGGCGCCACCCAATGCTTCGATGCCGCCGACCCGGAGGTGATCGCGAAGGTGAAGGAGGCCACCGGCGGCGGTGTCGATTACGCGTTCGAGATGGCCGGCAGCGTGAGCGCGCTCGAGCTCGCGTACCGCGTCACCGCACGCGGCGGCACGACGGTCACCGCAGGACTGCCGAATCCGCAGGCGCTGTGGCCGCTGCAGGCGGTGTCGCTGATCGCCGAGGAGCGCACGATCAAGGGCAGCTACGTCGGTTCGTGCGTGCCTTCGCGCGACATCCCGCGCTTCATCGCGATGTATCGCCGCGGTTCGCTGCCGGTGAACGAACTGCTGTCGGAGCGGATCGGGCTCGACGAGATCAATCCGGCGCTCGACCGGCTCGCCCGCGGCGAGTCGATCCGGCAGGTCGTCATGATGGCTTGAACGGGCGCGGTGCGGGGCTGCCTGCGATCGCGCTGTCCCGGCACGGTCGCGCATCGGCCACGGGGGGATGGATGGGCGAGGAACGCTTCGACTACATCGTCGTCGGTGCGGGCACGGCCGGCTGCCTGCTCGCCAATCGGCTGTCGGCCGACCCTTCGAATCGCGTGTTGCTGCTCGAGGCCGGCGGCGAGGATCGCTATCTGTGGATCCACATCCCGGTCGGCTACCTGTACTGCATCGGCAATCCGCGCACCGACTGGCTGTTCCGCACGGTCGAGGAGGCCGGCCTGGGAGGGCGGTCGATCGGGTATCCGCGTGGCAAGGTGCTCGGCGGCTCGTCGTCGATCAACGGGATGATCTACATGCGCGGGCAGCGCGGCGACTACGACGGCTGGGCGGCCGCCGGCAATCCGGGCTGGGGCTGGGACGAAGTGCTGCCGTACTTCCTGAAGCACGAAGACCATCACACGCTGGACTCGGGCGCCAGCGACCCGATGCACGGCCATGGCGGTGAATGGCGCGTCGAGCGCGCGCGCGTCACCTGGGAGATTCTCGACGCGTTCCGTGACGCCGCTGCGCAGACCGGCATTCCGCCGAGCGACGACTTCAACCGCGGCGACAACTTCGGCTGCGGCTATTTCGAGGTCAACCAGAAGCGCGGGGTGCGCTGGAATGCGTCGAAGGCGTTCCTGCGGCCGGTGCGGCAGCGTTCCAACCTGAAGGTGGTGAGCAGTGCCCAGGTCACCGGGCTGATCCGGCGCACCGACGGCTCGGGGCGGGTGGAGGGCGTCGAATATCGGCTGGGCGGTGCTCGTGGCGAAAGCAAGCGCACACTATGCAATGGTGAGGTGATCCTCGCGGCCGGAGCGATCGGCTCGCCGCAGATCCTTCAATGCGCAGGCATCGGCCCCGGCGCGCAGCTCAGCGAAGCGGGCGTGACGCCAATGACCGAGTTGCCGGGCGTCGGTGCGAACCTGCAGGATCACCTGCAGCTGCGGATGATCTACGAAGTCCGCAACGTCCGGACGCTGAACCAGCAGGCAAACAGCCTGTTCGGCAAGGCGGGCATCGGACTGGAATACCTGCTGTTTCGCAGCGGGCCGATGTCGATGTCGCCGAGCCAGCTCGGCGCGTTCGCGCGCTCGGGGGACGACGAACCGAGTCCCGACCTCGAATACCACGTCCAGCCGCTGTCGCTCGATCGTTTCGGCGAGCCGTTGCACCGGTTCCCCGCCTTCACTGCTTCGGTCTGCCACCTGCGACCCTCGTCTCGCGGCGAGGTGCGCATCGCCTCGCCCGACCCGTTCGCGGCGCCACGCATCGCGCCGAACTACCTGTCGACCGATCATGACCGGAAGGTGGCCGCGCGCGCGCTCGAGCTGACGCGCCGCATCGTGGGCGCAGAGGCGCTGCGCCGCTTCGAGCCGCGGGAGGTGAAGCCCGGCACTGCGTTTCAGAGCGCGGAGGAGCTGGCACGCGCCGCCGGCGAGATCGGTACGACGATCTTCCATCCGGTCGGCACCTGCAAGATGGGGCCGGGGAGCGATCCGATGGCCGTCGTCGATGCCCGGCTGCGTTGCCATCGGGTGCCGGGCCTGAGAGTCGTCGATGCCTCGGTCATGCCGACGATCACCTCGGGCAACACCAACTCGCCCACGCTGATGATCGCGGAGAAGGCTGCCGCGATGATCCTGGCGGATCGCCGGCAGGGGTAGGCGCCAAAGCCGCCCGCGCTCTGCCGGGCACCCGTAGTGTCTAATTCACCCTCACATTCCGACAGCGGGATCCGCGCGATGGAGACGGTTCAGACGGTGGTCATCGGAGCCGGCGTGGTCGGACTGGCGATCGCGCGCGAACTTGCGCTCGCCGGACGCGAGGTGGTGATCCTGGAGCGCGAGAATGCGTTCGGCACCATCACCAGCGCCCGTAACAGCGAGGTGCTGCATGCGGGGATCTACTACGAGCCGGGTTCGCTGAAGGCGCAACTGTGCGTCGAGGGGCGACGGCAGCTGGTGGAGTTCTGCCGTGGCCACGGGGTGGCGCATCGGCTCTGCGGCAAACTGATCGTGGCGGCGGGCGAGGCCGAGACGGCCGGCCTCGAGAGAATCGAGCGGCGGGCGCGCGCCGCCGGCGTGGAGAGCCTGCGCTGGCTGGGGCGCGACGAAGCGCGCTCGCTCGAGCCGGCGCTGCGCTGCCATCGGGCGCTGCTCTCGCCCGACACCGGGATCGTCGACAGCCACGGGCTGATGCTGGCGCTGCTCGGCGAGGCGGAGGATCGCGGCGCGATGCTCGCCCTGCTCGGCGAAGCGACCGCCGGCGCGGTGCGCGCGGACGGTTTCGAGCTGGAGGTGAATGGCGCGGGCGGATCGATGCGGCTGGGCTGCCGCGAACTCGTCAACGCCGCCGGGCTGGGCGCGCAGCGCATCGCTTCCCGGATCGAGGGGCTGGAGCAGGTGCACGTCCCGCCGCTGCGTCTGGCCAAGGGAAACTATTTCTCGCTCGCGGCGCGATCGCCGTTTTCGCGGCTGATCTATCCGGTCCCGAACGAAGCCGGGCTGGGCGTGCATCTCACGCTGGATCTCGCCGGGCAGGCGCGCTTCGGGCCCGATGTCGAGTGGATCGACGAGATCGGCTACCAGGTCGATCCGCGCCGCGCGGACGGCTTCTATGCGGAGATTCGCAGTTACTGGCCGGACTTGCCCGACGCGGCGCTACTGCCGAGCTATTCGGGAATCCGCCCGAAGCTGGTCGGGCCCGGCGCGCCCGCGGCGGATTTCAGGATCGACGGCGCGTCGGTGCACGCGGTGCCCGGGCTGGTGAACCTGTTCGGGATCGAGTCGCCCGGGCTGACGGCCTGCCTGGCGATCGCCTCCCGGGTCCGGCAGGAGCTCGACGCGGCGCGTTGATCGACTGGGGTGGGCCGACACCGGCCTGCCGGGCCCGGAATGTTCCACGTGGAACATTCCGCTCGTGAGCGCGCCCCCGGGCTTCGGCGCGCCGCGCAATCGTCAGGCGTTCTTCTTCATCGGGCAGGTATTCATGCCCAGCAGCGTGTACGCCGGGCAGGTCCGGAACAGTCCGGTCGCCAGCGGCAGCACACCCAGCCAGCCCCAGACGCCGATCGTCCCGGTGAGCGTCAGCCCGATCAATACCAGCCCGACGATGATCCGTATCGTGCGATCGAGTCCGCCGACATTCACTTTCATTGCGATGCTCCGTTCGAAAATGGGCGAAGGCGCCCGGATGTCCCTGACCCACATTGAACCCCGAGCGGCCGCCCCGAGTCTGTGACCCCGGTTACCGACTTTCGGCCAGCTGCCGCAGCGCTGGCGAATCGAGAATCTCGATCCGCTCGCGCCCAAGCCGGACGGCCCCCTGGTCCTCGAAGCGGCCGAGCAGGCGCGAGACGATTTCGCGCGAGGTCCCCAGTTCGTCGGCGAGGCGCTGGTGGGTGGCCAGTACGGTGGGGCCCTGTGCCAGAAGGCTTCGCGCGAGACGCTGGTCGAGCTGCTGAAATGCGACCGCCTCGACCAGCGCAGCCAGTTCGGCCATCCGCTCCGCCATCAGGCCCAGCAGGAACAGTCGCCAGGGGCGCGCGTCGGTCCATTCGAGCATGGTGTCCAGATCCACGAGCGCGAGCCGCGTCGGCACCAGCGCACGCCCGTGGGCCGTCATCGGGGATCTCTCGAACAGGCAGCCGGCGGACACCACGCAGACCTGCCCCGGGCCAACCCGGTAGAGCTCCAGTTCCCGCCCATCCGGAGAACCGCGGGCCACGCGTACCTGTCCGGAGAGCACGCAAGGAAAGCCGTGGCAGCGCTCGCCTTCGGCGAACAGCGTGGCGCCGGCGTCGACGCTGATCAGCGGCAGACGCGCGACGGTCTCGGCGAAGCGCGGCGCAGGAACGCCGCTCAACGCGGGGTACGCGGCAAGCAGCAGGCTGGCAGTGTCGGTCATCGATCCGTCTCCATTCGGGCGCACCCCAAGGGTACGACGCCCCTCCGTCTCCGGGATGATGGTAGCGTGACCGAGTCGCGAACCAGACACCATGGCCGCCCGCCAATGCGCGGGCGACCATGGTGTCTGGCGACGGCACCTCGCCATGTTTCACGTGGAACAGCTCCCTCCCGGATGCGCTTCAGTTCCGCCTTGGTTGAGCCTATAATCCGCGCTCCCGCAGGGCGCTGTCCCGAGCCAGACTTCGCGGACTTCGCCGTGCGAACCAGGCGCGAATCGCGCCCGCGTCGAGGCCGGCCCGGCGCATTCCGACGGAATCACGCATACGATGGCAAGCATGGACTTTCCGCAGCAGTTCGACGTCATCGTCGTCGGCGGCGGCCATGCCGGCACCGAGGCGGCGCTGGCGGCCGCGCGGATGGGCTGTCGCACGCTGCTGTTGACGCACAGCATCGAGACCCTCGGCCAGATGTCGTGCAACCCGTCGATCGGCGGCATCGGCAAGGGCCACCTCGTCAAGGAGATCGACGCGCTGGGCGGCGCGATGGCCGCCGCGACCGATGAAGCGGGCATCCAGTTCCGCATCCTCAATTCGAGCAAAGGGCCGGCGGTGCGTGCCACCCGCGCCCAGGCCGATCGCGTGCTCTACCGGCAAGCCATTCGCAGCCGACTCGAGAACCAGCCGAACCTGCTGATCTTCCAGCAGGCGGTCGACGACCTGATCCTCGACGGCGACCGCGTCGCGGGTGCGGTGACCCAACTCGGGATCCGCTTTCGCGGCCGCACGGTGGTACTGACCGCCGGCACCTTCCTGAACGGACTGATCCACGTCGGGCTGTCGCACTACCAGGCGGGCCGCGCCGGCGATCCGCCGTCGCTGTCGCTGGCGCAGCGCCTGCGCGAGATGAAGTTGCCGCAAGGACGCCTGAAGACCGGCACGCCGCCGCGCATCGACGGCCGCACGATCGACTTCTCGCGCTGCGAGGAGCAGCCGGGCGACCTCGATCCGGTGCCGGTGTTCTCGTTCCTCGGCCGCCCCGAACAGCATCCGCGACAGCTGCCGTGCTGGATCACCCATACACAGGCTCGCACTCACGACATCATCCGTGCCGGCCTCGACCGAAGCCCCTTGTATTCAGGCGTTATCGAGGGAGTGGGCCCTCGCTACTGCCCGTCGATCGAGGACAAGATCCACCGGTTTGCCCACAAGGCCTCGCACCAGATCTTCCTCGAACCCGAAGGCCTCGGTACCCACGAGTTCTATCCGAACGGCGTGTCCACCAGCCTGCCGTTCGACGTGCAACTCGACCTGGTCCATTCGATTCCGGGGTTGGAGCGGGCACACATCCTGCGCCCGGGCTATGCGATCGAATACGACTACTTCGACCCGCGCGCACTGAAGCGTTCGCTCGAGACCCGCGCCATTGCCGGTCTGTTCTTCGCGGGCCAGATCAATGGCACCACCGGCTACGAGGAGGCCGCCGCCCAGGGGCTGCTCGCCGGCATCAATGCCGCGCTGCAGATCCAGGGGCGCAATGCCTGGACGCCGCGACGCGACGAGGCCTACATCGGCGTACTGGTCGATGACCTGATCACGCGCGGCGTCTCGGAGCCGTACCGCATGTTCACCAGCCGCGCCGAGTACCGGCTGAGCTTGCGTGAAGACAACGCCGACCTGCGGCTCACGTCGATCGGCCGCGAATTGGGCTGTGTCGATGATGCGCGCTGGGATGTCTTCTGCCGGAAAAGAGACGCGATCGAGCGCGAATTGCAGCGATTGCGCAGTCATTGGGTCAATCCGCGCAGCTTGCCGCCGGAGCGCGCCGAAGTGCTGATCGGGCAGGCGATCGAGCGCGAGCATTCGCTGGCCGACCTGCTGCGGCGCCCCGACGTCGATTACCCGGCGATCGTCGAGATCGGCGGGCCGGCTCCGGAAGATCCGCAGGTGCGCGAGCAGGTGGCGATCCAGCTGAAATACGCCGGCTACATTGCGCGCCAGCGGGCCGAGATCGCGCGCCACGAACACAACGAGGCGCTGCCGATCCCCCCTGACTTCGACTACGCGCAGGTGCGTGGCCTGTCGATCGAGGTGCGCCAGCGGCTCTCCCAGTCCCGCCCCGAGACCGTCGGCCAGGCTGCGCGGGTGTCCGGCGTCACGCCCGCGGCGATCTCGCTACTGCTCGTCTACCTGAAGAAGAAGCGCGGCGCGGCAGCGTCCGGGGACGGCGATGGGCAGCGCGCCGCCTGAGCCGTCGATGACCCGACGATCCGTGCGCGCAGCCCTCGCAACGGACTTCGACCGCGACGCGCTGCGCGCGCGCCTGCTCGGCGGCCTGGCCGAACTCGGCCTCGATGCCGCGCCGGCCGAGCGCCTGCTCGACTACCTCGCGTTGCTCGTGAAGTGGGGCCGCGTCTACAACCTCACCGCGATCCGCGACCCGCTGGCGATGCTGCGCCAGCACCTGTTCGACAGCCTGTCGATCGTCGGCCCGCTGGCGGCCCGCCTGCCGGCCCGGGCCGGCGCGCACTGGCGGGTCGTCGACGTCGGCAGCGGCGCCGGGCTGCCCGGCATCGTCCTGGCGCTCGCCTGGCCGCAGGCCGAGGTGCTGCTGGTCGAACCGGTCGACAAGAAGGCCGCCTTCCTGCGCCAGTGTCAGGCGGAGCTGGCGCTTGCCAACGTGAGCGTCTCGGCCAGCCGCGTCGAAGCGCTGGCCGCGGCCGATGGCGAACCCCGGCCCGACCTGATCGTCTGCCGCGCGTTCGCGTCGCTGGCCGATTTCGCTGAAGCGATCCAGCGCATCGTCGGCCCGGACACGCTGGTCGCGGCGATGAAGGGCGCGCTTCCGCTCGACGAGCTGGCGGCGCTGCCGCCCGGCTGGTCGGTCGCCGAGACCTTCCCGCTGCGGGTGCCGGAGCTGGACGCGGCCCGCCATCTGGTTCTGATGCGCCGCCTCGCGAGCGCGCCCCGGCATGCTGTCGGCTAGAGCGAGCAATCACTGACCCAAACCGGCGCTGCGCCCATCCCATTCCCATGGCCAGGATCTTCGTAGTCGCGAACCAGAAAGGCGGGGTCGGCAAGACCACCACCACGGTGAACCTGGCGGCCGCGCTCGCGCGCCTGGGCCAGCGCACGCTGCTGGTGGATCTCGACCCGCAGGGCAACGCCACGATGGGCAGCGGCATCGACAAGCGCGGGCTGCAGCGCTCGATCTACCAGGTGCTGATCGGGCTCTCCGACGTGGTCGAGGCGACCCAGTGGTCCGAAGGCGGGCGCTACGCGGTGCTGCCGGCCAACCGCGAGCTCGCCGGCGCGGAGGTCGAACTGGTCGACTTCGAGGAGCGCGAGACCCGGCTGAAGGACGCGCTGAAGCTGGTCGATGCGCAGTACGACTTCATCCTGATCGACTGCCCGCCCTCGCTGTCGCTGCTCACGCTGAACGGCTTCTGCGCCGCACACGGCGTGATCATTCCGATGCAGTGCGAGTACTTCGCGCTCGAGGGCCTGTCGGACCTGGTCAACACGATCAAGAAAGTGCATGCCAACTTCAACACCGACCTGCAGATCATCGGGCTGCTGCGCGTGATGTTCGATCCGCGCGTCACACTGGCCCAGCAGGTCTCGGCGCAACTGGAGCAGCACTTCGGCGACAAGGTGTTCCGCACCGTCATCCCGCGCAACGTGCGCCTGGCCGAAGCGCCCAGTTACGGCCTGCCCGGCCTCGTGTTCGACCCGCAGGCCAAGGGCGCCCGCGCCTACCTGGATTTCGGCGCCGAACTGATCGAGCGCGTGCGCGCGATCGACGCGGCGCGCCGCGCGACCCACCGACCGCATTCCGAGGACGATCGACCGCAATGAGCAAGCTACGCCCCAAAGGACTCGGCCGCGGCCTGGATGCGCTGCTCGGCGGCAGCGACGAGCAGCGCGCCGCGCGCGACCGCGAGGCGCTCGCCGCGCTGCCGCTGTCCGACCTGCAGCCCGGTCGCTACCAGCCGCGCACCCGGATGGACGAGTCGTCGCTGCGCGACCTCGCCGCCTCGATCCGCACTTACGGCGTGATGCAGCCGCTGGTGGTGCGCCCGGTCGCCCCGGGGCGCTGGGAGATCATCGCCGGCGAGCGGCGCTACCGCGCGGCGCAGCTCGCCGGGCTTGCCGAGGTGCCGGTCGTGGTGCGCGAGGTGCCCGACGAGCAGGCGCTCGCCCTCGCACTGATCGAGAACATCCAGCGCGAAGACCTCAACCCGCTGGAGCAGGCGCAGGCGATCCGGCGCCTGATCGACGAGTTCGGCTATTCGCACGAGCGTGCCGCCGAAGCGATCGGCCGCTCGCGCAGCGCCACGACGAACCTGTTGCGGCTGCTCAACCTCGCCGAACCGGTGCAGACGATGCTGCTGGCCGGCGACCTCGACATGGGACACGCGCGGGCGCTGCTGCCGCTGGATCGCGCCGCGCAGATCATGCTGGCGCAGCGGGTCGTCGAGAAGCGGCTGACGGTGCGCGAAACCGAGCGGCTGGTGCAACGCAGCGCCGCCGAGGCCGCGATGCCACCGGTCGAGCGTCGTGCGGCGCAGCAACGCGACTTCGTGCGCCTGCAGGAACGGATCGCCGACGCACTGGCCACGCCGGTGGCGATCCGCGCCGACGCGAAGGGCCGCGGCAAGCTCACCATCTCGTTTTCGAGCCACGAGCAGTTCCAGGGCCTGCTCGACCGTCTCGGCGTGCCTCCCGAAGACTGAGAAGCTGTGAACCCATCACCCATGCCGATGGACTCACAGCTACTGAGCGCCGGCGCCGACGTTGCGCCGCCGTCGATGCTGCGCCGCAACAGGTCGTTTGACCCTCCCTTGACCGGACGCTAGAATCTCGCGTCTTTGCCCATTGCGGGCTGACGGCACCGCCGATACGCTCGAAACATGTTGGCCGCCGTTGGACTGCAGATCGCCGCCGTCGCCGTCCTGGCACTCGTTGCCGGGTTGACGACGGGCTGGGAGAGCGCCCGGTTCCTGTTGCTGGGCGGCGCCGTGGCGATCGTCCCGAATGCGTTGTTCGCGCTGCGCCTGGCGCTGCACAGGAAGCGAACGCCGGAGTCCTACCCGGTGGTTTTCTTCCTGGGCGAGTTCGCCAAGATCGGCCTCACGGTAGGGCTGCTGGCCTGGATCGTGAAGTCGGTGCCGGACATCCGGTGGCTGCCGCTGCTGATCGGGCTGATCGTCGCGTTGAAGGTGCCGCTGTTCGCACTGGCGTTCGTGCGCTCCCTGCCATCGGTGAAGGGGCAATCGCTCTGAAGCTGACTGACACACCTACTGCAACAGCGACACGATCGGGATACCCATGGCTGCCGGCTCCAGCGCACCGACCGCTTCCGAGTACATCGTCCACCACCTCACCCACCTGAATTCTTCCGGGGCGGCCCAGAAGAACATCATCGATTTCTCGATCGTCAACTGGGACACCGTCTTCTACTCGGTGATCACCGCGGCGCTCACCGCCTGGCTGATGCGCCGCGCCGCGCGCCTGGTCAGCGCCGGCGTGCCGAACCGCTTCGTCGGCGCGATCGAGTCGGTGGTCGAGTTCGTCCATGAGCAGGCGCGCTCGATCGTCAAGGGCGACCTGAGCTACGTCGCGCCGCTGGCGCTGGCTTCGTTCATCTGGATCTTCCTGATGAACGCGATCGACCTCATTCCGGTCGACCTGTTCCCGCGCATCGGCGAGCTGTTCGGCATCCACTACATGCGCGCGGTGCCCACCGCCGACCTGAACGGCACGCTGTCGCTGTCGATCGTCGTGCTCGGCTCGTCGATCTACTACGGCATCAAGACCAAGGGCGGCGGCGGCTTCGCGCACGAGCTGTTCACCGCGCCGTTCGGCTCGCACTGGCTGCTGTGGCCGATCAACTTCCTGATGCAGGTCATCGAGTACCTGGCCAAGACCGTCTCGCTGGGCATGCGGTTGTTCGGCAACATGTACGCCGGCGAGCTCGTGTTCCTGCTGATCGCGCTGCTCGGCGCCACCGTCACCTGGTGGGGCAGCGGCCTGCACTTCCTCACCGGCCTGGCGTGGGCGATCTTCCACATCCTGATCATCACGCTGCAGGCCTTCATCTTCATGATGCTCGCGCTGGTCTACGTCGGCCAGGCCTTCGAGCATCACTGAACGCAGTTCCGCCTCAACCGTTTTCACCCACTCGCTTCGAGCACTTTCTCACCAGGAGTCCCTCAAATGACCAACGTTGCTCTCGTCGCCATCGCCTGCGGTTTGATCATCGGCCTGGGCGCCCTCGGCGCCTGCGTCGGCATCGGCATGATGGGCGGCAAGTACATCGAGGGCGCGGCGCGCCAGCCCGAGCTGATGGACAAGCTGCAGACCAAGATGTTCCTGCTGGCCGGCCTGATCGACGCGGCGTTCCTGATCGGTGTCGGCATCGCGATGATGTTCGCGTTCGCCAACCCGTTCCAGGGCTGAGCGAGGCCGATTTCGCGCGCGCGGCCGCACTGCGGCCGACAGACCTGCCCAGTTACGTGTTCACTCAGATAGAAGGGGGGACGTCGTGAATCTCAACGCGACGCTCATCGTCCAGATCATCGTCTTCCTGGCGCTGTGGTGGTTCACCGCCCGGTTCGTCTGGCCGCCGATCACCAGGGCGCTCGACGAGCGCTCGAAGCGAATCGCCGACGGGCTGGCCGCCGCCGACAAGGCCAAGGCCGACCTGGTCGCGGCCGAACGCCGCGTCGAGCAGGAACTGCAGCAGGCGCGCGCCGGCGCAGCCGAGGTGCGCTCTGGCGCCGAGAAGCAGGCTTCGGGCATCGTCGAGAAGGCCCGCGCCGAGGCTGCGGCGATCATCGCCGCGGCGCGCAAGTCGGCCGAAGACGAGGCCGTGCTCGCTGCGCAGAAGGCACGCGATCAGCTGCGCGACCAGGTCGCCCAGCTGGCCGTGGCCGGCGCCGAGCGCATCCTGCGCAAGGAAGTCGACGCGGCGAAGCATGCCGACCTGCTGGCCAACCTGAAGAACGAGCTGAAGTGACGCCATGGCCGAGTCGCTGACGATCGCCCGGCCGTACGCCGAAGCCGCGTTCAAGCTCGCGCTCGAGGGCAACGCGCTGGCGTCGTGGGCCGGCGCACTGGCACGGCTGGCCGTCGTGGCCGGCACCGAGGTTGCGCGCGAGCTGATCGGCAATCCGCAACTGTCGAACGAGCAGGTCGCCGCGGTGGTCGCCGACGCTGCCGGCCAGCTCGCGCCCGAGCAGAAGAACTTCGTGCAGGTGCTGGCCGACAACGAGCGGCTCGCGGTGCTGCCCGAGATCTCCACGCTGTTCGACGCGTTGCGCAACGCGCAAGAGGGCGTGCTCGACGCGCAGATCGCCTCGGCCTATCCGCTCGACGAGCAGCAGGTCGCCGGCATCGTCGCGGCACTCGAACAGAAGTACGGCAAGCAGATCAAGGCCACGGTCCACGTCGATGCCGATCTCATCGGCGGCGTGTCGATCCGGATCGGCGACGAGGTGATCGACGCCTCGGTGCGCGGCAAGCTGGCCCAGATGGCCGGCGCGTTGAAGCTTTAAGGAACACGGGGAACCCCATGCAACTGAATCCGGCTGAGATCAGCGAACTCCTGAAGAGCAAGATCCAGAACCTGAACGTCACGGCCGACACCCGCAACCAGGGAACGGTCGTCACGGTCACCGACGGCATCTGCCGCATCCACGGCCTGTCCGACGTGATGCAGGGCGAGATGATCGAGTTTCCCGGCGACACCTTCGGGCTGGCGCTGAACCTCGAGCGCGACTCGGTCGGCGCGGTGGTGCTGGGCTCGTACGAGCACATCTCCGAGGGCATGACGGTCAAGTCCACCGGCCGCATCCTCGAAGTGCCGGTCGGCCCCGAGCTGATCGGCCGCGTGGTCGACGCGCTGGGCAACCCGATCGACGGCAAGGGCCCGATCAACGCAAAGATGACCGACATCATCGAGAAGGTCGCGCCTGGCGTCATCGCCCGCAAGTCGGTGTCGCAACCGGTGCAGACGGGTCTGAAGTCGGTCGACGCGATGGTGCCGATCGGCCGCGGCCAGCGCGAGCTGATCATCGGCGACCGCCAGACCGGCAAGACCGCGGTGGCCGTCGACACGATCATCAACCAGAAGGGTCGCGATCGGCCAGAAGGCCTCGACGATCGCCAACGTGGTGCGCAAGCTGGAAGAGACCGGCGCGATGGACTACACCATCGTCGTGGCCGCCAGCGCGTCCGACTCTGCCGCGATGCAGTACCTGTCGGCCTACTCGGGCTGCACGATGGGCGAGTACTTCCGCGACCGCGGCCAGGACGCGCTGATCATCTACGACGACCTCACCAAGCAGGCTTGGGCGTATCGCCAGATCTCGCTGCTGCTGCGCCGTCCGCCGGGGCGCGAAGCGTACCCGGGCGACGTCTTCTACCTGCACAGCCGCCTGCTCGAGCGCGCCGCGCGCGTGAACGAGCAATACGTCGAGAAGTTCACCCAGGGCGAGGTCAAGGGCAAGACCGGTTCGCTCACCGCGCTGCCGATCATCGAGACGCAGGCCGGTGACGTGTCGGCGTTCGTGCCGACCAACGTGATCTCGATCACCGACGGCCAGATCTTCCTGGAAACCGACCTCTTCAACGCCGGCATCCGTCCCGCGATCAACGCGGGCATCTCGGTGTCGCGCGTGGGCGGTGCGGCGCAGACCGACATCATCAAGAAGCTGGGCGGCGGCGTGCGCCTGGCGCTCGCGCAGTACCGCGAGCTGGCGGCCTTCGCGCAGTTCGCGTCCGACCTCGACGAGGCCACCCGCAAGCAGCTCGAGCGCGGCCGCCTGGTCACCGAACTGATGAAGCAGCCGCAGTACCAGCCGCTGCAGGTCTGGGAGATGGCGCTGACGCTGTTTGGCGTGAACAACGGCTACTTCGACGACATCGACGTCGCCAAGGTGCTCGACGCCGAGCGCGCGCTGCGCGAGTTCGTCAAGACCAAGTACGCGTCGCTGGTCGACACGATCGCCCGCGACGCGAAGTTCAGCAAGGAAGTCGAGGCGCAGCTGCACGAAGCGCTGAAAGACTTCAAGAAGACCGGCGCATATTGACCGTTCGCCGGCGGCTGGGCTCAAACGGGAAACGACATGGCGGGCAGCAAAGAGATCCGCACCAAGATCAAGAGCGTGCAGAACACGCGCAAGATCACCAAGGCGATGGAGATGGTCGCCGCATCCAAGATGCGCAAGGCGCAGGACCGGATGCGCCACGCCCGTCCGTATGCCGACAAGGTGCGCAACATCGCCGCGCACCTTGCCGACGCGAACCCCGAGTACCGGCATCCGTACCTGGTGGGGCGCGAGACGGTGAAGAATGCCGGCGTGATCGTGGTCACCACCGACAAGGGGCTGTGCGGTGGCCTGAACACCAACGTGCTGCGCGCGGTCACCAACAAGCTTCGCGAACTGGAGCGTGGCGGCGTCGGCGTGCGGGCCACCGCGATCGGCAACAAGGGCTTCGGCTTCCTGCAGCGGATCGGCGCGAAGATCGTCTCGCATGCGGTGCAGCTCGGCGACACGCCGCACCTCGAAAAGCTGATCGGCCCGGTCAAGATCCAGCTCGACGCCTATGCGTCGGGCGAGATCGACGCGGTCTACCTCGCCTACACCCGCTTCATCAACACGATGAAGCAGGAGCCGGTGCTCGAGCAGCTGCTGCCGCTGTCGTCCGAGCGGCTTCAGGAAGACTCGCGCGAGTACTCCTGGGACTACCTCTACGAACCCGATGCGCAGAGCGTGCTCGACGAGCTGCTGCTGCGCTACATCGAGTCGCTGGTGAAGGCCGCGTCCGACAACGCGAAGAAGGTCATCGACGAACTCCAGCTGTCGTACAACAAGGCGCGCCAGGCCGCGATCACCAAGGAGCTGTCCGAGATCGTCGGCGGCGCCGCGGCCGTCTGAGCAGCGAAGCGGAATACATCAGGCAAACAGGGATACGAGCAATGGCACAAGGTCAAATCGTTCAGTGCATCGGCGCCGTCGTCGACATCCAGTTCCCGCGCGAATCGATGCCGCGGATCTACGACGCGCTGGTGCTCGAAGACACCGGCACCAGCCTGGCCGAGAAGGGCCTCACCTTCGAGGTGCAGCAGCAGCTGGGCGATGGCGTGGTGCGCACGATCGCGCTGGGGTCGTCGGACGGCCTGCGCCGCGGCATGAAGGTCGGCAACACCGGCGCGCCGATCTCGGTGCCGGTGGGCACCGCCACGCTGGGCCGCATCATGGACGTGCTCGGCCGCCCGATCGACGAGGCGGGCCCGATCGCCACCGAAGAGCGCCGCGCGATCCACCAGAAGGCGCCGAGCTTCGAGGAGCTCAAGCCTTCGGTCGAGCTGCTGCCCACCGGCATCAAGGTCATCGACCTGATCTGCCCGTTCGCCAAGGGCGGCAAGATCGGCCTGTTCGGCGGCGCCGGCGTCGGCAAGACCGTCAACATGATGGAGCTGATCAACAACATCGCGAAGAGCTACGGC
>MEED01000025.1 GCA_001724855.1 Lautropia sp. SCN 69-89
CGTCCAGGTCGCGTTCGTGCAGGGCGGCGCCGACTCGCAGCCGACCTTGCCCGGGCAGCCGAAGGACGACGGCCTGGTCGCGCTCGGCAGCCTGTTCTATGAGCCGGTGTGGCTGTTCTATCGCGAGGACGTCGCGCGACGGCGCCTGCGCCGCGACGCGATCGAGGGCCTCGCCGACCTGCGCGGTTGGCGCCTGAACATCGGCACGCCGGGCAGCGGCGTGCCCAACCTGATGACGCGGCTGTTCGAGGCCAACCGCGTCGACTCGTCGAGCGTGCGGCTGCGCACGCTGGGCGAAACGCCGGCGGTCGCCGCGATGCTCGACGGCAGGATGGATGCGGTGGTCTTCGCCTCGGCGCCCGAGTCGCTGCTGGTACAGATGCTGCTGCAGACGCCCGGCATCCGACTGTTCGACTTCGCGCAGGCCGAGGCGTATTCGCGCCGCTATCCGTTCCTCAGCCCGGTCACGCTGCCGCGCGGCGTCGTCGACCTGGCGCGCGACCTGCCGCCGCGCGACGTGCAGCTGATCGCGCCGACCGCGATGCTGGTCGCGCGCGACGACATCCATCCGGCGCTGATCCAGCTCTTCGTGCAGGCGGCGCGCTCGATCCACGGCGAGGCGGGCTGGTTCCAGCGTCGCGGCGAGTTTCCGTCCGAGCGCTCGCTCGAGTGGCCGCTGGCGCGCGAGGCCGAGCGCACGCTGCGCGGCGGCACGCCGTGGCTGCAGCGCTACCTGCCGTTCTGGCTGGCCAACCTGATCGACCGGATGTGGGTCGTGCTGCTGTCGATCGTCGCGGTGCTGATTCCGTTGTCGCGGATCGTGCCGCCGCTGTACGAGTTCAAGGTGCGTTCGCGGGTCTTCCGCTGGTACGCCCAGCTGCGCGACATCGAGGAGAGTGTCGACGACCGCGAGGACGCCGCGCACCGGCTGCTCGCGCGGCTCGACGAGCTCGATGCGCGCGTCGAGCGGCTGACGGTGCCGCTGTCGTACGCCGACGAACTGTACGCATTGCGCAGCCACATCCAGATGGTGCGCGGCAGGATCGTGCGCGCCGCGCCGCCAGCTGCACCTTCGACTCCCGTCTCCCCACAGACCCCTGTCTCCAGCGAGCAAACGAACCCATGACCGACCTGATCCAGGTGACGCGCGACGGCGCGATCGCCACCGTGGTGCTCAACCGCGCCGACAAGCTCAACGCGATGACCAGGCCGATGTGGCAGGGGCTCGGCGACGCGATGCGCACGCTGTCCGCCGACGACTCGCTGCGCTGCATCGTCGTGCGCGGTGCCGGCGAGAAGTCGTTCTCGCCGGGCAACGACATCGCCGAGTTCGCGACCGACCGATCGAACAAGCGCCAGGCGATCGAGTACGGCCGCATCATGCATGCGACCGCGCAGGCGATGATCGAGTGCCGCCATCCGCTGGTCGCGCAGATCCACGGCATCTGCGTCGGCGGCGGGCTCGAGATCGCGTCGATGTGCGACATCCGCATCTGCGGCGAATCGAGCCGCTTCGGCGCGCCGATCAAGAACCTCGGGCTGGTGATGGCGTATCCGGAGATGAGCCCGCTGGTGCGGCTCGCGGGCGCCGACGTCGCGCTGGAGATCCTGCTCGAGGGCCGCATCTTCGACGCGCGCGAGGCGAAGGAGAAACGGCTGGTCACGCGCGTGGTGCCCGACGACCAGGTGGCGGCCGAGGCGCGTGCCGCGGCCGGGCGCGTCGCCGAAGGCGCGCCGCTGGTCGCGCGCTGGCACAAGAAGTTCGCGCGCCGGCTCGCCGAGGGCCGGCCGATCACCGAGGCCGAGTACGACGAGTGCTTCGACTGCTTCGACACCGAGGACTTCCGGATCGGCTATTCGGCGTTCCTCGCCAAGGCGAAGCCGGCGTTCGTGGGGCGCTGAAATGAGCGCCCCCGCGATTCCGCGCCCGGACGCGCACTCCGCGTCGCATCCCGGTCCGCACCCCGGTCCGCTCGCCGGCGTGCGCGTGCTCGAGCTCGCTCAGATCATGGCCGGGCCCACCGCCGGCATGATGCTCGCCGACCTCGGCGCCGAAGTGATCAAGGTCGAGAAGCTGCCCGGTGGCGACGACTCGCGCGGCTATCGCGAGCCGCGCGTGAACGGCGTGTCGGCACCGTTCATGATCCTGAACCGCAACAAGCGCGGCATCGCGCTGAACCTCAAGCACGAGCAGGGCAAGGAGGTGCTGCGCCGGATGGTCGCACGCGCCGACGTGCTCACCGAGAACTACCGGCGCGGCACGCTCGAGAAGCTCGGTCTCGGCTACGACGTGCTGTCGAAGATCAATCCCGGCCTGATCTACTGCGCGGTGTCCGGGTACGGTCGCGACGGGCCGTGGGCCGACAAGGGCGGCTTCGACCTGATCGCGCAGGGCTTCGCGGGCCTGATGAGCATCACCGGCGAGCCCGGCCGTCCGCCGGTGAAGACCGGCAACTCGGTGGCAGACATCAACGGCGGCATCCTCGCCACGGTGGGCATCCTCGCCGCGTACGTGCACAAGCTGAAGACCGGGCGCGGGCAGGTGGTCGACACCTCGCTGATGGAAGCCGCGCTGCAGCAGACCTACTGGCACGCGGCGATCTTCTTCGCCACCGGGGTGTCGCCGCAGGCGCTGGGTTCGAGCCATGTGCTCACCGGCGTTCCGCACCGCCGACGGCTACATCAACATCGGCGGTGCCAACCAGTCGAACTGGGAGCGCATCGCCGATGTGCTGGGGCACCCGGAGTGGAAGGCCGATCCGCGCTTCGCCACCAATGCCGACCGGATGCGCCACCTGGCCGAACTGGTCGCGGCGATGGAGGCGGTGCTGGCACGGCACGATCGCGCGCACTGGATCGAGGTGTTCGACGCCGCCGGCGTGCCGGTGGGGCCGGTGAATTCGATCGGCGAGGCCTTGTCGCATCCGCAGGTACTGGCGCGCGGCATGGTGGTCGACCTGCAGCATCCGCAGGCGGGCGCGACGAAGGCGCTCGGCTGCCCGGTGCACCTGTCGGAGACGCCGGCGCGCGTGGACCGGCCGGCGCCGTTGCTGGGCGAGCACACGCGCGAAGTGCTGCGCGAACACGGCTACGACGATGCGCAGATCGACGCGCTGGCCGCCGCCGGCGTGGTCGAGGAAGCGTCGTCGGACCCGGCGGCGACCGGGCCGGGCGCGCGTGCAGGCGTGTCGCGGAGGTAGACTGCTTGCCCATGGCCGATCGCGATCCCGCCCCTGCCCCCGCCACCCGGCTGGCCGAAGCCGGCCGTCATCTCGAGGTTTCGGTGAACACCGCGAACCTGCCGGTGCACCGCGCCTCGACGGTGCTGTTCGACACGCTCGCGCAGGCCGAGGCCGCCGGCGAAGCGGTCGGCAAGGCCGAGCGCCATGCGACCACCTACGGCACCGCCGGCACGCCGACCACGATGGCGCTGATGGACGCGCTCGCCGAAGTGGAGGGCGCCGGTCACGAGGTGCGTGCGGCGCTGATGCCGTCGGGGCTGGCGGCGATCACCACGGTGCTGCTCGCGGTGCTGGAGCCGGGCGACCACATTCTCGTCGCCGATTCGGCGTACGGGCCGACGCGGATCTTCTGCGACGGGATGCTGGCCCGCCTCGGCGTGAAGACCACGTATTACGACCCCACGATCGGCGCCGGCATCGACGCACTGATCCGCCCCGGGACGAAGCTGGTGTGGCTCGAGAGCCCGGGCAGCTACACCTTCGAGGTGCAGGACGTCCCGGCGATCTGCACGGTCGCGCGCGAGCGCGGCGTGCTCACGATGATCGACAACACCTGGGCTTCGCCGGTGTTCGCGCGGCCGTTCGACTGGGGTGTCGACGTCTCGGTGCTGGCGCTCACCAAGTACTGGAGCGGCCACTCCGACCTGCTGATGGGCTCGGCGGTCGTGCGCGAGCCCCTGTGGCCGAAGCTGTGGAGCGCGGTGCGCCAGCTCGGCCAGTGCGTGAGCGGCGACGATGCGTACCTGGTGCTGCGCGGGCTGCGCACCGCCGACGTGCGCATGCAGCGCCACCAGGAGAACGGGCTGGCGGTCGCCCACTGGCTGCAGCGGCGCGAAGAGGTCGAATCGGTGCTGCATCCGGCGCTGTTCTCGCATCCGCAGCACGCGCTGTGGCGGCGCGACTTCTCGGGCGCGAGCGGCCTGTTCTCGTTCTCGCTGGAGCCGTCGCTGTTCGCCGGCGATGCGCGCAAGCGCGCCGCGATCGCCGCGCTGTGCGAGCACCGGCGGCACTTCGGCATCGGCTACTCGTGGGGCGGCTTCGAGAGCCTGATCATGCCGGGGCGCATCGAGCACCTGCGCAGCGCGCGGCCCTGGACCGGCGGCCCACTGATCCGGCTGCACGTCGGCCTGGAGAACCCCGACGACCTGATCGCCGACCTTCAGGCCGGTTTCGAGACGATGCAGCACGCGCTCACGAGCTGAGCCGCACCGCCCGGCGCGTCACTGCGTGTTGCGCGCGTCCTGTTCCGGATCGTACGGGCGCGCGCCGCGCTTGACCTCGACCATGTCGAGCTTGCGCACCTGCGACAGCACGTCTTCGAGCGCGCCCTTCGGCAGCGCGCCGGCCTGCTGGAACACGATCACCTGCTCGCGGAAGATCATCAGCGTCGGGATCGAGCGGATCGCGAAGTGTCCGGCCAGCGACTGTTCCTCGTCGGTGTTCACCTTGACGAACTTGACGTCGGGGTTGGCCTCGGCGACTTCCTCGAAGATCGGTGCGAAGCCGCGGCACGGGCCGCACCACGGCGCCCAGAAGTCGATGACGACGATGTCGTTGTCGGTGATGGTGCTGTCGAACCGGTCGGTGGTGAGGGCTTCGGCGGACATGGATGGCTCCGGGGTACGAACTGCGAAGGATACTCCATCAGGTATGGTCGGTCACGGCGAACGCAAGGGCGCGGGTGACCCCTGCGCGCGTCAGGGTCACGCGGGTTCGTTCGCGGCGTCAACAGGCCCTCGATTCGCCGGCCCGCCTTGCCTACAATCGCCGGGCAGGGCCGCCGCGGCGCCTGATGGCGCCGGCGGCCCTTCCTTCCGCCATCCTGCAGGTTGCCGCCGATGCCTACCCATCCGAATCCCTACCGCCAGGACCTCGATCGCAACGCCGCCAACCACGTGCCGCTGTCGCCCATCAGCCTGGTCGAGTGGGCGGCCGATGTCTTCCCCGACCGTTGCGCGGCCGTCCACGGCCCGCTGCGCTACAGCTGGTCGCAGATGCTGGCGCGCGCGCGGCGCCTCGCGTCGGTGCTGGCCGCGCGCGACATCGGTGCCGGCGATACGGTGTCGGTCGTGCTGCCGAACATCCCGGCGATGCTCGATGCGCACTACGGCGTGCCGTTGACCGGCGCGGTGCTCAACACGATCAACACGCGGCTCGACGCGGCGACGATCGCGTTCCAGCTGCGGCACTCGGGCGCGAAGGTGCTGATCGTCGACCGCGAGTTCTCGCCGGCGGTCGCGCAGGCACTCGCGCAGCTCGACGCTTCGGGGCACGAGCCGCCGTTCGTCGTCGACGTCGACGATCCGGTCTACGACGGGCCGGGCGAGCGCATCGGCACGGTGGAGTACGAAGGCTGGATCGCCGGTGGCGACCCGGCGCACCGCTACGCGTTGCCGGCCGACGAATGGGACGCGATCGGCCTGAACTACACGTCGGGCACCACCGGAGACCCGAAGGGTGTGGTCGTGCATCACCGCGGCGCCTACCTGAACGCGGTCGGCAACGTGCTCGCGTGGAGCCTGCCGCGGCATCCGGTCTACCTGTGGACGTTGCCGCTGTTCCACTGCAACGGCTGGTGCTTCCCGTGGACGCTGCCGGCGGTGGCCGGCACCAGCATCTGCCTGCGCCGGATCGACGCCGCGCTGATCCTCGGCCTGGTCCGCGAGCATCGGGTGACGCACTACTGCGGCGCACCGATCGTGCACAGCGCGCTGATCAACGCGCCGGCCGAACTGAAGGCCGGCATCGACTGGACGGTCAAGGCGATGGTGGCCGGGGCGGCGCCACCGGCTTCGATGATCGAGGGCATGGAGCGCATGGGCTGGGAGGTCACGCACGTCTACGGGCTCACCGAGGTCTACGGCCCCGCCTCGGTGTGCGTGAAGCGCGACGAATGGCAGGCGCTCGAGCTCGCCGGCCGCGTCGACCGCAACGGCCGGCAGGGCGTGCGCTACCAGGTCCAGCAGGGCCTGACCGTGGTCGACCCGGAGACGATGCAGGAAGTGCCGCGCGACGGCGAGACGATGGGCGAGGTGGTGTTCCGCGGCAACATCGTGATGAAGGGCTACCTGAAGAACCCGAAGGCGAGCGATGAGGCGTTTCGCGGCGGCTGGTTCCACACCGGCGACCTCGGCGTCGTGCATCCCGACGGTTACGTCAAGCTGAAGGACCGCGCCAAGGACATCATCATCTCGGGCGGCGAGAACATCAGCTCGATCGAGGTCGAGGATGCGCTCTACAAGCACCCGGCGGTGCTCGCCTGCGCGGTGGTGGCGCGCCCCGACCCGAAGTGGGGCGAGACGCCGCTGGCGTTCGTCGAGCTCAAGGCCGACCGCGAGCCGGCCACGCCCGAGGCCGCGAAGGCACTGGCCGACGAGCTGATCGCGCATTGCCGCTCGCTGCTGGCGCATTTCAAGTGCCCGCGCGAGGTGCGCTTCGGCGTCGTGCCGAAGACCTCGACCGGCAAGATCCAGAAGCACCTGCTGCGCGCGCAGGCGCGCTCGGCGGCGGCGATCGGCTGAACGGCGCGCTTCAGCGCAGCAGCGCACTGGGCGGCGGCACCGGCATCCAGCCCGCACCGCGGCGCCAGTGCGCCAGCGCGGCCCGCGCCGCGCGGGCCATCGCGCGCAGCGGCGCCGCCGCGAGCACGGCGGCCCGGCGGCGCGGCGTGAAGTGCCACTGCGTGCGCAGTCCGGCCAGCTCGATACAGCTCGACTCGTCGGCCTGCACGACCACGCGGCCGTTGCCGCGCAGCCGGACTGCTTCGCCGGGGCCGACGAACAGGTCCTCGGGCAGGCCCTGTTCGGTGAGCCAGAGGCGCCCGCTGCGTACGCGGACGACGACGCCGCGCGCGGCCTCGAGCCGGATCGTCGCGCCTTGCGGAAGTCGAAGCGGCAGGGTGGACAGCTGGATCTCCATGGTCGATGCTCCGGCCAGACGATGAGCAGAATCATCGCCCCGGCCAGAGCCGCGAACAAACGAATTCGAGGCCCCTGAGCGTTCAGAAAAACTCAACGCTATACTGAACACATGAAGCTACCGCCGCTCAACGCGGTGCGCGCCTTCGACGCGGCCGCGCGCCACCTGAACCTGCGCCATGCGGCCGGCGACCTGTTCGTGACGCCCGGTGCGATCAGCCAGCAGGTGCGCCAGCTCGAACAGTGGCTCGGCGTGAGGCTGTTCGACCGGCGCGCGCGCGGCGTCGAGCTCACCGAGGCGGGCGCGCAGTTCCACGCGGTGGTCGCGCGGTCGCTGCGGCAGATCGCGCAGGCCGCCGAGCGGCTGCGCCCCGAACGCAATACGGTGACGGTCAGCGTGCTGCCGTCGCTGGGGACGCGGTGGCTGGTACCGCGGCTCGAGGAGTTCACGCGCGCCCATCCGCAGGTGCAGGTGCGCATCGACGCGAGCCTCGACCTGGCCGACTTCGACAGCGACGGCGTCGACCTCGCCGTGCGTCACGTCAGCGTCGCGCCGACCGACCTCGAGTCGATTCCGATCTGCGAAGAGCTGATGTATCCGGTCTGCTCGCCGGCGTACTTCGCCGCGCACGTGCATCGCGGGCGCCTGTCGGCGCAGGCGCGGCTGCTGCACGAGGTCTCGACGCGCGAGCGCTTCGACTACTGGGAACGATGGCTGGCGCAGCAGGGCTACGACGATATCGATGCTGCGCGCGGCCTGTACTTCAGCCACGAGATGCTGGCAGCCGATGCCGCGGCCCGCGGCCAGGGCGTGGCGATGCTGAGCCACCTGCTCGCGGCCGATTCCGTCCGGCGCGGCGAACTGGTGCTGGCCGCGCCGCTGCCGCTGGCGACCGGCAAGCGCTTCATGCTCGTCTGGCCGCCGGGGGCGCAGCGCGAGCCGGCGCGGCTGTTCCGCGACTGGCTTGCCGGGGCGTTTGCCGCGGCGGTCATGGATGCGGTTCGGGTGCTGGGGTCGGGCGCGGGTGCAAGACGCGCAGGCGCAGGCGCAGGCGCGGGCGCGGGTGCGGGCGCGGGTGCGGGTGCGACGCGGCCCGGGTCGAGCGCGACCGGCGGCGTCAGTCGATCAGCCGCCAGCCGCGCGGCGTCGACAACTCCGCGCCCAGCGCCGGGTGCGAAGCGTCGACGCTGACCACTCGCGGGTCCTGGCGCAGCGCGGCCGGCAGCATGAGGCCGGCCGGCACGCACAGCCGCAGCCGGGCCAGCGCCACGCCGGAAGGAGCGAGCGCCTCGACCGGATGCCGCTCGGGCGCCGCGCCGCCGGCCCATTCGATCAGGGTCGGTTGCAGCCGGCCGGCGTCGGTCCAGCGCCGCGCCGCGCTTGCCGGGTCCTGCGGCATCGTGATTCGCCAGGACAGCGCACCGCGCGTCATGGCCATGATCGGGCCGGCGTCGTAGCCGAGATCGAGGTCCGCGATCGCATCGAGCGCCGGCACGCGGCAGACGTAGTGAACCAGCCTCGGCCGCACGGCGACGCGCTCGCGCAGCGCCGGGTCGTCGAGGCCGAACGGGCGCGGCAGCGCCGGCTCGGGTTGCGCCGGGTCGGGTGCGATCAGTTCGAGGTAGGTGCCGGCGTCGAGCCGCAGCACGCGGTTGTGCGTGCCCCAGCCGGAATGGCTGCCGCCGGGCGCCGAGGGCACGCCGGCGAGCTCGCGCAGCCACGCGTCGCCCTGCACGAGCGTGGCGCAGGCGACGACCAGGTGGTCGAGTTCGATCGCGCGTTCGAGCTGCAGCGGCATTGCGGGTTCCAGTGGCGGGGCGGTGCCCCAAAGTACAATCCCGGGCCATGTTAGCGGAACACACATCACGGCTGGCCGCGCTGTTCGGCGCCGCAGCCGAACGGCTGGCGGCCGAAGCGGGTGTGCAGGCGGCACTTCCGGCGGTCGAACTCGAGCGGCCCCGGCAGGCCGGCCACGGCGACCTCGCCTGCAACCTTGCGATGCAGCTGGCGCGGCCGCTGAAGGCCAATCCACGCCAGATCGCCGAACGGCTGAAGGCGGCGGTCGAGGAGCTCGACCGGGAGGCGGCCACCGGCCCCCTGCTCGACTCGCTCGAAGTCGCCGGGCCCGGCTTCATCAACCTGCGACTTCGCGCCGACGCCAAGCGCGCGGTGATCGGCCGCGTGCTGCGCGACGGCGCGGCGTTCGGCCGCGGCGAGCGCGGAAGCGGGCGGCGGGTGATGGTCGAGTTCGTCTCGGCCAACCCCACGGGCCCGCTGCACGTCGGCCACGGTCGACAGGGCGCGCTCGGCGACGCGCTGGCCGCGCTGCTCGAAGCCGACGGCTGGCGGGTCGCGCGCGAGTTCTACTACAACGATGCGGGCGCGCAGATCGACAAGCTGGCGCTGTCGGTGCAGGCGCGCGCGCGCGGCATCGCGCCCGACGACGAGCGCTTCCCGGCCGACGGCTATCGGGGCGACTACATCGCCGACATCGCCGCCGATTACCTCGCGCGCAAGACAGTGTCGGCCGAGCGCGTCGCCGAGGTCGCCGCCACCGGAGACGTCGACGACCTGCAGGCGATCCGCCGCTTCGCGGTCGCGTACCTGCGGCACGAGCAGGACATCGACCTGCGAGCCTTCGGGGTGCGCTTCGACAACTACTACCTCGAGTCGTCGCTCTACGCAGACGGGCGCGTGCAGGCGACCGTCGATGCACTGGTGCGCGCCGGCAAGACCTACGAGGACGGCGGTGCGCTGTGGCTGCGCACCACCGAGTTCGGCGACGACAAGGACCGCGTGATGCGCAAGTCCGACGGCGGCTACACCTACTTCGTGCCCGACGTCGCCTATCACGTCACCAAGTGGCAGCGCGGCTTCGAGCGCGCGATCAACGTGCAGGGGTCGGACCACCACGGCACCGTGGCGCGCGTGCGCGCGGGCCTGCAGGCGATCGCCGTCGGCATCCCGACCGGTTATCCCGATTACGTGCTGCACAAGATGGTCACCGTGATGCGCGGCGGCGAGGAAGTGAAGATCTCCAAGCGCGCCGGTTCGTACGTGACGCTGCGCGACCTGATCAACTGGACCGGCGAGGTGCGCGACGGCGACGAGGTGCGCATCGACGAGCAGCGCGGCCGCGACGCGGTGCGCTTCTTCCTGGTCTCGCGAAAGGCCGACAGCGAGTTCGTCTTCGACGTCGACCTGGCGCTGGCGCGCACCGACGAGAACCCGGTCTACTACATCCAGTACGCGCATGCGCGCATCTGCTCGGTGCTGGCGCAGTGGGGCGGCGACGCGGCGTCGCTGGCGGCGTCGGTCGCTGCCGGCAAGGCCGCGCTCGATGCGCTGCAGGGCGCGCGCGAGTTCGCGCTGGCCGCGCGGCTGGCGAGCTATTCCGATACCGTCCAGGCGGCGGTCGACGAGCTCGCGCCCCATGCCATTGCTTTCTATCTCAAAGACTTAGCGGCGGAACTTCACTCTTACTATAATGCGGAGCGCGTGCTCGTCGACGACGAGGCCACGCGAACCGCCCGTCTGGCGCTGCTGCTCGCAACCCGCCAGGTGCTACGCAACGGGCTGGCACTGATCGGCGTGTCGGCCCCCGAGAGGATGTGATGGCCCACCCCGTCGTAACGGCGAGACCGCGGCGCATGCGCGGCGGCACGCTGCTCGGATTCATGATCGGCCTGATCTTCGGACTGTCGATCGCGGTGGTGGTGGCGATCGTGGTCACCCGTGCCCCCGTGCCGTTCGTGAACAAGGCGAACCGCGCCTCCGACAAGGTGCTCGAGCCGAAGTCGCAGGCCGAGGCACCCGATCCGAATGCGCCGCTCTACTCGAAGTCGCGTCCCGGGCCCGAACCCGCCGCGCCGCCGCCGGTCGCGGTAGCGCCGCCCGCCGCTTCGCCCGCAGCGCCGTCCTCCGCCACGACGCCCGAAAGCCGAAGCGACGATCGCGCCAGCTACCTGCTGCAGGCGGGCGCGTTCCGCTCGTCGTCCGAGGCCGAGGCGATGAAGGCGAAGCTCGCGCTGATCGGCTTCGAGGCGAAGGTGCTCACCGCCGAGGTCAACGGCCAGACGATGTATCGTGTCCGCATCGGGCCGTACGCACAGCTCGACAGCATGAACCGCGCGCGCGCCAGGCTGGCCGAGAACGGCATCGAGGCCTCGGTCGTGCGCCAGCGATGAGCCGGCGCGGCAGGCTTTCCCGGGAGAGACGATGATCGACGCACGCAGACGATGGATGATCGCGGCCGCGACTGCCGCATTGACGGCTTCGCTCGCGCGGCCGGCGGCCGCGCAGGACGCGCCGCGCGAGGGCCGCGACTACCGGCTCGTGAGGCCGCCGCAGGTCACGGAAGTGCCCGCCGGCAAGATCGAGGTGATCGAATTCTTCTGGTACGGCTGCCCGCACTGCAATGCGCTCGAGCCGTTTCTCGTGGACTGGGTGAAGAAGCTGCCGGCCGACGTCGCGTTTCGCCGCATTCACGTGCCGTTCGGCGACCGCCGCCACCAGCAGCTGTTCTGCACGCTCGAGGCCATGGGCAAGGCCGATGCACTCGGCGACAAGATCTTCCGCGCGATCCACGTCGATCACGACCGGCTCGACACGGTCGACAAGATGACTGCGCTGCTGTCGCGCTACGGCGTCGATCGCAAGCAGTTCGTCGACACCTGGGAGTCGTTCGCGGTGCGCACGAAGATGCGTCGCGCTGCGCAGGTTTCCGAGGCCTTTGGGGTCGACGGCGTGCCGGCGATGGCGATCAACGGCAAGTACTACACCTCACCCAGCATGGCCGGCTCGAACCAGGGCGCGCTTCGCGTGATGGATTGGCTGATCGCGCAGGAGCGCCGCGCCGCGAAGTGACGCGCCCGCCGGCATGAAGGTCTTCATCACCGGCGCATCGAGCGGCATCGGCGAGGCGCTGGCGCGCGAATGCCACCGGCGCTTCCCCGGATCGACGATCGGACTCGTCGCGCGGCGCGCGGGCGAGCTCGAGCGCGTCGCCGCGGCGCTGGCCGGGGCGAGCGTGCATCGCTATCGGCTCGACGTCACCGACCGCGGCGCGTTGGCGCGCGCGGCCGCCGACTTCGTCGCCATCGACGGCGCACCGCCCGACGTGGTGATCGCCAATGCCGGCATCAGCGCCGGCACGCTCACCGGCGAGGCCGCCGACGCGGCCGTGTTCCGCAGGATCGTCGACGTCAACGTGACCGGCATGTTCGACACGTTCGCGCCGTTCGTGAGCGCGATGCGCGCGCGCGGCGCGGGCCGGCTCGTGGGAATCGCGAGCGTCGCGGGAATTCGCGGCCTGCCCGGCGCCGGCGCCTACAGCGCGTCGAAGGCCGCGGCGATCGCGTATCTAGAAAGCCTGCGCGTCGAGCTGCGGGGCAGCGGCGTGCGTGTCGTGACGATCGCGCCCGGCTATATCCGCACGCCGATGACCGAGCGCAACACCTACGCGATGCCCTTTCTCACCGACGCCGACGTGTTCGCGCGGCGCGCGGTCGACGCGATCGTCCGCGGGGATTCGTACGTCGTCATTCCGCGACCGATGCACGCGGTGGCGCTGGGCCTGCGCGTGCTGCCGAACTGGCTGTTCGACCGCCTGTTCGCTCGCGCCCCGCGCAAGGCACGCCAATGACGCAGCCGCGCATCGTCTCGCTGGTGCCGAGCCTCACGGAGATGCTGTGCGCGCTCGGCCTGCGCGAGCAGCTGGTCGGCCGCACCGGCTTCTGCATTCATCCGCGCGAGTCGCTGCGCGACGTGCCGAAGGTCGGCGGCACCAAGGACGTCGACGTCGAGCGTGTGCGCGCGCTCGCGCCGACGCACCTCGTCGTGAACGTCGACGAGAACGATCGGGAGACGGTCGAGCGGCTCGCCGCGTTCGTGCCCCACGTGATGGTCACGCATCCGCTCGTCGCCGAGGACAACCTCGGGCTGTTCGAGCGGTTCGGCGCCGAATTCGCGCAGGTGCCGGGCGTACGTGACGCGGCGACGGCATTGTCGCTGCGCCTGCGCGACGCGCTGGACAGGGCGCGGGCGCGGCGCTTCGAGCCGCTGCCGGTGCTCTACCTGATCTGGAAGGATCCGTGGATGAGCGTCGGCAGCGAGACCTTCGTCGCCAGCATGCTGGCGCATGCCGGGATGCGCTCTTCGATCGACGCGGCGCAGCCGCGCTATCCCGAACTCACGCTCGCGCAGATCGCCGACAGTGGAGCGCGCGCCGTGCTGTTGTCGTCCGAGCCTTATCGCTTCGAGGAGCGGCACTGCGAATCGCTGCGCGAGGCGCTGGCCAGGCACTCGGGTGGCGCCGCGCCGCACTGCGCGACGATCGACGGCGAGATGGCGTCCTGGTACGGCAGTCGCGCGATCGACGGACTCGACTACCTGGTCGGCTACCGCGAGCGCCTCGGGCGCCAACTCGATCGGGTCGCCGCTCACGGAGGAACGCGATGACGGACATCCGGATGCGCGGCAGGTGCCGCGCGGCGAGCCTCGCGGCCATGGCGCTGATGCTGGCTGCCTGCGCCGGCCCGCAGGGCGGGCGCGGTGCGGCCACGCCGTCGGGCGACATGGCGGGCGCGCCGACCACCGCGCCGAGTGCGCGGCGTGGCGCTTACTACCTGGACGACGGGCCCGGCGCCAATCCGCCGGTCGACCTCGCGTCGATTCCCGACGCGGTGCCGCAACCCGAGCCGCTGCTGCCGCGGGCGACGCGCCCGTACTCGGTGTTCGGCCGGCAGTACACGCCGATGACGCAGGTCGAGCCGTTTCGCCAGCGGGGCATCGCGTCGTGGTACGGCAGGCGCTACCACGGCCAGCCGACCTCCAGCGGCGAGCGCTACGACATGTACGCGATGACCGCCGCGCATCCCACCCTGCCGATTCCCAGCTATGCGCGGGTCACGAACGTGGCCAACGGCCGCAGCGTCGTGGTGCGGGTGAACGATCGCGGGCCGTTCCTGCAGGACCGCGTGATCGATCTCTCGTATACCGCGGCCGCGAAGCTCGGCTACGTCGAGGCGGGCAGCGCCGAGGTCGAGGTGGAGCTGGTGACGCAGTTCGATGGCGCGGCGACGAAGCTCGCGGCTGCGGGCGCGGACCGCGCCGCGACGGCAGCGGGTGCGACTTCGACGCCGGCCCCGGCGTCGACACGGGCGGCGGCTCCGTCTCCTTCGGCCGCGCCGCCGCTGGCGTTGACGCTGGTGCCGATCCCGGCGGCCAATGCCGCGTCCGCCGTCGCCGGCGACGCCACGCGATTGAACGTCGAGACGGTCCACTCGGCGCCCGAGGCATCGCGAGCCGATGCATCGTCGCCGTCGCGCGTCGATGCGCCGACGCCGTCGCGCGTCGATGCGCCGACGCCGTCGCGCGTCGATGCGCCCGACCGCGGCTTCTGGCTGCAGTTCGGCGCGTTCAATTCGCTCGCGAACGCACGCAGCGCGATGGCGCAACTGGCGCGCCGCCTCGACTTCCTCGGCGCGGCCTTCGACATCCGGCAGGAAGGTGCGCTGTACAAGGTGCAGGCCGGCCCGTGGCCCCGCCGCGAGGACGCGGTGGCCGCAGCCGGGCGCGTGCGCGCGCGCACCGAGTTCAGGCCGTTCACGACGCCGAGATAGCCGGCGGCCGGCGCCGGGTCGCGCGGCGCCGCTTCAGCCCCGGGCGGCGTCGATCGCGAGCGCCAGCCGGTAGAGCGTGCGATGCGGCAGGCCGGTGGCGCGCTCGGCCACCTTCACCGCGCGACTGAGCGGCAACTCGTCGAGCAGCGCAGCCAGCAGCGACTCCGCGTCGACGCTCGCGCTCGCTGGAGCGTGCGTCCCTTCGCCGGAATCGCCCGCCTCGGCCGCCTTCGCGCGAGCGGGCTGCTTCCCCTCGCCATCGCCGGCCCGCAGCGGATCGTGGCCGGATGCGGCCACCACCAGCACGTATTCGCCGCGCTCGCGGTTCGGGTCGGCCGCCAGCCAGGCCGCCGCCTCGCCGGCGCGGCAAACGTGCACTTCCTCGAAGCGCTTGGTCAGCTCGCGGCCGATCGCGATCCAGCGGGCATCGCCGCAGGCGGTCGCAATCGCCGGCAGCGTCTGCGCGATCCGGTGCGGTGCCTCGAACAGCACGAACGCGTGCGGCATGCGCGCCAGCGCCGCAAGGCGCTCGTCGCGCGCCTTCGCGCGCGTCGGCAGGAAGCCCTCGAAGTGAAACGGGCCCTCCACCAGTCCGCATGCCGACAGCAGTGCGATCGGTGCGCTCGGCCCCGGGATCGGCACCACGCGAAAGCCTGCCTGCAGCGCCATCGCGACGATTCGCGCTCCGGGATCGCTCACCGCGGGCGTGCCGGCATCGCTCACCAGCGCGACGCGCCGGCCCTCGGCGAGCAAGGCGACGATCTTCGTGCCCGCCTCGCGCTCGTTGTGGCGATGCGCCGCCATCAGGCGCGCGTGCGACCCGATGCGCTCGAGCAGCACCCGCGAGGTGCGCGTATCTTCGGCCGCGACCACGTCGACCTCGCGCAGCACCTCGGCCGCGCGAACACCGAGATCGGAGAGGTGCCCGATCGGCGTGGCCACTACATATAATGTCCCGACCTCGCCGATGCCCGGCCGCTCTTCAGTCATCCGTTTCGCAATGCCCGTTCGCCGCAACGTCCTGATCGCGCTGGCCGGCGCCATGCTCGCTGCGGTGCCGGCATTGTCCGCGCTCGCCCAGGCGGAGACAAGCTCGGGCGTCTCCGGGAGCCGCGGCACGACCGACTCCGAAAGCCGCGGCGCGATCGGCCCCGAGAGCCGCGGCACCGCGTCGAAGGAGCGCCAGACGATCGGCAAGGGTCCGATCGGCATCGCCTTGCTCGTGCCGCCCGACAACGGCATCTACCGCCGCGCGGCGCAGGCACTGATCGCCGGCGTGCGCGCTGCGCACGCGCGCGACGGCGGCAAGGTGTCGCTGGAGATCATCGAGATCGACGAAGACGCGGCGATGCTCCGGACGCTCTACGACGAGCTCGCGCGGCGCGGCTTCTCGATGGTCATCGGGCCGTTGACGCGCAGCGCGGTCGACCTGGTCACCTCCGCGGGGCCGCCGCCGGTGTTCACGCTGGCGCTGAATCAGCCCGACCAGGGCACGGTGCCGGCCAACATGGTCACCTTCGGCCTGTCGATCGAATCGGAGGCGCGCCAGGCGGCGTCGATCGCCTGGGGCGAGGCGACGATCGCCGACGCATCGCGCCGCCCGCGCGCTGCGGTCGTGCAGGACGCTTCGCCGCTGGGCCGGCGCGCCGCAGTGGCCTTCGCCGCGCGCTGGCGCGAGCTCGGCGGTGACGTCTACCAGCCGGTGACCGTCGACACGGTCGCGACCGGGCGCGTGCGCACGGCGGTGGCGCGGCTGCAGGCCGACGTGTTCTTCGTCGCGGCGCCGCCCGCGGTGGCGCGCGCGCTGCTCATCGCGCTGGGCGGCCGCGCCACGATCTACGGCACTTCGATGCTGAACACCGGCGCGGTGCCGGGCTCGGAGGCCGCTGCGCTCGTGCGCTCGCCCGATCTCGACGGCGTGCGGCTGGTGGACATGCCGTGGCAGGTGCAGCCCGACAACCTCGCGGTGATGGCCTATCCGAAGCCCGCCGACATGCATCTCGAACTGCAGAAGCTGTACGCACTGGGCATCGACGCGTTCCGCCTCGCGTTGCAGTTGCTCGAGCACGGCACCGAGGTCGACCTGGACGGCGTCACGGGTCGGCTGCGCCTGTCGGCGCTCGGGGGCCGCGCGGTCGAGCGCTCGGGCGTGCTCGCCGAATACCGCGCGGGCGTGCTCGTGCCGCTGGCCCTGCAATGACCCGCCGTTCGCCGACGCAGGCGAGCGGAGACGCCGCAGAGGAGCGCGCGCTCGCGTTCCTCGCAGAGCGCGGCCTGCGCCTCGTCGCGCGCAACGTCGCCAGCCGCCTCGGCGAGATCGATCTCGTGATGCGCGACGGCGACACGCTCGTCTTCGTCGAGGTGCGCAGCCGCGCGAGCCGCGACTTCGGCGGCGCCGCCGCGTCGGTCGGCCCGGCGAAGCAGCGCCGCCTGCGGCGCGAAGCGCAGCGGTATCTGAACGCGAGCTTCGGCGATCGCTGGCCTGCCTGCCGGTTCGACGTCTGCGCGCTCGACGGCGCGGCGATCGACTGGATTCGCGACGCGTTCTGACCCTCGGGGTGCTGCGCAGCGGCCGTCGGTATAATCGGCGCGCAGCGCCACAAGGGCTGCCCGCGCCGCGGGCCTCGCCGACACGGCGGTTCGCTCATGAGCCTCGTCGATCGCATCTGCCAGCATTTCGAAGACAGTGCCGAACTCAAGCGCGCCGCTGCCGCGCAACTGGCCGGCCCGATCGCGCAAGCGGTCGAGATGCTCACCGGCGCATTGGCCGCCGATCGCAAGCTGCTCATCTGCGGCAACGGCGGGTCGGCCGCCGACAGCCAGCACATGGCGGCCGAACTGGTCGGTCGCTTCGAGCGCGAACGCCCCGAGCTCGCGGCAGTCGCGCTCTCCACCGACACCTCGGCGCTCACTGCCGTCGCCAACGACTACGGCTTCGAGCAGGTGTTCGCGAAGCAGGTCCGCGCGCTCGGGCGCGAAGGCGACGTGCTGGTGGCGATCTCCACCAGCGGGGAGTCCGCCAACGTGCTCGCGGCGGTGCGCGCCGCGCACGAACGCGGCCTCGCGGTGGTCGCGCTCACCGGCCGCGGTGGCGGTCGCGTCGGCGCGGCGCTTCAAGGGTCGGACATCCATCTGTGCGTGCCGCACGAGCGGACCGCCCGCATCCAGGAACTTCACCTGCTGATCATTCACTGCCTGTGCGATGGCATCGACGCCTCGCTGCTCGGCGACTGACCCTGCACTCACGGGAGAAACGATGAAGACCCACGCGCGCCTGACCTTCGCAGCTGCCCTGCTCGCCTCCGTGCTGGCCGCCCCCGGCTGCGTGCCGCTGGTTGCCACCGGCGCGGCGGTCGGCACGCTCGCGGCACTCGATCGGCGCACGCTGGGCGCGCAGACCGAAGACCAGGAGATCGAGGTGCGGGCAGCCAACCGGATGCGCGATGCACTGAAGCAACCCGGCGGCGTCAGCGTCACCAGTTTCAACCGCAAGGTGCTGCTCACCGGACAGGTGGCAAGCGAAGACGACAAGCGGGCCGCCGAGGCCGCGGTGGCCGCCTTGCCGAACGTGCGCTCGATCCACAACGAACTGCAGGTGCTGGGCCGGCCGTCGCTCGCCACCAGCGCCGCCGACACCTCGATCACCGCGCGCGTGAAGGCCGCGCTGCTCGACGCGCAAGACCTGCACGCCAACGTCATCAAGGTGGTCACCGAGTCGGGCACCGTCTACCTGATGGGTCTCGTGTCGCGCCGCGAGGCCGAGCGGGCCGCTCAGGTCGCCAGCCGCGTGGCCGGCGTGCAGCGCGTGGTCACCGTCTTCGAATACATCACCGAAGAAGAAGTGAAGCGCGTCTCGCAGCCGAAGCAGTAAGCGCTCGCGCAGCAGCCGCGGCCCGATCGCGCCGCGGCTGTCGGCGCGTTTCGACCGCGCGCCGGCATCCCCGACAAACGGACGTCGACGGTCCGACGAGCGGCGCGAATTCGGCCCTCCCCATCGACGCTTTCGACGGACAATTTCTCATCGTCCTTCGCGCCGCGCGCGCATCGGTGAGATTCATGTCGAGCGGACTGTTCCTGTCGATGATCGTGCCCCTGGCGGCTCTCGCCTGGTGCGTGCTCGTGTTCAACCGCTTTGTCGCCCTGCGCAACCGGTACCAGAACGCCTACGCGCAGATCGACGTGCAGTTGAAACGACGGTACGACCTGATCCCGAACCTGGTCGCGGCGACGAGGGCCTACCTTGCGCACGAGCGCCAGACGCTCGAGGCGGTGATCGCCGCGCGCCAGCGCGCCTGCGACGCGAGCGAGGTCGCGAAGCGCCGTCCGCACGACGGCAACGCGCTGGTGGCGCTCGAGGCCGCGGAGACCGCGCTCGCTTCGCCGCTCTCTCGCCTGATGGCGCTTGTCGAGCAGTATCCGGTGCTGCAGGCCAATGACACGGTGCATCGCCTGATCGAGGAATTGCGGACCACCGAGAACCGCATCGCGTTCGCCCGGCAGGCGTTCAACGACCAGGTGACCGGCTACAACGTCGAACTCGAGTCGTTCCCCGCGTCACTGGTTGCCACGCTGTGCGGATTCCGGCGCGCGAGCATGCTGCGCGCCACGGCGTCCGCGCAGGAACGCCAGCCCGTTCCGGTCGCCCTCTGATCGGGGCCTTCCGACCGATGGACTTCTACGCCCACCAGGACCGGGCGAAGACGGCGTCGCGCAGGTTGACTGCGCTGTTCGCGCTGTCGCTGGTGGCGGTCGTCGCGGCCGTGAACGGCGCGGCCGTGCTCGGCTGGCTGCTGCTCGGGGCCGGCACGCGCTGGCCGCCTTATTTCTTCGCGACCAACACGCTGGTTACGCTGCTGATCGTGTTTGGCGGCGCCTGGGTCGAGTGGCAGCGCCTTCGCGGCGGAGGGGCCGCGGTGGCCGAGCGACTGGGCGCGCGGCCCATCGACGAATCGCTGCCGCTGCACCGGCGCTTGCGCGACGTGGGCGAGGAAGTCGCGATCGGCGCCGGCGCCCCGGTGCCTTCGCTGCACGTGCTCGACGACGACTCGATCAACGCACTCGCGGCCGGCGAGCGCCCCGGCCTGGCGGCGGTCGTCGTGACGCGCGGCGCGCTCGAGCGCCTGCAGCGCGCCGAATTGCAGGGAGTGGTCGCCCACGAGATCGCGCACATCGTCGGCGGGGACGCGGAACTGAACGCCCGGCTCACTGCCGCGCTGTACGGCCTGTGCTCGCTGCGGCTCGCCGGCGTCGGGCTGCTCGACACCGCGCTGAATCGCGACGCCGGCCCGCTCGGGCGGCTCGGGGCCCCGCGGATCGCGGCGTTCGTCGCCGGCGTGCTGCTGTCCACCGTCGGCATGCTCGGCGTGCTGGCTGCCCAGGTCCTGAAGGCCGGCATCAGCCGGCAGCGCGAATTCCTCGCCGACGCGCTGGCGGTGCAGATCACCCGCGACCGCGACGGGCTGGGCTGCGCGCTGCGCCGCATCGCGGGCGAGCCGGTCGCGCCGCTGCGCTCGGGCTTCGCAGCGCTGGTCAGTCACTTCCTGCTGGTGCAGCCCGCCGGGCTGCGCGACTGGTTCGACACGCACCCCCCGCTGGCCGAGCGCATCGCGCGGCTGTACGGGCGGCGCATGGCGCCGATCGCGCCCGCCGCTGCCGCGGATGCGCATGCGCCCGCGATGCCCGCGGCGGAGGCCAGGGATACCGCGCTCGCCGGCGCGGCCGAACGAGCCGTCGGGGCGCTGATGGCCGACACGATCCCGTTCGTGAGGGTGGCGCTGCCATCGATGGCGTCACCGGCAGGCGCGGAGCCGCGTGGCCGGGACCTCGACACATCGCTGCCGGAAGCGGTGCCCCGGCGCGACCGTGCTTCGGCGACGGCCGCGGCCGCGCTGATCACGCAGATCCGGTCGGCGTCGCTCGGCTTCGAGACCGCAGGGCGCTGGCTCGTTGCGCTGGTGGCGGGCCACACGTCCGCCGAGCCCGACGCCGCGCTGCGGGCGTCGCTCGACTGGCTGGTCTCGCCGGCCGGCGCGTCGCTACGGGTGCCGCTGCTCGAACTGCTGCTCGCGCGGGTGCGCCGCTGGAGCAGCGGCCGCCGCCGCGAGCTGCTCGATCGCTGCCGGCGCGCGGTCGAGGCGGACGGCCACGTTCACTCTGGCGAATGGATCTACTACACGCTGGCGCGCCACCGGCTGTCGCCGAATGCGTCGATCGGCGCACGCCAGCGCAGGGCGCCGAGCACCAGGCAGGCGCAGAGCCGCGCGCTGGCCGCGTTGTTCGCGATGGCCGCTGCGGTCGGCGAAGCGTCGGCGCGCGCCACCCGCGATGCGCTGGCCGACGCGGCGGCAATGCTGGAGATTCCGCCGCCCGCGTCCACGCCCGACGAAGTCGGCACCACCGAGCTCGCGCTGGCGCTCGATACGCTGCTCGGCCTGGCGCCGCTCGACAAGCCGATCCTGCTGAAGGTGCTGTTCACGCTGGCGCGCACGCCCGGCGACCCGAATTACGACGCCTTCGTCCGGGCGGTGGCCGCCGCGATCGACTGCCCGGTGCCGCGTGGCAGCGGGCAGCAGCTCGGTGCGCGGCGCGGCGAGCTGGTCGTCCCGGCGTAGGGCCGGGTCCACGCGGCGCTCGTCGCGGCGCCGGCGCGTCGACGACGGCGGACTCCACGGTGCGCCGCAGATCGGGTACCTTGCGGCGAACGCGCCAGCCCAGGAGCCCGCAGAGCAGATGGATACCCGGCAAACACCGCGCCGAAGGCACGGCCCGGTCAGGATCGGCGGCGCCTCCGGCTTCTGGGGCGACAGCGCCGTGGCTGCGCCGCAGCTGGTCGCGAGCGGCGCGGTCGACTACCTCGTGTTCGACTACCTGGCCGAGCTCACGATGTCGATCCTCGCCGGCGCGCGCCTGAAGAAGCCCGAAGCCGGCTACGCCAGCGATTTCGTCGACGTCGCGATGAAGTCGGTGCTGCGCGAGGTCGCCGGACGCGGCATCCGCGTGGTGAGCAACGCCGGCGGCGTCAATCCCCACGGCTGCGCACGCGCGCTGGCCGCGCTGGCCGCAGCGCAGGGCGTCGAACTGCGGATCGCGGTGGTCGAAGGCGACGACGTGATGCCGCTGCTGCCCGCGCTGCGCGAGGAGGGCGTGCACGAGATGCATGGCGGGGCGCCGCTGCCGCAGAAGGTGCTGAGCGCCAATGCGTATCTCGGCGCGACGCCGATCCGCGCCGCGCTCGACGCGGGCGCGCAGGTGGTGATCACCGGGCGCTGCGTCGACTCGGCGGTGACGCTGGGCGTGCTGATGCACGAGTTCGGCTGGACCGACGACGACTACGACCGGCTCGCGGGCGGCAGTCTCGCCGGCCACATCATCGAGTGCGGCTGCCAGGCCACCGGCGGGCTGTACACCGACTGGGATACCGTGCCCGACTGGCCGGGAATCGGGTACCCGATCGTCGACTGCGAGGCCGACGGCAGCTTCGTCGTCGGCAAGCCCGCCGGCGCGGGCGGCAAGGTGACGCCCGCGGTCGTGGCCGAGCAGATGCTCTACGAGATCGGCGATCCCGCCGCCTACCTGCTGCCGGACGTCGTCTGCGACTTCACCGCGGTGACGATGACGGCTGTCGGCGAAGATCGCGTGCAGGTGCGCGGCGCGCGGGGCCGCGCGCCCGGCCCGGCCTGCAAGGTCAGCGCCACGTTCGCCGAAGGCTTCCGCAGCAGCGCGCAGCTGACGATCGTCGGATTCGAGGCGGTGGCCAAGGCGCGGCGCACCGGCGAGGCGATTCTCTCGCGCACCCGGTCGATGTTCGCGAGGCTCGGCTGGCCCGACTACAGCGCGACGCTCGTCGAAGTGCTGGGCGCCGAGAGCTGCTACGGGCCGCACGCGCGCGACGGGGCGCTCGCCACGCGCGAGGCGGTGCTGCGCGTGAGCGCGACGCACCCGGTGCGCGAGGCGCTGGAGCTGTTCGCGCGCGAGATCGCTCCGGCGGGCACTTCATGGGCGCCCGGAACCACCGGCGCCGGCGGGCGGCCGTCGGTGTCGCCGTCGATCCGGCAGTTCGCGTTCCTGCTCGACAAGGCGCGCGTGGCGCAGGCAGTCGTGATCGGGGAGCAGCGGATCGCCGTGCCGGCCGCGGCGCACGCGCAGCCGGATCCGATCACGGACGCCGTGCCGGCCGCAGGGGCCGCGCCGGCCGCAGGGGCCGCGCCGGCCGCAGGGGCCGCGCCGGCCGCAGGGGCCGCGCCGGCCGCAGGGGCCGCGCCGACCGAAGGGGCCGCGCCGACCGAAGGGGCCGCGCCGACCGAAGGGGCCGCGCCGACCGAAGGGGCCGCGTCGACCGCAGGCGCCGTGTTTGGGCAGGCGCTGCCGCCGGATGCGTCGGCGCCCGCCGGGCAGCATCCCGGCGACGAGCGCATCGAGGTGCCGCTGATCCGCATCGCCCACGCGCGCAGCGGCGACAAGGGCGACACCTCCAACATCGGGCTGATCGCACGCAGACCCGGGTTGCTCGCGGTGCTGCGCGAGCAGGTGACCGCCGAACGCGTCGCCGGGTTCCTCGCACACCTGGTGCAGGGTCCGGTCACGCGTTACGAGGTGCCGGGCATCCATGCGCTGAATTTCGTCTGCGAGCGTGCACTCGGCGGCGGCGGCATGGCCTCGCTTCGCAACGATCCGCTCGGCAAGGCGATGGCGCAGATCCTGCTCTCGATGCCGGTGCGCGTGGCACCGGGCCTGCTCGATGCGGACCCGTTCGCGCCCGGATACCGGGCGCAGCACGAGGCCGGTTCGACCTGACGCGCGCAACGCTGTCCGGGACTCGACCTCGCAGCTCTGCCGAAGTCTCGACTGCGGCAGAGACGCTAGCGCTTGCCGACCTCGCCGCCGATCACGCCGCGGCGATCGCTCGCGAGACCAAGGGCGTGGTCGGGGTGCGCGACAACATCATCGTCAGGCCCTGACGCGGCGCGTCGCGCGGCGAATCAGGTCGTCACGGTCCGGCGCTGCGCCCGCCACTCGCTCGGCGTGACGCCGAAGCGCGCCTTGAACGCGCGGCTGAAGTGCGCCGGGTGGTTGAAGCCGCGGCGCAATGCGATCCCGGTGATCGAGTCCGCGTCCTGGCGACGGTCCTCGAAGTCGCGCCGACAGGCTTCGAGCCGCTGCGCGAGCACGTAGCCGGCCACGCCATCGGGTTCGTCGCAGAACGCGTTGTACAGCTGGCGTCGGCTGCAATTGAGCTCGACCGCGATCGCGTCGACCGACAGCCGCGGGTCGCCGAGGCGGCGCGCCACCAACAGCTTGATGCGCTCGCGCAGCGCCTCGCGCTGCGTCGGCGCGCTGTCGCGTCCCGCCAGTTCGAGCAGCGACAGCTGCACCAGCTGCATGATCGATTCGCCGACGCCGCGCGCGGCCGACGGCACGATCGAGGGCAGCTCCTGCCAGGCCCCGCGCATCGCCTGCAGCGCCAGCCGCGAGATGCCGCCCTGGCCGCCCAGCCGCTGCGCCATCAGCTTGTCCAGAGGCAGGCCGCGCTCGACCAGCGGCGCCTTGGGCACCATCACGATCAGGTGCTCGACGCGCACCGGGTTGGCCACCCGGTAGCTGTCGGTGGTGTCGTAGATGCACCATTCGCCCGGCGACACCCAGGCTTGCCGCCCCTGTTGCTCGACGCCGGCGGTGCCGCGATACGGCGCGACGATCTTCAGGTAGCCGACGTCGCTGCCGCGCACCTGCCGGTCGTTCTTCAGCACGCGGTGGCGATCGGCCTCGAGCCGCGTGAGCACGACATCGCCTGCGTGCTCGGTCGCCATGTGGCCGTCGAAGTCGGTGTCGCCGTAGACGTCCGACTGCAGGCCGCAGAAGATCCGGTCGATCCAGTCCGACCAGTACTGCACGCGCTCGCGCGGCGACACGAGGTCGGTGCTCATCGTCGGCGTGAAGCTGGGCATGCGGCTCTCCCGGGCCATGCGCGATGGGCCCGATTATCCGGATCGTCCCGGCTTCGCGGTCAAGCCGCCGCGGCGCGCGGGCCGATACTAGGGAAAGTACGGGGGTCGGTCTGCACAAATCGTCAAGCCCGCCTGCACGGCAGGAGAAGCGCGGCGCGTCGCCCCTTCGTATGATCGTCGTGAGACAGCCATCCGGCTGCCCGTCCGGCCAACGAGAGCCCGAAGGAGACACACGATGAGCACCCCCGAGTCCGCCACCCGACGTACCACCGTGCAGGCCATCGGCGCCGGCGCGGCGGCCCTCGCCATGCCCGCGGTGACGCAGGCGCAGTCGGCACCGGTGCGCATCGGCTATGCGATCGCCCGCACCGGCCCGTGGGCCGGCGGCGCGCAAGTGAGCCAGGAGCCGAACTTCCTGATGTGGGCCGAGCAGCAGAACGCGGCCGGCGGCCTCGACGTGAAGGGCGTGCGGCGCAAGATCGAGCTGATCGGCTACGACGACCGCAGCGAGATCGAGACCTGCATCCGTACCTACGAGAAGCTGATGGGCAGCGACAAGGTCGACCTGATCCTGCCGCCGTGGGGATCGAACGCCAACTTCGCCCTGGCGCCGCTGGCCAACCGCTTCGGCTATCCGATGCTCGCGCCCACCGCGCTGTCGCGCAAGCTGATCGACATGCGGCTGCCGTACTTCTTCTCGCTGCTGCAGCAGCCCGACCGGATGATGGGCGCGCTGGTCGACATGCTGGTCGCCAACAACGTGAAGTCGATCGCGATCCTGTACATGGACGACCTGTTCGGCCTGGAGAACTTCGCCGCGCTCAACGGGGCGCTGAAGAAGACGAGCATCCAGGTGGTCGAGCGCAAGGGCTATCCGCTGGGCGTGAAAGACCTCTCGCCGGTGCTGCGCACGATCAAGGACCAGAACCCGGATGCCTTCATCGGCATCACGTATCCGCCCGACACCATCCTCGCCAGCAAGCAGTCGAAGGAGATCGGCTTCAATCCGAAGATCTTCTACGCCTCGGTCGGCACCGCGTTCCAGCTGTATCGCAACGTGATCGGGGCCGCCGCCGAGGGCGTGACCGGCATGGGATCGTGGAACTCGAAGACCACGCCGGGCGCGAAGGCGTATTTCGATGCGCACAAGGCGAAATTCGGCGGCAAGGAGCCCGATCGCTGGGCGAGCGGGCACTGCTGGGCGGGGCTGGAGATCCTGACGCAGGCGGTGGCGAAGGTCGGCCTCGACCGCAAGGCGATCCGCGACTACGTCGCACGCAACGAGCACAAGACGATCGTCGGTCCGATCCGCTTCGAGGGCAGCGAGAACGTCTCCACGCCGGGCACCGTCTCGCAGTGGCAGAAGGGCGAGTTCGAGGTGGTCTGGCCGCGCAGCGTGGCCACCGCGCAGCTGGTCATGTCCAAGCCGGCCTGGTAGGCGCGCCGCCCGCCCGATGTCGGCCACCGCATGGTTCGAGCTGATCGCCTCCGGCCTGATCACCGGAGGCGTCTATGCGCTGATCGCGCTCGGCTTGAACCTGCAGTACGGACTGATGCGGGTGCTGAACATCGCCCACGGCGAGTTCCTGATGCTGGGTGGGTTCGCGACCTGGTTCGCGTACACGCAGTTCGGGATCTCGCCGCTGCTGATGGCGCCGGTCGCATTCGCGATCATGACGGGGCTGGGGCTCGTCATTCACCGGCTGGTCATCAGGCGGCTGGCCGCGACCTCCCCCGACATCGACGTGTTCGAGGCGCGCGGGCTGATGGTGGCCTTCGGCCTGATGTTCCTGGTGCAGAACTTCGCGTCGCTGGTATGGGGCGGCGAACTGCGCGGCTATGACTACCTGACCGATCCGGTCGCGGTCGCGGGTACGCGCTTCGCCGGCAACAAGCTGGTGCTGCTCGCGGTGGCACTGACCGCGAGCATCGCGCTGATCGTGCTGCTGCGGCGCACGCTGCTGGGCAAGGGTGTGCGCGCGCTGATGCAGTCGCCCACGGGCGCGCAACTGGTGGGTATCGACACCGAGCGGCTGCACCCGATGATGTTCGGCATCGGCCTGGGGCTGGCGGGGCTCGCCGGCAGCCTGCTGTCGATGGCCTACGCGGTCTCGCCGTCGATCGGCGAGCCCTACACCGTCACCGCGCTGATCGTCATCACGCTCGGCGGCTTCGGCAGCATGACCGGAAGCCTGCTCGCGGGCCTGGCGCTCGGCGTCATCGAGGCGCTGGGGATGTACTTCACCAGTCCGTCGCTGAAGTCGCTGCTGTCGTACGGCATCTTCATCGCCGTGCTGCTGTGGAAGCCCAACGGGCTGTTCAAGCGATGAGCCTCGGGCGCATTCCGGGCCGCGACGTGCCGATCCTGCTTGCGCTCGCCGGCGGGGCGGCCACGTTGCCCGCCTGGTCCAGCGACTTCGTGGTGTCGATGGCGCTCAGCTGCCTGATGTACGTGGCGCTGTCGTCGAGCTGGGCGCTGTTCTGCGGCCCGACCCGCTACATGTCGCTGGCCACTTCGGCGTTCTTCGGCGTCGGCGCCTACGTGGGCGCGCTCACGCTCGACCAGCTGCCGTGGGCAGGCGCGATCGCGCTCGGCGCGGCGATCGCCGTGCTGGTGGCGGCGGCGATGGGCAGCGCGGTGCTGCACCTGCGCGGCACCTACTTCGCGGTGCTCACCTTCGGCATGACCGAACTGATCCGCCTGGCGATCACCTATGCCGAGAAGGAGTACGCGGGCACGGTCGGCCGCGTGCTCGTCGTCGTGCCCGAGCCGGGCACCGTCTACCTGACGATGCTCGCGCTCGCGGTGCTGGCCGTGGCCACCGCGATCGTCGTGCGAAGCAGCCGACTCGGGCTCGCGCTGGCCGGCATCGGCGGCGACGAGCAGCGCGCGCAGACGCTGGGCGTGAACACACGCCGCGTCAAGGTGATCGGCTTCGCGATCACCGCCGCCTTCGCCGGCGCCACCGGCGCCGCGATGAGCGTGCGCTGGACCTACATCGACCCGATGACGGTATTCAACCCGTTCATCGGCTTCCAGACCGTGCTGATCGCGCTGATCGGCGGCGCGGCCACGCTGTGGGGGCCGCTGGTCGCCGCCGTCGTGTTCAGCCTGCTCGCGGAGGCGCTGCGCCTGCAGTTGCCGCAGGTCTACATGATGGCGCTCGGCCTGCTGCTGATCCTGTCGGTGCTCTACCTGCCCGACGGCCTGGCGTCGCTGCGTCCATCCACCTTCTCCGGCTGGCGCCGCGAGTTCGCCGCCTGGCGGCAGGCGCGGCGCGCCCGCGCGAGCGAGGCCCGCGATGCGTGAAGCCCGGGCGGAAGGCGCGGCATTGCTCGAGGCCCGCGCGGTCACGGTGCGCTTCGGCGGCCTGACCGCGGTCGACGAGGTGAGCGCGCGTTTCGGCGCCGGCGAGCTGGTGGGGATCATCGGTCCCAACGGCGCCGGCAAGACCACCTTCTTCAATGCGCTGTCGGGCGTCGCGGTGCCCACTTCCGGCGACCTGCTGGTCGAAGGCGTGAAGCTGACCGGCGCGCGGCCCGATCGCTTCGCACGCCGCGGCGTAGCGCGCACCTTCCAGACGCCGCGCGTGTTCGCCGGCCTGTCGGTGGCGGACAACGTCGACTTCGGCTTGCAGTTCGCCGGACGCAAGCGCGAGGCGCCGCCGCTGCTGCGCGACGCCCGGGCGATCCTGCAGGTGATCGGGCTCGCCGGGCAGGCCGGGTTGCCGGCCGCGGCAATCACGCCGTCGCAGCAGCGGCTGCTCGAGATCGGCATGGCGCTGGCCACGCGGCCGAAGCTGCTGCTGCTCGACGAAGTGGCCGCAGGCCTCACCGAGAGCGAAGTGGACGACATGGCGCGGCTCATCCGCGGGCTGCGCGACGAGTTCGGCCTTGCCGTGATCTGGATCGAGCACGCGGTCACCACGCTGATGCGCTACGTCGAGCGCGTGCTGGTGCTGCACCAGGGACGCAAGATTGCCGACGCGCCACCGCAGGAGGTGGTGCGCAGCGCCGAGGTGATCGAGGCCTATCTGGGCGACGAGATGGCCGAGGTCGCCCAATGACGAACGTTGCGCGCGGCGAGGACGCCGCGATCCCGGCCCCCGCGCAACGCGCGCAGCCGGCACACCTGGAGGTGCGCGGTCTGAGCGCAGGCTACGGAGGGTTCCTCGTGCTGCGCGACCTCGCGCTCGAGGCGCGTCCCGGCGTGACCGTCATCCTCGGCCCGAACGGCGCCGGAAAGAGCACGCTGCTCGAAGCGATCGCCGGGCTGCTGCCGCGCGGCGGCCAGGTACTGCTCGACGGCGAACCGATCCCGGCTGCGGCCAGGCCGAGCGACGTCGTGCGCCGCGGCCTCGCGCTGGTGGCCGAAGGCCGGCAGCTGTTTCCGCAGATGACGGTGCGCGAGAACCTCGAGCTCGGCGGCTGGCTGGTGTCGCCCGCCGGGCGCGCCGCGCGCATCGAGCAGGCGTTTCGCGACTTTCCGCGGCTGCGCGAGCGCGCCGGGCAGTATGCCGGGACGATGAGCGGCGGCGAGCAGCAGATGCTGGCGGTGGCGCGCGCGATGATGAGCGCGCCGCGCCTGCTGATGCTCGACGAACCTTCGCTCGGCCTGGCGCCGAAGATGGTCGACGAACTGCTCGCGATCGTGCGCCGCATCGCCGACCAGGGCACCACCGTGCTGATGGTCGAGCAGAACGTGCGCAAATCGCTTGCCGTCGCCGATCGCGGCTACGTGCTCGAGCGCGGCAAGCTGGTGGCCAGCGGCCCGGCAGGCCTGCTGGCGCGCTCGACGGTCATCCGCTCCGCCTATCTCGGCGCCCGCACCGAGGCGGCGCCTGCGCCGCCCGCGCCCGGCGCATCGCCCGGGTCCTCCTCATCCCCTTCGACTTCACCGGAGAAACACATGTCCGACCTGTCCATGCTGATCAACGGCCTGGCCGTCACCGCCGAGAAGGGCGCGACCTTCGAGCGGCGCAACCCGCTCGATGGCAGCCTCGCCACGCGCGCGCCGGCGGCCAGCGCCGCCGACGCGGTCGCCGCGGCCGAGGCCGCCGCCGAGGCGTTCCGGTCGTGGAGCCAGACCGGGCCGAACGAGCGTCGCGCGCTGCTGTCGAAGGCGGCCGACGCGCTCGAGGCGCGCACGCCGAAGTTCGTGGAGGCGATGGCCGCCGAGACCGGCGCCACCGCGATGTGGGCCGGCTTCAACGCGCACCTGGCCGCGGGGATGCTGCGCGAGGCTGCTGCGCTCACTACGCAGGTGAGCGGGGAGATCGTCCCGTCGGACGTACCGGGCTCGCTCGCGATGGCCGTGCGCCAGCCGGCAGGGGTGGTGGTGGGCATCGCCCCGTGGAACGCGCCGATCATCCTGGGCGTGCGCGCGATCGCCACGCCGCTGGCCTGCGGCAACACCGTGGTGCTCAAGGGCAGCGAGAACTGCCCGCGCACCCACCAGCTGATCATCGAGTCGCTGCACGATGCGGGCTTCCCGGCCGGCGTGGTCAATTACGTCACCAATGCGCCGGCCGACGCCGGCACGGTGGTCGAGGCGATGGTCGCGCATCCGGCAGTGCGGCGCGTGAACTTCACCGGCAGCACGCGGGTCGGCAGGATCATCGCGATGACCTGCGCGAAGCACCTGAAGCCGGTGCTGCTCGAGCTCGGCGGCAAGGCGCCGATGCTGGTGCTCGACGACGCCGACCTGGATGCAGCGGTGAACGCGGCGGCCTTCGGAAGCTTCGCCAACTCGGGGCAGATCTGCATGAGCACCGAGCGGCTGGTGGTCGACCAGAAGGTCGCCGACGAGTTCGTCGCGAAATTCGTCGCCAAGGCCGGCAAGCTGCCGCTCGGCGATCCGCGCAAGCCCGAGCCGGTGGTGCTCGGCTCGGTGATCGGCATGGGGACGGTCGAGCACTGCAACGCGCTGATCGACGACGCGCTCGCCAAGGGCGCGAAGCTGCTGTGCGGGGGCAAGGCGAGCGACACGCTCATGCCGGCGACCGTGCTCGACCGCGTCACCCGGGAGATGCGGATCTACCACGAGGAGACCTTCGCGCCGGTGAAGTGCGTCGTGCGCGTGAACGGCGTCGAGGAGGCCATCGCCTGCGCCAACGACAACGAGTACGGGCTGAGCGCGTCGGTGTTCGGCAGCGACGTGGCGCGCGCGATGAACGTCGCGCGCCGCATCGAGTCGGGCATCTGCCACGTCAACGGACCGACGGTGCACGACGAAGCGCAGATGCCGTTCGGCGGCGTCAAGGGCAGCGGCATGGGCCGCTTCGGCGGCAAGGCCGGCATCCACGAGTTCACCGAACTGCGCTGGATCACGGTGCAGACGACGCCGCGGCACTACCCGTTCTAGACACCATGGTCGCCCGCCAATGCGCGGGCGACCATGGTGTCCAGCGTCCTACAATCCGGGGATGCCCGACAGCGACGCCACGATCGTCATTGCGCGCAGCGACGCCGACTTCGCGGCGGCGCGCGCGCTGTTCGAGGAGTATGCGGCGCAACTCGGCATCGACCTGTGCTTCCAGGGCTTCGAGGCCGAGCTCTCGAACCTGCCCGTGATGTACGGGCCGCCGGCGGGCCGCCTGCTGCTCGCCCGCCGGAGCGGCGGGTTCGTCGGCTGCGTCGGCGTGCGTGCCCTCTCGGGCGGCGACTGCGAGATGAAGCGCCTGTACGCGCGTGAGCGCACGCGCGGCCGCGGGCTCGGGCGCGCGCTGGCGGTCGCGGCGATCTCGGCCGCGCGCGAACTCGGCTATTCGCGGATGCTGCTCGACACGCTCGGCACCATGACCGCGGCGCGCGCGCTGTACGCATCGCTCGGATTCCGCGACACTGCGCCCTACTACGACAACCCGAACGACGACGTGAAGTACCTCGAACTCGACCTCGGCAAGGCGCCATGAGCGAAGCGCCGATCACCTATCGCGGCACGGTCTATCCGTGGCACTGCGACCACATGGGCCACATGAACGTGATGTGGTACGTCGGAAAGTTCGACGAGGCGACCTGGCAGTTCTTCGCCGGGCTGGGGATGACGCCGTCGTTCCTGCGCGACTCGCACCGCGGCATGGCCGCCGTCGAGCAGCGCATCCACTACAAGCGCGAGCTGCACGCCGGCGACACCGTCACGATCCGCACCGAGGTGCTCGAGGTCAGGGAGAAAGCGATCCGCTTCGTGCACGAGATGCGCCGCGACGAAGGCGGCGAGGTCGCCGCCGTCACCCTCCTGACCGGCGTGCACCTCGACACGATCGCCCGCAAGTCGGTGCCGCTGCCCGACGCGTTCAAGGCGAGGGCGCTGGCGCTGGCCTGCGCCGACCCGTCGCGCTGGGACTGACCGCCCCCGGCCTGCCGAGCGCCCGCCCGCGCCCGACTCAGCCCGCGTCCGCGCGCGCCGCCAGCCCCGCAGCGTGCGCCTGCTCGTCGGCGTGATACGACGAGCGCACCAGCGCGCCGACCGCGGCGTGCGAGAAGCCCATCCTGCGCGCCTCCGCACCGAACATCCGGAAGGTGTCGGGGTGCACGTAGCGGCGTACCGGCAGGTGTGCATTCGACGGGGCCAGGTACTGGCCGATCGTCAGCATGTCGATGTCGTGCGCGCGCATGTCGCGCATCACCGCCAGGATCTCGTCGTCGGTCTCGCCCAGCCCGACCATCAGCCCCGACTTCGTCGGCACGCCCGGCACGCGGCGCTTGAACTCGGCGAGCAGCTTGAGCGAATGCGCGTAGTCGGATCCGGGGCGCGCCTCGCGATACAACCGCGGCACGGTCTCGAGGTTGTGGTTCATCACGTCCGGCGGGGCGAGCTCGAGGATCGCCAGCGCGCGCTCCATGCGCCCGCGGAAATCGGGCACCAGCACCTCGATGCGCGTGGCCGGCGACAGCTCGCGCACCTTGCGGATGCAGTCGACGAAGTGCTGCGCGCCGCCATCACGCAGGTCATCGCGGTCCACGCTGGTGATGACCGCGTACGACAGCTTCAGCGCGGCGATGGTCTTCGCCAGGTTCTCCGGCTCCGCCGTGTCGAGCGCAGCCGGGCGGCCGTGGCCGACGTCGCAGAACGGGCAGCGCCGCGTGCAGATGTCGCCCATGATCATGAAGGTGGCGGTGCCCCGGCCGAAGCACTCGCCGATGTTCGGGCACGCGGCCTCCTCGCAGACCGTGTGCAACCGGTGCTCGCGCAGGATCTGCTTGATCTCCTGGAAGCGGGCGGGGTTCGGGCCGGCGCGAACGCGGATCCAGTCGGGCTTCTTCAGCACCTCGGCCGGGTGAACGATCTTCACCGGAATGCGGGAGGTCTTGTCGGCGCCTCTCTGCTTGACGGGCGCAGGGTTGCCGGCAGCGGCCGGCGCGGAAGGATCGAGGGGCGAGGTCATCGCGTACTTTCGAGGGAGGCGGCCAGCTGCCGGCCGAAACGCGCCGCGAGGTCGGCAATGTCGACGTCGCCGACGCGGCTGCGAAGGTCGGTGACCGCCAGCCCCGGATAGCCGCAGGGGTCGATCCGGGAGAACGGTTCGAGATCCATCGCCACGTTCAACGCTACACCATGGTAGCTGCAGCCGCGGGAGATCCTGATTCCGAGTGAGGCGATCTTGGCACCGGCGTTGCCGTCGTCCCCGGTGACGTAGACGCCCGGGGCGCCCGCTCGGCGGGTGGCGGCCACGCCGCAGGCGTGAAGCACCGCGATCGTCGCCTCCTCGATCGCGGCCACGAAGTCGCGAACGGAAAGCCCTCGCCGGCGGAGATCGACGAGCAAGTAAGCCACCACTTGCCCTGGGCCGTGATAGGTGACCTGGCCACCGCGCTCGGTGCGCACCACCGGGATGTCGCCGGGAGCGTGCAGATGCTCGGGCCGCGACGCATGGCCCAGCGTGAACACCGGCGGGTGCTCGACCAGCCAGATCTCGTCGCGCGTCTCGGGCCGGCGAGCCAGCGTGAACGCCTGCATCTCCTGGACGGTGGGCAGGTAGGGGCGCTGCCGGAACGGCCTGAGCTTCGGGGCGGGGGGCGCCCCGATCCGGGACGCCGCGTTCACAGCACGACGCTCACCAGCGGGTGCGCGGCGAGCGCGCGGTACAGCCGCTCGAGCTGCTCGCGCGACTCCAGGCGCACCGTCACGGTGACGCTCAGGTAATTGCCCCGGCTCGACGCGCGGAACTCCATCGTCGCCGGGTCGAACTCCGGCACGTGCTCGCCGACCGTCGCGGCGATCGACTGCGCGAACTCGTCGACGCGCCGCCCCATCACCTTCAGCGGGAAGTCGACCGGGAACTCGAGCAGGCGCTCGAGGCGGTCGAAGGCGGCGCCGAGCTCGGCCGGACCGCTCATGGCGTGGCCTGACGGGCCTTGGCCTGCTGGTAGGCCGCGTGCAGTTTCGCGAACACCGGTCCCGGCCGGCCGTCGCCCACGGGGCGGCCGTCGAGGCGGGTGATCGGCAGGACTTCTTTCGTGGCCGAACTGAGGATCAGCTCGTCGGCCACCTGCACCTCCTCGCGCAGCACGCGGCGCAGCTGCAGCGGGATGCCTGCGCTCTCGCACAGTTCGTGGATCAGCCCGTAGCGCACGCCCTCGAGGACCAGGTTGTCGGCCGGCGGCCCGTAGAGCCGCTCGCCGCGCGCCACCCAGATGTTGCTCGCCGATCCCTCGGTCAGGAACCCGTCGCGGAACATCACGCACTCGGCAGCGCCGGCGCGCACCGCCGCCTCGCGCGCCAGCACGTTGCCCAGCAGCGAGGTCGACTTGATGTCGCAGTGCAGCCAGCGCTCGTCGGGCAGCGACACCGCGGCCACGCCGCGCTCGATCTGCTCGGCCGCGGGCAGCACCAGCTGGCTCGACATCGCAAAGACGGTGGGCCGCACCGCCGGTCGCGGGAACGCGTGATCGCGGCGCGCGACCCCGCGCGTGACCTGCATGTAGACGAACTGGTCGGCCCACGGGTGGCGCGAGACCATGTCGGCGACCAGTCGAGTCCAGCCGGCATCGTCGTGCGGGTTGTCGATGCCCACGGCCGAGAGGCTGCGCTTCAGGCGCGCGAGATGCTGCGGCCAGCGGAACGGGCGCCCCCCGTAGACGGGGACGACCTCGTAGATGCCGTCGCCGAAGATGAAGCCGCGATCGAGCACCGGCACGCGGGCCTCCTCGATCGGCATGAACTCGCCATTCAGGTACGCAATCTGCGTCATCCTCGTCTCCGGAGGCTCACTTCGAGAGCATCATTCTCAGGCCGTCCCAGGTGCGGCCGAACCAGCCCGCCGGCTCGACCGCGGCGAGTGCGAGCAGCGGCCGTTCGACCAGCACCTTGTCGTCGATCTTCACGCGCAGCGTGCCGATGCGCTGGCCCTGTGCGATCGGCGCCACCAGCGGCTGGACGCGTTCGATTTCGGCCTTCACCTTGTCGGCCTGGCCGCGCGGCACGGTCACCACGAGGTCGGCCTCGAAGCCGCCCGCCACCGCGTCGACCGTGCCTTTCCAGACCTGGTAGTTCCCGGCCGGCTGCCCCTTCGCGTAGACGCGCACCGCGTCGAAGTTCTGGAAACCGTAGTTCAGCAGTTTCTGCGACTCGATCGCGCGCGACGACTCCGAGTTCGCGCCGATCACCACCGAAACCAGCCGCCGTTCGCTGTCGAGCCCGGGCTGCTTGCGGTGCGCCGAAGCGATCAGGCAGTAGCCGGCCGCCTCGGTGTGCCCGGTCTTCATGCCGTCGACGCTCGGGTCCACCGCGAGCAGGCGGTTGCGATTGGGCTGGCGGATGTTGTTGTAGGTGTACTCGCGCTTCGAGTAGAGCGGGTAGTACTCGGGAAAGTCGACGATCAGCCGGGCCGCCAGCGTCGCGAGGTCGCGGGCCGTGCTGTAGTGCTCGGGATCGGGCAGCCCCGTCGCGTTGCGGAACTGCGTGTTGCGCAGCCCGAGGCGCTGGGCTTCGCGGTTCATCTGCTGCGCGAAGGTTTCCTCGGTGCCGGCGAGCGCTTCGGCCAGCACGATCGACGCATCGTTGCCCGACTGCACGATCATGCCGTTGAGCAGTTGCTCCACGGTCGCGGGCTCGCGCGGATCGACGAACATGCGCGAGCCGCCCGCCTTGTAGGCCGCCATCGACACCGCCGGGCGCTGGTCGGCCGTGATCCGCTTCTCCTTCAGCGCGGCGAAGGCGAGATAGGCGGTCATCACCTTGGTAAGCGAGGCCGGTTCGACCTTCATGTCGGGCTCGTGCGCGGCGAGCACCTGCCCGGAGCTCGCGTCGAGCAGCAGCCACGAGCGCGCGGCGATCGCCGGCGGGGCGAGCTGGGCCAGCGCCTCCTGCGGCGCGGCGAATGGCAACAGGGCGAGAAGAAGAAGCAGGCTGCGGAGCGTGGATCGGGGCATCGGTGATCTCGTGGCAGGCGAAGCACCGTCGCGTCGCGATCGCCGGCGCGCGGCCCGCGCCACGGGGCGCGCGGGGAATGACGGAAGGCCCGAATTATAGGACGCGCGTCGAACGAACCACGTCCGGGGCGTCCCTGCCCGTCAGTGCGGGTCCCGCGCCTGCTCGAACACCGGGCGCACCGCCGCGACGACGCGCCGCGCCGCGGCTTCGCCGCTGCGGAAGTAGACGACATCGACCGCCTCGCGCAGCACCCGGCGCAGCACCTCCATGGTGACGCAGTCGGCGACGCGCGCTTCCCAGACGTGGCCTGCGGCACCGAGTTCGGCACCGAACAGGCCGTGCAGCCCGCGCTTGGCCTGGTCCAGCAGTACCTGCTCGGCGCTGGCTCGCGCGCGACGTTCGGCTTCGCTCGGCGCCTCGGCCAGTCCGACGACCTCGACCAGGTGCTGGCCTTCGAGCTCGGAGAGGCTCGAGCCGAGTTCGCCGGTACGGGCGAACTGCCCGAGGTCGCCGACGCAGCGCTGGCCGTCGATCGCCGTCAGGATGCGCCGCGCGGCCGGGGACAGTCCGCGTCGCGGTTCGTCCGCCTCGTCGTGCCCGTCGGCCGTGCGCGCGTAGACCAGGCGCGGATCGGGCTCGGCGCTCATCCCCGCGTCAGACTGCCCCGCAACGCTGCAGGAAGTCGTCGACGCCGGCGCGGCCGCGGCACGCCTCGACGACCGACAGCACCGCGGGAAGCAGCGCACGCAGTTCGTCGATCGTGTGTGCGCGCTCGATGCGGATCGCGAGGTCGTCGCCGTTCGGGCCGATGGTGTCGAGCAGCGCCCGCGTCACGCGGGTGCGCAGTGCACGCAATTCCTCGGCGCCGGCGGCCGGCGCGGCTGCCGGCCCGGAGGCGGCGGGCGCGATCCCGCCCGCCTGCGGGCTGCCGGCGTCGAAGGGGCGCGCGACGAATCCGCCCTGTTCGAGTTGCGCCAGCTGCTCGCCGAGTTCGGGGCCGGGCAGCATGCGCGACAGTTCGGCGATGTCGCGCCTGCCGTCGACGAGGATCAGCAACTGCCGCAGCCGCGGCCCCAGGCCGTGGCGGCGGGTGCGCAACTCGTCGGCGCCCTTGCCGGTCTTCTGGAATACGTCGTGCGCCGACATCACCATCATGATCGTCCCCCTGGCGCAGGCGGCCCGGACGCCGGATCGCCGCCTGCTGCGGCGGGCGCGCCGAACGCGTCGAGCACGATGCGCTTGAGCAACGTCAGTTTACGATGGAAGAAATGATCCGCGCCCGGCAGGACGACGATCGGCAGTTCCTGCCGACGAGCCCAGTCGAACACCGCCTGCAACGGCACCGTGTCGTCGACTTCGCCGTGCACGACCAGCGTGTCGGCGGGTACGGGGCCGACCTCGAAGCGCGAAACCGCAGTGCCCACCAGCACCAGGCGGTCGGCGGGCTGGCCGAGTTCGCGCAGCCGGGCGGAAACCCGCGTCTGCACGTAGCTGCCGAACGAGAATCCGGCGAGCACCAGTCGCGGTCGCGCCACGCCGATCGAGGCGGCGTGCTCGCGCGCGTGCGCCACCACCGCGAGCAGGTCGTCGGTCTCCCCGATGCCCTCGTCGTGAACGCCCGCCGATTCCCCGACGCCGCGGAAGTTCGGGCGCCAGCAGACGTAACCCAGCGCCACCATCGCGCGGGCGAGGGTCTGGACCACCTTGTTGTCGCGCGTGCCGCCGAACAGCGGATGCGGATGGGCAATGACCGCAACGCCGACAGGGGTGCCCGTCGGGAGGTCCAGCGCCAGGTCGATCGCGCCGGCCGGACCGTCGATCAGGAGGGCCCGGGTGGCGGAGTTCATTCGAGGCGCAGTCGCGCGACCGGCCGTCCGTCTCGAAGGTGGGACTCGACGATCTCGTCGATGTCGCTGCGATCGACGTAGGTGTACCAGACCGCGTCGGGGTAGACGACGGCCACCGGGCCTTCGTCGCAGCGATCGAGGCAACCGGCCTTGTTGACGCGAACCTTGCCCCGCCCGGCCAGCCCGAGCGCCTTGACGCGTTCCTTCGCGTAGGCCTGCAGCGACTCGGCGCCGTGCCCGGCGCAGCAGGGCCGGCCGTCGTCGCGCCGGTTCACGCAGAAGAAGATGTGGCGCTCGTAATAGTTGCTCATCCGGTCGATTATAGACCCCGCCTCGCGCGCGTTCGCAGGCGCCAGGCACACCATGCGATGGCCGCGAACGGCCAGGCGCTTGCCAGCGCGCGCAGCAGCCCGTGGAAGTTCGTCCAGGCGCCTCCGCCCCAGCTCATCCGCATCGACAGGTAATAGGCGTTCGGCGGCGCGAGGTTGAACAGCAGCGTTGCAGCCGCCAGTGCGGCGATCGCCAGCCAGAGGCGTGCGCGACGCCCGACCCATCCGAGCAGCAGCAGCGCCACGATCCCGGCCAGCAGCCCGCCCTGTGCGCCCGCGTTGAGCCATGCCAGCGCGTTGGCATGGCCCAGGTACGCGGCCGACGCGGTCGACTTGATCGCGAACGCGGCGACGATCGGCGCCGCCACCGCAGCGGCGGCGCCGCGCGCGCCCGCGCGCAGCAGGTCGTGCGCGATGAGCCCGATCGCCAGCACCGTCATCGAGACGCCGGCGGCTTCGGCAAAAGGCTCGAGTTCGTGAGGCAGCAGCCACGCCGACAGCCACGGATGCGCCGGCTCGCCGGGCGTCGTCGCTTCCAGCGACACCAGGTCGCCGGTGGCGAAGACGAGCGGCTGCGGATAGAACTGCGCCACCAGCCAGGCGCACAACAGCAGCAGGCCGGGCGTCGAATGCGGCGCCAGCGGCAGGGTTTCCCGGGCCCACTGTGGCCATTGCTCGATCCGGCGGCGACCGATCCAGGCGGCGACCAGCGCACCGAGCGCGCCACCGGCGGCGTTCGCGAGCAGGTCCATCCGCGAGGGCACGCGCGCCGGAAGCAGCGCCTGCGCGCATTCGAGCGTCAGCGACAGGCCGGCCGCGGCGATCGTGGCGAGCGCCGCGGCCAGCCCCATGGAAAGGGACAGTCGCCGCGCAAGCCAGGCCGACAGCAGCAGGCCGATCGGCAGGTAGGCCAGGACGTTGACGGCCACGTCGAAGCCGGTCCACCAGCGCGGCCAGGGCTCCGACAGGAACGAGAACATCCAGCGGCCGGGCGTGCGCCAGCCCGACCACGGATACAGCGTGGCGTAGACCACCGCGGCGAGCCAGGCGGCCAGCCACGCGCCGGTGGCCGCGCCCTGCGGTCGGGCTGCGGGAATCGGCGGCTGGGTGGGGAGGCGCGGCACCGTTCAAGCTTAACGGCTGCGGGTCCTTCGGAGTCGAATTGCGGGTCCGATCCGGCTTCGGCAGATTCCCCGGTGCCGGGCTCGGGCTATGATCGGCCGTCATGAGCCTGCTCGACGCCGAAGCCATACGCACAGCCGCGGCCCTCGAACGCCTGCGCATCGAGACGGTCGACGAGATCGGCTCGACGAACCTGGCGCTGATGGACGCCCCGCTGGGGCCGCAGCCCGCGCCGGCGCGGCTGCTGGCCGCGGCGCGGCAGACGGCAGGGCGGGGCCGGCGCGGGCGCGCCTGGCTCAGCCCCGAGGGCCGCTCGCTCGCCTTCTCGCTTGCCGTCGAGCGCCGCGTGCGCGCGCAACAGCCGCCGGCGGCGATTTCGCTCGCGGTGGGCGCCGCCGCGGCGGCCGCGCTCGCCTGCTGGGCACCCGATGTGCGCCTGAAGTGGCCGAACGACCTGTTGCGCGCGCGCCGCAAGCTCGGCGGCATCCTGGTCGAATGCAGGCGCGGCCTAGCCGACGCCGGTGCCGACGGCAGCGTGATCGAGCGGATCGTGGTCGGCATCGGCCTGAACCTGCTCGCGCCGCCGCCGGGCTCGATCGGGCAGCCGGCCTGTGGCCTGTTCGACGGTGAGGCGCCGCCGGTGCGGGCGGCCGAAACGGTCATCGGCGTGCTCGCTGCGGCGACCGTGCCGGCGGTGCATCGTTTTCTCGACGAAGGGCTTGCGCCGTTCGTGCAGGCCTGGCGCCGGCTCGATGCGCTCGCCGGCGAAGAGGTGGCGCTGCTCGAGGGCGATCGCGTCGTCGCCGCCGGACGTTCGCTCGGCCTCGACGCCAGCGGCGGCCTGCGCGTGCAGCTGGCCGACGGCATTCGGGTCGTGCACAGCGGCGAGGTGTCGCTGCGTCCGCTCGACGCATTGCGCTGACGCGGCCCGCCCCGATGCGCTGGCTGCTGGCACTGCTGCTCCTGGCGAACCTGTTCACCTTCGCGCTGTTCCAGGGGTGGCTGTCGCCGTGGATCCGCGGCGACCGCGAGCCGCAGCGGCTTGCCGAGCAGCGCAGCGCCGAGCGCCTGCGGGTCGTGCCCTTGCAGCGGCTCGGCCCGGTGCAGGCGCCCGTGCCGGGCACACCTGCAGGCGCGTCGGGCACACCGTCGGCGGCCGAGCCGGCGCCGGTGCTTCCGCAGTCCCCGTCGGCACCGCAATCGCCGTCCGCGCCGCAGTCCCTCTTTCAACCGCAGCCCGCGGCCGCGCAGCAGCCCGGCTCGGCGTTGCCACACGGTCCGGGCGCCGCGGCCGGGCCCATTTCGAGCCCGTTCGCGCCAGATGCCACGGCACCGCCCGACGAGGTCTGCGTCGCGTTCGTCGCGCTCGACGAGCAGCGAGCCGGCCGCCTTCGCGAAGCGCTGCAGGCCGCCGGCGCGCGTGTCGCGTCGACCCGCGTCGAACAGCCTTCCGGCTACCTCGTCTACGTGCCGCCCGCACCCACCCGTGCCGACGCGCAACAGCGGCTCGCCGCGCTGCGGGCGGCCGGCCAGCCCGACGTTTTCGTGGTGCAGGACGGGCCGCTGCGGCTCGCGATCTCGGTCGGTCTGTTCCGCTCGGAGGACACTGCGCGGGCGCTGGTGGCGCGTCTGCAACAGCGCGGCGAAACCGGCCTGCAGATCGTGCCTCGCGGGCCGGTCACCGTGCGCATACGCCTGCAGGCGTACTGGCCCGACGCCGCGTCGGCGACCGCGGCGGCAGCGATCGGCAGTCGCTTCGATGCGGCGGCGCGCGACTGCGCCTGACTGCAAAGGTGGACCGGGCCCGGGCCGGGCTCGATCCGGCTTCGGCGAGATCTCAGGCCGTGCGGCCTGCGCCGGCGCGGATACGATCGACCAGGTCGGTGGTCGAGCGCTGGAAGCGGAACGGGATCGCGTGCACCGAACCGCCCCAGCCGCGCACTTCGCGCGCGCCGACGATCTGCTCGAGCGGCCAGTCGCCGCCCTTGACCAGTACATCGGGCCGCAGCGCGACGATCAGTTCGAGCGGTGTGTCGGCCTCGAACCAGGTGACCAGCGTCGTCGACTCGAGCGCCGCCACGACCGCGAGCCGGTCGGCCAGCGGATTGAGCGGCCGGTCGGGCCCCTTGCCCAGGCGCTTGACCGAGCCGTCGCTGTTCAGCGCGACCACCAGCGAGGCACCGAGTGCGCGCGCCTCGGCCAGGCAGGTGACGTGGCCGCGGTGCAGCAGGTCGAACACGCCGTTGGTGAAGACCATCGGACGCGGCAACTGCCCGGCGTACGTCGCGGCGTGCGCCGGGTCGATGATCTTGTGCTCGAAGCCGACCAGTGCGTTGCTCACCCGGGCGTTGCCTCGCGAGCGGGCGGGGCCCGGCGGGCCCCGATCGCCCCGATTCTAGCAACGCTGGTCAGTGAGCCATCCGCCGTCGGAGCCAGCGCATCAGCGCGCCGACGAACGGCAGCTTCGCATACAGCTCCCCGGCCGCGTCCCAGTAGTCGCGGTGCTCGACGATGCGGCCGTCGGCGCCGAAGCGCAGCAACGTGGCGCCTTCGATGAGCTGCAGGGGCGCCGAGCCTGCACGCCGGAAGCGGAACTCGAAGTCCCAGGCGAGGAAGGCCTGCCCGTCGCTCTCGATCGCCTCGCGGATCGCGAAGCGCGGTTCGGCGAGCCGGGCGAACATCGCCGCGAAGACCGCCTCGATCGCAGCGGTGCCGCGCACGTCGCTGAACGGATCGCGAAAGCGTGCATCCTCGGCGTAGATCCGCGCGAGCGCCGGCAGGTCTTCGGGCCGAAGCGACTCGAAGAACGCGATGACGCGGCGCAGGGCTGGCGAGACACGGTGGTCGTTCATGGCGGCCTGATGACGATCAGAGTCCGGTGACGCGGCGTACCGCGGCAAAGAATGCGCGGTGCGGCAGCACGCGCAGCAGGTGCATCCACGACGTGAAGATGCGCGGAAAGCGGATCTCGAACGCGCCCCTGGCGAACCCTTCGACGATCGCCTCGGCCGCCTGCCCGGCGTCGACGAGCGCCGGCATCCTGAAGTCGTTCGCGGCGGTCATCGGCGTGTCGACGAAACCCGGGCTGACCAGCCAGACGCCGAGCCCTTCGGGTGCGAGGTCGAGGTAGAGCGCCTCGGCGAGGTTGATCAGCGCGGCCTTGGTCGGGCCGTAGACCAGCGACTTCGGAAGGCCGCGGTATCCGGCGACGCTGCCGACCAGCGCGATGCCGCCGTGGCCCTGGCGCCGCAGCACCGGAACCACCGCGTCGATTCCGTTGAGCACGCCCTCCAGGTTGACCTGGAGCATCGAGCGCGCCTGCCCGAGGTCGAAGTCCTGCGCGCGCATCGGCACGTACCGGCCCGCAACCCAGACCACGAGGTCGAACCCGCCCCATTCGCGGTCGATGCGCGTGGCGGCAGCGGCGACGGCGGCCGCGTCGGCCACGTCGAGCGGCAGCGCGAGCCCGGGCGCCGGTGCGCTCGCGAGCAGCGCTCGCAGCGGCGCCTCGCGGCGCGCGCTCAGCGCCAGTCGCGCGCCGAGCGCGCCCAGTCGGCGCGCGAGCGCGGCGCCGATGCCGCTGGACGCGCCGACGATCCAGACACGGCGACCGTTCCAGTCGCGCAGTGGTTCGTTCAGCGGAGCGAAGAGCCGACGGCGCCCGCGCGCGCGCGCGACGCCGGCCGGGACGCCGGGCATCGCGCTGCTCACGATCGCCGCGAGAAAGACAGCGTGACCTCGCCGAGCCGCACGCCGAACTTGCTCATCACCGCGCGGTTCAGCATCACGCGTTCGTCGACCAGGTACATCCAGTCGTCCATGTCGACGTGCCAGGTGCGCCCGTCCACCGGCAGCGCCAGCGTGTAGCGCCAGTGGAACGCGTTGCCGGCCACCGTGCCCGTCGCCTCGCCGACGACGTCGTCGGCGGTGCCGCGCCAGCGTCCGGGTCCGTCGCGCCGCAGCGTCCAGACGCGCCGGCTGGTGGTGCCGTCGGAGTAGCGGAACGATTCGTCGAGCTGGCCGACGTCGCCTTGCCAGCTGCAGCGGATCTCGACGACGAAGCGGCGAACCACCTTGCCGCTGCGGTCCTGGAACACGCCCCAGGCATCGACGGTGCCGTCGAAGTAGCGCCTGAGGTCCAGCGCCGGACGTTCGTCGCGGTAGGCGGCGGGTTCGACCGCGGCGCAGCCGGCCAGCGCCAACGCGCCGCCGGCGGCCAGCAGCCAGCGCCGGCGCGACGGCGCGGAAAGCCCCGCGGACAGATCGGGAGGCGGTAACGTGGCTGGGTTCATCGTGGGGATTCCTCCTCGGGTTCGCGTTGCGGCAGCGGCGACAGCAGCAGTACCGCGCCGGCGGCCAGCTTCAGCGCGCCGGGCAGCGCCGCGTAGGCCAGGGCCAGTGCCAGCGTCGCGCCGGGTCCCGCCCCCGGCCGATACCCGGTAGCGGCGAGCAGCGGCAGGCCGAGGCCGGCGGCAGCTGCGAGATTGAGCTTCGTCGCGAGGTTCCAGACGCCGAAGTAGGCGCCCTCGTGGCGCCCGCGGTCGCCATTGGCGTGGATCACCGAGGCGAGCAGTGCCGGCGGCATCGCGAGATCGGCGCCCAGCGCGAGCCCGGTGAGCACGCAGACGAGCCAGAACGCGGCCACGTCGCCCGGCCCGAGCCCCAGTGTCGCGGCGAACGCGACGACGGCGAAAGCCATCCCGAGCAGCCACGCGTTGCGCAGCCCGACGCGTGCGGCCAGCGCGATCCACAGCGGCATCCCGGCGGCGCCCGCGAGGAAGTAGCTCACGAGGAACAGCGGCACCTGTGCCTCGGCATGCAGCACGTCGCGCACGAAGAACAGCAGCAGCGTCGCGGGAATCGCCGTCGCGATTCCGTTCAGCACGAAGGCCGCGAGCAGCCAGCGGAACGCCCCGTTCGCCAGCACGGTGCGCCAGCGCACGCGCCACGACGGGGCCGCAGGCCGATCGATGCCGCTGGGCGCCCAGCGCAGCAGCAGTGCCGCGACCGCGGCGAGCAAAGCGAACGCGAAGGCGAGCACGGGCGCGTGCTCGGGCGTGAGCAGCGCGGCGGCGGCGACCACCCCGACGAGCCCGAACGCTTCGCGGGTTCCGGCGACGCGGGCCTGTTGGCGCTCGCCGACGCCGATCTGTGCGCCCCAGGACTGGTAGGCGATCGTGGCCGCCGAGTATGCGAGATAGGTGACGATCGAGGTCGCGGCGAGCCAGCCGGCAAGCTGCCCGTCGGATGCGCCCCGCGGGGGTGCGAGCATTGCCCAGAAGCCGAGCGCGAGCACCGGCAGCGCGGCCCGGATCCAGTGGCGGGGAGTCCAGCGATTGCGCGCGCCGTCGACCGATGCGCCGATCAGCGGGTCGGCGAGCGCATCGACGAGCCGCGCGACGAACAGCACCGCGCCGACGACCGCCAGCTCGAGCCCGAGCGACTGGCCGTACAGGCTCGGCAACAGCACGAACAGCGGCAGCTCGAGCAACGCCAGCGGCAGGCGCAGCGATGCGTACGCCGCCAGACCCGTGGTCGAGGGCGCGGTCGTCATTGCAGTCCCGGTCATTGCCCGGGGCTGCGCGCGTGCGCGGTCGCGCCCAGCAGTGCTTCGCGCAGCTGCGGCGCCGCGGTCCGAGCGTCGAGCCAGATGCCGAAGAACGCGCGCGCGAAGGCCGGGTCCGCGACACTGCCGATCGGCTGTTCGTTCAGGAAGAAGCGTGTGCCCGTCCGGGGATCGAAGATCCCGGCGATCCGGTCACCGTCGCGCACGTCCGGGAAGATGGCGGCCATCCGCTCGAGCCAGCCGATGCGCTGGCCCTCGGTCGCGGCGAGCCCCAATCGCGCGATCTCGGCCGCGCTGCGCTCGGCGATCGCTGCACCCGACAGCGATCGCGCATAGCGGATCTCCAGCGCGAACGCGTCGTCGCCGATGCGCTCAGGGTCGAGGCCGCGCGGGCCGACCCACAGCCGGGCATCGTAGATGCGCAGTCCGAACCAGCGCAGCGTGCCTTCGCCGGCGAGGCGGGCCGCGGGCAGCGAGGCGCGGATCGGCGCGGGTGCGGCCGAGCGGGAATCGGGCGCCGTCTGCACGGCTTGCACCGCCGCGATGGCAGGCGCACGCGCCGGCGCGTCGAACGAGGGTTCCGCGGCCTGCGCGGGCGTGATGGCCAGCGCTGCGGCGAAGGCCGGCGCTGCGGCGACGACGAGTGCTCCGGCGGCGGCCGCAGTGTGCGCCGTCGCGGTCGATCGTCGCGCCGCTGCGCGGGCTCGCGGTGCCGGTTGCGTCATCGCTGCTCGATCGTGAACTGCACGACGTCGGTGTTGCCGTACCTGAAAGCGGCCTCGCAGTACGCGAGATAGAACTCCCAGGTGCGCACGAACCTGCCGTGGAAGCCGAGCGCACGGACCGAGGCTAGGGACGCGACGAAGCGTTCGCGCCATTGGCGCAGCGTGCTTGCGTAATCCGGGCCGAAGGCGAAGCGGTCGACGATGCGCAGGCCGGCCGCTTCGGCGACCTGCGCGAAGCGCGCGGCGCTCGGAAGCATGCCGCCCGGAAAGACGTACTGCTGGATGAAGTCCGTGCCGCGACGGTAGCGATCGAACAGGGCATCGTCGATGACGATCGTCTGGACCACCGCGCGGCCGCCTGGCGCGAGGCAGCGGCGCAAGGCCCGGAAGTATGCGGGCCAGTAGCGTTCGCCGACGGCCTCGAACATCTCGATCGAGGCGATGCCGTCGTAGCGGCCGGCCTCGTCACGGTAGTCGCGCAACTCGAAGCGCGCGCGGCCGGCGAAGCCGGCGGCGGCGATCCGCTCGCGCGCCCAGGCGAGCTGCTCGGACGAGAGTGTCAGCCCGGTCACCGAGAGGCCGCGCCGCGCGGCGAGCTCGGCGAACGCGCCCCACCCGCAGCCGATCTCGAGCACCGACGCACCGTGCGGCAGCGCCAGCGCATCGAGGATGCGCGCGTACTTGGCCTGCTGGGCCTGCGCCAGCGACCTTCGCTCGTCGCCTTCGAACAGTGCGCTCGAGTAGGTCATGCCCTCGTCGAGCCACAGCCGGTAGAAGTCGTTGCCGAGATCGTAGTGGGCGTGGATGTTGCGCCGCGCTCCGGCGCGCGTGTTGAGGTTGAGCAGGTGGCGGACCCGGTCGGCGAGGCGCCCCAGCCAATGGCCGTAGACGGCATCCTCGATCGCGCTGCGGTTCGCGACGGCCACCGCGAGCAGGTCGGCGAGCGAGTCGGTGCCCCAGTCGCCGGCGATGTAGGACTCGGCGAAGCCGACGTCTCCGCGGCGCAGCGCAGCGTCGAGCGCGTTCCAGTTGCGCAGCCGCATCGTCGCGGACGGCTGCCCGCCGCCGAAGCGCAGCTGCTGGCCGTCGGGGGTCACGAGCTCGAGTTCGCCGTGGGTGATCCGCTCGAGCAGCCGCAGGACCAGCCGCGCCGCCCGCGACGGCGCTTCGGGGTGATGGGCGCCCGGCGCCACGAGCGCTGCGGATGCGTCGGAATGGCGGATGTTCATCGGTTTCCCCGGGTAGCGACGGCAGGTGTCCTGCCGCGAAACGGCACGCGCCGCCCCCAAAGTTTGAGCGCCTGCCAGTGAATGCGGGCGATCACTCCGAAGGTGAACAGCGGGTAGCCGAGCAGCGCGCGCGCGACTGCGGCGACGTCGAGCGCCGCGAAGCGGCCGCTCTGGCTGGTCGTCAGCAGCGGGCCGTCGCGATCGTCGTAGTCGATCCGCGCAATGGCGCGCTCGGGGGTCGTGACGAACCGGAACCGGTAACGGCCTTCGACGTCGCAGAATGGCGACACGTGGAATACCTTGTCCGCCTCGAGCTCGACGCCCGCGCCGATCGGCCTGCCCGGCGCGTCGCCGAGCACGTAGCAGTGGCGTTGGCCGAACGTGTTGTTGACCTCGGCGATCACCGCCACGAGCGCGCCGTCGCGGCGGTGGCAGAACCAGAAGCTCACCGGCTTGAACGCGTAGCCGAGCACGCGCGGCAGCGCGTGCAGCCAGACTTCGCCGTCCGCGACGATGCCGGCCTCGCGCAGCATCGCCCCGATCCAGACGCGCAGCGGCCGGCCGTCGCCGTGGTCCTCGCGCCTGAAGCCGACCAGGGCGGCGCGGTTCACGCCGAACAGCCAGGAGCCGGCGCGCGCCTCGAGTTCGTCGAGCGGCGCGCGCACGAAGAACGCGCGGTAACGGAACGCGTGCCGCACCGGCCGCAGCCGCGTGTGGCGCACCTCGCCGAACCCCATTCGCCAGTCGTTCAGTCCGGGGGGCATCGTCGTCGGTCCTCAGGCGGCGCGGCGCAGCGCCGGCGCGCGCTGCAGCAGCGACGCCGCCACCGCAAGTCCCGACTTCAGCCCGTCCTCATGGAACCCGTAGCCGGTCCAGGCGCCGGCGAACCAGGTGTTCGAGCGCCCCTGCAGGCCGGCGAGCCGCCGCCGGATGCTCGTAGTCGATGCACGCGACGACCTTGTCCGGCGCGGGCGGTGCGAGCGGGTTCAGGCTGACCAGCAGCGGCGTCGCGAACGGAAGCGGCTGGAGCCGGTTCAGCCAGTAGGTCACCGACACCTCGGGCGCCTCGCGATCGCCGTTGCTCAGGTAGTTCCAGGCGGCCCACACGGCGCGGCGCCTGGGCATCAGCGTCGTGTCGGTGTGCAGCCACGCGCGGTTCGGTTGATAGGGCACCGCGGACAGCACCGCGCGCTCGTCGCGGTCGGCATCCGCGAGCAGGCGCAGCGACTGGCTGCTGTGGCAGGCGAGCACGACGTGGTCGAAGACCTCGGTGCCGGCATCGGTGACGATGCGCACCTTGCCGTCGACCGCGGTCGTGTGCCGCGACACCGCGCGCACCGGCGTGCCGAGCCGCACGTCTTCGAGCCGTTCGAGGATGCGCTCGACGTACTGTCGCGCGCCGCCGGCGACCGTGCGCCACTGCGGCCGGCCCTCGACCTGCAGCAGCCCGTGGTTGTGGAAGAAGCGCACGAAGCTGCCCAGCGGGAACTGCAGCATGCGCCGCATCGGGCACGACCAGATCGCCGCCGCCATCGGCAGCAGGTAGTGGTCGCGGAATGCGCTGGAATAGCCTTCGCGGCGCAGGAATTCGCCGAGCGGCTCGTCGAGTGCGGCGGCGCGCGCCGCGCCGGCGGCGAGCGCGGTCGCCTGCCGGTTGAAGCGCAGGATGTCGTTGATCATCCGCCAGAAGGACGGGCGCAGCGCGTTGCGCGGCTGGGCGAGCAGCGTCGCCAGGTTCGATCCGCACCATTCGAACCGGTGCGGCCCGATCGAAACCGAGAACGACATGTCCGAGCGCGCCGTCGGCACGTCGAGCTCGTCGAACAGCGCGATCAGCTCCGGATAGGTTCGCTCGTTGAACACCAGGAAACCGGTATCCACCGCGGCGCATGTACCGTCGAGCGTCACGTCCACCGTGTGCGTGTGTCCGCCGGGGCGTCGGTCGGCTTCGAACAGCGTCACCCGATGGTGCGGGGCCAGGCGCAGTGCGGCGCCGAGTCCGGAGATGCCGGAACCGACGATGGCGATTCGCATCGACGGCTGGTTATCGTGGTGCATCCTGTGGCTCCCGTGGGCTCGCAGTCGATTTCCGATCACGTTTGTCTTGGACAAATGATGAATTAATCGGTAGATTAGCGGAGCGATAGCCAGGAGTCAACGTTTTGTCCAGGACAAACAGTGCAACTGTTCCCGGAGGGCCCCCCGAACCCGGATCGAGCATTTCGGCGGTCGAGCGCGACACGGGGCTGTCGAAGGACACGCTCCGGGTGTGGGAGCGCCGCTATGGCTTCCCGAAGCCGGGTCGTGACTCGCTGGGCGAGCGCTCGTACCCCGCCGACCAGGTCGAGCGGCTGAGGCTGATCCGGCGCCTGCTCGACGCCGGGCGCCGCCCCGGCAAGGTCGTCAGCCTGCCGATCGAGGCCCTGCAGGCGCTGCTCGAGCAGGGGCCGACACCGACGGTGGCGGTCGCCAATGGCGCGAACGCGGAACTGGCGCGCTTCCTGGAACTGACCAGGACGCACCAGCTCGAAGACCTGCGGCGTGCGCTGTCGGAAGCGGTCCTCCGGATGGGGCTTTACCGTTTCGTCGTCGAGCTCGTGGCGCCGCTGAATCGCCTGGTCGGCGAGGCCTGGGCGTGCGGCGATTTCGAGGTGTTCGAAGAGCACCTGTACACCGAAGCGATACAGGGCGTGCTCCGTGCCGCGATCGGCAACATCCCGTCGTCGGCGGGATCGCAGCCTCGCGTGCTGATGTCGACCTTCCCGGCCGAACCGCACGGCCTGGGGCTGCTGATGGCCGAGGCCCTGCTTGCGCTCGAAGGGTGCCGCTGCCTTTCGCTCGGGGTCCAGACGCCGATCCGCGACATTGCGCTGGCCGCCGTCGCCCAGCGCGCCGACATCGTGGCCCTGTCTTTCTCGGCGGCCTCCAGCACGCGCAGTGCGCTCGAGGGCCTGGCCGAGTTGCGACGGCGCTTGCCGGCCACGATCGAACTGTGGGCCGGCGGCGGATGCGTCGTGCTCGACCGCCGTCCACCCGCCGGCGTCCGGGTGGTCAGCGATCTCGCAGCGATCGGCGCCGAGGTCGCGCGCTGGCGCGATCAGACCGGGCTGGGGTCGGGCGGCGCGACGAACAGCGTGAGCACACCCGTATAGCCGTAGACGCGGTCGCGCGCGATCTCGCCGTTGGCGAAGAACCCCACCAGCGGGATCTCGCCGAGGTTGTGCGCGATGATCCCGAGCTCCGCGCCCGGCGCGCCGAACAGCTGCTCGCCGCGGGCCACACAGGACACGTAATGCGCGCCCAGCACGCGCAGCGATTCGCCCTCGAGCTCCTCGCGCAATTCGGTGCAGATGCGGACCAGGTCGGCGCGCGCGGCGCGGCCGTCGCGGGTGCAGAACACCGCGCGATCGCCCGCTTGCGGCGTGGCGGCAATCGCCAGCAGCCGGTTCTGCGGATCGATGCCCAGCACGTTGCGCACCGTGTAGTCGGCGAAGCCGATGCCGCGGTCGCCGCTGGCCGGCGCCAGCCCGACCATCAGCCCGTTGGACAGGCGTTCGGCGGGCAGCGCGCGCAGGATCTCGTCGCCGTCGCGCGACTCGCGCACCTCGGCGGCCACGCCGAGGTCGGCGAGCAGCACGTCGAGCGCCGGCTCGCCGTCCAGGCCCTGGATGTAGTGCGACGAGCACTGAGAGATCACGTGCTCGCGCGCCAGCGGCGCGCAACCCTGCGTGACGCGCGACAGCAGCCGCACCTGCTCGCCGAAGACCGCGCCCGACAACCCGCCGCGCACCAGCCGGCCTGCCAGCTGGTCGCTATCGGGCCGGCTGCCGCCCACCAGCCCGCCGAACAGGAAGCCGGTGTGCAGCCGCGCGGCCAGCGCCGCGATCGACTCGACCAGTTCGGTCGCGGTCGGCTCCGCATGGACGAGGGCCGTGAACGCCGCGCGCGTGTCGCCTGCCGTGGCGGCTTCGCGGATGCCGCCGTCGGGTGCGATGTCCTCGTCGCCTGAAAACACGCGCCAGCCGCCGGCCGGCAACTCGCAGATCATCGCCGCCAGCGCGGCCTCGCCGCTGTATTCGACGCCGGTCGAACAGACCCCGTGGGCGCTGGCGCCGATCCACTGGACGCCCGGGAAACGCTCGCGCAGCAAGGTGGCGACGTCGCCAAGGCGCTCGGCCAGCCGCTCGGTGACGTACAGCAGGCCCAGCCCCTCGGCTGGCGGGTACTGGCCCCCGGCGAGCCGGGCCATCAGCGATTCGGCCGCGGTGCGCCAGTCGGGGTGCGCCGCGTGCCCGTACCTGAATGCATGCATCGGGGCGGTCCGGCGGTCGGTGGTGCCTGATCGGTCAGTCGCGCGAGTCGCTCACGCCTTGCGCGCCCGGCCCGCCGGTTTGCCGCCTGCCCTCGCTGGGGGAGCGCCGGACTGCGTCTGCGCGCGCGCGCTGCGCCGCGCGCCGCCGCGCGCGGCCGCGGTCGACTCGCGCTGCGCGGAAGCGGTGGGCTCGCCCCCCGACAGGCCGACACCCGAAAGCGCCGCCGCCGCAACCTGGTTGAACTGGCTCTGCAGCAGGTTCCACCACGCGCTCGGACTCAGTCCGGGATCCGCGAAGGCGCCAGTCGGCGGTGCCTTCGCGCCGGGCACCTTGCGGCGCGAAGGCCGCGCGCGCTTCGTGCCGCCCGGTGCAGCCTGCGCGCCGCTTTCTCCGCCGCCATTCGCGCCTGCCGCGCTCGTGATGCCCGGTGCGGCGCCGCGCTGCCCGTCGTCCGGCGGTGTCGCGCGGCCCAGCGCCGCAGCGATCGCCTGTGCCGCAGGCGCGGCCGCGTCCAGCGGCGCGCCGAACGCCTTGAGCGTGGCGATCGTGCCGCGCTGGATCTCCAGTGCCTGGATCGTTCCCTGCAGCATGTTCATGTTCAGCGTCAGCCACTGCTCGACCGCCTTGAGGTCGGCGATGCGCTTGTCGAGTTCCTCGAGATCGAGGGTCGGCGTGAAGCCCGAGGGCACGCCGAACGAGGTCCAGGCCCTCTTGACGAAGTCGACCGTGTCGAGGACGTTGCCGACCTTCAGCGGGCCGATGCCGACGTTTCCGAGCCCCATCGCCGCCAGGTCGCCGATTCCGAGCTTGCCTGCCATGTCGTCGTCTCCCGATCGCGCGGCCGAAACGCGCTGCCCGCCACTGTGAACGACAATAACAGGAAACGACCGCTCCGCAACCGTCGCAGGAAGATCCATGCCAGACATCGAAACGCTGCGCCGCATCCTGGGCGAGCGCTGCTACCCGTCGCTCGCGGACATCGGCCACGAGGTCGACATGGTCGGCGTCTTCCGGCGCGCCGAGGACGTGATGCCGGTCGCGCGCCAGGCGATCGAGATCGGTGCGAAAGCGCTCTGGCAGCAGTTCGGCGTGGCCAACCTCGAGGGGCCGACCGGCCGGCGCGCGAGCACGAGCTCGACACGGTGCTGGACCGCTTCGTGACGATCGGGCACGCGCGGCTGTTCGGCGGCCTGAACTGGGTGGGCGTCGACACGCAGGTGATCTCGGCGAAGCGGCCGCGCTGGCTGCCCTGACGGAGAAACGAATGGCGGAGCATCGCTACGGCATCGAGTCGATCGAAGACATCCTGTCGGACATCGGCCAGGCACTGGAGAAGTCTCAAGGGTGATTGGTGGCGTGCAGCGCGCACGCACGGCAAGATGTTGCAGGTGCACACGTTTCGGAGAGCCTGATGGGCGCGTCGAGGAAGGTTCCGGTCTACTGCTACCAGTGCGTGGCGGGTCCCGACCTGCTGAAGGTCGAGGTCGAAAACGGCGTGGCCACGCGGGTCGAGTCGAACTACGACATCAGTGGCGAGCATCCCGGCGGCGGCCGGGTGTGCGTGAAGGCCTACGGCCTGGTGCAGAAGACCTACAACCCGAACCGCATCCGCCAGCCGATGAAGCGCACCAATCCGAAGAAGGGGCGCGACCAGGACCCCGGCTTCGTGCCGATCAGCTGGGACGAGGCGCTCGACATCGTGGGCGCCAGGCTTCGCGACATCCGCGCCAGGGGCTTGCTCAACGAGGAAGGCGTGCCCCGGCTCGCCACCACCACCGGCGGTGGGGGCACGCCGGTGCAGTACATGGGCACCTTCCCGGCGTTCATGGCCGCATGGGGCCCGATCGACCAGGGGTACGGCGCCGGCCAGGGCGTGAAGTGCTATCACTCCGAGCACCTCTACGGCGAACTGTGGCACCGCGCATTCATCGTGTCGCCCGACACGCCGTACGTGAACTACATCATCAACTGCGGCAACAACGTCGAGGCATCGGGCGGCGTGGTGGGCATCTGGCGCGAGGCCGACGCGCGGGTGCGCGGCGCCAAGCGGGTGCAGGTCGAGCCGCACCTGTCGATCACCGGCGCATTGTCGGCGCAATGGGTGCCGATCCGGCCCAAGACCGACGCGGCCTTCCTCTTCGGGCTCATCCACCGGATCGTGCACGAGCGCGACTGGCGCGAGGTCTGCGACCTGCCGTTCCTGAAGCATCGCACCAGTTCGCCGTACCTGGTGGGGCCGAACGGCTGGTACCTGCGCGAGCCGGGCAGCGGCAAGCCGCTGATCTGGGATCTCTCCGACGCACGGGCCAAGCCCTACGACGCCCCCGACCTGCGCGATCCGGCGCTCGACGGCGAGTACGAACTCCCCGGTGAAGAGCACGGCCCCGACGACGAGCGCATCGTGCACGAGCGGGCGCGCGTGCGCCCGGCGTTCCGCGCGATGCTCGACCACATGAAGGGCTACACGCCCGACTGGGCCGCGGCGGAGTGCGACGTGGCGGCCGAGACGATCAGGAGCATCGCCGACGAATACCTGGCGCACGCCTGCGTGGGCCAGACGATCGAGATCGAGGGCAAGACGCTGCCGTTCCGGCCGGTCGCGGTGATGCTGGGCAAGACGGTGAACAACGGCTGGGGCGGCTACCACTGCTGTTGGGCGCGTACCGTGCTGGCGGTGCTGGTCGGGGCGCTGGAAGTGCCCGGCGGCACGCTCGGGACGGCGGTGAAGCTGGTGCGCCCGGCGGTCTCGCGGGTCGGGTCGGTACTGCCCGGACCCGACGGCCTGATGGCCTACCAGTTCAACGAGACCTCGCGCGAGGGCTGGATGCGCACGCCGCACATCCGCAATGCGTTCAAGACGCTGGTGCCGCTCGTGTCCGACTCGCCGTGGTCGCCGGCCCTCGGGCCCGCGCACCTGCCTTGGCTGTTCCAGAAGAAGGCGCCGGAAAACTGGCCGCGCACCCGCGCGCCCGACGTCTGGTTCTGCTACCGGACGAACCCGGCGATCTCGTCCTGGGATGCACCGGAAGTGGCCGAGCGGCTGGCGGAGTTCCCGTTCATCGTGGCGTTCGCCTACACGGAAGACGAAACCAACCACTTCGCCGACATCCTGCTGCCCGAGGCCCTCGACCTCGAAAGCCTGCAGCTGATCCGCATCGGCAGCACCAAGTTCACCGAGCAGTTCTGGAAGCACGAAGGCTGGGCGATCCGCCAGCCGGCGGTCGAGTCGCCGTGCGACACGATGGACTTCACCGACATCGCCACCGCGCTGGCCGAGCGCGTCGGCATCCTCGACAAGTACGTCGCCGCGATCAACCGCGGCGCGGCGGGCATGGCGCTGCGCGACCGCGGCGGCCGCTTCGACTACGCGCTCGACGAGTCGAAGGCGCCCACCCGCGAGCAGATCTGGGACGCCAGCGCGAAGGCAGCCAGCCACGATCTCACCGGCGGCGAGGAAGTCCGCGACCTCGAATGGTTCAAGGAGCATGGCTTCCTGTTGCGCCCCTTCCCGCAACTCGACTGGTACCTGTACCCGGCGCTCGAGCGCCAGGGGCTGAGGTTCGAGTTGCCCTACCAGGAACGCGTCGTGCGCCACGGCCGGCAACTGGCCAATCGCCTGCACGAAGCCGGAGTCGGCTGGTGGGAGCACCAGCTGGCCGAGTACGAGTTCATGCCGACCTACGAGCGCTTTCCCGAGATCTGGATCGAGTACGCGCGCGAGTACGGCCGCGATCCGCAGGAGTTCCCGTTCTGGGCGCTCACCGCGCGCTCGATGCAGTACAGCTGGGGCGCCAACGTCGGGCTGCCGCTGATCAACGAGGTGGCCAACAACATCGCCGGACACCGCGGCCTGATCATGAACCGCAGCGTCGCGCGCCGGCTCGGCATCGCCGAGGGCGAGCGCCTGCTGATCGAGTCGGTGTCCGGGCACACCGAGGGCGAAGCGGTGCTGCGCGAGGGCATCCGGCCCGACACGGTGCTGATGATCGGTCAGTTCGACCACTGGAAGACTCCGTTCGCGAAAGACCTGAAGCTGCCGAGCCTGAACTCGCTCACCGATCTGTCGCTGACGCTCACCGACGGTACCGGCAGCGGCTCCGACGTCATGCGGGTGCGGCTGCGGCGCGCCGCCAGCGGCGAAGTGCTGGGCGGACCGCCCGGCGCGTCGAGCGCCGCGCCGCCGCTCACCCCGCGCGCCTCCGCGAGCGCGAAGTCGGCCGCCGTGTCCGGCACGACGTCCGGCACGACGTCCGGCACGACGTCCGGGGCGACGTCCGGGGCGACGTCCGGGGCGACGTCCGGGGCGACGCCACGCGCGACATCGGCCGCGACGTCGCCGGAGGCCCGCTGATGAGCGCCGCTGCCCGTCCCTCGCCCGCCGCCCGCGCAGGCGCGACCCCCCGCTGGGGCATGGTGATCGACCTGAACCGCTGCGTCGGATGCCAGACCTGCACGATCGCCTGCAAGCACGCGAACGACACCACGCCCGGGGTGCAGTGGCGGCGCGTGCTCGACGTGGAGCAGGGCACGTTCCCCGACGTCGAGCGGCTGTTCCTCGTCACCGGCTGCCAGCATTGCGCCGAGCCTCCCTGCGTGCCGGTGTGCCCGACCGGCGCCACGCGCCAGCGCGAGGACGGCCTGGTCACGATGAACTACGACGTCTGCATCGGCTGCGCGTACTGCGCGGTGTCGTGCCCGTACCAGGCGCGCACGATCGTGCACGAGCCGCGCGGCTACTACGGCCAGGCGCGAACCCTGCAGGAGGAGGCCACCGCGCATCCGGAACGCGTTGGCGTGGCGCAGAAGTGCACCTTCTGCGTCGACCGGCTCGACAGCGGGCTGGCGCGCGGACTGGTGCCCGGCGTCGATCCCGAGGCCACCCCCGCGTGCTCGGCGTCCTGCATCTCGAAGGCGATCCGCTTCGGCGACTTCAACGACCCGGACAGCGAGGTGTCGCAGCTGGTGCGCGATCAGCCCAGCGTGCAGCTCAACGCCGAGGCGGGCACCGATCCGCAGATCCGCTACCTCTACACCACGCCCGCAGTGCCGGGCCGCGAGGCGGGCGATCCCGGCGACGACTCGCAGGAGGAGCGGCTGTCCGATCCGGCCAACCCGCTGGTGGGCGCGCGCCAGACCTTCTGGGACTGGCGCGCGGCGATGAACTGGATGTTCGGCGGCGTGGGCACCGGGCTGGCGATCTCGACCGGCGTCGCGGCCTGGGCCGGCGCGCTGTCCGAGTCGCGGGCGCAGGCGCTGTACGTGCTGTCGGCCGTCCTGGTGGCCACCGGCCTGTTCTTCGTGTTCCTGAAGATCGGGCGCCAGTTACGCTTCTGGCGGGCGGCCACGCGCTGGCAGAGTTCGTGGATGACGCGCGAACTCTACGCGGCGCTGGTGTTCTTCCCGTCGGTGCTGGCGTCGCTGCTGGCGCCGGGCCCGCTGCCGTTCGCGCTCGCGAGCCTCTCGGCGGCGGCGTTCCTCGGCTGCCAGGCCAAGATCCTGCACCTCGCGCGCGGCATTCCGGCCTGGCGTGCGCCGCTGGTGCCCTGGATGATCTTCGCCAGCGGGCTCTTCGAGGGATGGGGCGCCCTTGCGCTCGGCCTGGCCGCGCCGGGCGCAGGGCCGACCGCGCCGGCGCTGGCGGCCACCGGGCTGGCGCTGGCGGTACTCAACGGCCTGCTGTGGCGCGCCTACGTGGGGTCGGCCCGGGCGCAAGGCGTGCCGCCGCTGGCGCGCCGGGTGCTCGAGCGCTTCACGCCGACGCTGCACCTGCTGGGGCATCTGGCGCCGTTCGCACTGGCCGCCGGCGCCTGGGCCGCGCCGGCCGCGGCGGCGCCCCTGCTGGCAGTGGGGGCGGCCGCGGCGATCGCCGGTGGAGCGTCCTGGAAGTTCACGCTGATCGTCCGCGCCGGGTACACGCAGGGATTCGACCTGCCGAGGATGCCGCAACGCGGCTCCGGCCGCCGGGCCGCCCCGCCCAGGCTGGGCGCGGCTGCGGCCGGGTCGCGCCCCCAAAATTGACAGCGATCTGGGTGCGGGCCATAATTCACGGTTCCCTGGAGGGGTGCCCGAGTGGCTAAAGGGGGCAGACTGTAAATCTGTTGGCTTACGCCTACGTTGGTTCGAATCCAACCTCCTCCACCAGATTTCTTGCGTCGGGAAGAAGTGGCTCGGGAAGAGTGGCACGCGGCGGGCCGCCCGGTTCGCCGGGGGCCGAGCCTCGGCGGGTGTAGCTCAATGGTAGAGCAGAAGCCTTCCAAGCTTACGACGAGGGTTCGATTCCCTTCACCCGCTCCAGCGATATCCGGGCGGCGCAGGAATCCGGAGGGAAGGCGGTCTCAGGGTGTCCGCCCATGTGGCTCAGTGGTAGAGCACTCCCTTGGTAAGGGAGAGGTCGCGCGTTCGATCCGCGCCATGGGCACCAAGAACAGGTTGAGCGCGCCGCGCGCGGCGCAGCAGTTATCAGCGGGCAGCATCGAAAGAAGAACCGGGAGTTCGACATGGCTAAAGGAAAGTTCGAGCGTACGAAGCCGCACGTGAACGTGGGGACGATAGGTCACGTGGATCACGGCAAGACGACGCTGACGGCGGCGATCACGACGGTGCTGAGCAGACAGTTCGGTGGTGAGGCGCGCGGTTACGACCAGATCGACAACGCGCCGGAGGAGAAGGCGCGGGGGATCACGATCAACACGTCGCACGTGGAGTACGAGACGAAGGCGCGGCACTATGCG
>MEED01000026.1 GCA_001724855.1 Lautropia sp. SCN 69-89
CATCCCCTGACGGGCCAGCACTCGTATCTCCACCGCCTGCTCCTGGGTCAACATCGCTCGCGGCCCAAATACCGCGATCCTCCCCCAGGTGGGTCAGATTTACTCCGACGAGGTGGGTCAGTCTTACATCGGCGCTAACACGGATTCTAGTCTCTGGTTCGCATCTCGGTTGGGGGTTCGTGTCTCATGCTTCATGGTTATTCGAATGCGCGTCCGGACGTGTTCTCGCTGCACGTGGCGGGGCTGCACATCGCGGGGTGACGCGCCGGGCCAGGCGGCGTATTCTGCCCATGCAGGACCCCAGGGCCGTGCGTAGGGAGACGATCATGCCTGACCATGTCCATCCTCCCATTCCGGACGACGAGCGCGTCGCCTGCGAGGTGTGTCTGAAGGAGATTCCGAGGTCCGAGGCCGCGGTGGCGGAGGTGGCCGACTACGTCGCCTACTTCTGCGGCCTCGACTGCTACGACAAGTGGCAGGCGAAAGGAAAGGCGCAGGGCCGGGCGCGGGTTGCGCCACACAGGTCGACACCGGGGTAAGCGGCGGGCCGGGGGCGGTCCAGGCTTTGCGGATCCTGCGCGTGTCGTGGTCACGGTGCCCCGCGTCCGTTCCGTCCGCGGGCCCGGTCCCCGCGTGAATTCCGCCCGGTGAAAGCAAAACGGGCCACCCTTTCGGGTAGCCCGCTTTGCGTTCAATGGTGGCGGATGGTTGACCGCAGAACTGGGTCCTCGGTCAGCCAGTTCGGACCGGTGCTGGCGCCTGCAGACGACTACGGAACACCGACGAAATCGCCGTTGAGCAGATCGACGGGAGATCAAAGGACGCCCGCATCAGTGAGCTCCGCCATCAAGGCAATGGCCCGGTCACAGTCGTCGGCGAGGGCACGAAAGTGCGACTTCAGATCGCCGTGTTTGGCAATCATCGCCTCACGGAGCGCCTTGGCATCAGAGCCGCCAGCGTGACCCTTCATCTTGCTGCGTAAGTCGTGCAGCGACTTCAGAGGTGCCACGACGGCTGTGGCTTCCTCTTCATTCACCTGCGCATGCAGAAGGACCTCGCTGATCAGTTTCAGGCTGCCCCATTGCGGTTCCACCGTGATGCCGGCCGCTTCGGCCTTCGACTTAAAGTAACTTCTGCTCAAGCCCTCGACGACCAACTGGTCGAGGGCCATCAATTCGTTTGCCCACTCTTCCTGGCTGGCCGTAACCGGGTAGTGCACGCGATCTGGCAGCTGTGGGTTTTTCAGGCTCCACCAGGTAATTCCTGCCCCGTTCAAGGCTTGGAGGCGTCTTTTCAGGCTTGCCAGCGGGTCCGGGGAGGTGTCCCACTGTGCCAAGAAGTCGGATTTGTAAGCCCGCGCTGAAATTCCCGCCTTGGGCGCTTCGTTGAACGACTTCCAGTAGAGTTGTTCCGCGTAGGGCAGGAGGTTGAGATCGCAGAGGTAGGCGTGGACTTGGTCTGCTTCGTTGATGTCGTAGCTCTTCAGGAACCACGCCCCACGGCAGTGAATCGATCTTCCTTCGATCTGGTACTTATCCGGGTCTGCTTTGTATTTCAGCAGAACTTCTGGTCGGAAAAACGCGGGACTGGTTTGAAATGGCAGATCGGATTCGACGAAGTAGTTGCCGAGCTGGGCGGGATCGCATGAGCACTCGTGCACTACGCCGTGCTTCCAGTCCTGGGCTATGAAGGTGGCGTACTTTTTTGGTTCGGGGGATTCCCACATCAGGCGTCGCCGCAGCCGTTCGTTGATGACAGGCGCGGTCACCTGAAATCCGCGCAGATAGCTTTCACGGCCCGTGTTGGCGCGACCACGGTAATATAGGCTTTCTTCGACGAGGCTGACATGTTCCTCGGGTCCATCACCCCAGCTGGTAAAGTTTCCGGGATCGAACCGGGTGGAATCGAACAGCAAAACGTACGACGATTCGAGCATCAAGAGCAGCACATCGAGGTCTTCGCGCTTGATCGTGACCACGCGACCATCTGACAATTTATGGATACGCACAACTTCTTCGACATCACCGTTTTCGTCCAGCCGGCAATAGGCACTGCGTTCAGGCACTAGGTGCAGCCCCAAAAGGTGCGCAACCTTCTGCGAGAGTTCGACGTAGGTGCGGTCGTCTCGGTGGCCGTCAAATTCCCGGATGAAGAGCAACTGCTCCCCGTGCTCAAGCGTCTTCGAGCCGCAGCTGCTCAAAGGCGGCTCGATCCACATCTGCCGTTCCGATGCGCCTTCTCTATAGCCGTGGCACAGCCCCCAGGAGGAGCATGGGTTGCAGCTCCAGCCCAGCAGGTCATCCACGTCGATTGGTGACACGGAGGATGAGGGCACCGCGATGCCATACAGAAAGCAATGCGTCAGTCCGGCATAGAGAACGACTTCATCGCGCTGGCGCTCGTCGCGCAGAAACGCAAGAAAGTCCTCCTGTTCAATCCACGCGCCGTACTCCTGGGATTGGCGGTCGGGTTTGGTGGCCATCTGGATCAGCGCCCTCGTGGTGGAACCCAGCGCGGGAAGTCCAGCTGTGGTCATAGGGGTTCTGGTTGGTTTGGCCATTCGTTCTCCTCTTGCCGCCTCAAAGCAGCGCCGCTTCCAGCCGCTGCTTGCGCTGTTCCCAGTCCGGCATCACATGCCCGAGCAGCTTGAAGAAGCGTGCATCGTGGTCGCGGTGTCTTGTGTGGCAAAGCTCGTGGGTCACCACGTACTCGATGCAGGGGCGGGGGGCACGCACCAGGTTGAGGTTCAAGGTCATAGTGCCGGCGCGTGACAGACTGCCCCAGCGGGATTGCATGGCGCGCACGATGAGGCGCGGTTGCTCGACGCCTTTGAAGTGGAGCAGGCTGGCGTCCAGAACCTCAGTGAATACGGCTCGTGCCCGGTCGAGATACCAGCGGTGCAGCAATGTCTTGACGCGCTCTGGCTCCGGCTCGCCGGGCAGCGAGACCAGAAGCTGGCCGCGTGTGAGCTTGACGCTGGCCGAATCTCCCTCCGCCAGCTTCAGCCGGTACTGCCGGCCGAGATAGAGATGCGATTCCCCGTTGATGTACTGTCTTGCCGGTGTGCGGGGACGGTAACGCTCGAACTCGGCCAGTTGCCGGCTGATCCATGCAGCACGTTTTTGCACCCGCTCCGCAATCAGTGCCTCGGGGCAATCGACGGGCGCGCGCACCAGCACGCGGCTATCGGGGTGGACCTCGATGGCCAGGGTCTGCCGCGATGCCAGAAATCGCACCTCGTAGCGGATCGTGTCGGTGCCCCAGGTCAGCGTTCCGGTCATCGTCTTCACCCGGCCATCCGGTGGCGGGCGAGCTGCATCGTTTTCTCGATGATCTCGTCCATCTCGTCGGTGGAGAGTGCGATGCCCCGCGCGTCCTTGACCTCATCGTAAAGATAGTCGTCGATTTCATTCATGGTCCGGCGCTGGGCGTCGAGGTCATCCCAGTAGCCCACCTTGCGGTTGCGGCGAAAGATATCCCACACCGCCATGGCTGCCTCGGCGGCGGTGTTCTGAGCCTGCTCGTCGTCGCTGAGGTGGTTCGCCACGAAGGGGCGCAACAGGCCATAGACGGCAGCCGCGTCGGCGTCGCCGTTCAGTGCTGGTGGCAGGTCATCGCCCTTGCGCGAAACCACAGCCTCCTTGATCTCGGTGACCCGCTGCAGGTATTCCAGATCGGACAGGCGCTTCGCGCGGTAGTCGTCGATGGCCTGCTGAATCAGCCTAGAGAATTTTTCGTAGAAGGCCGGGTCCTGCTCCAGCCGCTCGTTGATGGCGCGCCGGGTGGCATGAGCGATCATGTCGGCCTTCGCTCCAAGGTTCTTCTCGCTGCCCGCGCCTTGCTCCTCGACCACCTTCTGGAAAGCGGCCTCGTCGAAGATGTTCACCGGCGCGTTCAGCTGCACCACCTCGGAGGCCGAGATGTGCGTGTCCAGCAGCTTCTGGATGCGCGGCTCGAAGTCGCGGTAGTCCACTGACTCGGCATAGCGCAGCTTCACCGCCGCCTTCAGATTGACGAAGCGCTTGAGGTCGTTCTTGTAGGCGCGCAGCTTCTGTTCGGGCGTCTCGGTGATGAAGCGTTCGCTGGACAGCGCAATGGCCAGGGTCTTGGCGTAGGCCGACAGCCGCTCGTAGAAATCGGCGCGCAGCTTCTCGTTGGCCAGCAGTTGCTCAAAGGCTTCCTCGTCCTGGCGGTTCTTCACCGTCTTGAACAGATCCCACAGCTCGGCATGGCGCTGCGGCAGCGCCTTGGTTTCTTCATGGATCGAGGTCAGCGCACCTTCGAGATCCGCTGCCTCGAATCCTTCCAGGGCGCTGTAGGTGGTCAGCGCCTGATCCAGCTCGCCCAGCACACCCACGTAGTCGATGATGTAGCCGAAGTCCTTGGCCTTGCTGCCGGATTCGTCCTCGTACAGGCGGTTCACTCGCGCAATGGCCTGCAACAGGGAGTGATCCTTGAGCCGCCGCGCCAGATACAGCACCGTGTTGCGCGGCGCGTCGAAGCCGGTCAGCAGCTTGTCCACCACGATCAGAATTTCCGGCTCGTCGCCGTTCTTGAACGCATTGACGATGGATTTGTTGTAGTCCTCCTCCGAGCCGTAGCGCTTCATCATGCGCTGCCAAAAGGCCACCACCGCGTCGGTGGATTCCTCGGCGTCGATTTCGTCAAAGCCCTCGCGTTCGTCGGGCGGGGAGATGATCACCTCGCTGGTGACCGCCCCCAGCTCGTCCAGAAACGCCTTGTAGCGCAACGCGGCCGCCTTGTTGGGCGCCACCAGCTGCGCCTTGAAGCCGGTACCCTGCCAGTTCTGGCGGTAATGCTCGCTGATGTCGAAGGCGCGCATGTAGATCACCTGCTCGGCCTTGTTCAGCATCTCCGCGCGGGCGTATTTCTTTTTCAGGTCGGTCTTCTGCTGGTCAGTCAGCCCCTGGGTGTGGCGCTCGAACCAGATGTCGATGGCGGCCTGGTTCTGCTCCAGCTCCACCATGCGCCCTTCGTAGAGCAGCGGCACGATTGCGCCGTCGGCCACCGCCTGGTCGATGGCATAGGTGTGGATCACGCCGCCGAACTTGGCCACGTCGCTCTTCTCGCGGGTCAAGAGCGGCGTGCCGGTGAAGCCGATGTAGCAGGCATTCGGGAACATCTGCCGCATGCGCGCCGAGTAACCGCCCAGCTGGGTGCGCTGGGTCTCGTCCACCAGCACGAAGATGTCGGGCGAGGCATCGCTGAACTTCTTGTAGGCCAGCGCCTTGTCGAACTTGTGCACCAGTCGGACACCAGTTCCACGAGATGGCGGCCGCTCTCGGCACGGTCGGGCGAGAGCCCGCAGGCGGCGAAGGTGTTGCCGAGTTGCTTGTCGAGGTCCACCCGGTCGGTCACCAGCACGATGCGCGGGTTGCGGATGGAAGGTTCGAGTGCCAGCGCGCGGGCCAGCATCACCATGGTCAGCGATTTGCCCGAACCTTGCGTGTGCCAGACGATGCCGCCCCGGCGCTTGCCGCTGTCGTCGGTCTGCTTGACGCGGGCCAGCACCTCGCGAATGGCGAACACCTGCTGGTAGCGCGCGATCTTGCGCACACCGCCGTCGAACACGGTGAAGGCCCAGGCCATCTCCAGCAGGCGCTCAGGGCGGCACAGGGCGTAGAGCGTGCGGTCCTGCTCGGTCACCTGCCGGCCGACCAGGTAGGGCGCAATCTCCTCGCGCACGCCCAGCTCGGCGAAGGCCAGATCGAACAGCGAGGCCTTGACCGACTCCGGCAGCGGGCGCTCCAGCAGTGGCGCCAACTCAGCGTCCGCCAAGTCCTCCTTCCATTTCGACCAGAACTTGGCCGGGGTACCGGTGGTGGCGTAGCGGGCCTCGTTCTTGTTCACCGCCATGACCGTTTGAACGTAGGTGAAGAGGCGCGGGATGTACTCGTCGCGCTGGTTGCGGATGGTCTGTGAAATGGCCTGGGCCACCTCGACCTTCGGCGACTTGCACTCGATCACCGCGAAGGGGATGCCGTTGACGAACAGCACCACGTCCGGCCGGCAGGTCTCGACGTTGCGGGTGCGCTCCACCGCGAATTCGGCCGCCACGTGATAGATGTTGTGCGCCGGATTGCGCCAGTCCACGTAGTTCAGCGTGAAGCTCTTCAGGTCACCCTCGATGGACTGCTCCAGCGCCACGCCCAGCGTCAGCAGGTCATACACCGCCTCGTTGGTCTTGAGCAGGCCGTCGTACTTCACGTTCTTCAGGCGCTGGATGGCGCTCTGGATGTTCTCCTCGCTGAAGAGGTAGCTGCCGCCCTTGTGCTGGATGCGGTTCAGCTTCTTCAACTGTTCACGCAGGATCTCCTCCAGCAGCACATTGCCGGCCTTGCCGCCGCGCGCGGCCAGCGCCTCGGCGGGCGTCAGGTACTGGTAGCCCAGGTTGACCAGCACCTGCAGAGCCGGGATCTGGGAGAGGTATTTCTCGTCGAAGCGGAAGCTGTCCATCGTCATACCCTAAAGCGCCCAGGCGGGGTGCGTGACCGCGTTGTAGAAGTCGATGCACTCGGCATCGGGTGTGCGGCCCAGCCGCTCGCGCTTGGCATCGAGTCTGGTCACAAGACCGGCATAAAAGGCCTGCTCGCCCGCCCAGGCTTCCGGTTGTGTCGTGAGCTCCAGATGGCGGCGATACACATAACTCACGGCATCCGCCACCTGTACGAGCGAGGAGTGCTGCGACTTGATCGCAAAGGCGGTATTGATGATGTGGTCGAAGCGTTGGGGCTGTTTCAGCTCGCCCCACTGATTCTTGCCTTTGACCTTCTTCGTCTGCTGGTACAAGGCGTCGAACCACGGCTCGGCCAGATAGAGCCCGTCCGACACCTTGGGCATATGGGCCTTGTTGTCGTCGAAAATGAGGACGGTCAGCCCTTTGTTGTTGGACTTGCCCTGCATTTTCTTCTGGATGAGACCGCTGACGAACATCCCGTTGAGCGCCCAGTAATTTCCAGCGCATGGCGTGGTGTAAGTGCCGCTGGCGCAGGCCGCATTGAAGCGCTCGAACGACATCCCGAAGCCATAGATCGACGAGACTTCCGCAGCCAGCGCGCACATGTCGGTGAGGAACTGTTTGCGGTCGTCGGCAGAAACCGTATTCCAGCCGCCGCGGCCGTTGATGAAGGCTTTGGTTTTGAGCTCGTTCGGCGCGCCAGGGTGCTTGGCCAGAAAGACAGCCAATTCCTGGTCGAAGCGGTTGGTGTACTTGCGCAGGCGGTAGGCATCGATCAGCAGGCCCGCCATGACGAATACATCACCTTCCTCGGTACTGCCGGATTCGTCGATATAGGCAAACTTCATGATCAGCTCTCCGCCTCGGCCGCGCGCAGGAAGGCGCTCAGCTGTTTGAGTTTCTCCAGCAGCTCGTCGAAGGTTACGATCTCGACGTCCTTGGAATTGCGCCGGAACAGCTCGAAAGACTTCTTCCGGTCATCGCCATCGGGCGTCTTGCCAATCACGAGGCAGCAATGCACGGCATAGGACTCGATGTCGTAAAGCCGGGTGTTGTCCTTGATCTGGGCAATCTGCTTTTGAAACTGGTACTTCTGATCGAGCGCCTGATTGATCGAACCCGACAGATCGGCCGATGGCGTATAAACGCCATCGCGAAATGGTGTCTTGTTGAGAATCGGCGTCTGTGACGTCTTGATCTCGAAGATTGCCGTGTTGTTGGTCAGGCTGTTCTTCACCAGAAAATCAGTGATCTTTTCCCCGTCGCCCGACAGCTTGCGTCCACCGACCGATGCCTGGTCCCGCACCTTGATCACGGGATAGCCGAAGGCCATGTTCAGAATGAAGGGGTTCTCGTTGAAGAATTCCTGCCAGTGACCTTCGTTCAGATTCTCGCCAAGCATCCCCTCATATCGGGTGATCAGGGCTTCAAGCGTCACCAGCTCGATGTCGCCGCGTAGCTTCGCCAGCTTCTCCGGCTGATCTTCAGCGATATCGGCGGCATGGCTGGTCAGGGTGCCAATGACGGCGTTCTGATCCTCCTCGGACAGCTCCTGCTTGCCCTCCGCCACGGCGGTGAAGAGCTTGCGATAGGGGTGCCGGCCGGCTTTCGGTTCCTGCTTCGGCACCCCGAGCCGTTCCGCCAGGATGTTGTGGGCAGCAGTCCATTTCACGGCGCGGACAGCAGATTGCGCGTGGCGGTCAATCTTGTTCAGTTCGACGCGCGCCTGCTCGAAGTCCTGCGTGGAGATGTAGAAGATCCCGTCGCCGTCCTGGGTGGGACCGGTGGCGTGTTTGTCGGTGATGACTATTTCGCTGCAATCCGACAGCTCTTGCACCGCATCAATGATGAATCGGTACGGCTTCGCGAGGCCAAGCCCGTAGGCGTAGTCCTTGGTGAAAGTGGAGGGTAGATTCTCCAGGACATCGCGCACGTCCTCCGGTGTCGAGTTCGCGTCCCAGCCGACCCCGGAGATGATGTCTGTGTCGTCGAGCGTGATGCGCTCGATCTGGCCATATTTCGGCTTGAGGAAATCGGATCGGTCGCCGAATGTGCTGATCGGATAGATCGTCAGAAAATTGTGCTGGCCGCTGATTTCCAGCAGCTTGGTTTTGTAGCGAGTAGCTTGCACCGGGTCGAGCCCAGCCTCCACCAGACTCCGCTCCGGCGGTACGAAGTAGACCTCGACGAAATTGGGATGGACCTCAGCGACCTCGAGGGTGCCATCGCGATCCGGGTCATGCTGCCGGAAACCGAGCGCCATCAGTTGGCCTCCTCTTGAACGGGCAATAGCCACTCGCCCGTGAGCAACTTCTGCATCAGACCGCGCTTCTGGGTCTTCAGCGCCGCGACGGTCTGGCCGAGAAGGTCGATCTCCTTGCGCAGGGCGTTGAGGTAACGCGCAATGGCGGTTTGCGTGCTGCTATCCGGTAGCGGAATGGTGATCGCGGCGAACTCCGAGAACGACACGGTCTCGCGGACACTGCCCTGGGCGCTGTTCTTGATGCGCTGGCGGGCTTCGTGGGAGTTCAGCCAGTGCAGGAAGTAGTCCGAATTGGCCTTGCTCTCGTCGAGTCGGAACACGACATACATCGGGCTGAGTACGCCATCGTCCCAGCCATCGAGGCGGGCGATGGAGCCGACATTGATGCGCGACGGGTTGTAGGCGTACTGCCCACGGTGCACCACCTTGTAGTTGGACAGGTCGGCGCTGGCGACACGGCGTTCGAACTGGTCTTCCGGGAGCACGAAGCCGCGCGAATTGGTCACGCTCAGCACACGGGCCTCGTTGCCGCCGCGATTGCGAGCGGAGACTTCCTCGGCAAAGGTGCCGACATGCACGTGCGGGTGGTGGCCCCGGCTGATCAGGCGCGACAGTTCGTGGCTGTAGTGCCGCTCCTTCGCCGCGATCAGTTGCTCGGTTTTCTGGATAGCGGTGTCCCAGGTCGACAGAAGGCTGGCAATCTCCTGCTGAAGTGCAAAGCTAGGCAATGGGACGCGTTGGCGCTTGAGGTTCGTTCCGTTGATTACAGGGACTGTGCCGTCATTGCAGAACCGTTGTAGGTCTTGAAAATCGAACCAGTAGTAAAGGTATTCGGCGGAACAAGAGTGTGTATCCCTCACCGTAACAACGATTACGTTATCGTCCGTGAGGCTTGCGTATCGAAGGATGCGTTTGTTGTTGTTTCTTAGTGCTGCACCCACTCGCGGGAACACGATGCTTCCAGGTGGAAATGGTGTCGCGCCCATCTCTTCGAGGACAATGTCATCAACGTAATTGAGGGTCCTGTCGAGATACTTTGTATTTCCATGCGCGTTGAGGTCGCCGACCTTTACGTACAGCCATTTTCCTGTTGCTTGACCTTGATAGCTAGGACTGAAGGTGTAGCCCTGTTGCACCACTGCAATTTCGCCGAGCGGATATTCGTCGAGGTGGTGAGCTGTAGGTTGCCGAGTCGCGTTGTCTTTGTGCTCGGCGGTGGTTTCGAGCGTCATTTCTTCTTCCCCCGCCCTTTGCCTTCCAGCTGCCGCTCGGTCTGTTCCAGCGCCGCGATATCCTCCGCATCCGCCGCCAGCCGCGTCGCCTCGCGCCGTGCCGCGTCGAAACTCTCATAGCGCTCCAGCACCAGTTTCTCCGCTACATCCGCGCGCAGCTTGCCGGCGTGGGTCAGCACCTCGCGTTCGTTGAACTGCAGGAAGGCGTCGAGCTTGTCTTCCCAGTCGCGCATGGTCAGGGTGCGGCGGCGCTGGGCGGTCCAGGGCCTCGATCTCTTCGCGGCTCAGGTAGTTCTTGGCGATGGTGACGTCCTGCTTGCGCACCCGGCCGCCGGCCCAGTTGGTCAGGCCCATGTTGGGCAGGGCGGGGTCGGCGCGGCCGGCGATGAGTTCGGGTGCGGTGTGGCCGGTGACGGCCCAGAGCATTTTGTTCTGCACCTTCTTGAAGAACAGCTGGGCGGCCTCGGACCTGCTGTCGTAGTCCACGGCGGTGGCGTAGATGTCGCGGATCTTCTGGTAGAAGCGCTTCTCAGAGGCGCGGATGTCGCGGATGCGCGCCAGCAGCTCGTCGAAGTAGTCCCAGCCGCCGGGCTCCTTCAGGCGGGCGTCGTCCAGCACGAAGCCCTTGACCAGGTACTCGCGCAGGTGGGTGGTGGCCCACTGGCGGAACTGGGTGCCGCGCGGGGAGCGCACCCGGTAGCCGACGGCCAGGATCATGTCCAGGCTGTAAGCCATTGTTTTGTAGTTCTTTCCGTCACTGGCAGTTGTCAAGTATTCCTTGACGACTGCCGGCGACAGCTCGCCCTCGGCCAGGATGTTCTTGATGTGCAGGCTGACGTTCTGTTTGGACGTATCGAACAGGCTGGCCATTTCGAGCTGGGTGAGCCACACCGTGCCGCCCTCGGCACGCAGCTGGATGGCGGCGCTGCCGTCCTCGGCCGTGTAAAGGATCAGTTCGCCGCCGCTCATACGCCCAGCTCCTTGAGGTACTGCTTCATGCGCAGGCGCACCTCGGCCAGCTCGCCTTCCAGGCGCTCGATCTCCTGCTCGACAGCGGCGACGTCGATTTCTTCCTCTTCCTCGAAGGTGTCCACATAGCGCGGGATGTTGAGGTTGAAGTCGTTGTCGGCGATCTCCTTTAGGCTCGCGACATGGGCGTACTTGTCCACCGGCTGCCGGGCGCGGAATGTGGCGAGCACCTTGGCCATGTGCTCGTCGAGCAGGGCGTTCTGGTTCTTGCCGCTCTGGTAGTCGCGGCTGGCGTCGATGAATAGCACGTCCTGGCAGTCTTCGCGGGCGCCGCCCTTTTCGCGGGCACGGTCGAAGACCAGGATGGCGACCGGAATCGAGGTGGTGGGAAAGAGGTTGCCCGGCAGGCCGATGACGGCGTCGAGCAGGTTCTCCTCGATCAGGGCGCGGCGGATGCGGCCCTCGGCGCCCACCACCACGGCCACGCGGCCTTCCTGCGGCAGCGCGGTTTCGATCATGTGGGTGATGAAGGCGTAATCACCCTTGGACTTGGGCGGCAGGCCGCGCCAGAAGCGGCTGTAGCGGTCGGCCTCGACCTCCTGGCCGCCCCATTTGTCGAGACTGAAGGGCGGGTTGGCCACGACCACGTTGAAGCGCATCAGGCGGTCGGCCTCCACCAGCGCCGGGCTGTTGAGGGTGTCGCCCCATTCGATGCGGGCGGCGTCCTTGCCATGCAGGAACATGTTCATGCGTGCTAGCGCCCAGGTGCTGCCGTTGACCTCCTGGCCGAACAGCGCAAAGTCGCGGCTGCCCTGTGCTTCCACCAGCGCGGCGGCTTCGATCAGCAGGCCACCGGCGCCGCAGGTGGGGTCGCAGATGCGGTCGCCGGCCTTGGGGCCGGCCAGTTGCGCCAGCAGCTTCGATACTTGTTTTGGCGTGTAGAACTCGCCGGCCTTCTTGCCGGCGTCCGAGGCGAAGCGTTCGATCAGGTAGATGTAGGTGTCGCCGATCACGTCCTCGGACACGCGCGAGGGACGCAGGTCGAGCTTGGCGAAGTCGCCCAGCAGGTTTTCCAGGCGGCGGTTGCGGTCCTTGGTCTTGCCGAGGTTGGCCTCGGAGTTGAAGTCGATGTTGCGGAACACGCCTTCGAGCTTGGCCTTGTTGGCCTCCTCGATGTGGTCGAGCACGATGTTGATCAGCTCGCCGAGGTTGGCCGCCTTGCGCCGCTCGTACAGGGCATGAAAATCGGCCAGAAATCGGTCGGTGACCTCGCCGGTTTTCTCATCCTTGAACTCGACGTAGGGCAGGATGAAGCGCTCGCGCTCCAACTTACGGCGGATGCGCTCCTCGTTGTCGCCGTATTCCTTTTTGTACTCGGCGTAGTGGTCGGCCCACTGGTCGCTGATGTACTTCAGGAACAGCATCACCAGGATGTAGTCCTTGTACTGCGCCGGATCGACGACGCCGCGGAAGGTGTCGCAGGCGGCCCAGGCGGTGTTGTTGACGTCTTGTTGGGTGAGCTGGTCGGTCATGGGGTGGCCCTTTCTGGGGATGGGTGGGCAAGCTTCATCAGCATGTGCGTGGTCAGGCGCTGGCGCAGGGTGGCGATGCGGGCCAGCAGTGTTTGTTCTTGTTCGGCCAGGGCGGCTGCCTGCACGATGCGTTGCTGTGTGGCCTGCGAAGGCAGCGGCACCTCCAGCGCCTTCAGCGCTTCGGCGCTGATCATCCGCACCGAGGTGCCCTCGGCCAGCGCTGCCAGTTGGGCCTGCGTGGCCGGCGCGTTGATGTACCAGCACAGGTAGGCGGGCAGCACCTTGTGGGGCCGGATCAGCAGCATCGGCGCCGAGAGCACGGCCGGGCCGATGCCTTCCAGCACCTGAGCTGCGCCATTGTTGCGACCCCGAGAACGGAACAGCAGGTCGCCCGCACACAGCAGGTGGTGGGTCTTGCCCTTGGGCAGCGTTACCCGGATCGCTTCTTCGGCGTGCAGCAGGTTGGCGTCGTCGATGTCCTTCATCTGGATCACGGCGACATCGCCCTGCGGGTCGTGCTCGAGACGCGACCGGAAGGGGTAGCCCATCTGTACTTCAGCCAGCCCGCCAAGATTCATGTTTGCAAAAACGCCGTTACGACAATCATCATGGGCGCCATCTTAGATGGCCACATTCTGCCTGTCAATTAAAAGTAACGACGTTTCTACAAAGTGTGGTGTTGGCTGTCTGGGCCGGGATGGCAAGAATGGGGTAAACAGTGAACTCGTTGCCCCATTCAGAGCGCGGCTTACCCTGTTCGCCTTCGAGGCAGGTCGCGACCCCCAAGTGCAAACCGCAAACCCTGCAAACCTTGGTTTGCACCCTCACGGTAGACGAGCAGCGCGCTCGCGCCCCCCGTATAGGAATCTGGCCAGGAAGGACCCGTGCCGTCTCGCCGGGGCATCGTTCCCATGTCCGGCCTGTCATTGGCATCGAGGGAGGTGAGCATTCCCGATGCTCACCCTCTCTCTTTAGAGAGGAATCGCCGGGAACCGGGAAAGTGGCGTCGTTGCTGGGTTTGCGCGTTCCCGCCCCCATCCGGGAACGGTTTGGACCGGGAACGCTGGAATCCCGCGCCAGGCTTGAGTTTGCCGTTCCCACCCGGCCCTGCGTTCCCGGTCGGGAAGTGGGAAGTCGGGAACGGATGCCTGCTCCGGAAATGCTCATGCCTGACCCCGTTGGCCCGTGGTCGAGCGCCTCAGGTGCCCGGTGACGAAGGCCGCCTCGCCGCTGGCCATGGGGCCATCCGGCACGTCCAGCCACTTCACCAGCTTCGAGCCATCGACCATGGCCATGACCAGTTCCTCCCGGTCGAGCAGCGTGCCGACCCACTCGGCCAGCCGGTGCTTGCCGATGGCGTGGAAGGCTTCCGGTAGTTCGTGACGGCGCTCGTAGACGCCGTTGCCGCCGGTCTTGGTGTAGGGCTTGCCTTCAGCGGCGGCCCGCGCGATGGCGGCCTTCAGGTCCGGAAGCAGATCGACGTCGGTCTGGCGGGCGCGGACCAGGGCATCGCTGCGGTCCACTAGCAGGCCACGGCTGTCACGCAGAAAGGTGGTCACCCGCAGATTGGCGCGGCCATTGGCCTTGACCACGCCGCCCATCACCACCCGGCCGCGCTCGAAGGGCTCGGCCAGCGCCTTGCAGATCGCCTTGGCCTGATCCTCCTTCGGGTTCCACAGCGCGTAGACCGAGCGCACGCCATCGACCAGGCCGCCGGTGCCCCGGATCGCTTCGCGGGCTTGCTCCGGCGTCGAGGCCTCGCGCTTGGCGAAGTGGTGAGAGACGATCATCGAGGCGCCGGTGCTGGCGGCCAGTGCGGCCAGCCGGGAGCAGACGAACTGCGCGTTCTCCGGTACGTTCAGATCCAGCGCGCACAGCGGCTGCAACGGATCGAGGATGATCAGTCGCAGTCCGGCTAGCGTGGTCAGTTGCTGTTCCAGCGCCAACCACGCCGGGGTAGTCGAGGGGCCTCGTGTTGCCGGATCGGGCGCGAACAGTGGTATCGCGCCGCCGGCATCGGGCAGCGGCAGCACGTAGAGCCGGTCCGGAATCGGACCCAGGGCGTTCAGGCGGTTGTGGACCTCGATGGCGTCATCCTCGGCGGTGACATAGATCGCCACGCCCTGGCCGGCGAGCGCGCCGCCGAACAGCATTGGCGCATCGGCCCAGACGCCATCAAAGGCCGCTACCTCGCGGGCCAGTGCCAGTAGCAGGAAGGATTTGCCGACACCGCCACCGGCGGCGACCAGCGCGGCCTGAGCCAGCGGGAACACACCTTCGATCAACCAGCGCCGGGGTTGCGGGTCGCCGGTGAAGCGTTCGCGGGCTCGCCATTGCGTTATCTCGAATGGTTGGTGGGGCTGGTCGTTGGTGACCGGCACCGCGTTGGTCAGCAGGGCTTGAACATCAGCGCCCTCGGCCACAGCATCGGCGGCATCCCACTTCTGCGGCTTGTCATCGGGAACGTGGATGCGCCGCACCTTCGCGCCGATGACCAGCAGTTTCGGGATCACTGAGTTGGCGTATCTGGCACCGGCCTCGTCGTTGTCCGGCCACACGATGACGGTCTTGCCGGCAAGCGGCGACCAGTCGGTCTTGGCGAGGGCTGTGGCAGCGCCGCCCATGGCGGTCGTGGCGACGATGCCAAGCTGCATCAACGCATCGGCGCATTTCTCGCCCTCGACCAGCACGACGGTATCGGCCTTTGCCACTGCAGGCAGGTGGTAGAGCGGGCGCGGGTCGGGCATTCGCGTCTGGCGGGAGGCGACATCCCACGGCCGGTATTGCTTCCCCTCGGGCGTGTCGTAACGGTACACGCAGGCCAGCAAATCGCCGTCGGCGCTGCGGTAGTCCCACTTCGCGGTGTGCGGGCCGAGCGTGTCATGGGTGGCGGACGACTTGGACGGTGCCGGGATGAACGAGGTCGGCACCACCAGCCAATCACCGACGTCATCGAGAAGCTCCCCGAAGTCGCGCGGCACCGCAAAGCCCCGCGCCGCCGCCCACAGTGCCAGCACGTCGCCGGATTCGCCGGTGGCGAAGTCGATCCATACCCCGCGCTTCGGGCCTTCGAGTTCGATAACCAGGCTGTCGCCGGCATCGCCTTGTACATTGCCGACCACGAAGCGCGTACCCTGGCGCTTGCCGTTCGGGAACAGGTACATCAGCACGGCTTCGAGCTGATCGAGCAGGCGGGCGCGCAGCTCGTCCTTGTCGTGGCGTCGCTCGATACGGTCGGGCGCGTCGTTGAAGTCGAAGAAGGGATGGGGCGGAACGTTGATCGCGTCGATTGCGGCGGTGCTCATTGGGTGTGCTCCCCGTCGAGCCGCGCCTTGAACCAGTCGCCGTTGGCGCGCACGCAGTAGTAGGAACGCCCCGGTCCGGTGTGTTGGGTGTCGGGCACGATCCAGAGTTCCTCGTCAGCGTCATAGCGCCAGCTGCCGGGGCCGAACATCTTGTCGAGCACCGGCTCGATGCCGTGCCGGGCGATGTGGGCGCGCAGTTGCCGCGTCATGCGTTCGCGCTCCCGGCGCTGCTGGCGGTTCATCATGCCCATACCTCGCGCGGTCGATCGCCGGCGGTGCACCGGCGGGTGCGTTCGCGTTCGTGCGCTTCGATCTCGGCCAGGCTGTAGAGCACGCGGCTGCCGAGCTTGAGGAACGCCGGTCCGGTGCCGAGCATCCGCCAGCGTTCGAGGGTTTTTTCAGACAAGCCCCAGCGCGCGGCAAGCTGACGCGGGCTGAGCAGTTCGGTGGGTGGCAAGGGTTTCATGTGACGGCTCCCGTTCGGTGGGTGGTGCCCGCAGCGGCCCTCGCTGGGGCTCGGTGACACCTGATGAACAGGATTCTTCGCGGTGTGCGCCGTTGCAGCAATGACGCGCGGGGCGCTGAACTCCGCACCCGTGCGCATGTGTTCGATGTGCTTCGAGCTTCGACGCAATTTCATGTCCGGGCGCGCGGCAGTGCGCATCAGCCCGCACCCGTCATCGGCCCGCCGCGTTCGCCCGCCGCGCCCTGATCGACCAAACCAGTCTCTGGCAGCGACCATTTCGACAGTGCGAAACGGTCGCTGCGACGTGGTGTCGTGGCGATGCCAACCCCAGGAGCTCGCCCATGAAATCGAACCCTTCACGCCGTCAGGCATCCACCAGTTACCTCGACACCCTGCGCAGCGAATTCGACGCATTGACCCAGCAGTTGCAAGAAGCAGAAGCTGCCGCCAGCACCGCACAGCAGGAAGCCGATGCCAAACGTCGCGCCTATCACGAACTCGAAAAACGCTCGAACTCCACACACTGGTCGGTGACCGAGCAGCGCCTGTTCCGGGAGAAGAACCATCTCGAAGCAGTCGCCCGACAACTGCAGCAGGATCTGGTGCCACTGCGTGAAGAACACGCCCGGCTGAAGCGCAAGGTCCAGGCGCCCGCCCAGTGGGAGGCAGCGCGCGTCGAGATGGCTGCGCTGACGGACCGGCGCACGGCGCTGGCCCAGGAGATCAGCAAGGCCAGGACGCTGCAGACACAGCTCGATGCCCGCATCGAGGCCGTGGAGCAGCAGATCGCCAGCGACACCCAGTCCACCGCAAGTCGTCTCATCAATGCCGGTGAGCTGACCGCGCTCCCGGCTGCGCTCGCCTCACTGCACGCGGAACTGACCGCCACCCGCCACACCCGCGACGAAGTAGCACGCCGCATCCAGACCCTGCAGGCCGAGCATGACGCCTTGCCGGACCAGATTCGTCTGGCGCGCGACAGCTATCGGGGCGCACAGGCCATCGTGGCCGAGCTCGAACTTCACGAGCAGTTGCCGGCCTTTATCGGCGTGATCGCTCGGGCGGCGGTGGCCCGGCGCCGGGCGGGGTTCACGCGGGAGCAGGGACGGTACGAGATCGAGATCCCCGTGGAGGCCCTGGAGGCGGCCAGTACCGCGCTGGACGCCGAACTTTCGGCCGGCTGAGAGGGGTTTCGCCTTGGCTTCTGCCCGCCACAGCGCGTTCATCGACCTGTCTCAACCACAGGAGTAAACCGATGACTGAAACCGCAATGAACGACAGCATCAGCGCGCAGGTGGCGGCGCTGCCCGGCCTGCCCATGAAAGCCCTTTGGGCGCTGTGGGATGCGCACTTCCCGCGCCGCCCCGCCCACACCAACCGCCACTACGTGGAGTCGCGCCTGGCCTACCGGCTGCAGGAACAGGCCTACGGGCCGCTGCCGGCGGGCGTGCGCCGCTATCTGGTGGAACGCGGTGCGCAGTTCTCGAAGATCCAGCAGGCCGGACGAGGCACGGAATGCCATCTGATGCCCGGCACGGTGCTGGTGCGCGAATGGGACGAGCGCGAGTACCGGGTCACCGTCACCGCCGATGGTCTGTACGAACTCAACGGCCAGCGCTTCAAAAGCCTGTCGGCGGCGGCGCGCCACATCACCGGCACCCAGTGGTCGGGCCCGAAATTCTTCGGGCTCAAAGCGGGCAAGGGAGGCAAACGATGAGCATTGCCATCCTGGCCTCACCCAAGCGCTGCGCGGTGTACTGCCGCGTCTCCAGCGACGAACGCCTCGACCAGTCCTTCAACTCCATCGATGCCCAGAAGGAAGCCGGCCACGCCTTCATCAAGAGCCAGACCCACGAGGGCTGGATTGCGGTAGCGGACGACTACGACGACGGTGGCTTCTCCGGCGGCAACATGGACCGACCCGCACTCAAGCGTCTGCTGGCCGACATCGAAGCCGGCCGCATCGACATCGTGGTGGTCTACAAGATCGACCGGCTCAGCCGCTCGCTGGCCGACTTCGCGCGCATGGTGGAGGTGTTCGACCGCTGCGGCGTGAGCTTCAGCGCCGTCACCCAGCAGATCAACTCGGCCACCTCGATGGGGCGGCTGATGCTGAACGTGCTTCTGTCCTTCGCCCAGTTCGAGCGCGAGGTCACTGGCGAGCGTATCCGCGACAAGATAGCTGCCAGCAAGGCCAAGGGCATGTGGATGGGCGGGCCGCTGCCACTGGGCTACGACGTGCAGAACCGCCTGCTCGTCGTCAACGAGGCCGAGGCTACCGTGGTGCGGCGCATCTTCGCGGACTTCGCCCGCGATCGCTCGACCACCCACATGGTGCGCAACTACGCGGCTGAAGGCATCCGCACCAAGACGGGCCGCACCTTCTGCAAGCAGTCGATCTACAAGCTGCTGCACAACCGCATGTACCTCGGTGAGATCGTCCACAAGGGGCGCTACTACCCGGGGCAGCATCCGCCGATCCTGACAAGGGCACAGTGGCAGGCCGCCCACGACGTGCTGGCCCAGACCGCCGAGGAACGGCGTGCGGCGGTCGCCACCGACGGGCGCGGTTTGCCGCTGCTGCGCGGACTGATCTTCACCACCAGCGGCGAGCGGCTGATCCCGACCCGCACGACCAAGAAGGGTCAGTGCTACCGCTACTACACGCCGGCCAAGGACCGCCACTACGGGGCGGGCGCCTCCAACTTCGGCAGCCTGCCGGCTGAATCCATCGAGGCGCTGGTGGTCGAGCAGGTCTGCCAGGTGCTGCGCGCGCCGGAGAGCGTGCAAGCGGTGTGGGACCGGGTACGCGAGAGCGGGCTCGATCTCGACCAGGCACGGGTGGTGGTGCCGATGCGCCAGCTCGCCGCCGTCTGGCCCTCGCTGTTCCCGGCCGAGCAACGCCGCCTGGCGCAACTGCTGATCGAGCGCGTGCTGATCGGCAACGACGGGCTGGAGATCCTCTGGCGCGACGCCGGATGGGTGGAACTGATCGACGAACTGCGCCCCAACAGCATCGGCGCGGAACTGGCGGAAGTGGAGATGACGGTATGAGCCGAATACGCAAACTCGGCGAGGCCACGGTGCAACAGCGCATGGACGGCGGCGCCGTGAAGCTCTCGACCTTCATCCCGCTGCAGATCCGCAAGCGCGGCGTGCGCAAGGTGGTGATCCGACCGGACGAGGAGAGCGCAGGCAGCACCACGCGGAACCAGTTCGACAGTCCCATGCTGGTGGCGCTGGCGCGGGCTTTCTACTGGCAACAACTGCTCGACGACGGCGTGGTGGCCAGCGGCACCGACATCGCCCAGCGCGAAGGCCTGCATCACTCGACGGTGAACGAACTGCTGCGCCTGACCCTGCTGGAGCCCGCCAGCGTCCAGGCCATCCTGGCTGGGAAGCAGCCGCGCTGCATGAGCCTGATCTGGTTCCAGCGCAACCCGTTGCCGCTGGACTGGGTCGAGCAGCGGCGGGTGGTCGACGGGTTCGATGCGTAGCGGTTTGATCGCGTGTCGGTGGCTATGGCTGACTACGAAAAGGCCGCGCCAAGCCATTGTAAATACAGGGCTCGGCCTCGCGACTACCCGCAGGGCAAACAGAGAAAAGAGACTGGGCTGGCCGGGAAATCGGCTGATTTGGCCCATCTGGACCCATCGGCACCCGCAGGGCAAACCCTCGGAACCCCGCGCCACGCGGGGAGGCGCGCAAAGAAAAAGGGCCTGGAGACTATCCAGGCCCTCTTGATTGGTGGAGCCGGCGGGAATCGAACCCGCGTCCGCAAGTCCTCTACGACCAGTTCTACATGCGTAGTCGATCTATTTGGATCTCGATGCAGGCTTAGCCGGTCGACAGGCCGACCTGCATCCAGTCACCTTGGTTCTAGCTCCGCACCAAGTGACCCGGCGCGGCACGATCCGACATGAATGACGCTGCTGTTCCTTGCGGAACCCGGGCTATCGGCGACCCGGTGCAGCGGCTCAGGCCTTAAGCGGCCAGTGCGAAACGCTCGTCGTTGGCGTTTGTGGTTTTGCCAATGGATTTACGAGGAAAAGGCGCCTCGGCATGCCCTGTGCCGCTTTGCTACCCACGTCGAAACCAAGTCGGCCCCGAAATTCGGTATCTCGCAACACTGCGCGACGACTCGCGCATGGCCGAAGTATAGGCCGCTTTGCCGATTTCAAGGAGGGTGAGGTTGGAGGGTGCGCTCCAGAGCCGCCTGGGGTTCTCCTCCCGGCTGCCGCCCGGAGCGGTGCGCCCCGAGCATCGTCACCGCCGAGAATCATTACGGCTATTGGCACATACCGATCTTGTGCGTAATATCCCCCTGCGGATGCGCGCGATGAAACCCGAACCCCGCCACCTGATCCTGAACCTGCTGCTGGGCGCAGCCGGGCGGCAGCTTGCCGCGCGCGAGGCGATCGCAGCGTGCGTGCTGTTCGGCATCCGCGAGAACAGCGTGCGCGTCGCGCTAGCGCGGCTGTCGGCAGCCGGACTGGTCGAAACCTTCGGCCGCGGCGAATACCGCCTCGGGCCTGGCGCGGCGCGCCTCGCCGACGAGGTGGCCACGTGGCGCGACGCCGAGCGCAGGGTGCGCGACTGGAATGGCGCCTGGATCGCAGCGCACGTCGGCGATCTCGGCCGCAGCAACCGTGCCGCGCTGCGCGCGCGCGGCCGCGCGCTCGGAATGCTCGGCCTGCGCGAGCTCGACCGCGGCCTGTTCCTGCGCCCCGACAATCTTGCCGGCGGCGTCGAAGCGGCGCGCGAGCGCCTGCTCAAGCTGGGGCTCGAGTCCGATGCCGCGGTATTCGTCGCTCACGGCTTCGACGCGGCGCGCGAGCGCCGCGCCGCCGCGCTCTGGGACGGCCGCGCGCTCACGCGCGGCTATCGCGAGACGCGTGCGCGGCTCGAAGACTGGCTGGCGCGTGCCGGCTCGCTCGCGCTGGAGCTCGCCGCGCGCGAGTCGTACCTGCTCGGCAATGCCGCGATCCGGCAACTGGTCTTCGACCCGCTGCTGCCGGCCCCGCTGGTCGACGTGGATGCGCGTCGCGGCTTCCTCGACGCAGTGGTGCGCTTCGACGCGGCCGGGCATGCCATCTGGAACCGTTTCCTGCGCGAAGGCATCGGCCGACGCGCGAGCACGCGGGCACGGCCCGCATCCGATCGGGTCGGCCAGGCGCTTCGCGCGCCGCGGCCGGCCCCCGCTGCAACGCTGGAGACTTCGTCATGAACGCCCCCGAATCGCTGCGCAAGGATTCCCTCTACCTTGCCGAGACCCACGAGGTGGTCAACGTCGCGCGAGACCTCGTCGACTACAACCTCTACCTGCAGGACGCGGCGCTGCAGGAGGCGGTGCGGCGCGAGGGTGCGGCGTGGGCGAACGACGATCTCGCCGCCTTCGGCGCGATGCTCGGCACGGCCGACTACCTCGAACTCGGCGTGCTCGCCAACCGCAATCCGCCGGAGCTCGACACGCACGACCGCTTCGGGAACCGCGTGGACCTGGTGCGCTTCCACCCTGCCTATCACACGCTGATGAAGACCTCGATCGAGTACGGGCTGCACGCGTCGCCGTGGTCCGATCCGGGCGAGGGGGCGCATGTCGCGCGTGCCGCGCGCGTCTACATGCATTCGCAGGTCGAAGCGGGCCACCAGTGCCCGATCACGATGACCTTCGCAGTGGTGCCGTCGCTGCGCACCACGCCGCAGCTCGCGACGCTGTGGGAGCCGAAGATCACCGCGCGCGTCTACGATCCGCGCAACGTGCCCGACGCCGACAAGCGCGGCCTGACGATCGGCATGGCGATGACCGAGAAGCAGGGGGGCTCGGATGTGCGCGCGAACACCACGCGCGCGTATCCGGTCGGCTCGGGCGGACCGGGGCAGCCGTACGAACTCGTCGGCCACAAGTACTTCGTTTCGGCGCCGATGTGCGACGCATTCCTCGTGCTGGCGCAGGCACCGGGCGGCCTGTCGTGCTTCCTGATGCCGCGCTGGCGGCCCGACGGCAGCAAGAACGCGCTGCAGGTTCTGCGCCTGAAGCGCAAGATGGGCAACGTCTCGAACGCGTCGAGCGAAACCGAGCTGCGCGGCGCGCTCGCGTGGATGGTGGGCGAGGAGGGGCGCGGCGTGCGCACGATCATCGAGATGGTGGCGATGACACGCTTCGACTGCATGGTCGGTTCGGCCTCCGGGCAGCGTGCGGCCGTCGCGCAGGCGCTGCACCACTGCTCGCTGCGCTCGGCCTTCGGCAAGGTGCTGAACGAGCAGCCGCTGATGCGCAACGTGCTGGCCGACCTGGTGCTCGAGAGCGAGGGTTCGGTCGCGCTCACGATGCGCGTGGCGCGCGCGCTCGACCACCGCGCCGACGAGCATGAAGACCTGCTGGTGCGCCTGTGCACCGCGGTGGGCAAGTACTGGATCTGCAAGCGCACGCCCGGCCATGCGTACGAGTCGATGGAGTGCATCGGCGGCAGCGGCGTGATGGAGGACAGCCCGTTCCCGCGCCTGTTCCGCGAGTCGCCGGTCAATGCGATCTGGGAAGGCAGCGGCAACGTGCAGTGCCTGGACGTGCTGCGCGCGATGCAGAAGACGCCGGCGGTCGTCGGCGCATTCTTCGCCGAACTGGCGAAGGCGCGCGGCGCCAATGCCGCGCTCGACCGCTACGTGGCGGCCCTGCAAAAGGAGTTCGGCGACCTCGCCGATCTGGAATACCGCGCGCGCGGCGTCGTCGACCGGATGGCGCTGGCGCTTCAGGCGGCGCTCCTGGTGCAGCACGCGCCGGCAGCGGTCGCCGACGCGTTCTGCGCGTCGCGGCTGGCCGCCAGCGGGCATCACAACTACGGTGCGCTGCCGCGCGGCGCCGATTGCGCGGCGATCGTCGCGCGGGCGACGCCGAAGGCCTGAACGAGCGGGTTGCCTCAGGCCGCCAGCGGCACTGCGGCGGCGCGCGCCAGCGCGACGCGGCTGGCGATGTGCGCCAGTGCCTCGTCGACCTGGTCGATCAGGATCAGGCACAGGTCGCCGGGTTCGAGCTGGGCGAGCGCGGTGTCGATCGCCGCGAACTCGCCGTGGATCTCCTGCACGCGGGCGGTGCGCGTCGCGCCGGCCAGCCCCTGGCGCAGCAGCGCGACCACTTCGCCGTCGCCGCGGCCGCGCTGGCACTGGTCTTCGTAGAGGATGACTTCGTCGAAGGCCGCGCCGAGGATCTCGGTCTGGCGGCGGATGTCCTCGTCGCGCCGGTCGCCCGCGCCGCTGATCACGACGAAGCGGCGGCTCGCCGGCATCGCCTCGACCGCGCGCGTGAGCGCGGCGATCGCGTCGGGGTTGTGGCCGTAGTCGGCGATGACGGTCGCGCCGCGGTGGTCGAACACGTTGAATCGCCCGGGCACGGTGCGCGCATCGCTCACGAAGCTGCGCATGCCGGCGCGCACCGCGTGCCAGTCGAGTCCGAGCGCCCAGGCGGCCCCCACCGCGGCCATCGCGTTCTCGACCTGGAAAGCGATCGTGCCGCGTCGCGTGATCGCGATGTCCGACAGCGCGATGCGCTGCTCGGAATCGCCCTGCGCGGCGACGATCGCATCGCCGTCGACGTAGACCACCCGATGTCCCTTCGCGCGGTGCGTGGCCATCAGCGGCAGTTGCGGGTCGACCGCGAAGAAGGTGACCGACCCCGGGCACGAGGCGGCCATCTTCGCGACCATCGGGTCGGCGGCGTTGAGCACCGCCATGCCGTCGGGTGCCACGTTCTGCACGATGACCCGCTTGAGCACCGCGAGGTCTTCGACGGTGGTGATGAAGTTCAGGCCCAGGTGGTCGCCGACGCCGATGTTGGTGACCACCGCCACCTTGCAGCGATCGAAGCCCAGCCCCTCGCGCAGCATCCCGCCGCGCGCGGTCTCGAAGACGGCGGCATCGACGTGCGGATGCATCAGCACGTTGCGCGCGCTGCGCGGCCCGCTGCAGTCGCCGGTGTCGATGCACTGGCCGTTGACGAAGACGCCATCGGTGTTCGTCATGCCGACCCGCGCTCCGGTGCCCGCCAGCAGATGGGCGATGAGTCGCACGGTGGTGGTCTTGCCGTTGGTGCCGGTGACTGCGACCACCGGAATGCGGCCGTCGTCGCCGTCGGCGAACAGCGTGCCGACGATCGCCTCGCCCACCGGGCGGCCCTTGCCGTACGAAGGCGCGATGTGCATGCGCAGGCCCGGGGCCGCATTGACCTCGACGATGCCGCCGCCCTGTTCCTCGAGCGGGCGCCCGATGTTCTCGCAGACGACGTCGACGCCGCAGATGTCGAGGCCGATCGTCTGGGCCGCCTCGATCGCGCGTGCGGCGAGCTCCGGATGAACGTCGTCGGTGACATCGGTGGCCGTACCGCCGGTGCTCAGGTTCGCGTTGTGCCGCAGCAGCACGCGTGCGCCGCGCGGCGGGATCGATTCGGCTTCGTAGCCCTGCTTGGAGAGCTGCACCAGCGCGACTTCGTCCAGGCGGATGCGGGTGAGGGGGGTTGCATGGCCCTCGCCGCGGCGCGGGTCGAGGTTCACCTCGTCGACGAGCTCGCGCACCGTGTGCATGCCGTCGCCGATCACGTGGGCGGGCTCGCGCCGCGCCGCCGCCACCAGCTGGCCGCCGACCACCAGCACGCGGAAGTCGTGCCCCGGAATGAAGCGCTCGACGAGGATGTCGGAGCTGATCTCGCTGGCAGCCGCCCAGGCCGCCTCGAGATGCTCGCGCGTCTCGACGTTCACCGACACGCCCTTGCCCTGGTTGCCGTCGCGCGGCTTGACGACGACCGGACTTCCGAGCGCTTCGAACGCGGCGATCGCCTCGTCGAGGTCGCCGACGGCGCGGCCCTCGGGCACCGGAACGCCGACCGTCGCCAGCAGTTGCTTGGTGAGCTCCTTGTCCTGCGCGATCTGCTCTGCCACCGCGCTGGTCGCGTCGATTTCGGCGGCCTGGATGCGCCGCTGCCTGCTGCCCCATCCGAACTGCACCAGGCTGCCGTCGGTGAGGCGGCGGTAGGGGATGCCGCGCGCCACCGCGGCGTGGACGATCGCGCCGGTGCTCGGGCCCAGGCGGACGTCTTCGTCGAGCTCGCGCAAGCGGGCCAGCGCATCGGCGAGGTCGAAGCCGGTGTCGTCGAGCGCCGAGCGGCACAAGGCCTCGGCCAGCTCGAGTGCGAAGCGGCCAACCGCTTCCTCGGTGTACTCGACCACCACCTGGTAGACACCGGGCTCGGTGGTCTGCGTGGTGCGGGAGAAGCTCACCGGGCACCCTGCCTGCGTCTGCAGGGCCAGTGCAGCGGCCGCGAGCACGTGGGCGACCGACCCGCCCTGGCATTGGCCGAGCGGCTGCAGCGGGCCGATCTCGGGAAACCGGGCGCGCAGCCGCGCCTCGAAGCCGGGCAGCAGGTCGATGCAGCGCTCGGCCTCGTCGCAGGTGACGATGGCCTCGATCGCGGTGCGCCGCGACCAGAGATTCGGGCCGCGCAGCGCGCGGATGCGTGAGATGTTCATGACGGACTGGTCGGTTGGGCGCGTGATGACGCGCGATCAGGCAACGACGGTTTCGTTCGCTTCGACTTGCACCGCGCAGAGCGTCTCGATGCCGGTGCGGATCAGGTCGGGGTTGATGTCCAGCGCCCAGGCGGCCGCAATCGCGGCGAGCAGGTCGTCGAGGCGATGCCCGCCGACCCCGCCGATGGCAAGCCGCGACAGCTCGGCGACCGGCAGTCCGCGTTCGCCGGTGGCCAGCACGATCCGCCCGCCACGAACCACCACGGCGCGTCGCCCGGTGGCGAGGTGCGCATCGACGACCTCGCTGCCGGCACCGGTGTCGTAGAACACGACGTCACCGTCGCACAGCGAAGCCATTTTCGCGACCAGCGGGTCGGCCGCGTCGAGCACCGCCGCGCCTTCGGGCAGCACGACGTCGACCTGGGTGCGCAGCAGCGTATACATCTGCTCGGCGCTCGCGATGTCGAACTGCGGAATCGTCGCGTTCGGGTCGATGCCGGTGACCACGCCCACCTGGCAGCGGTCGTAGGCGAGGCCTTCGGAGACGATCGCCAGGCCGTCGTTCTCGATCACCGCCGCCTCGACGCGCCGGTTCATCAGCAGCCGGCGCGCGGGTTCCCAGCGGGCGCAATCGCCGCTGGCGAGCCGGCGCCCGCCGACGTACAGGCCTTCGCCGCAGGCCAGGCCGGCGCGCCGGCTGGCCAGGCGGATGAATTCGGCGACCAGCCGCGCGATCGCGGTGCCGCTGCGCGTTCCGGCGATGCCGACGATCGGGATGCGGCCAGAGTCGCCCTCGGGGAACAGGTTGTTCACGATCGCCGCGCCCACGGGCTGGGCCGTGCCGGCGGCCGGCTTCAGGTGCATCAACAGGCCGGGTCCGGCGTTGACTTCGACGATGGCACCGCGCTGCTCGTACAGCGACCGGGAGATGTCCTCGACCACCAGGTCGACGCCGGCGATGTCGAGGCCGACCACGTCGGCCGCCACCGCCACCGCATGGGCGACGCTGGGGTGAACCTGGCCGGTGACGTCGATCGCGACGTTGCCGTTGCGCTGGATCAGCAGGCGCTCACCGGCCGGCGGAATCGACTCGGCATCATAGCCCTGGCGCGCGAGCTCCATGCGCGCCGAGGAGTCGATGCGCACGAAGTTCAGCGGGCGGTCTTCGGTGCTTCCGCGGCTCGGGTCGGAGTTCAGTTGCAGGTCGATGAGCTCGGTGACGCTCGATCGGCCGTCGCCGATGACGAACGCGGGCTCGCCGCGCGCGGCGGCGACCATCCGGCCGCCTACCACCAGCAGCCGGTGCTCCTTGCCCTGGACGAAGCGCTCGACGATGACGCCGCTGCCTTCCTCGATCGCGATGGCCCAGGCCGCCTCGACCTCCTCGCGGGTCATGACGTTGGTGAACACGCCGCGGCCGTGGTTGCCGTCGTAAGGCTTCACCACCACCGGCACGCCGATCTCGCAGGCGGCCTCCCACGCGTCGTCGGCGCTCGTGGCGAGGCGGCCCTCGGGTACCGGTACTCCGCAGGACTGCAGCAGCTGCTTGGTGAGGTCCTTGTCGCGCGAAATGCCCTCGGCGATCGCGCTGGTGCGATCCGATTCGGCCGTCCAGATGCGATGCTGGCGGGCGCCGTAGCCGAGCTGCACCAGGTTGCCGTCGTTCAGGCGGATCGCAGGGATCGAGCGCTCGTCGGCAGCGTCGACGATCGACAGCGTGCTCGGTCCGAGGTAGTGCTCGTCGGACAGCGCGTGCAGTTCCTCGACCGCGCTTGCGACGTCGTAAGGCCGGTCTTCGATCGCCGCCATCACCAGGTCGCGGGCGGCATGCAGCGCCGCCAGCGCCACTTCCTCCTGGAAAGCACGGATCACCACCCGGTAGACGCCGCGCTTCGAGGTTTCACGGGCGCGCCCGAAGCCGCCCGGCATGCCGGCCAGGCCCTGCAGTTCGAGTGCCACGTGCTCCAGGATATGCGCCGGCCAGGTGCCTTCGTGCAGCCGCCGGACGAAGCCGCCGCGCTCACCGTAGCTGCAGTGGTGCTCGATCAGCGAGGGCAGCCAGGTGACCAGCCGCTCGGGAAGCCCGGGGATCAGGTTGGAGGGGAAGTCTTCCAGTGCGCCGATGTCGACCACCGCCTCGAGGACCGGGCGGTAGGTCCAGCGCCCCGGACCGCGGATGAACCGGTATTCGACGATGTCGATGTCCTTGCGGGGAGCGTCGGTCGCGGCGGATCCCTGCGGGCTGGGTGCTGGCATGTAAGGTTCCGGGAGTCGTTTCGCTGTTGAACGCGGCAGGCCGGCATCGGTTGACGGCAGGCCGCCGCCGGTGCGATGCATGGCGAGCCCTCCACGGGGCCATGGTCGGATGCGGTAAGCTTGCCGGCCGCGACTGCACGTCGCGGCACGATGTCCATGACAGCAGCCGCAGCAACGCCCCGGACCGCCGACGCATCGCTTCCCGCCTCGTGGCGCAGCGAGGTCGAAGCCCGGCTCGAGGCTGGCGAGACGCCGCTGGCCTGGCTCGAGCTCGATCTCGACGAACGCCTGCGCTTCGCGCCCGGGCTGCTGCTGCTGACCCCGAGACGGCTGCTTGCCGTGGGTGCCGACGAGGCATCATGGCACGGCTGGGCGCTCGACCCCGGCCAGACGCTCGAGCTGTCCGACCACGGCGGGGTGGGCGCGCTCGAGCTGCGCGATGCCCAGGCGCGCACCGCCATCTGGCGCTTCACGCTCGGCCAGCACGCGGCTGCGCAGCGGCTGGTCGATCGGTTCGAGAGCCTGCGTGCGCACGGCGAGCCTGTCGGCGTGGAGCCTGCGGCGACCTGCCCCCAATGCCAGGCGCCACTTCCGGCTTCCGGCGCGCCGTGCCCGCGCTGTGCGCAGCGAGCGGCGGCCGAGGCGGAGGCCGCGGGCGAGAGCGAGGAGCCCCCGTCGACCTGGACCCTGCTGCGGCTGTGGCGCTTTGCCCATCCGTACCGGCGGCGACTGCTCGCCGGGTTCCTGCTGACGCTGGCCTCCACCGCCGCGACGCTGGTGCCGCCGTACATGACGATGCCGCTGATGGACGACGTGCTGATCCCGTTCCAGAACGGCAAGCCGATCGACGCCATGCTGGTGGGCGCCTACCTCGGCGGGCTGCTGGGGGCGGCGCTGCTGGCCTGGGTGCTCGGCTGGGCGCGTACCTACATCCTGGCGCTGGTCAGCGAGCGGCTGGGCGCGGACCTGCGCACCGCAACCTACGAGCACCTGCTCGGGTTGTCGCTCGAATACTTCGGCGGCAAGCGCACCGGCGACCTGATGGCGCGCATCGGCAGCGAGACCGACCGCCTGAACCTCTTCCTGTCGCTGCACCTGCTCGACTTCGCCACCGACGTGCTGATGATCGCGATGACCGCGGCGATCCTGGTGTCGATCGATCCGTGGCTGGCGGCCGTGACGCTGCTGCCGCTGCCGTTCATCGCCTGGCTGATCCACCTGGTACGCGACCGCCTGCGGCACGGTTTCGAGAAGGTCGATCGCATCTGGTCGGAAGTGACCAACGTGCTGGCCGACACGATCCCCGGCATCCGCGTCGTCAAGGCGTTCGCGCAGGAGAGCCGCGAGGCGGCGCGCTTTCGTACCGCCAACGAGCACAACCTCGCGGTCAACGACCGGGTGAACCGCGTGTGGTCGCTGTTCTCGCCGTCGGTGACGCTGGCCACCGAGGTCGGCCTGCTGGTGGTCTGGGCCTTCGGCATCTGGCAGGTCTCGCGCAGCAGCATCACCGTCGGCGTGCTCACCGCCTTCCTCGCCTACATCGGCCGTTTCTATACGCGGCTCGATTCGATGAGCCGGATCGTCTCGCATACGCAGAAGGCGGCAGCGGGCGCCAAGCGCATCTTCGACATCCTCGACCACGTTTCCAGCGTCCCCGAGCCGGCCCGGCCAGTGCACCTGCCGCGGGTGGACGGGCGCATCGAGCTGCGCAACATCGGCTTTCGCTATGGCAACCGGGCGGTGATCCGAGGCATCGACCTCGACATCGCACCGGGCGAGATGATCGGCCTGGTCGGCCACAGCGGCTCGGGCAAGAGCACGCTGGTCAACCTGATCTGCCGCTTCTACGATGTCTCCGAGGGTTCGATCCTGGTCGACGGCGTGGACATCCGCTCGCTGCCCAACGCGGAGTACCGGCGACACATCGGGCTGGTGCTGCAGGAGCCGTTCCTGTTCTTCGGCACCATCGCGGAGAACATCGCTTACGGCAAGCCGGGGGCCAGCCGCGAAGAGATCGTCGCGGCTGCGCGCGCCGCGCATGCACACGAGTTCATCCTGCGGCTGCCGCACGGCTATGACTCGCTGGTCGGCGAGCGCGGCCAGGCGCTGTCGGGCGGCGAGCGGCAGCGCATTTCGATCGCGCGTGCGCTGCTGATCGACCCGCGCATCCTGATCCTGGACGAGGCGACCTCGGCCGTCGACACTGCCACCGAGAAGGAGATCCAGAAGGCGCTCGACAACCTGGTGCAGGGCCGGACCACGATCGCGATCGCCCATCGACTGAGCACGCTGCGCAAGGCGCACCGGCTGGTCGTGCTCGATCGCGGCCAGGTGGTCGAGGTCGGCCCGCACGACGAGCTGATGGCCTGCGAGGGCGCCTACTACCGGCTCTACCAGGCCCAGCAGCGTCGCGCCGAGGCCGACCGGCTCGACGAAGGTGCCACGGGCGGCAGCGGCCGCAGCGAGGTCGAGCCGGCCGTGGTCGCGCCGACGATCGCAGGCGGAGCGAAGCAGGCATGAGCGCCGATCCGGGCCCCGCCGGCACGCTGGCAGCGATCGCGCCACCCGGCTTCGCGCTCGGCCGCGATCCGTTCGGGCGGCTCACGGTGCGGCTGGCCGACGGAACTGCCCATGTGGGCGCGGTGGCGGTGCGGGCCTTTCCGATCTCGGCGCCGGGCGAAGGCGTGTCGCTGATCGATGCCGAAGGCCACGAGCTGGTGTGGATCCCGCGGCTCGACGCTCTACCCGAGGCCACGCGCGTGCTGCTCGACGAGGAACTGGGGCGGCGCGAGTTCATGCCCGAGATTCGCGCGATCGCCTCGGTGTCGGGCTTCGTCACGCCCTGTACCTGGGAGGTGACCACCGACCGCGGCCCGACCCGCTTCGTGCTGCCCGGCGAGGAAGCGATCCGGCGGCTGTCGCGCTCGACGCTGCTGATCGCCGACTCGCACGGCATCCATTACCTGGTGCGCGACATCGCCGCGCTCGACCGCACGAGTCGCAAGCTGCTCGACCGGTTTCTCTGAAGCTGCGGCAGGGACGGTTTCAGCGCAGTCCGAGCACGTCGAGCAGTTCGAGCGGCGCGGCGATCAGGTGGTCGGCGCCCCAGCGCTCGGGCGGCGAATCGCCGCCGCAGAAACCGTAGACGGCAGCGATCGCGCGCATCTGCGCAGCGTGGCCGGCTTCGATGTCGCGCTGGTCGTCGCCGATGTAGATGCAGCGGTGCGCGTCGACCGCAGCGAGCCTGGCGCCGTGCAGAAGCGGCTCGGGATGCGGTTTCGAGTAGCCGGTCGTGTCGCCGCCCACCGCACAGGCCGAGCGTGAGAGCAGGCCGAGCCCGGCGAGGATCGGGCGCACATAGCGCTCGAACTTGTTGCTCACCACGCCCCAGCGGATGCCCGCGTCGTCGAGCGCGTCGAGCACCTCGGGCATGCCATCGAACAGCCGCGTGCGCACCAGCATCGCGGCCTCGTAGCGTCGCAGGAAATCCTGGCGCAGCGGCTCGAAGTCGGCATCCTCGCGCGCCACGCCCAGTCCCCTCATGATCAGGCCGCGCGCGCCCATCGACGCGTAGGGGCGCAGCACTTCGTCGGCCAGCGCGGGCAGGCCGCGTTCCGCGCGCATCGCGTGGATCGGCGCGGCCAGGTCTTCGGCCGTGTCGGCCAGGGTGCCGTCGAGATCGAAGAAGACGGCCAGCGGGCGCTCGAAGGCCATTGGCTTCAGGCGGGACGCCGGAATGCGGCCAGGTAGTTGACGTCGACGTCGCGCGCATCGAGTCGATAGCGCCGCGTGATCGGGTTGTAGGTCATGCCGCTCATCTCCACCACTTCGAGCCCGCTGCGGCGTGCCGCCGCCACCAATTCGGAGGGTCGGATGAACTTCTCGTATTCGTGCGTGCCGCGCGGCAGCAGGCGCAGCAGGTATTCCGCGCCGACGATCGCCAGCATGAACGCCTTCGGATTGCGGTTGATCGTGGAGAAGAACACCCAGCCACCGGGCCGCGCCAGCGCCGCGCAGGCGCGCACCGTCGACTCGGGCTCGGGGACGTGCTCGAGCATCTCCATGCAGGTGACGACGTCCCAGGCGCCGGGCTCGCGCGCGGCGAGCTCTTCGGCGGCGATGCGCTCGTACTCGACCGCCGCGCCGCTCTCGATCGCGTGCAACTCCGCCACCTGCAGCGAGCGCTCGGCGAGGTCGATGCCGCGGACCTGCGCGCCGCGCTGCGCCATGGCTTCGGTGAGGATGCCGCCGCCACAGCCGACGTCGAGGGCGCGCTTGCCCGTCAGCGACACGATGCGGTCGATCCAGTCGAGCCGCAGCGGGTTGATCTCGTGCAGCGGCCGGAACTCCGAATTCGGATCCCACCAGCGCGAGGCGAGCGCCTGGAATTTCGCCAGTTCGGCGGGATCGACGTTGGCGGAAGGAGCGGCTGTCACGGTGTCGGGCAAGCGGTAAGCGTTCGGCAACTGGCGATTCTACGGGACGAAAAAAAAACCCCGCCGAAGCGGGGTTGCAGCCATCCGGCCGGACGAGCCGGCCGGGCGGCGCGATCAGCGGCGCGCGCGCGTGCCGACCACCTCGACTTCCACGCGACGGTTCTTCGCGCGGCCTTCGCGGGTGCGGTTGTCGGCGACCGGCTGCTTCTCGCCCTTGCCTTCGGTGTAGACGCGGTTGGCTTCGATGCCCTTGCTCACCAGATAGGCCTTGACCGCTTCGGCGCGACGCACCGACAGCTTCTGGTTGTAGGCATCGGTGCCGATGCTGTCGGTGTGGCCGACCGCGATGATCACTTCGAGCGTGACGCCAGCAAGCTTGCCGACGAGATCGTCGAGGCGCGCCTTGCCTTCGGGCTTGAGCACGGCCTTGTCGAAATCGAAGAACGTGTCGGCCGCGAAAGTGACTTTCTCGCTGGTCGGGGCCGCAGCCGGAGCGGGCTTCGGAGCCGGGGCAGGCGCCGGAGCCGGAGCCGGTGCGGGCGCGGGGGCCGGGGCGGGCGCCGGCGCGGGCTTCGGCAGCAGGTCGTCGTCGCAGCCGACGAAGGCGTCGGCAGGCGTCCAGTAGCCGGTATGCACGCACAGGCCGCTGCCGTTCTTCACGACCGTACGGTCGGGGCTGACCACATAGCCCGCCTTGTCGGCCGGCGCAGTCTGCGAATACGACACCAACGGAGCCGCCAGCATCGCCGCAGCGACGACGCAAGCCAGTTTGACCGGTTTGTTCATGTTTCTCCTTTCGGTAGAACGCAATTCTGGGTTCGACGCTGACAGGCTCGATGCGGCCCGGAATCAGACCTGACCTGACAAAATTTCGCCGACACGATTGTGCCACAGGGCAGTACGGCCAACCACCTCGTGAATCCTGAGTCTGACGGCTGTGTCAGTTATTTGTCGTTTGTTGACAACATGCCTGCCGGCCACCCAGACGTGCTGGACGTGCTCGCGGCCGCAGCTGTAGACGAGGTGCGAAACCGGGTCGAACACCGGGGCGAGTTCCGCAGCGGACAGGTCGAGCGCGACCAGGTCGGCCTGCTTGCCGACTTCGATCGACCCGATCCGGGCGTCCATGCCCAGCGCGCGCGCCGCGTCGAGCGTCATCGCCTGCAAGGTGCGCGCCGCCGGCCATGTTTCGGCGCTGCCCGAGTGGCCCTTGGCCAGCAGCGCCGCGGTGCGCGCTTCTCCGAGCAGGTCGAGCCGGTTGTTGCTGGCCGAGCCGTCGGTGCCGATGCCCACCGCGATGCCCAGCTCCTGCATCCGTGCCGTGGGCGCGATGCCGCTGGCCAGCTTGAGGTTGGAGTGCGGGCAGTGCGCCACTGAGGCCCCCGCGTCCGCGAGCAGGCGCAGGTCGCTCTCGCTCAGGTGCACCGCGTGCACCGCGATCAGCTCCGGGCCGACCACGCCGAGCTCGGCCAGGCGCTCGAGCGGGCGCATGCCGTGGCGCGCGATGCTGGCCTCGACCTCCTCGCGCGTCTCGTGCACGTGCGTATGGATCGGCAGGCCCAGTTCGCGCGACAGCGTCGCGATCCGGCGCAGCGCCTCGTCGCTCACCGTGTACGGCGCGTGCGGCGCGAGGCAGAAGCCCACCAGCGGCTCGTCGCGCATGCGGTCGCGCAACTCCAGGCCCTTGCGCAGGTAGTCGGCCGCGTCGCTCGCCCAGGCCGACGGGAAGTCGATGACGATGATGCCGTGGACGCTGCGCAGCCCGAGCGTCGCGGCCGCCGCGATCGCCTCCTCGGGAAAGAAGTACATGTCGTTCACGCAGGTGACGCCGCCCAGCAGCATTTCGTGAAAGGCGAGCAGCGCGCCGTCGTGAACGAACTGGGAGCCGATCAGCCGCGACTCGAGCGGCCAGATGCGTTCGTGCAGCCAGCGCTGGAGAGGCAGGTCGTCGCCGACGCCGCGCAGCAGCGCCATCGCCGCGTGCGAGTGCAGGTTCACGAAGCCCGGTGCCAGCAGGTGCCCGGGCAGGGCCAGCGTGTCGGCGTGCGGGTAGCGCTGCCGGGCCTCGGCCAGCGGCAGCAGCGCGGCGATGCGATCGGCCTCGATCACCACCGCGTGATCGGCAAGCACGCGATGCGGGTGCTCGGCGTTGCGGGGCGCTGCCGGCGCGGGTCCGACGGGGGCGATCCACTGCGGCGCGATCAGGAGCGGGTTCGGCAAGGGCGCATCCGGCGGTCTGGCGGGCGCGGGCGGCTGACGCCGGCGCCTTCGGGCGCGATTTAAGCACAGGCGCCGCGCGGCGTCGCGGCGCGGGCCGGAACGGCGAGCCCTGCGTGTTAAAATTCAAAGGTTTAGCTGCGTCCCCGCCGTCTAGCTGTGCCCCCGCCGAGATCCCTCCGCATGGATTCCTTCGCCAAAGAAACCCTCCCGATCAGCCTCGAAGAGGAGATGCGCCGCTCGTACCTCGACTACGCGATGAGCGTGATCGTCGGGCGGGCGCTGCCCGACGTGCGCGACGGCCTGAAGCCGGTGCATCGCCGCGTGCTGTTCGCGATGCACGAGGTCAACAACGTCTGGAACCGGCCCTTCGTGAAATGCGCGCGCATCGTCGGCGACGTGATGGGCAAGTACCACCCGCACGGCGACGCTTCGATCTACGACACGCTGGTGCGCATGGCGCAGGACTTCTCGCTGCGTTACCTGCTGGTCGACGGGCAGGGCAACTTCGGCTCGGTCGACGGCGACAACCCGGCGGCGATGCGCTACACCGAGTGCCGGCTGCAGCGGCTCGCCGGCGAGATGCTCGCCGACATCGACCGCGAGACGGTCGACTTCCAGCCGAACTACGACGGCAAGGAGAACGAGCCCACGGTCCTGCCGGCGCGCCTGCCGAACCTGCTGATCAACGGCTCGGCCGGCATCGCGGTCGGCATGGCCACGAACATCCCGCCGCACAACCTGGGCGAGATCGTCGAGGCCTGCCTGGCGCTGCTGCGACGTCCCGAGACGACGATCGACGAACTGATCGAACTGGTTCCCGCTCCCGATTTTCCGACCGCCGGCATCATCTACGGCGTGCAGGGGGTGCGCGAGGGTTACCGCACCGGGCGCGGCCGGGTGGTGATGCGCGCGAAGACGCACTTCGAGGAAATCGACCGCGGCAACCGCACCGCGATCATCGTCGACGAGTTGCCGTACCAGGTGAACAAGCGCCTGCTGCTCGAGCGCATTGCCGACCTGGTCAACGACAAGAAGATCGACGGCATCTCGGACATTCGCGACGAGTCCGACAAGTCGGGCATGCGCGTGGTGATCGAGCTGAAGCGCGGCGAGATGCCCGAGATCGTGCTGAACAACCTGTACAAGCAGACGCAGCTGCAGGACACGTTCGGCATCAACATGGTGGCGCTGGTCGACGGCCAGCCGCGGCTGCTCAACCTGCGGCAGATGCTCGAGGCGTTCCTCGCGCACCGGCGCGAGGTGGTCACGCGGCGCACCATGTTCGAGCTGCGCAAGGCGCGCGAGCGCGGCCACATCCTGGAAGGGCTGGCGGTTGCGATCGCGAACGTCGACGAGATGATCGAGCTGATCAAGGCTTCGCCCACGCCGCCGATCGCGAAGGAGCGCCTGATGGCGCGCGGCTGGAAGGCGGGCGTGGCGCGCGAGATGCTCGAGCGCGCGGGTAGCGAGATCGCCGAATTCAGGCCCGAGGGGCTCGATCCTTCGGTCGGGCTGTCGGGCGACGTCTACCGGCTCTCCGACGCCCAGGCGCAGGAAATCCTGCAGATGCGGCTGCAGCGACTCACCGGGCTCGAGCAGGACAAGATCGTGCAGGAGTACCGCGAGGTGATCGGCCAGATCGTCGACCTGCTCGACATCCTGGCGCGACCCGAGCGCATCACGCAGATCATCGGCGACGAGCTGAAGTCGATCAAGGCCGAATACGGCGACGCGCGCCGCTCGGTGATCGAAACGAACGCCACCGAGCTGGACACCGAAGACCTGATCGCGCCGCAGGACATGGTGGTCACGTTGTCGCACTCGGGCTACGTCAAGAGCCAGCCGCTCTCGGAATACCGCGCGCAGCGCCGCGGCGGGCGCGGCAAGCAGGCCGCGGCCACGAAGGAAGAAGACTGGATCGACCAGCTGTTCATCGCGAACACGCACCAGTTCATCCTGTGCTTCTCCGATCGCGGCCGCGTCTACTGGATCAAGGTCTGGGAGGTGCCGCAGGGCACCCGCACTTCGCGTGGCAAGCCGATCGTCAACCTGTTCCCGCTGGCCGAAGGCGAAAAGATCACCGTCGTGCTGCCGGTCAAGTCGTTCGACGAGTCGCTCTACGTGTTCATGGCCACCAGCCTGGGCACCGTGAAGAAGACGCCGCTGTCCGAATTCTCGAATCCGCGCAAGGCCGGCATCATCGCGGTCGACCTCGACGACGGCGACTTCCTGATCGGCGCCGCGGTCACCGACGGCGCCCACGACGTCATGCTGTTCTCCGATGCGGGCAAGGCGGTGCGCTTCGACGAGAACGACGTGCGGCCGATGGGTCGCGCCGCGCGCGGCGTGCGCGGCATGATGCTCGAGGACGGCCAGCAGGTGATCTCGATGCTGGTGGCGGGCGACGAGCAGCAGTCGGTGCTCACCGCCACCGAGAACGGGTTCGGGAAGCGCACGCCGATCACCGAGTACACGCGGCACGGACGCGGCACGAAGGGAATGATCGCGATCCAGACTTCCGAGCGCAACGGCAGGGTGGTCGCGGCAGTGCTGGTGGACGAGCGCGACGAGATCATGCTGATCACCACGGGTGGCGTGCTGGTGCGCACCCGGGTCGCCGAGATCCGCGAGATGGGCCGCGCGACGCAGGGCGTCACGCTGATCGCGGTCGACGAGGGCGCCACCCTCACCGGCGTGCAGCGGGTCGTCGAGCGCGACGCCGCCGAGAACGGCCACGAGGGCGAGGGCGCGGAGGCGCCGGATCCGGCGAATGGCGGCGAGGGCGGCGATTAGGGCCTGTCGGCCTGCGAGCGCCCCGGCATGGCAGCCGTCGTCGAGATCCTGCTGCCGGTCTTCCTGCTGATCCTCGTCGGCGTGGTGGCCGCGCGCGCCGGCCTGCTCGGCGAGGTTGCGGTGAAGGCGCTGTCGGATGCCGCGTTCCTGATCTTCCTTCCGGCGCTGCTCTTCGGCGCGATCGCGCGCGTCGAATTCGGCCGGCTCTCGCCGGGCGCGGCATTCGCGTACTACGGCGCGGGGCTGCCGCTCTACGTGCTGGTGCTTGCGCTGCGGCTGCGCGCAGGCGCGAGCGTCGAGGCGGCAGTGATGCGCGCGCTGGCCGCGGTCTTCGCGAACACGGTGATGCTGGGCATCCCGGTGGTGCGGCTCGCCTACGGCGACACCGGGCTGGCGCTGCTGCTGACGATCGTGGCGGTGCATGCCCTCACGTTCTTCACGCTGAGCACGCTGGCGATCGAGATCGGCAACGCGGTGCGCGTGCGGGCTGGCGCTGCGGGCAGTCCGTGGCGTTCGGTCGTGGCCAGCCTGGCGCAGGTGGTGCGCGCTTCGCTGTTGCATCCGGTGGTGCTGCCGATCCTCGCCGGACTCGCGTGGTCGGCAGCGGGCGCGCGACTGCCCTCCGCGGTGGATACCACGCTGGGAATGCTCGGCGCGGCGGCGGCGCCGCTGTGCCTCGTGCTGCTGGGAGCCTCGCTCGCCCGGCTCGACCTCAGGCCGGGCATCATGGCGGCTGCTGCGACGATGATGCTCACCAAGAGCCTGGTTCATCCGCTGCTGGTCTGGCTGCTCGGCGCGTTCGTGCTGCGGCTCGGTCCGTTGCCGCTGGCGGTGGCCACGGTGACCGCGGCGCTGCCGATCGGCGCCAACGTGTACCTGTACGCGCAGCGCTACGACGCGCAGGTGGGCGAGGTGAGCGCGGCCGTCACGCTGTCGACGCTGGCCGGCGCGTTCGCGTTGCCGTGGCTGCTGCTGTGGCTGCCGGGGCGTTGAGGAGGCGGCGCGCCGGGGATCTCGCGATCGCACGTTTGATACGATCCACGCCACCATCTTCGGAAGAGCGCCTCGATGGCCGAGCAAACGAATCCACAGCCCGCGGCCGCGGACGGCGAACTCGACGCGCTGCGGGCGGCGATCGACGCGGTCGACCGCGAGATCGTCGAGCGACTGAACCGGCGAGCCCGGCTTGCGCAACAGGTCGGCGAGATCAAGCATCGCACCGACGCGCCGGTCTACCGGCCCGAGCGTGAAGCGCAGATCATGGCGCGGCTGCGCAGCATCAACCCCGGCCCGCTTTCGGGCGACGCGATCGAGGCGATCTGGCGCGAAGTGGTCTCGGCGTGCCGCGAACTCGAGCGGCGGCTGCGCGTGGCGTATCTCGGCCCGGCAGGCACTTTTTCCGAGCAGGCGCTGCTGCGCCACTTCGGGTCGTCGGTCGAGGCGGTGCCGTGCCCGACGATCGACGAGGTGTTTCGCGCGACCGAGGCGGGAACCACCGATTTCGGCGTCGTGCCGGTCGAGAATTCCTCGGAAGGCGCGGTCAACCGCACGCTCGACCAGTTCCTGCTCACGCCGCTGTCGATCAGCGGCGAGGTGTCGGTGCCGGTGCGCCAGAACCTGATGACCCTCAGCGGCAACCTCGACGGGGTGCGCCGGATCGCCTCGCATCCGCAGTCGCTGGCGCAGTGCGCGGGCTGGCTCGATCGCAACGCGCCCGGCATCGAGCGGCTGCCGGTCGCGAGCAACGCGGAAGCGGCTCGACTCGCGGCAGCCGAGCCCGCCACCGCCGCGATCGCCGGCGATCACGCCGCACAGCGCTACGGCCTGCAGATCGTCGCGCGCAGCATCCAGGATGATGCCAACAACCGGACCCGGTTCGCGGTGATCGGCCGCCACGCCTGTGCGCCTTCGGGAGCCGACCAGACTTCGCTGATCCTCTCGGTGCCCGACCGGGCCGGCGCGGTGCATTCGCTGATCGAGCCGTTCGCGCGCCACGGCGTGTCGATGAAGCGCTTCGAATCGCGCCCGGCGCGCCAGGGCCTGTGGGAGTACTACTTCTACATCGACGTGATCGGCCATCGCGACGATCCACCGGTGGCCGCGGCGCTGGCGGAACTGAAGTCGCAGGCCGCGTTCTGCAAGGTGATCGGCTCGTACCCGCGCGCGGCGTAGCGCGTCGGTTATCCTTGCACGCCATCCGCCGGGCCCCGGCGGCCGCACCTCCAGGCATCGAAGACATGAGCATCCAGGCACCCGAGTACGTCAGGAGAATCGCTCCATATCAGGCCGGCAAGCCGATATCCGAACTGGCGCGCGAATACGGGCTGCAGCCCGAGCGCATCGTCAAGCTGGCGTCGAACGAGAATCCGCTGGGCATTCCGCCATCGGCCCGCGAAGCGATGATCGACGCGATCGCCGATCTCGGGCGCTATCCGGACTCCAACGGCTTCGAGCTCAAGGCGGCCCTGTCGCGCCGTTACTCGGTGCCGCCGGAATGGATCACGCTGGGCAACGGTTCGAACGACATCCTCGAGCTGGCCGCGCACGCGCTGTTGCAGCCCGGCGCCTCGGCGGTCTATTCGCAGTACTCGTTCGCGGTCTACGCGCTGGCCACGCAGGAGACCGGCGCGCGCGCGATCGTGGTGCCGGCGCGCGAACTCGGACACGACCTCGACGCGATGCGCGCGGCGATCGCCGCCGACACGCGGCTGGTGTTCATCGCGAACCCGAACAACCCGACCGGCACCTTCCTGTCGGCCGACGCGATCGCCGCGTTCCTCGCGTCCGTTCCGCGCGAGGTGGTCGTCGTGCTCGACGAGGCCTACAACGAGTACCTCGAGCCTGCGCTGCGCTTCGATTCGGCGCGCTGGCTACGCGACCACCCGAACCTGGTGATCTCGCGCACCTTCTCGAAGGCATACGGGCTGGCTGGCCTGCGAGTGGGTTTCGGGCTGGCGCAGGCCGAGCTGACCGACCTGATGAATCGCGTGCGCCAGCCGTTCAACGTGAGCACGGTGGCGCAGGCCGCCGCGATCGCGGCGCTCGACGACGCCGACTTCCTGCAGCGCAGCTACGAGCTGAACCGGCAGGGGCTGGCGCGGCTGCAGTCGGCGTTCGCGCGGATGGGCTTCGAGTACGTGCCCTCGCATGGCAACTTCGTGCTGGTGCGCGTCGGCGACGCCGGCGCGGTCTACGAGGGGCTGCTGCGCGCGGGCATCATCGTGCGTCCGGTGGACAACTACGGCCTGCCGCAATGGCTGCGGGTGACGGTGGGACTGCCCGAGGAGAACGAGGCCTTCCTCGAGGCATTTGCCCGCGTGACGGGACGCTGAAGTGCAACCGGTGCCGCCGCTGGTCCAGCGGATCGCGATCCTCGGCGTCGGACTGATCGGCGGCTCCCTCGCGGCGGCGCTCAAGCGCGCCGGTGCGGTCGGGCAGGTCGCCGGCTATTCGCCGAACGACGACGCCCGCGTCGCGCGCGCGCTCGGCCACGTCGACGTGGCCTGCGACAGTGTCGCCGAGGCGGTCGCCGGCGCCTCGTTCGTCGTGCTCGCCGCGCCGGTCACCGCGATGCCGGAGCTGTTTGCGCAACTGCGCGATACGCTCGATCCGCAGGCGATCGTCACCGATTGCGGCAGCACCAAGCGCAGCGTGATCGACGCGGCGCGGGGCGCGCTCGGCGACGCCTTCCTGCGTTACGTGCCCGGCCATCCGATCGCGGGTTCCGAGCACAGCGGGCCGCAGGCAGCCGACCCGGACCTGTTTCGCGACCGGCGCTGGTTGCTGTGCCCGGTCGACACCACGCCGCAGCAGCACTGCGAGGCAGTCAGGCGCCTCGTCGAGACGGTGGGCGCGCAGGTCTCGACGCTCGATCCTGCGCAGCACGACCGGGTGTTCGCCGAAGCCTCGCACTGGCCGCATGCGGTCGCGTTCGGGTTGTCGGCGGCGATCGCGGGCGGAGATCTGGCCGAGCAGGCGCTCGAATTCTCGGGCGCGGGCCTGCGCGACACGACGCGGGTGGGCGCATCCTCGCCGGCGATGTGGGCCGACATCCTGCTGGACAATCGCGTCGCCTGCCTGGCGTCGGCGGCGCGCTTTCGCGCGAGCAACGAAGCGATCGTCGCTGCGCTCGAAGCGGGCGACCGCGACGCGCTGGTGGCGATCTTTTCGGCAGCCAGCCGCTGGCGCAACCGGCTCGGTTGAGGGCGGTGCCGCGCGCTGCCCTCGCGCGGAGCGGCTCGCAGTGCGAACGGGCCCCGGCGCGTCAGGGGCCGCGGTGGTCCGCGAGCGCCTCGCGCAGCCCGGCCTGCACCTCGTTCAGGTAGTACTCGCGCAGGTTCGTCAGCTCGAGAATGCAATCGAACGGGAAGCCCGCGCGGTTGCCGCGCTGGTCGATCAGCAACTCGTCCATCAACTGCAGGAAGCGCCTCGGCACCTCCCATTCGGCGGCGATGCGTTCGAGCACGTGCGGATAGCGCTGCCGCGTGACCGGCAGACGGAATGCGTAGGGCAAGGACGCGAACAGGCGGTCGGCGCGCGTCTGGCTGCTCTGTAGAATCATGGCTGCCTCGTCGTTCATGAGCAGACTCTAGCCCTGGGGGCGGAGCGCGCCACAGGAAAAACTTCATGTCTCGCAGTTTCCGCGTCGCCCCGGGCGGCAGCCTCTCCGGAACCCTCCGCGTACCGGGCGACAAGTCGATTTCGCATCGCTCGGTCATGCTCGGCGCGATCGCCGACGGGGTGACGGAAATCACGGGTTTCCTGGAAGGCGCCGACGCGATCTCGACGATGGAGATCTTCCGCGCGATGGGCGTGCGCATCGACGGCCCGCAAGGAGGGCGCGTGACGGTGCACGGCGTGGGCCTGCATGGACTGCGGGCGCCCGTGGGGCCACTCGATTGCGGCAACGCCGGCACCGCGATGCGCCTGCTGATGGGCCTGCTCGCGGGCCAGCGCTTCGAGTCGACGCTGGTGGGCGACGAGAGCCTGTCGAAGCGGCCGATGCGCCGCGTCGCCGAGCCGCTGGCCGCGATGGGCGCGCGCATCGAGACGCGCGACGGCTGTCCGCCGGTGCGCATCCTGCCGGTCGCGGCGCTGCAGGGAATCCGCTACCAGTTGCCGATGGCGAGCGCACAGGTGAAGTCGGCGCTGCTGCTGGCCGGGCTCTATGCCCGGGGCGAAACCACCGTGGTCGAGCCGGCGCCCACGCGCGACCACACCGAGCGCATGCTCGGAGGCTTCGGCGTCGCGGTGCGGCGCGACGGCGCGGCGGTCACGCTTCGCGGCGGCCAGTCGCTGCGCGCGACCGCGATCGACGTGCCGGCCGACATCTCGTCGGCGGCATTCTTCCTGGCAGGCGCGTCGATCGCCCCCGGCTCCGACCTGGTTCTCGAGCACGTCGGCATGAATCCGACCCGCACCGGCATCGTCGACATCCTGCGGCTGATGGGTGCCGACATCGAGGTGCGCAACGAGCACGAGGTCGGCGGCGAGCCGGTTGCCGACCTGCGGGTGCGCGCCGCGGCCTTGCGCGGGATTGCGGTGCCGCCGGAACTGGTGCCGCTGGCGATCGACGAGTTCCCGGCGCTGTTCGTGGCCGCGGCCTGCGCGCGCGGGCGCACCGTGGTGACTGGCGCCGCCGAGTTGCGCGTCAAGGAGTCGGACCGCATCGCGGTGATGGCCGAGGGCCTGCGCACGCTCGGTGTCGATGCGACGCCGACCCCCGACGGCATGGTGATCGAAGGGCGTGGCGAGCAGGCCGCCGTGTTCGCGCCGGGCGCGGTGCATGCGCACGCCGATCACCGCATCGCGATGTCGTTCGCGATGGCGGCGCTGCGTGCCGAGGGCGAACTGGCGGTGCACGACGCCAGCAACGTCGCCACGTCGTTCCCGGGATTCGAGGCGCTGGCGCGTTCGGCGGGCCTGCGCATCGAAGGGCGCTCGCAGGCGTGAGCGGGTCGCCGGTGCAGGTGCCGCTGATCGCGATCGACGGACCCACCGCCTCGGGCAAGGGCACGGTCGCGCAACGGGTCGCGCGCGCGCTCGGCTGGGCGTATCTCGATTCCGGCGCGCTGTACCGGCTGTGCGCGCTGGCCGCGTTGCGCGGCGGCGTGGCGCTGGACGACGAGGCGGCGCTCGCGGCGCTCGCGAGCGTGCTGCCGGTGCGCTTCGGCGACGACCGCATCGAACTCGACGGCCAGGACGCGACCGAGGCGATCCGCGACGAGGCGGTCGGCAACGCGGCGTCGCGAATCGCCGCGCTGCCGGCGCTGCGTGCCGCGCTTCTCGAGCTGCAGCGCAGCTGCCGGCGCCCCCCGGGGCTGGTCGCCGACGGACGCGACATGGGCACCGTGGTGTTTCCCGATGCGACGCTGAAGGTCTTTCTCACCGCGACCGCCGAGTCGCGCGCCGAACGGCGGTATAAGCAGTTGATCGAAAAGGGTTTTTCTGCTAATCTCGCCGACCTTTTACGGGACCTGCAGCAGCGCGACGAACGCGACTCGAATCGCGTGGTCGCTCCGCTCAGGCCCGCGGAAGGCGCGGTAGTGATCGACTCCACGCACCTCGACATCGACCAGACGGTCGCGCAGGTGCTCAGGGCCTATCGCCACTGCGTGCGGCGCTGATCGGCCCTGCGGGCTGCCGGCGGCGCAATCCGGACCGTCACGGATCGCGGGGGCCACGTGTCCCCGGGCGGAAGGCGCCCGCCGCTTGCGGCGGGATCATCGTCAACTCCGCTGGGTTGTCGCCCGGCGCGCGCACCGGAACCGGTTTCCGGGCGGGCGCAGGAACCGGCCGTCCGGCGTGTTTTGAAGAACTGGAACCACTTTGACTACCGCAACCGCAATTTCAACCCCGGCCGAAAGCTTCGCCCAGCTGTTCGAGGAATCCCTGTCGCGCCAGGAAATGCGCCAGGGCGAGGTCATCACCGCCGAGGTGGTGCGCATCGACCACAACTTCGTCGTGGTCAACGCCGGATTGAAATCCGAAAGCTTCATTCCGATCGAGGAATTCCACAACGACCGTGGCGAGCTCGACGTCAAGGCCGGCGACTTCGTGTCGGTGGCCATCGAGGCGCTCGAAGACGGCTACGGCGAGACCCGCCTGTCGCGCGACCGCGCCAAGCGCCTGTCCGCCTGGATCAGCCTCGAGAAGGCGCTCGAGTCCGGCGAGCACGTCGACGGCACGATCACCGGCAAGGTCAAGGGCGGCCTCACCGTCATGACCAACGGCATCCGCGCGTTCCTGCCCGGCTCGCTGATCGACACGCGCCCGGTCAAGGACACGACGCCCTACGAGGGCAAGACCCTCGAGTTCAAGGTCATCAAGCTCGACCGCAAGCGCAACAACGTGGTGCTGTCGCGCCGCGCGGTGGTCGAACTCACGCAGGGCGAGGAGCGCGCCAAGCTGCTCGAGACGCTGCACGAGGGTGCGATCGTCCACGGCGTGGTCAAGAACATCACCGACTACGGCGCGTTCATCGACCTGGGCGGCATCGACGGCCTCCTGCACATCACCGACATGGCGTGGCGCCGCGTTCGGCATCCGTCCGAGGTGCTGCAGGTCGGCCAGGAAGTCACCGCCAAGGTGCTCAAGTTCGACCAGGAGAAGAACCGCGTCTCGCTGGGCGTCAAGCAGCTGGGCGACGACCCCTGGGTGGGCATCGGGCGGCGCTATCCGCAAGGCACGCGGATGTTCGGCAAGATCACCAACATCACCGACTATGGCGCGTTCGTCGAGATCGAGCCGGGCATCGAAGGCCTGGTGCACGTCTCCGAGATGGACTGGACCAACAAGAACGTCAACCCGGGCAAGATCGTCGCGCTCGGCGACGAGGTCGAGGTGATGGTGCTCGAGATCGACGAGGACCGCCGCCGCATCTCGCTCGGCATGAAGCAGTGCCGCCCGAACCCGTGGGAAGAGTTCGCCGACAACCACCGCAAGGGCGACAAGGTCCGCGGCACGATCAAGTCGATCACCGACTTCGGCGTGTTCATCGGCCTGCCCGGTGGCATCGACGGCCTGGTGCACCTGTCCGACCTGTCGTGGCACAGCCCCGGCGAAGAGGCGGTGCGCAACTTCAAGAAGGGCGACGAGGTCGAGGCGATGGTGCTGGCGATCGACACCGAGCGCGAGCGCATCTCGCTGGGCATCAAGCAGCTCGAAGGCGACCCGTTCGGCAACTACGCGGCCACCCACGAGAAGGGCGCGATCGTCAAGGGCACCGTCAAGAGCGTCGACCCGAAGGGCGCGGTCATCGACCTGGGCGGCGATGTCGAGGGGTACCTGCGTGCCTCCGAGATCTCGCGTGACCGGGTGGAAGACGCGCGCAACCACCTGAAGGAAGGCGAAGAGGTCGAGGCGATGATCGTCAACGTCGACCGCAAGAACCGCTCGATCAACCTGTCGCTGAAGGCGCGCGACACGGCCGAGACCGCCGAGGCGCTGCAGCGGATGCAGGCCGAGAGCGGCGCGGCCAGCGGCACGACGAACCTCGGCGCGCTGCTGCGCGCCAAGCTCGACACGTCGAAGGAGTAAGGGCGGGTTCCGGGGCGCGGCGCCGGCGGCAAGCCGGCACCGTGCACCCGGCGCCGCTGCCTGAAGCGGTCGGGTTGGCTGGAGGCGGATGGGGAGACATGGAATTCCGGTCTGACGAAGGCAGCGCTGCGAACGATGCCGGGCAACCGACGATGACCAAGTCGGAGCTGATCGCCCGGCTTGCGGAGCGCTATCCGCAGCTGGTCGCCAAGGATGCCGAGTTCGCCGTCAAGACCATCCTCGACGCGATGGCGCGAACGCTCGCCGAAGGCCGGCGCATCGAGATCCGCGGCTTCGGCAGCTTCGCGCTGTCACATCGGCCACCGCGCGTGGGACGCAATCCGAAGTCGGGCGAGAAGGTGCTGGTGCCCGAGAAGCGCGTGCCGCACTTCAAGCCGGGCAAGGAGCTGCGCGAGCGCGTCGACGGCGGTCCTGCGAAGGGCGACGCCTGATTTCGCCACGGGGCCTGTCCGAGGGCCCCTGGGGCTTCTCGCGGCCCTCATGCCTGCACCCGAGGCCGGCAGCCATGTGGCCGAAGCGCCGGGCCGATGCCCTTTGCTTGCCACTCCGGCGTTCCAGTCGGTCAGAATAGCGTCCTGCCTGGCCCGATCGGAGTCGTCGATGCGAATCGTCACCTGGCTGTTCAACCTGCTGCTGTTCCTGCTTGCGCTGGGGTTCGCGCTGTCGAACACCGCGACGGTCGAGTTGCGGTTCCTGCCGGGCGAGCTGGTCTGGCGTGCCCCGCTGGTGGTCTTCCTGCTGATCTTCCTCGCCGCAGGGGTCGTGCTCGGCCTGCTGGGCGCGGTGCCGTCGCTGTTTCGCCAGCGCCGTGAGATCGCGAGGCTGACGAAGGAGCTGCGCCACGCCGGCAGGCCCGCTGCGCCGTCGCCGTCGCCGTTGCCGCCGACGGCCGAAGGCGCGAGCGGCGCCTCGGTCGGACTGGGCGTCTGAGTCACCGCCGGGCGCGCGCATGCTCGAGTTCGAGACCTGGTGGCTGCTGGCGATTCCGCTGTTCTTCGTGCTCGGGTGGTTCGCGGCGCGCTACGAGGCGGCGCTCGGAAGCAGCGGAGGGCGCCGCGACGGCGGCGGCTTGCCCGATGCCTATTTCCGCGGGCTGAACTTCCTGCTCAACGAGCAGTCCGACAAGGCGGTCGACGCGTTCATCGACGTCGTTCGCCTCGACCCCGAGACCGTCGACCTTCACTTCGCGCTGGGCAACCTGTTTCGCCGCCGCGGCGAATCCGACCGGGCGATCCGCGTTCACCTGAACCTCGTCGAGCGCGGCGACCTCGACGCATCGCAGCGCGAGCACGCGCTGTTCGAGCTCGGCCAGGACTACCTGAAGGCGGGTCTCCTCGACCGCGCCGAAGACGCGTTCAATCGTCTCGAGGGCACGCGCTATGGCGCGCCTGCCCAGCACCATCGGCTCGAGATCGCGCAGATGGTGCGCGACTGGCCGCTGGCGATCGAGCTGGCCGAGGGGCTGCAGCGCGACCGGGGCGAGAACCGTGCGCGCGACATCGCGCACTTTCACTGCGAGCTCGCGGTGCGCGCACTGGCCAGCGACGCGGGCTCGCGCTTCGAGCAGGCGCGGCGCGAACTCGACCTGGCGGCGCAGGCCGACCCGGCCCATCCACGGCCGCGATTGCTGCGCGGCGAGGTGGCCGCAGCCGAAGGCGATCACGCGGCGGCGATCGAGGCGTGGCGCGGCGTCGAACGCGACAGCCCGGAATGGCTGGCGCTGGTCGCCCCCGGCTGGCTGGCGGCGTTTGCGGCGCTCGGCCGTCGCGACGAGGGGATCGAGGCGCTCGAGTCGGTGCATCGCGAGCATCCGTCGATCGACGCGTTCACGGCGCTTGCGGCGGCCCGCGCCGAACGCGACGGCGGCGCTGCGGCGGTGGCATGGGCCGAGCAGGCCTTGCAGGCGGCGCCGTCGCTGCTCGGCCTGGAGAAGCTGCTCGCGATGAAGGCGGAGCTGCGGCGCGACGGTGAACAGGCCGAGGTCGAACTCGCGCAGCGGCTGATCCAGGCGCAGGCGCGGCGCTTGTCGCGCTACGTCTGCGGCCATTGCGGATTCAAGGCGCGGCAGTTCTACTGGCAGTGCCCGGGGTGCAACCGCTGGGACACCTACGCGCCCAGGCGCAGCGAGGAGCTCGAACGTGGCTGAGGCGGTACCCCGCGTCGATTTTTCGGGCGCGCGCCTGCTGGTGGTGGGCGACCTGATGCTCGATCGCTACTGGTTCGGCGACGTGCAGCGCATTTCGCCCGAGGCGCCGGTGCCGGTGGTGCGCGTCACGCGCAGCGACGAGCGGCTCGGCGGCGCGGCCAACGTCGCGTTCAACGCGGCCAGCCTCGGCGTGCGCGCGACGCTCGTCGGCGCGATCGGCGAGGACGAACCCGGCCGGCGCATCGAGGCGCTGGCGCGCGAGCGCGGCATCGAGTTGCGCGCCGCGCGCGACCCGCAGCTGGCCACCACGATCAAGCTGCGCGTGATCGGCCGCCAGCAGCAGTTGCTGCGCGTCGACTTCGAGCAGGCGCCGGGGCCGCAGGCGCTCGAGCAGGCGTTCGAGGCGGTGCGCGCGGCGATCGACCAGGCCCAGGTGGTGGTGCTGTCCGACTACGGCAAGGGCGTGCTCGCGCAGGTCGAGCGGATCGTCGCGCTGGCGCGCGCGGCCGGGCGGATCGTCATCGTCGACCCCAAGGGCGACGACTACTCGCGCTACGCCGGCGCCACCGTGCTCACGCCGAACCGCGGCGAGCTGCGCGAGGTCGTGGGTGCCTGGCGCGACGAGGCCGATCTTGCCGCGCGCGCGCAGGCCCTGCGCCGCTCGCTGAAGGTGCGCTACCTGCTGCTCACGCGCTCCGAGGAAGGCATGACGCTGTTCTCCGACGACGGCGTGCTCGACGTGCCTGCGCAGGCGCGCGAGGTCTACGATGTCTCGGGCGCCGGCGACACCGTGGTGGCGGTGCTGGCATCGATGCTGGCCGCCGGCCGGCCGATCGCGGAGGCGGTCACGCTGGCCAATCGCGCGGCCGGGATCGTCGTCGGCAAGCTGGGTACCGCGGCGGTCACGCCGCAGGAGCTGTTCGCGTGAAGGGGGTGGCTGCGATGCGCGTGATCGCCGCCGCCGCGCGGCGTGCGATCGCCGCCGCTGCGCTCGTCCTGGCCTGCGCCGGCACGGCGCTCGCAGTCGATGCGAACACCGCCACCCAGGACGAGCTGCAGACCATCCGCGGCGTCGGCCCGGCCTTGTCGGCGCGCATCGTCGAAGCGCGCCGGGCGCGGCCCTTCACCGACCTGGAAGACCTGAAGGCGAGGGTGCGCGGCGTCGGCGACGCGAACCTGCGTCGGATGCGCGAGGCGGGGCTGCGGGTGGGCCCCTCCGGGCGTGTCGCTGCCGTGCCGACCTTCATCGGCCAGCCGGCGGCGGATGGCGCCAGGCACGGCCGTTCCGCCTCCGGGAAGTCGCCGGCCCGGAAGTCGCCGGCGGCGACGTCGCTGGCCCCACCCGCGTCGGCCGGGCAGTTGCCGGCCGCCCCGCGACCATAGCGCCGGACGCTGAACGGGACGCCGCGCATGCCCTCCGGCCTCGATCGCCGTGCCGGCCAGCAGGCGGCACCTGCGGGCGCGATTCCCGGGCGGCCACCCAGCCTGCGGCAGCGGGCCGGCCTTTACTGGCGCCTCACGCGGATGCACCGTCCGATCGGCACCTTGCTGCTGCTGTGGCCGACGCTCGCGGCGTTGTTCATCGCGTCGCGCGGCTGGCCCGATCCGTACCTGCTGTTCGCCTTCTCGCTGGGCACGCTGCTGATGCGCTCGGCCGGCTGTGCGATCAACGACTGGGCCGACCGCGACTTCGACCGACACGTCGCCCGCACGCGCGACCGTCCGCTGACCGCCGGCGCGATCGAACCCTGGGAAGCGGTAGCGGTGTTCGTCGCGCTGTCGCTGGTGGCGTTGCTGCTGGTCGTGCCGATGAACCGGCTGGCCTGGGCGCTCGCCGTAGTGGCGGCATTCCTGGCCGCCAGTTATCCGTTCACGAAGCGCTTCCTCGCGCTGCCGCAGGCGTATCTCGGCATCGCATTCGGGTTCGGCATTCCGATGGCCTTCGCGGCGGTCCGCAACGAGTTGCCGGCGGCGGCCTGGACGATGCTTGCGTCGAACGTCTTCTGGGCGCTGGCCTACGACACCGAGTATGCGATGGTCGATCGCGACGACGACCTGAAGATCGGCATTCGCACCGCGGCGATCACCTTCGGCCGGTTCGACGTCGCCGCGGTGATGATCTGCTATGCGGCCACGCTCGCGCTGCTTGCCGCGGTCGGGCGTATCGAGGAGCTCGGTGCGCCGTACTACGCGGGGCTGGCCGTGGCCGCGGGCATGGCCGGCTACCACTACGCGCTGATTCGCGATCGCGGCCGCGAGGGGTGCTTTCGCGCCTTCAACCACAACAACTGGTTCGGCGCGGCCGTGTTCGGCGGCGTGCTCGCGAGCTACCTGGCCGGCTGAGCGTCGGGCGGCCGGCGGCGAGTGACGGCCAGGGCCGCACTGCTGCCCAGACTGGCTCAGGCGCTGCCGAATTCGTCACCCATCTCCACGCCCCGGCGATGCGCCGCTGCGATTGCCCGCCCCACCAGCCCGCGCAGGTCGCCCGCTTCCATCACCGCGAGTGCGGCCGCGGTCGTGCCGCCGCGCGAGGTGACGCGCTCGCGCAGCGTGGCCGGCGGCTCGTCGGCGCGCAGCGCCAGCTGCGCCGCGCCGGCGAACGTGTTCAGGACCAGCTCGCGTGCCTGGTGCGCGTCGAGTCCCAGCCCGAGCGCCGCCTGCTGCATCGCTTCCATGAACAGGAACACGTAGGCCGGCCCGCTACCGCTGACCGCGGTGACCGCGTCGAGCAAGGATTCGTCGTCGACCCAGACCGTCGGGCCGACCGCGCCGAGTACGCGCTCGGCGGTTTCACGGTCGGCCTGGCCGGTGCCCGGCAGCGCGGCCAGTCCGGTCACGCCCATGCCGATCAGCGCCGGTGTATTCGGCATCGCCCGCACGACCCTGCGGTGTCCGTCCAGCCAGCGCGACAGGTCGCTCGCGCGGATGCCCGCGGCCACGCTGACCACCAGCGCTTCGCGCAGCAGCGGCTGCAGCGGTGCGACCGCCTCGCGCATCTGCTGCGGCTTGACCGCCAGCACCACCAGGTCGGCGCCGCCCAGCGCATCGGCGCCCGCGCGTTCGAAGGCGGCGACGCCGAAGCGTGCATGAAGCGCCTCGCGTTGCGCCGCAAGCGGCTCGACCACGCGGAGCGAGGCCGGCGCCGCGCCGCGCGCAAGCAGGCCTCCGACGAGTGCGGCGGCCATGTTGCCGCCGCCGATGAATGCGATCTGCATGCCGGGCTCCGTTGCAAAAGCGAGAGGATCGGCGCTTTCGCGGCTCGCGCGCAAGCGGCCGGGCAGGGGGCGTTCACGGCCGGCCAGGGGGCGTTCACGCGTCGCGGCTGCGCCGGCGACCACGTGCCATGAACTGAACCGGCCGCACGCCCAGGGCCAGCAGCGCGCCCAGATAGAGGAGCGCGCCGCCGCCGACCAGCCCCAGCACCAGTCCGATGCGTTCGAGCGGCGCCGCGCGCAGCGCGATCCAGTCGAAGCGCGGCACGGCGATGACCAGCGCGACCGCCAGCAGCGCGGCGGCGGCGATCGTCTGGGCGAGGAACTTCGGCCAGCCCGGCGTGGGCCGCCAGACGCCGCGCCGATGCAGGCCCCTGAGCAGCAGGCCCGCGTTGGCGAGCGCGCCCAGCGAGATCGACACCGCCAGCCCCGCGTGCGCGAGCCAGGGCACGGTGAGCAGGTTCAGCAGCTGCGTCACCACCAGCACGAACAGCGCGATCTTCACTGGCGTGCGCACGTCCTGTTGCGCATAGAACCCCGGGGCGAGCACCTTGACCGCGATGAGGCCGATCAGCCCGATCGCGTAACCGCCGACCGCTCGCCGGGTCATCTCGACGTCGTGCGCGTCGAAGCGCCCGTAATGGAACAGCAGCGCGGTCAGCGGCTCGGCCATCAACGCCAGGCCCACCATGCACGGCAGCGCCAGCAGCACGCATAGCCGCAGGCCCCAGTCGAGCAGCTCGCTGTAGGCGCGGTCGTCGCCGCGACCGCGCGCGCTCGCCAGCGTCGGCAACAGCACGGTGCCCAGCGCCACGCCGAGCAGCGCGGTGGGGAATTCCATCAGCCGGTCGCCGTAGGAGATCCAGGAGACGCTGCCCGGCGCCAGGCGCGACGCGATATGCGTGTTGATCAGCAGGCTGATCTGCGCGACCGAGACCGCCAGCGCCGCCGGCGCCATCAGTTGCAGGATGCGCCGCGTATGCGGATCGGCGAGCGCCTGGCGCAGGTTCAGGCCGATGCGCGGCAGCATGCCGATGCGCCGCAGCGCCGGAATCTGGATCGCGAGCTGCGCGATGCCGCCGAGCACGACGCCGGCGGCCAGCGCATAGACCGGCGGGTCGAAGCGGCTCGCCAGGCCGAGCGCCGCGCCGATGAAGCACAGGTTGAGCATCACCGGCGTGAAGGCGGGCACCGCGAAGCGCTGCCAGGTGTTGAGGATGCCGGCCGACAGTGCGATCAGCGAGGCGAACAGGATGTACGGGAACATCCAGCGGGTCATGACCACCGCCGCGTCGAAGGCCTCGGGCTGCTCGTGAAGCCCCGACGCGATGGCCCAGACGAGGGCGGGCGAGGCCGCCGCGCCCAGCAACGACACGGCCACCAGTGCCCAGAACAGCGAGGTGGCGACGCGATCGACCAGCGTCTTCGTCTCGGCCAGCGCGGCTTGCGGGTCGGCGCCGCAACGCGCCTCGGCCTGCGCGCGCGATTCGGACAGGATCGGCACGAACGCCTGCGAGAAGGCGCCTTCCGCGAACAGGCGCCGCAGCAGGTTGGGTAGCCGGAACGCCACGAAGAAGGCGTCGGTAAACGCCGAAGCCCCGAAGATCGCGGCAGTGAGGTTCTCCCGCGCGAGGCCGGTGATCCGCGACAGCAGGGTCAGGCCGCTGACGGTGGCCGCCGCCCGCAGCAAACTCATGCGCAGCCGCCGCGCCGGCGGCTGCCGTTGGGCAGTCTTGCGGGGCTGATGCGAAATCGGTTATTATTCAAGGCTTTCCGGAATATTTTCCGGGCCGTAACAATGCCTGCACAATGCGCCTGTACAGTGAATGCCTGTACAACGCGCCTGCGTCGCAGGCGGGCGTTCACGGTGCCGGAGTTCAACCTGAGCGACCCAAGCGAGATTCTCTCATGGCCAACATCGCCTCTGCCCGCAAGCGCGCCCGCCAGGCCGTCAAGCGCAACCTGCACAACTCGAGCCTGCGTTCGCGCCTGCGCACCGCGATCAAGTCGGTCCGCAAGGCCATCCTGGCCGGCGACAAGGAAGCAGCGGCGAAGACGCTGCAGTCGGCGCAAAGCGTGATCGACAGGATCGCCGACAAGAAGATCGTTCACAAGAACGCGGCCTCGCGCCACAAGAGCCGCCTCGCCGCCGCCGTCAAGTCGATGAGCTGAGCGGTGAACCGGGCGATGACTCGGGGGGCGGGCTGAATTCCCGCGTCGCCCGAGGGCGGGTGCCGAACAGCGCGCTGCCCACCCGCACGATCGTCGCACCCTCCATCACCGCGGATTCCAGGTCCGCGGACATTCCCATAGAGAGCGTATCGAAGCAGTTCGCCGCGTCGGTGGCGAGCGCGGCGCGCACGCGCGCATGAAGCTCGCGTAGTGCGGCGAAGCGGCTGCGCTGCAACCCCGGGTCGTCGGTCGGCTCGGGTATCGCCATCAGTCCACGCAGCCTGAGCCGCGGAAGCGTCGCCGCCGCCAGTGCGAGCGCAACCACCTCGCCGGGTGCCACGCCGCTCTTGCTCGCCTCGCCCGACACGTTCACCTGCAGGCACAGGTTCAGCGCGGCGCGCTCCGCGGGGCGTTGCTCGGAGAGCCGGTGGGCGATCTTTTCCCGGTCCACCGAATGCACCCAATCGAAGTGTGCGGCGATGGGCCGGGTCTTGTTCGACTGGATCGGGCCGATGAAATGCCATTCGAGCGCGCCGGGCGCGGCAGGCGCCGACCCTGCGGCGGCGATGGCCGACCGCTCGTCGCTGCACGCCGCGATCTTGTCCAGCGCCTCTTGCAGGTAGTTCTCGCCGAACGCACGCTGGCCCAGGGCCGCCAGCGCAAGCACGCTCGCGGCCGGAAAAGCCTTGCTGACCGCGAGCAGGCGCACCGAGTCGGCCGGCCGACCCGCCGCTTCGCAGGCGTCCCGGATCCGTTTCAGGACCTGCTCGTAGTTTTGGCGCAACGTGCGGTCGCCGTTCATCGCGGAAATTGCCGTTTCGCCCCGGCAGGGATGCCGGGGAAGCCCCCGGTTCCGAAGATAGCAGGAATGGACGATGGCGCCGGCTCCGCGGCGCCGCAGCCGACAGAGGAAAGCGCGATGGACATTGCCGAACTGCTGGCGTTCGCGGTCAAGAACAAGGCCTCGGACCTGCACCTGTCAGCGGGCCTGCCGCCGATGATCCGGGTGCACGGGGACGTGCGCCGGATCAACCTGCCGCCGATGGAGCACAAGGACGTCCACGGCATGATCTACGACATCATGAACGACTCGCAGAGGAAGGAGTACGAGGAAAGCCTCGAGTGCGACTTCTCCTTCGCGATTCCGGGGCTGGCGCGCTTCCGCGTGAACGCGTTCGTGCAGCAGCGCGGCGCGGGGGCGGTGATGCGGACGATCCCGTCGAAGATCCTGACGCTCGAGGAGCTGAACACGCCGAAGATCTTCTCCGAGATCTCGATGACGCCGCGCGGCCTGGTGCTCGTCACCGGACCGACGGGCTCCGGCAAGTCGACGACGCTGGCCGCGATGATCAACCACGTCAACGAGAACCTCTACGGCCACATCCTCACGGTCGAGGACCCGATCGAGTTCGTCCACGAGTCGAAGCGCTGCCTGATCAACCAGCGCGAGGTCGGCCCGATGACGCTGTCGTTCAACAACGCGCTGCGCTCGGCGCTGCGCGAGGACCCCGACGTCATCCTGGTGGGCGAATTGCGCGACCTGGAGACGATCCGGCTGGCGCTCACCGCCGCCGAGACAGGTCACCTGGTGTTCGGCACGCTGCACACCTCGTCGGCCGCCAAGACGATCGACCGTGTGATCGACGTGTTCCCGGCGGCGGAGAAGGACATGGTGCGCGCGATGCTGTCGGAATCGTTGCGAGCGGTGATCTCGCAGACGCTGCTCAAGACCAAGGACGGCAACGGCCGCGTCGCGGCGCACGAGATCATGATCGGCACCCCGGCGATCCGTAACCTGATCCGCGAGGCGAAGGTCGCCCAGATGAACTCGGCGATCCAGACTGGCGCATCGCTGGGCATGCAGACGCTGGACCAGTGCCTGACCGACCTCGTGCGCAAGAACCGGATCTCGATGTCCGAAGCCCGCGCCGTCGCCGCGGTGAAAGAAAATTTTCCAGGCTGACATGTCAGCCTGGAAAATTTCGGCGAAGGCTCATGTCCGCGAAGCGGACGTGAAGGCGGCGAAGCCGCCGTGCCGAAGCCAAAATTTCCCGGCGTGACACGACAGCCCCGGACGCGCTGACGCCTGGACGAAACCACACCCACCGGACCCCACCATGGAACGCGAACAAGCCTCCAAGTTCCTGCACGACCTGCTGCGGCTGATGATCTCGCGCAACGGGTCGGACCTCTTCCTGACGGCCGAGTTCCCGCCCGCGTTCAAGATCGACGGCAAGGTCCAGCCGGTGTCGACCGCGCCGCTGAGCCCGCAGCACACGGTGGAGCTCGCGCGCGCGCTGATGAACGACAAGCAGGCGGCCGAGTTCGAGGCCCACAAGGAGGTGAACTTCGCGATCAGCCCGGGCGGGATCGGAAGGTTCCGCGTGAACGCGTTCATGCAGCAGAACCGGGTCGGCATCGTGCTGCGGACGATCAACACCGAGATTCCCACCTTCGAGCAACTGCAGCTGCCGTCAGTGCTCAAGGAGCTCGCACTCACCAAGCGCGGCATGATCATCGTCGTCGGCGCAACGGGATCGGGCAAGTCGAACACGCTGGCAGCCGTGGTCGGTCACCGCAACGAGATGTCGCACGGTCACATCGTGACGATCGAGGATCCGGTGGAGTTCGTGCATCCGCACCGCAACTGCATCGTCACGCACCGCGAGGTCGGCGTGGACACCGAGAGCTGGGAGGTGGCGCTGAAGAACACGCTGCGCCAGGCGCCCGACGTGATCATGATCGGCGAGATCCGCGACCGCGAGACGATG